>NZ_VDCH01000001.1 GCF_006265165.1 Chlorobaculum thiosulfatiphilum
CAACCAGTTTTCCATTAAATTCGAAGGACGGCTTCCCGTTTGATTACGACCGTTTACACACTTAGTTGAACAGACCCTGTCTTGAATTCAAAAGGGCATATACTTCATCACAAAAAAATTAAATCCAGCGACACAAGAAAACATATACGACATATAAAAAAGCCAAAAAATATACACAAAAAAATATACTGCAACCATCACAAATACAAGATAATTGTGCTATCATCTCCGCATTGTCAGATATTCCATGGATCAATTATGCTCTTCACACTGAACCACTTTATATGCCACAGAACAATTCACTCAAACCCGACAATGCGAGCCGATTTCATCTACCAAATCAGCTTCAGAATAGACTGTAACGACAACATTCAGGAATGTAATCCCTATCCAGTAACTTTACAATACTTTACAAAAAAATAAGACAGCAGAAATATTGATTGATTTTACAAATAATTTTTTTATATGATAATCTCAATTTCCAGATTATATCACACATAAGCCAAGACAAGATTGCCAAGTTGCATACCGTAATACATATATCAAATCCTCACAAGATCAACAAATTAACTTTAACTACAGCTAAATACGCTTCAAAAACAGGTTATAAGTCATTTTCAACTTGAATATCTTGCTTCTCATCCGCGTGAACCCTATACTCCCAAGAAACAGAACACAAGATACTCTTTAAAAAGTGATCAACAGAGCTGACAAGAGATCGAAGACATACTTTTTTTATTCTCGCAAGCACAACACATTATACCAAAAACATATAACAGAAGACGACCTCACTCTTTTCTTTAAGAATTTCATCGAAAAACATCGCTGACATATTATATATTCAGTTTTTAAATAATCTGATGCAATTATGAGCAGGTTACATTCTGATCAAATAACCTCTCTCTTCTGGTGGTGCAATACAGAAAAACATTCTAACAATGCGACAAAGAAGTTGACAGTACTGGCTTCTGATAAGATATTTTTCACGGTACAGAATGGCCAGTCATTGCGATGAAGGGATTAACACTTTTGAAGTCCATTGTTTTTCTCTAAATTTCACAAGCACACTACGTCAAAAACGTACAAGCAAGCACACCGCACAAAAAAAATCAAAACACCAACGATCAACCTCATGCAATAGCAGCTTCACTTTCCGCTTCCCGCTCTTTGTCCACTCGAACAATCAGTAATTCAAAAATGGAGGGTTTATGACAAAAATATCGTTCGTTGCAGCACTCGCTATCATGGCCACGGCAACGGCTTGCTCTTCGAAAACTCCGCCGAAAACGCCAGAAAAGATTCAACAGGCCATCACCCAGAAAAGAGGCGATGAACCTGTAAAAATCATTAAACCGGCAAAAGTCGCCGATCCGGCGATGGTCGAACTCGGCAAGAAGCTCTATTTCGATCCGAGACTCTCCAAATCGGGATTTATTTCGTGCAACTCGTGCCACAATCTGAGCATGGGTGGAAGCGACAATCTCAAGACCTCGATCGGCCACAAATGGAGCCAAGGTCCTATCAACGCGCCGACCGTGCTGAATTCAGGCATGAATATCGCCCAGTTCTGGGACGGGCGGGCCAAGGATCTCAAGGAACAGGCTGGCGGCCCGATCGCCAATCCCGGTGAAATGGGCTATACTCATGAGCTTGCGGTTGCTGAATTGCAGTCGATCCCCGGCTATGTGGACGAGTTCAAAGCGGTATTCGGAACGGACAAGATCGACATCGACAAGGTTACCAAAGCGATCGCCGCTTTCGAACAGACGCTCGTAACGCAGAACGCTCCCTTTGATGATTGGCTGGCGGGCGATGACAACGCCATCACCAAAGAGGAGCTTGAAGGATACGAGCTGTTCAAATCGAGCGGCTGCACCGCCTGCCACAACGGAGAGGCTCTCGGCGGAAACTCGTTCCAGAAAATGGGAGTCGTCGAGCCATACAAGACGACCAATCCCGCCGAGGGACGGGAAGCCGTCACCGGCAAGGATGCTGACCGCTTCAATTTCAAGGTGCCAACATTGAGAAACGTCGAGCTGACCTATCCGTACTTCCATGATGGAGCGGCACAGACGCTGGGTCAGGCGGTTGACGTCATGGGAAAAATCCAGCTTGGAAAGGCATTTTCACCGGAAGAGAACGCAAAAATCGTCGCCTTCCTGAAGACCCTGACCGGCGAACAACCAGCATTCATGCTGCCCATTTTGCCTCCGTCGTCCGACAAGTCACCCCGGCACAATCCGTTCAACTGATAAAAACGGCGAGCGCCGGTTGTCATTTCACTACAAAAAACAGCCTCCTGAACGAGGCTGTTTTTTTTTGTTTATGGACACGCATTTGTCGCGCTTATCTGCTGCCAATGGCCAAGAAACGCCAGACGAAATCGGCATTGAATGGACAGTTCAAGACATCGAGCCGTCCAACGGTCACCGTCAACACCACCATTTTGAGCAGCCACGGCAGAGCTGAATCCTTCGCCAGCCACGCGCAAGTCATTTCGAGAGATGTTGGGGCGCCAAATGCTGGTTGACGAGCGACACAAACACGCCAGACACTATCGCGCAGAGCGGCCCGGAGCCGATCGACGGCGAACTGGCAATAGAGCGATGTTTACCTGAGAGTGTCCGGATCAGATGGCGGAAGGGTCTCCCAGTCCTCCTCTCTCTCGTTTGCGGGATCGCTGACGGGGGCTGCCGAAGTGCGATTTTCCTTCATCATGGCGTCAGCGAAAAACAAACCAGCTCCTGCGATAAGAAGACCCGGCAAGCCGCAGGCAACGATCGACACTCCGATTGGAGGCAGAAGTAACGCGCCTCCCGTAACAGCAGCAGCTTCTTTCAACATAGCAACTCCGTTGATTCGGTAAGAGAATCTTCTCTATGAATATTTTCTTCAATATAATTACCTATACACTTCTTTGCAGCATTCCCGATAACAAATGTCTGCCTGCCAGCCGACTCATACAATCCGTGAAACCTCATGACAATGATCGACCTCGAATCATACCGCAGCATCGTCTTCTTCACCGGAGCCGGTACGATTACGAGGAGTACGCCTGCCAAGAGGCGTTCGGGCGCGATCCCGAAAAGGTGCTGTGCTTTCATGAACTCCGGCGCAGAGCGGTGCTCGACTGCCATCCGCACGACGGACACCGCCTCATCGCCGCCATGCCGGAGGCCCGCGTGATCACGCAGAACATCGACGGTATGCAACAGCGAGCCGGGTCGCGCAAGGAGGATTTCGGGCGCAGCTACGAAACCTTGCGGTGCGATTGCGGCGAGTGGCTCCGGCCCGCCATCGTCTGGTTCGGCGACCTGCTCGACGAGGCGGTCATGCGAGAAGCTTCGGCGACGGTCGGCGACTGTGACCTCTTCGTCAGCATCGGCACCTCCGGCACCGTCTGGCTAGTTGCGAGCTACCCCGCCCTGGCCCGGAAAACCGGTGCCTGCTGCATCGAAATCAATCCCGAGCCATCGGGCGCGATCGGCTACGACCTGGTCATCCGCGAACCGGCAAGCAAGGCGCTGCCAGAGCTGTTCGCCACGAAATGAGAGAGCGCTGCCGCCAATTACCGGAAACCGGATCGGCGGCAGCGCTCTGAAAAACAGATCCGGACGGATCAGAACGTCAGCAGCTTGATGCCATCCTCAGCCATGGCGGCGGCGACGGCTGGCGGCTGGGCAACCGTGACTCCGTCAATGAGAGCGGAGGGCTGCTTGCCGGTGTTCGGCAGGTAAAGCGGGCAAACCTCGACCGTGACGCCCTTGGCGATCAGCCCTTTGAGCAGCATCTGGGGTGACTTGTCGAGCGGCTTGAAAAGCTTCTCCTTGCTGCCTTTCAGCACAAGCTCGCCAGCCTTGCCGCAAACCAGTACGCGGACGGAACGGCCCTGGGTGAGCGTCTGGGTCGAAAGCACCATCGCCATCATCTGCGTCATGGAGTCATCGGAGGTGACCACCACGAACAAGCCTTTGGTGGCTGGCTGAACGGCTGCGGCCTGAGGTTCCGGGGAAGCGGCATTGAGCGTCGCGCCAAACGAAAAGATGGCGGTCAGCGCAAATGCAAGAATGGTGAACGATTTTCTGAACAGTGACATAATTTGCTCTCCTTTTCATGTTTAAGTGAATTAACGGTCTTAATATACAACAAAAACATCAGCTCCCGCGCAAGCTCGTCATGACGAGGCCATTGTTTCAATAACGTGACGCCCCGGCAAAACGCTGGGCCGACAGATGCGCCCCCTCTTTCAAACACCGCTCCCGGCCTCAAACATCCCGTTTCATAACCGGAAAAGGCCATTGTATATTTTTCACTGACGCTCACGCCCGCCATCCGGCGACAACCCTTTTTACCGAAACAAGAAACCCTGGCCCGAACATAACCCCGAAAAAGAGCATACGGCAGCAACTGCGCCATATCATCTTCGATTACGACACGATCCCGGCCAAAGCCTTCGATCTCGTGCTGATCGCGGCGATCATCCTGAGCGTCACCGTGGTGATGCTCGACAGCGTCGCGACGATTCATCAGGCATACGAACAGGCGCTCTATGGCGTGGAATGGTTTTTCACCATGCTGTTCACCATCGAATATCTCGTCAGACTGTATGCATCAAAATCGAGAGTGCGTTATATTTTCAGCTTTTACGGCATCATCGACCTGCTTGCCATCATGCCGACCTGGTTCAGCATCTTTGTTCCCGGAACCCAGTATTTGCTCGTCATCCGCTTTTTCCGGGTGCTGCGGATTTTCCGGCTGTTCAAGCCGGTCAAGTTCGTCAAGGAGGCCGAATTCGTCAAGGCGTCGATCATCGCTTCGGGTCGCAAGATCGTCTTTTTCCTCTTCTTCGTGCTCGTCACGGTGAGCATCATCGGCTCGCTCATGTACCTCATCGAGGGCGAGGAGAACGGATTCACCAGCATTCCGAAAGGGGGCTATTGGGCGATCGTCACCATCACCACGGTCGGCTACGGCGACATCTCTACCCGCAGACCGTCCTTGGCCGCACCCTTGCCGCCCTGCTGATGATCACCGGTACAGCGTCATCGCCGTGCCGACGGGCATCGTCAGCGCCGAAATGGCCGCCATGCACGAAAAGCTTGAGTCCGGACGCAACCACGGCGAATCGTGCTGCCAGCGCAACGCCCGCGACTCCGAAGCCCGCTTCTGCAAAGTCTGCGGACGGGCGCTGGAGTGAGGCAAACGCCCGTCCGGTCAGAAGCGCGTAACGTTCTTTATTCCCGAGAGTTCCGGTCGCTGAACATCACACCCGCCTTCGCCTCTTTCCAAAGGTCGCCGTATTTGAGCTTTTCGGCGTCGGAGAAGCGGATGGCTCCGGCAAGATACCACGACGCCGGGTGCTTCTCCGGGTCGTCGCCTTCGCTCTGGCCCATCGGCTTGAGCGCGGCGACCTTGCCGTCCTCGCCGCGAATCACCCTCCAGTGACCCATGATGTAGTGCGCCGCGCTGGCGGCCACCACGTCGAGCACCTCCTCGATCTCGCCAAGATCGCTGTCGCCCCGCAGCGCCAGACCGCCATAGGCGTAGGCTACCGCGCGGTGCTCATCGAGCACGAAGCGCAGAAATTTGTTCCGCGCCATCGGTTGCAAGGTCAGTCCGTCAGTCAGGTAGATGAACTGGCAGCCATCGGCGGCGACGCCGGAAATCGAGCGCGGCAGCACCCCATCCTCCTCGGCGAGGCTGAAGTACCACTCCGAATACTCCTCGTACAGCTCGCGGAGCAGCGCCATTGAATCGGCAGTTTGCATGACTCACCCCTTTTTGACGAATTCCGATTTCAGTTGCATCGCGCCGAAGCCATCGATCTTGCAATCGATGTCGTGATCGCCCTCGACGAGACGGATATTCTTCACCTTCGTGCCCCCCTTGAGCACCGACGACGCGCCGCGAACCTTGAGATCCTTGATGACCGTCACCGTGTCGCCATCCTGGAGAACGTTACCGTTCGCGTCGCGCCAGACGCGCTCCGCCTCGGCCTCGCCCGACCCGGCGCGGCTCCACTCGTGGGCGCACTCCGGGCAAACGAAGAGCGTCCCGTTTTCATAGGTGTATTCTGAATTGCATTCCGGACAGTTCGGCAGATCGCTCATGAGAGTACTTTTTTTGAAAATTAAGGCAAGGCGAAAATTGTGGCGACAGTATAACGATTTCCCGACAGCATCCATGACGCTGAGCGAGGCAAAGACGGTACTCTTCAGACGCGCGCCAGCTCCTCCATCAACGCCCTTCGCTGCGGGTAGAGCCTCCTCAAATCGGCGATAACCCCGTTCGCCTTTTCGCGCCCGCCGAGTTTTATCATTCTCCGCAAATACCGGCACGCTTCCTGATAGTGATTTCGCCCGACATTCTCTTTCAGATAATCGGCAATCGTCTGGGCGTACAATTCAACCAGCTCGGCAGGATACTGCCCGGCGAGCCTCGATTCGTACTCTTCTATGGTATGAAGCGTCGGCAACTGGCGAAGGAGATTCAACAACCGCTCCATCCACCCTTCGCTGATGAAAATTCCGGCGAGCAACTCCTGGGGAATGTATGGTTTTCTACTGCTCTCAATCTCGCCGAGAAGCTCCTCGACAAACGGAACCCACCGCTCCGGCTCGATCTGCTGCTTCAGGATGGCGTAATAGTTCTCCTGAAACCGGTTGCTCTGAAAAAACAGAAGGCGGGCGTATTGAATGACAAGCTCGCGCTCGCCCTGCGCCTCGGCGATTTTGAGCAGCCAGTCATGCCACTCGGCCACCAGCCTCGGATATTTCGGTTTGTCGTGCGCGATTCCATCCTCCGCGAGGCCGCGCACCTTGTCGAAATCGCGGCTCTCCATCGCCTTGCGGAGCGCGATCCGGCGCAGCTCCGGATTGCCGAGGTTCGCTTCGAGCCAGGCGTCAGCCGCCGCCTCGCCGCCGGTTTTCGCCATGAGTCCGTACTTGAGGCCCTGCGCGGCTTTTCCGTCGTAACCGGAACCGCCTTCACGCTCCAGCGCGGCGAGCAACGCGCGACGCTCTTCGTCGCTCTCGACCAGCTCCGCGGCCATCTCCAACATGCCAAGATGCCAGTTCCAGCCATAGTAGAGTCGCTTCTCTACTGCCTTCATGCAGTAGTCGAGCAACTGTTTTCTGATGCTCGCGTCGGGCTTCGATTGTGCGACGGCGAGCATCATAGCGCAGGCGTCGCTGATGCAGCCGGCGATCGAGCCGTCGCTGTCGTCGGCATGGTCCAGCGCACCAAGCAGCTTCTCCATAACGGCAATGCACACCAAAACTCCTTCGCGGTAGTTCCGGGCCTCGAAATGCTTGTGAGCCATTTCCAGAATATTCGCGACCCCCTTGGCGACCCGGTTCGACTCCGACCAGCCGATAAAGCCCGACCGGTCTTTGGCGCTGCGCACAATCGCCGTCAACTGCTGCGTGTAAAAGCTTTTCGAATCGCCGGAGTCGGGAGTGGCGAAGGTGGCGAGCACGAGGTTCCGGAACTGGACGCTCTGGCTCGCCTGCTCCCTGACGAACTGTTTGAGATCGCCCGGATCGACGGCTTCGAGCAAGGCATCGACCCGCTCCGCCACGGTTTTGCGCTTCGAGGTTTTTTTGGCTCCGGCGCTGTTGGTCGAGGCCTTTTTCACCTTCAGGCCAAGCTCGTCCTTGCGCAGGGAAAACAGCACCGCCGCCACGTGCTTGCAGACCGGCCCCATGTCGTACGGACAACTGCACACATGCTCGACCACCTCGCCGCGCTCGATGACGAGCTGCACGGTGTACAGCTCCGCGCCCGCCACGACAGCCTCGAACTCTCCCGGTGCGCCCTCGACAGGCTCGCTTACCTGGCCGTTCCGGAAATAGGTCAGGCCGCGTTTCAGAATTGGTTGATCGATACACTCGTCGAACCGGTTCAGAGGAATTCGCATGGCATTTTCAATGGATTGATAGTGTTCTGTTCTGCATGACCGGCGATCAACGCTGAATTTCCGGCCGATCCATCGCAACGGATGCGCGACAAACAAATCACCTTATTATAAATGCGCCATCGCCAAACGACAAGAGCCATCGCAGAAAAGAGCGCTCCGCCACGGCGCTCGAACCGGACAGTCCTGTTTTTGCTGTCGCCTTGTCGGGCAAATTTCCATCGCTCCCTGAACTTCTGGCGAGCATCGTCTGTTTTGGCGTAAAACCACAAATTCAAACACGAACCTCAAACAGGAGATGAAACGATGCAAAACGCAAAGACGGAACTGATCGAATCGGCGAGAAAAAAGTTCTCGCGATACAAAGCGCTGAGCCAGCAGCTCGGCGAGGCTGCTGCGTGGGAAGCGATGCTCGAAGGGTTCCCGGAAATCCAGAGACAGCGCATGGGGCCGTTGCTTGCCCGGCCCACGCTCGCCGAAGCTTTCCGCGAGGCTATCCCGCAGTTCAAAACCATCGGCATGGAGATGGAGGTGGTCGATATTTCCAACCGGGGCATCGATGCCGTGCTGGAAATCCAGCGAATCTGCCCGTGGCTGGAGGTGTGCAAGGAGTTCGGATTCGAGACGCCCTGCCATGTCATTTGCGAACTGGACACGGCCGCCACCCGCCGGGCATTTCCGGAGATGAACGGCGAAATCCTCTGCCGCCAGGCGCTCGGCGCGCCGGTCTGTATTTTCGAGTATGATCGCCCGGCGAAAGCCTCTTCCGGCCACGGCGCAGCATCCACCTGAAACCCGGCCCAAAAAGGATTACGCTGTTATTGCCTTACCTATCTCGACAACCCCGGATCATCGAATCTTGCGGGGAAAGATAGCTATTTTATATATACTTCACTATTTAAAGTTCTTTGCATACACAAAAAACATAAAATATTCATGACCAGAACAAACTGGATATAAGTTACATAAACTATTATTACATTTAAACATGAATACCGTATATTTATTGAAAACATCAAAGAACAGGATCCGGAACATTAACACATCTTTTATACGTTACTCCAAAGAATTGGTTGAACCTTGGCGCCTGCGGGCGCTGATTTTGTGCTGCGTAAAGGTGTCGATACAGAATGAATGAACGCGCTGAAGCCTGCTGACGGATAGTTCATTGAACTTCGATTTTTAAAGCTCTTCGCGCATACATCACAAATACATTTTGTCATGACCAGCACAGCTTATTTATGAATGTCCTAACCTCTTGTAATGTCGATTAATAATCGTTACATATATCGTTCAAAAATTTCAGAGGCAAAGTTCCGGGAGCTGGTACGCTATTTTTGCGACGATCTGGATGCAACGCAGATCACCTCGCTCAGTGGCCTGAACCGCAATACCGTGAATCGATACCTCAAGGCCATTCGGGAACGCATTGCCGAACATTGCGAGTCGGAATCGACGGTAACGAGCCAGGCCGAAGGCGACGAGTCCTTGTTTGGGCCTCATCGCGTTCAAATCAGACCTGCCGGTGACGCGACGACCAGAACCACCGTTTTCGGCATCATCAAGCAGTACAGCAAAGTGCACACCCAAATCGTGACGGATGGCGCGAAAGACTCGCCTAAAAAAGGTGTTATTGCGGGAATGGCGAGTCGTGACCGGGTGGCCTGCGCTGACGAACTGCCAGGAGGCGAAGGAGTTGAGGAGGATGCGGAGAACGAATTTGTCAGGAATCTCAGCCGAATCAATGGCATCGAGGGGTTCTGGAGCATTGCCAAAATGAGGCTCGTCAAGTTCCGTGGCGTGAACAAGAACACCTTTTACCTGCACCTCAAAGAGTGCGAATTTCGGTACAACCACCGCAACGAGAACCTGTACCTGAAAATCCTCAAAATCGTCAGGGAAAAACCGCTGTTCCAGGAATCGCCGTGAACACCCGCTCAAACCCCTGCAACCTGGCGAATTCGCCTTCCGAACTTCTCGATCAGCGCATTGCTGTTCAGATCGAAACGCTCTCCATTCTGTCTTCCTCGGCTCACTCTACCGTTTTGCCCAACGCTTCGGCGACCATCGTAAACTGTTCGAGGGCGGCTTGCAGGTTTTCGACGATTTCGGCGGCGATGACCTCCGGCGCGGGCAGGTGGTCGAGGTCTTGCAGGCTGTCGTCCTTGAGCCAGAAGAGGTCGAGGTTCAGCTTGTCGCGGCGGGTGAGATCGTCATAGCTGAAGCGGCGGAACCGGTCGGTTTCCTGGCGCTCCTTGAAGCACTGCACGAAATCGTCGAGATCGGCGGATTTGAGCGGGTTGGTCTTGAGCGTGAAGTGAACGTTGGTGCGGAAATCGTAGATCCACAGCTCTCTGGTTTGCGCCTCTTTCGAGGCGGGGCGTTTGCTGAAAAAGAGCACGTTCGCCTTGACTCCGGGGCTGTACCAGATGCCGGTCGGCAAGCGCAGGAGCGTGTGGAAGTTGAACTGCTCCAGCAACCGTTTGCGGATGCCTTCGCCAGCTTTTCCGGCCTCGAACAGCACATTGTCCGGCAAGACGACGCCCGCACGACCGTAGTCGTTGAGTATGGTCATGATGTGCTGGAGGAAGTTGAGCTGCTTGTTGGAGGTGGTGAACTTGAAGTCTGAGCGCTCGTAATTCTCGCGCTCGGTCGTAACCTGCCCGTCCTGGCCGACAACCTTGTAGCTGCTCTTCTTGCCGAACGGCGGGTTGGTGAGCACGACATCGTACCGTTCCTTCGGCAAAGTGGCGAGCGCGTCGCCCTGCCGCACCGGGCTGCCGCCGTTGCCGATGCCGTGCAGGTAGAGGTTCATGGCGCAGAGCCGCACGACCTCATCGACAATATCGATGCCCTGAAACGCTTCGTGGCGCAAGTGGCGAAGCAGTTCGCGATCCTGCTTCTGGGTTTTCATGAAGTCGTAGGCGGAGAGCAAAAATCCGCCGGTGCCGCAGGCGGGATCGCAAACGGTTTCGCCTATTCGCGGATGTACGCATTTGACAATTGCGTCAATGACCGGGCGCGGCGTGAAGTACTGACCCGCGCCGGACTTGACTTCCGAGGCGTTCTTTTCGAGTAGTCCTTCGTAAATCTGCCCTTTGACATCGACGCCAATGCCGATCCACGGCCCCTCGCTGGCGATGAGCGACACGACGCGCTTGAGCTTTGCCGGATCGGTGAGCTTGTTCTGGGCTTTGCGGAAAATGGTGCCGATCAGCCCTGGCTCCTTGCCGAGCTCTTCGAGCGAGTGGCGGTACTGCAACTCCAGCGCGTCGCCATCCCTGCCAGCCAACTGCGCCCAGCGATACTCGTCGGGAATGATCGACGGTTCGCCAAGCAGCGCCGTGCGCTCATCGTCCATCTTGAGGAACAGGAGATAGGTAATCTGCTCGACATAATCGCCGTAAGATATGCCCTGATCGCGCAGCACATGCGCATAATTCCAGACTTTGGAGACAAGTGACGAATAGTCGCGTTCGGTCATAGAGAAATTATGTTTTTTATGCTGTTCCGTCTGCTTTTCCTGTCATTCTGAGTCCGACAAAGTCGGGCGAAGAATCCAGACGATACCTGCAAGATATTCTGAATTCTTCACTTATTGCGATACCCAGCAATCTGGATTCTTCACTTCGTTCAGAATGACAACCCAGATTCTTGTTATCAGTCAAGCCATTGCCTTACGCCCGCGCCTTCCGGCGGTTTTCCGTGCGTTACCATCCTTCTCCGCCGATGCCCGTTCGGCCTGAATCCGCGCAAGAAGCTCGCTGGCCGGTTCATCCTCCGGGTCTTGCGGCACCAGCTCGCCGGAAAACGCCGCCTTCAGAATCGACTGCCGCAACATCCCGCTCCGCGCCAGCTCCGTAGAACACCACTTTTCCAGAGCATCGATTTGCGCAATAGCAGTATTCACTCGATCAACGATAATTTCCTGTTCTTCTTCAGAAGGAATCGGGATATGAAAATGAGAAAGATCACCTAATGTCACTGTTTTTTGAGCAACGCCTCTTGCGACCTTATGAGCATGAGATAATGTTATCGGTGAATTCAAAACAATCAACAAATAATCTAAATTGGCAATACCTTTGGTAGGCTTGATATGAGCAATATGCCTTTGAAACATAAACTTTTTTTCATCAACCACCTTTAATGCAATACCATAGGAGCCTACCGCAGTATAAAGAATATCACCTTTCTCAGGACGACAACGCCTTGTACAATCTTCATAGATTTCTTCAGAAACCCATTTTGAAACTTTATTCCAATCAATAAATCCATTTCTCACATCACCGATAACAACAAATGGCACACCTTCCTTCTGAAATTCGGGACTTTGATGAGTTCCGTCAGTAATTCTCTGAGCAATGACATCAAGTTCAACTATTGCCCAATTATCCGGCAGCTGAAAATATGAATGTCCTAAAGAAACCGGCTCCTGATATTTCCCACGACCTTTCCAATTATCACGACGCAACTTGAGAATTCGCTTTAAAAGAGCCTCGACGGATTCAAGCCTATGCTTGTTCTTTTCTCGCCACTCCCTCGTTAATTCACCCGTAACCGCCGCTTTCAAAACAGATTGGCGATAGACGACAAGCTGTTGCTGAACCTGCTTCAGCAGTGCTTCGCCTTTTTCGAGATCACTGAACAACGTCTCGATTTTATCAACAATTCGCTTTTGTTCATTTAAAGGAGCAATCGAAAATTCTAAATTCCAGAAAACTTCCGGATCAACATGAGGGGTTCCTGTCCCGCGTGGGCGAGAGTTGATAAATCGATATTTACTTTGAAGAAAATAATACAGATACTTAACATCGACAACCTTGGAATAAACACGAGCTAATGTTGACCCAAGAACGCCAGCGACACCAATTCCTGAAAAACCAAAACGAGAACCATCCCATACAACCAGCACATCATTTTCAGATGTCATAACTGCATTATTAACATTCGCATATCGCCTGACAGAAGCATTCTCAAAAGCGTTTATATCGACATAAGAAAGAAAACCATCTTTTGACTCTTCACTAAAAGACTTGGGTAATTTTCCTTTTTGATAAAAAACAATATCCCCTAATGGTTTAACGATCCAACCTCTTGGCAATTCCATATTTTCTCTCATCACCCTACCAACGCCGTTTGCAGTTCATCCATCAACTCCTGCATCCCAGGCTCGAACAACTGCCGGGCGGTTATCAATCCACCTTTATCGGCGAAAACCGGAATTGTCATAAAATCCTCCTTTGTTATTTCAGCATTCGCACCGATAAACTGCGCGATAGCCCGTAACCACTGCATCTGCATCTCCGTAAACTCCTTGCCCGCCCTCTTTTGCCGCCCGACCCACAAGTTGAAGCGCTGCTCCACCTTCGCGCCGAACGGCTCCAGCAGCTCATCCATGCCAAGCGCATAACGCACCAGCGAAATGATCTCCGTCAACTGCTGATCCACCGGAGCGCCCCGCACTTTCGACGCATCCAGCCGCTTGAACGCCTGCCAAACCGAAGCCACATCGAGATACCACGGCGGATCGGTCAGCTTGCGAGTCAGCTCGCGGATGGCCGCATAGGTGAGGCGCTGCCTGCCGTAGGGCTGATTATACAGAATTTGCAGGGCCAGAAGCTCATTTTTATGCTCCTCGATGAACTTCCTGAACGACTCGACCTTCCCGGCGGCGGCCTTCAGGTCATAGCCTGCGCTGAGAACCTCGTCGGTCGTGATTTCATCGATCACAATGTCCGACTTCTGCTTGATGTCCTTCAAAAGCTGGCGCAGCTTCGGATCATCGAACAGCCTGCACACCGCCTCGATCTGCTCGTTCTGCACCTTCGCGAAAGCTTCATCCGTCACCTCCCCGCCCGTTTGTAACAGAATCTTGTCGGGATCAATAGCGTCAAGCAGCTCGTTCGCCATGTCGCGCAACGACATGCCGCCGCTGGTTTCGACAATGCGCTGCCCGTCGTCGCGGTCGATCTTCCTGTCGAGCGCGGCCAGCCGTCCAGCCAGCGATGAGACGGCATCCTCGTCGCGGCGGCCCTGGGCGATCTGGTCAATCAGCTTGTCGAACGCCATCGCGCGGCGGCGCTCCAGCGGCTGGGAGACGTTCTTTTTGCCCTCCGTCACCCCGACCGCATCGACCAGAATGAAGCGCGTCTTGGTTTTGGCGTCCGGCGTGACGGCATGAAGATCGGCATCCTCGATGGAGCGCACGCCGCGCCCCTTCATCTGCTCGAAATATCCCTCGGACTTCACGTCGCGCATGAAGATCAGGCACTCGACCGGCTTGATGTCCGTGCCGGTGGCGACCATATCGACCGTCACGGCAATGCGCGGAAACGGATCGACACGGAACGCCTTGATGAGGGTTTTGGGATCGTCGCCCGTGTTGCGGTAGGTGATTTTCTTGCAGAAGCGGTTCCCCTCGCCAAACACCTCGCGCATGATATGGACGATCTCTTCGGCGTGGTTGTCGTCCTTGGCGAACACCAGCGTTTTCGGCACCCACTCGCCGGTGCGGTCGGGGAACAGCTCGGTGAAGAGGCAATCCCGAAAACACTGAATCACGGCGCGAATCTGGTTCGGCGCGGTCACGGAGCGGTCGAGTTCCCTGCCGGAATATTCGAGATTCTCGTCCAGCTTTTTGTAGCGCACGGCCCGTGTGCGGCGGTCGCGCACCGGCACCTCGAACGCCGCGCCATCGACGATGCCGCCCCGCTCCGTCACGCGGGTGCGGATGCGGAAAATTTCGTAGCCGACATTGACGCCATCGGCCACGGAGCGCTCGTAGGGGTACTCCGAAACGAGGTTCTGATTGAAAAAGCCGAGCGTATGACTGGACGGCGTGGCGGTCAGGCCGATGATGTGCGCGTCGAAATACTCCAGCACCTGCCGCCAGAGGCCGTAAATCGAGCGATGGCACTCGTCGGTGATGATGAAATCGAAGGTCTCGACCGGAATCGCCGGATTGTAGCTGACCGGCGGGAGTTCGCCCTCGTCGTTTGCCCAGCTCTCGAAGCCCGAAATCTCCTCCGCCGACTCGTCGAGTTCCTGCCCGCGCAGCATCGAATAGAGCCGCTGGATGGTAGTGATGACCACCTTGGCGTCACGGTCGATCTGGTTGCCGTGCAGATGCTGCACGATGTAGGTGTCGGTGAAGCGGTTGGCCGTGCCTGGCGGATGAAAGTTCTGGAACTCCTTGAGCGTCTGGTCGCCAAGGTTGTTGCGATCCACGAGGAACAGAATGCGCTTTGCTCCGCCATATTTAATAAGGCGATGGCTGAAGGTGCAGGCGGTGAAGGTTTTGCCCGCGCCGGTCGCCATCTGGATGAGCGAGCGCGGCTTGTCCGCCGCCAGCGAACGCTCCAGCTCCCGGACGGCCTCGATCTGGCAAGCGCGAAGCCCCGCCACATTGAGCGGCGGCATCGATTGCAGACGCACACGGAGCGTGTCGGGCTGCTTCAACAGCTCATGCAGGCGCTCCGGCGTGTGGAACGCAAACACGCGGCGCGAGCGTGGCCGTGGATCGCGCATGTCGCGAAAGAAAGTTTCGCCGCCGGTACTCTCATAATCGAAGCGCAGCAGAATGTCCCACTTTGCCAGATGCTCCGGCAACGCCTCCATGTACTTTTCGGACTGCTCCGCGACGCCGGAGAGCGTCACCCCCTGCTTCTTGGCCTCGACGACGCCCGCCGCCTTGCCATCGACAAAAAGCAGATAATCGCACGGCCCGGAGGGAAGCTGGAACTCACGCACAGCCACGCCGAGCGAGGCGTTCCGGTTGAACTCCCGCATATCCTGAACGATCCAGCCCGCCGCAACGAGAAGCGAGTCGATCTTCTGGCGAGCGATCTGTTCAGGGGTTTGTGTCATGGCTACGAAGCAAGGGTTCTTGGTATGTTGCGGTAACGATGAACTCAGGGGCGCAAAAGCAATTCACAGCACAGGAATAGAGCTGCGCGAAATTGGAAACTTTTTATAACAATTAAATATAAGCACTTACTGTCTATTCACAGCAAACGGGACAAAGAAAAAACCGCCGCAGTTTATAAAAAAACTGTCTCTAACGCCAAGTTCCATCATCCACCCCGCGCCCCTATCGATACATCACTATTACAGCGCCGATTCGTGAGTCAGTATTTCCGAACTCGATTTCAGTGAATCAATGTCATATTGAATTGCTTTGCATTACTTTTATTTTTAAAGTTCTTTACCGCAATGCTAACAAGAGCGGTTCACCCGGAATTAGAACAGAGCAAAACGTGTTATTCTACCAGTACAAACCTCCTTATAACGCAGCAGGTTTTATGCAACCTTAATGGAAAACAAATCATGAAAGCAACATCGGTTTCATCGGCGTTTACCACGGAAAAGGTGGCGGAGACGCGGGATTTTTATGTACGGCATTTCGGAGCGAAGGTGACGTTCGACTGCGGCTGGTACGTGAACCTCGAGTTCGGCAGTCCAACCGCAAGCTTGCAGTTCATGTCCGCCACGCAGCCGGAGCACAGGCTGAGCAGCAGCGCGGGGCTGATGTACAACTTCGCGGTGGATGACGTGGATGCGGAGCATCGGAGAATCACATCGGAAGGGCTGGCAGTGATCGTACCGCTCGAAGACCATCCCTGGGGCGACCGGGGCTTTGCCGTACAGGATCCGAACGACATCACGCTCTATATCTATAGCGAGCGCGAGCCAAGCGAGGAGTTCCGGCAATACTACCGGTAGCTTACGGAAGGTGATTTTACGCACCGGATGCAGCCATGCTTCGGAGAAAATCGGCAAATTTTCCCATGCCGAACGCAAGAGCCGGTTGTCGATACGGCTGAACGACAGGGCAAAGATGAGCACACTCGCCAGCGACCTGTCGATCAGCCGCGCCGCGAATAGCCCGGCGTCATCATGAATTTCAACATCATTGGCCGCACACCAAGGCAGGACTTATTCCGATAGCTGATCAGTTCCTGAACACGTGTTTCACGATCGCGATAACCCTTTTATGCCGGAGCCATCAGCAAGAAAAACGGGACTGGTTGAGCCGGTTTTTTCAGTTTTACTTGTGGTGTCAATGATCTGTATTTCAACCTGTTATTACCAAACACCTCCCCCACTGAAAAAAGTCTATTGATCTTTGAAATTGAAAGTTTTTTGCCTTTCTATCACTGTTCAATTAAGAAATTTAAAAGCACAGAAAGAGGACACAACAATCTCATAATCTCACAGCCATCTTTCCATAACGCTCTCTTTTTCAAGAAATTTTATCTACTCACTCTTAATAACACTGATAACTAATAAGACACGCCAACAACACCATTTTAACTAATCTATAAATTATATTACATTGATAGTATTAAATTATTAAACATGATACTTACTGATATAATAATTCACTATCGTAACACAAACAAACTCTTTAATACAATTTTTATAAGCATAAATCTACATTAAAATAATTCTCAAATAACATAACTTATTTCATTATAATATAATTACTTAACTTTAATCAGATAAGACTTAATATTAAAATGAATATTCTGATTATTAATCATATTAATAAAGATGAGCAACAAATTATTCAAAAGCATACTGAAAACTGACAACAGACTTGATCTTAAGCAAACACTCTTCAGTGGTCAGAGTTTTACTTGGAAAAAAATAGATCTACTTTCAGCGTATTATGTTACTAAAATCAACAAAACTATCATCTTTTTGCGTGAAATTGAACCCGGAATAATTGAGGCTTTGAGTAGCAGTAAAAAAATTAATGGATTGCCAATTAATCAATTTTTATTCAACTATTTTTCACTTGAAATTGACGATATAAAGGTTTTTCCCCAACGATTTAAAAATGATTTTCCGGAGGTATGGCGACGGGTAGAGCCGTACCATGGTGTCCGGATTATGAGGCAGGATCCGTTTGAGATAATGGTGACGTTCATGTGTGCCCAAGGCATTGGAATGCACCTGATTCGCCGACAGGTCTCCATGATTGCTGAAGGGTATGGGCAAAAGGTTGGGCTTGAAATGCCGGAAGGTGAGATGATTTTCCACTGCTTCCCTATCCCATCAGCTCTTGCTTCCGCAGACCCTGATGAGCTGGCATTATGCACGAACAACAACAGGATTCGTGCGGCAAACATCATAGCAATGGCCCGATCATTCGAGTCAGGCAAACTGGCTTTAGCGCTCGTCGGCTCGGGCGAATGCGATCTCGAAACGCTGCGCGAAACGTTATGCGCACACAGTGGAATCGGCCTGAAAATCGCCGATTGTATCGCCCTTTTCGGGTTTGGACGATTCGATACCTTCCCGATCGATACCCATGTAAAACAGTACCTGTGGGAGTGGTTCGGCATCGAAGCAGCTCGTAAAAGCCTGACCGAAAAGAATTACCGCTACTTGCAAAAAGAGGCTCGCAAAATCCTTGGAAATGAGTACGCGGGCTACGCCGGTCACATGCTGTTTCACTGCTGGCGGAAAGAGATCAAAAAGATGAAAGCGTTCTGATACTACCAGAACCGCATGGTGCAAGCCTGGCAATGGCAAACGGCAATTCGTGCCGTCATGGGCAAAGTGGACGGAATAGATGGCATGAACGATACGGATGTTTGCAGGTGGGCACGTTGAAACGGGCTTGGCGGTTAGGGTTATTGTTCGATTTTGCCAACCAGCCAACCTGATTGATTATGAAAAAAGTGCTTGTCGCCGGTTCGACCGGCTATATCGGAAGCCATGTGGTGCAGGAGTTCAAGACTCGCGGCTATTGGGTGCGCGCTCTGGTGCGTGACCCCGAAAAGGCCAAAAAGCCCGGCCCGCACCTCGAACCGGTAGTCGCCAGTTTCGCCGATGAAATCGTGACCGCCGACGCCACAAAACCGGAAAGCCTCGTCGGCGTGTGCGACGGCATCGACGTTGTCTTTTCGTCGCTCGGCATGACGCGGCCCGATTTCGTGCATTCGAGCTTCGATGTCGATTACAAGGCGAACCTGAACATCATGCGCGAGGCGATGAAGGCGAAAGTGACAAAGTTCGTCTATATTTCGGTGTTCAACGCGCAGAAGATGATGGAGATCGAGAACATCCAGGCGCACGAGAAGTTCGTGGACGCGTTGCGGGCGTCGGGTCTGGAGTACGCGGTCGTGCGCCCTACGGGCTATTTTTCCGACATGGCGCAGTTTTTGAGCATGGCCCATAACGGCTTTATGTTCTCGCTCGGCGATGGCGAGACGCGCTCGAATCCCATCCACGGAGCCGACCTGGCCAAGGTGTGCGTCGATGCCGCCGAAGGCGACGCGCGGGAGATCGACGCGGGCGGGCCGGAGATTTTCACCTACAAGCAGGTAGCCATGATGGCCGCCGACGTGGTCCAAAAACAGCCATTCAACATCTCGCTGCCGGTGTGGCTCGCTGACGGCATTGCCGCCGTCACGGGCGTCATTAACCGCGACATCCACGACATCGCGCTCTTCGCCACCACGGTCAGCAAGAACGACACCGTTGCGCCGCAATACGGCGACCACCGCCTGCGCGATTTCTTCGAGCAGATGGCCGCAAAAGGCAATGGATAATTGAGAATAAAGCGTTAACGACACTCTGTTATATCGGGACGGTTCTGGAGCCGTCCCGATATCGAATCACAGCCCGCCCGCCCGATCAACACTAATCGACGGACAACTCAGCTTCAAAGCCGACACGTTCCTGCTGAAATACCTTTCGGCTCGATGCCCGCACAATCGCTTTGGCGGCATCCGGCACACGCCAGGCGTCAGCATTTTCTCGAATTATAGATATGCCCGCCGGTTCGCGCATAGAGCTGCAAAACTTCGCGAGCGGCTTCGCGCTCGACGCCGGTGGTGACGCGAATAGCGCGGGATTCGAGTTCCTCAATCCAGTTTTCCGGTTTTGGCCCCTCGTCGAACTCGATTGCCTTCGCATCCTCGGAGGATGCCCCGGTCACGAGATGCAGGATGCCTGACCAGGGTATCGCGCCGAAGCACATCGCGCACGGCTCGGTGCTCGTCACCAGCTCATGAGCAGGCATGTCGGAGCCACCAAGATCGTACTCCCCTAACTTCAATTGCGCAATCACGATAGCCACCATTTCGGCGTGGAGGATCGATGACTTCTGAGTAAGAACCAGATTAACGTCAAGCGAAACCAGCTTGCCCATCCCGCTCTCAAACACCGCCGCCGCAAACGGCCCACCACTCCCCTCCTCGACATTTTTCCGCGACGCCCCGATAACAAATTTCACCCGCTCTTCAAGCGATGGCGAGAGATTGTATGTGCTGGCATAGCTATCAAGCCATGATGGCAGGGAAAAGTGTATGTGGTTGGGTTGGTGGAACAGATTCATGCGCTGAGTTCTCCCGCTTGATCTACCTGAGATTATTATTCGATTTTTCGACAACTAAACAGACTATTCTCTCGAACATATGGCCAATTTACGAAACAGCATGAATCGAATCATTCCCTTAAAGACATTCATAGGATATAAATGGCAACAGATTCAAGACATCAAAAACACTTATTTTTTCTTATCATTTCCGAAGATACTCAATCAACCTTTTATCCTTATTCTCAGAATACTTTCTTTTCAATAAATCTAATCCCTTTTGATCAGGCAAACGCATCAATAATCTAATCACATAACGCCTTTCATAATCTGACATATATTCAACCCTATTCTCAAAATGATTCAACAATTTTGCCAACCCTGATGCATCAACATCATACACCTTATTATCGATATAATACCTAAGAAACAAACACCTCTCATACCACCACAAATCTCTCCATTTTTCAGAATAATATCTTGTCAATAACGCACGATAAACATCATCGCTATAAGGAAGTTTTAAACATGCATTCCAGTACACAAATGACACTAAAGGGTAAATAACATCAGAACCACTCAAATATTCAATAAGTCTCTTTTTAAAATCATCACGAGACCTCATCAACATAGCCATCAAATTAATCAAAGAGCCATTATTTCTATTAACCAACTCTGGATGATCAATCATAACCTCAAAAAAGAAGTCCATATTGCGTTTTATCAAAATATCACCACTTCGATTTAACGAAATAATCATTTTTAAGATGTAATTAAAAGGAGAAAACCACCTGCACCCATTCTGTCTTTTACAGTATAAATCTTTTATTTTTGCAAATAATTCTTCTTTATCGTCTCCATACTGATCAATGAAATCCCAATCAGAAAAACACCAATATTCAAAATATTGATCGGCATTCATAATCCTTGTCTTAGAATCATTTAGATGAAGTGATAAATCCGACAACAATCGAGAAACAATCTGAGTTATTCGCAGAGAAATATTTTTATCACCACGAAATGCAAACCAAAGATCATCCGCATATCGCGTATATTGCCAATCTCTCCCTTTTGAGTCTCCAAGTAAACATTTAAGCTCATCAATAATTCTTACGTCGAAATAATTAAGGTAAAAATTTGCCAACAGTCGAGAAATCTCACCAACTTCTTCCTGAGGCAAACCAACGACATTTTCAGTATATGAGTAGTTATCAATGGTCTTAACATTTTTCAAAAGATAAAATAATAAGTCTATATCATTTTTCTTATTTGGCACGAGACTTCTAACCTCCTGCTCAAGCTTGTTCAATGGTATTGAATCATAAAAATGAGCTATATCAAGATGCATATAATAATCAAACCTATTCTCATACAACCCCTGAGCCAAATTCTGATAATCAGACCATGCTTTCCTAAATGAACACTTTAAAAACATCTCATAACTAGGATCATACACAAAACCATCCATACTTGACTCACTTAAGACAAGCTTATCTGTCAACCTGAATCCACCATAAACGAACTCAACTTCGTTTATTCTTTCAATTAATTGATCCTGTAAGCTTTTTACGCAATAATAATATACAACTACATCCGTGAGATCAAAATGCATTACAGGCCTAATAACCCCAAATCCTTTAGGATAACCAATTAATCTTGCTACACTCGGCCTGTAAACACCCCCATTAATTTTTCTTGCAATTTCATATAAATACTCATCTTTCGTCAAATCTTTAAAATCAACAACATCTTTTATAAGACTTTGCTTTGTTATATACCCCCAAAAAGCTTTATCAATCGACTTAACAAACTCTATTGGCTCAATATATCTATTCATTGTAAGTAGATTCTAAAACTTTTATTAAAAACAAAAACGGATAACTTACAGTATTTCATATATAGGATACCAATTCGCAAAAAAGGTTTTTCAGTAAACGTTGACAACTCTTTTGCCAAGTACATCAGCATATCACTATATAACATACAGTTACGCTATTCACAAACAAAAAGCTCGTCACCGGCAATCAGTCGCTGAAAACGCTACCACTCAATTCCCTATCCTCCCCACAATCTTGCCATCCCGCTTCGCCTGTCGCCCCGACCTTCTCATGAAAAATATCACCGCAAATCACACCTGTTTCGCTTCGCTCTTTTGCTTGCCTTTCGCGCCGAACAGAACCGAGAACATCAAAATCAGCAGCACCAACGTCATCAAAACAATCTCCAAAACGTACTTTGACGGCTGGATCCAGATTTCAGTGAAAACATTCCACCTGCCGAGGATTTCGACGAAGTTCCAGAAGATGAGCACCGTCGGGATCGCGTAGCGGATGGCGTACGCCAGATTGCTGATTTTCAGGAGTTTGACGAACAGCAGCACCGACCATAACAGTGAACCGAACGCGATAAAATAGGTTACAGGATGCCGATCTCCGGCGAAGTTTTCGTCGTAGGCAAACAAAAGCAAGAGATAAAAACCCCACAACAGCACGTTGAACTCCATGAACGTAACCATTGCGACATTCCGGGATGAGCGGCCCGCGCCGAGCCTGGAATCGAAACGCAACAGGCGCTGAAACCACAGGAAAAACCGGCATCCCGAACGAACGCCAAACAGATAGTAGAGCATGATGATCGCGAAAAATCCGATAGAGGAGGGCATGAGCAGATATTCCGCCCTGGTCACCACGACGCCGTTCTGCATCACCGGCTCGATACCAAGGCGGCGGGCATAATACTCGAAGCCGATCTCGATCCACCCCGACCAGGTGAACAGAGCACCGAACATGCCGAGCAAGGTCGCCATCAGCTCCTTCGAGGCGAACAGTCCCGCGAGCAGCAACCCCGCTCCGGCAAAACCGAGCAGCACTCCGGCCAGGGCGACATGCTCCTTGCCAAGCGCGTTTTGCAGCAGAATGACAGCCGCGTGACCGAGCGGCATCGTCAGCAAAACGATCGAAAAAGCTGAAAAGGCGGTGAGGGGCTTGAGGCGTTTCATAAGAGATGATGTTGAATCGAAAAATCATAGACCATCAAAATAACCGCTCCGCAACCGAAGCACAACGTCATCGTATCTTTGGCGGAAACAAAAAAAGGGCGTCCCGAAAAACCGGAACGCCCCTCCTGCCATATCCACCGTCAACGCTTCAGCGAGCGGCTTCGAGCGCGGTGATTCGCGATTCGAGCGGCGGGTGGCTGCTGAAGAGCGCCATCATGCCGCCACCGGCAATGCCGCTGGCCGCCATCTGTTTCGGCAACTGGCCCGCTTCGAGGCTGCCCAGCGCCCGGAGCGCTTCGATCATCGGGCGGCGGTCGCCCATCAGCGCTGCCGCTCCTGAATCCGCGCGGAATTCTCGTTTGCGCGAAAAGTACATCACGATGATGGAGGCGAGAATGCCGAACAGAATCTCGAATACAACACTGCCGATCCAGTAGCCGATGCCCGGGCTGCCCGATTCATCCTCGTCCCTGCGCAGAAAGCTGTCGATCGCATAACCGGCGACGCGAGCCAGAAAGATCACGAAGGTGTTGACCACGCCCTGAATCAGCGTCAGCGTCACCATGTCGCCGTTCTGGATGTGGGCGACCTCGTGCGCCAGCACGGCCTCGACCTGCTGCTTGTTCATGCTTTGCATGAGGCCCGTCGAAACGGCGACCAGCGACTTCGACTTGCTCGCGCCCGTGGCGAAGGCGTTGGGCGCGCCGTCATAGATAGCCACCTCGGGAGTCGGCAACCCGGCTTTGGAAGAGAGCCGCTTCACCGTATTCACGAGCCACGCCTCATCCTGATTGGCCGGTTGCGCGATGACCCGCGCGCCGGTGCTCCATTTGGCCATCGTTTTTGACATCAACAACGATATGAATGAGCCGCCAAAACCGATCAGGGCCGCGAACGCCAAAAGCATACCCATGTTCAGCCCATTGGCGGTCAGAAAGCGATCGACGCCCAGAAGACGGGCCGTGACCGACAGCACCAGCAGTACCGCAAAGTTGGTTACTAAAAACAGAACTATTCGTTTCATCCGCATCCTCCTGCTCTATCAGTTATGATTTGTTTGTTTAAGATATATCGACCCCTTGGGTTTGACGTTCAGTCCGGTATAGACTCGCGAAATTTATTGAAATAAAGAACAAAAAAATCACAACGCAGCTCTCGCCGCATTCTGAAAAACCAAGCGGCACACCTGACATCAAGCACAACTCAAAGGAAAACTTCGCGCGGCTGCCAGGCAGTTCCCACAATCTTGACACGACGTTTCAACATGGCGGGCGATTTTTGTATTTTGGGCTTTTTCCGCTTCACCTAACGGCTTGCCCTTCATGAAGAAATCACCGCTGGCCATCCTGTTCCTGACAGTCCTGCTCGACCTGATCGGCTTCGGTATCGTGCTGCCGCTCTTGCCGACCTACGCCAAGGAACTCGGCGCGTCGCCCTTCATGATCGGCCTGATCGCGGCGATCTACTCGACGATGCAGTTCATCTTTTCGCCGATCTGGGGCAAGGTGAGCGACAAGATCGGACGCCGTCCGGTGATGCTGTCGAGCATTTTTCTGGCCTCGATCTCCTACGTTTTTTTCTCGCAAGCGGTCACTATTCCGCTCTTGATTCTGGCCCGTTCGCTCTCCGGCATCGGCTCGGCCAACATCGCGGCGGCGCAGGCGGCCATTACTGACGTGACCGACTCGAAAAGCCGCTCAGGCGCAATGGGCATGCTCGGCGCGGCGTTCGGCATCGGCTTCATCATCGGCCCCCTCGTCGGCGGCGTACTGATGACCAACTTCGGCATCTCGATGGTCGGTCTGTTCGCGGCAGGCCTCAACTTCATCAACTTCCTGCTCGCGCTCGTCCTCCTGGGTGAAACCAACGCCCACGCGGAGGGCGTTCTGTCGCTCTTCAAAAAGCATCCCGACGCAAAGCCTCACGCCGACAACTCGTTCATCGCCTCTCTCAGTCGCAAAAGCAGCGCCTACGCCGACAAGGTTCGCGAGGCATTCAGTTCGCGGCCCGTGGCGTTGTTGATGATTATCAACTTCATCTATTCGCTCGCCATCGTGAACATGCAGGTTTCGGCGATCCTGCTCTGGAGCGATATCTACCACGCCACCGAGCAGCAGGTGGGCTACCTGTTCGCCTACGTGGGCTTCTTTACGGTGATCGTGCAGGGGGTGATGCTGCCGAAAATGACTCGCAAGTACGGAGAACACAAGCTGATGGTTCTGGGTCACGTCACCTCGTTCATCGGCGTCTTTTTCATTCCGTTCATTCCGGTCAGCTCGCTCTTCACGATCGGCCTCGGCATTCTGCTCTTCTTCGCCATCGGCACGAGCCTGGTCAATCCGCTCAACATTTCGATGATCTCGCTCTACAGCTACAAGCAGAAACAGGGGCAGGTCATGGGGTTCGCCCAGTCGGTCAACGCGCTGGCCCGCATCCTCGGCCCCTTCACCGGCAGCATTCTGTACGGCATGGATCACCGTTTTCCCTACTACCTGGCCGGAGCGCTGACCGTGGTCGGCACGTTCATTTCGATGAGCCTGTTCAAATATGACATCGAGGCGCTGGAGCCGTCGGCAAGCGTCGCAGACTGAAAAAACCGCCGCAAACGAAAAGGAGACCATCATGCGCATAGGCGTTGCAGGCGTCGGCAAGCTCGGCGAATTCCATACGAACCTGTTGAAGCAGATCGCCGGTGAAAGCCCGGATGTCGAATTTTCCGGCGTGTTCGACCTGAACCCGGAGCGGTTGCAGGAGATCGGCAAAAAGTACGGCGTGCCGTGTTTTTCCACGCTGGAGGAGTTGGCCGCATCGTGCGACGCTGCGGTGATCGCGACGACAACCAGCTCACACTACGCCATCGCAAAACAGCTTCTCGAAGCAAGTTTGCATCTCTTCATCGAGAAGCCGATCACGGCGACACTCGAAGAGGCCGACGAGCTGATCGGCATCGAAAAGGCGAAGGGGCTGACCATTCAGGTGGGCCACATCGAGCGCTTCAACCCGGCGCTGCTCGCCGTGGAGCCGTATATCGGCGAGCCGATGTACATCCAGGCCGAGCGGCTGAGCGGCTTTTCACGCCGCGTGACCGACGTCTCGGTAGTACTCGACCTGATGATTCACGACATCGATCTGGTGCTGTCGCTGATAAAATCGGACATCCGCAGCATCGCGGCCTCGGGCGTGAAGGTATTCTCGAACGAGCTCGACATGGCCACGGCGCGCATCGAGTTCGAGAACGGGGCCATCGCCAACGTGACGGCGAGCCGCCTCAGCCGGAGCAAGCTGCGCAAAATGCGCTTCTTCAGCCGCAACCCGAAGAGCTACGCCTCGCTCGATTTCACCAGCGGCAAGTCCGAGGTGTTCCGGCTGGTTCCGCCCGATCAACTCTCATCGAAGAATCCGATCAAGAACTTCGCGACGAAAAAAATTCTCGAACAGTTTGGCGAAATTCAGGAGTCGCTCAAGGATATGGCGCTCGATTACGTCAGTCCCGACATACCGAAAATCAACGCTCTGAAAGAGGAACTCGAACAGTTCATCGCCGCCATCCGCGCTGGCAGAGCGGCGAAAGTGACCTCCGAAGAAGGACGCCGCGCCTTGATGGTGGCAGGAAAAATCACCGATGAAATACGGAAAAATACGGCAGACCTTGACTGAACCCGACACGACGAATACGAGACCGACGACCGAATGCTGACAACCGGGCACGAAGCCATTCCTGAAATCATGGCGCGCATCGGAGACCTCGCCGACGAGGCATCGCTCCCCTGCTATATCGTGGGCGGCTACGTCCGCGACCTCGTCATGCAGCGCCCCTGCACCGACATAGACATCATGGTGATCGGCGAACCGGTGCCCTTCGCCCACGCCATCGCCGAAAAACTCGGGGGGCGGAACTTCGTGCTCTTCGAGCGCTTCCGCACCGCGCAGCTCGAACTGGATGACCCGCGGGCCGGGACGTTCAAGCTCGAAATCGTCGGCGCGCGCAAGGAGAGCTACAACCCCGAATCGCGCAAGCCGATCACCAGCATCGGCACGCTGGAGGATGATCTTTCGCGGCGCGACTTCACCATCAACGCGCTTGCTTTGCGACTGAACCGTCAGCAGCGCGGCGAAGTGGTCGATCTGTTTGAGGGCCAGCGCCACATCCGCGAAAAGCTGCTCAAGACGCCGCTCGATCCCGAAAAGACCTTTTCGGACGACCCGCTCAGGATGATGCGCGCCGCCCGCTTCGCCTGCCAGCTCGATTTCCGGCTCGACGCGGCCACGCTCGACGCGATGGCGGCGATGAGCGGGCGGATCCAGATCGTGTCGCGCGAGCGCGTCAGCCACGAATTCCTCAAGATCATGCAGGCCTCCAAACCCTCCATCGGGCTGAAAATCCTCTATTCGACCGGCCTGTTGAAGGAGATCATCCCGGAGGTGACGGCGATGGCGGGCATCGAGCAGGTCGATGGCCTCGGCCACAAGGACACGCTCTTCCACACCTTCCAGGTGGTCGATAACCTCGCGGAGCACTCCGGCAAGCTCTGGCTGCGCGTGAGCGCTCTCTTCCACGACATCGCCAAGCCGGTCACGAAGCGCTTCCACCCCGGCAGCGGCTGGACCTTCCACGGCCACGAGGCGGTGGGCGTCAAGCTCGTGGCTCGGATTTTCCGCGCGATGAAGTGGCCTCTGGAGCCGATGGAGTACGTGCAGAAAATGGTGCGGCTCCACCACCGCCCGATTCCGCTCTCCAAGGAAGAGATCAGCGACTCGGCGGTGCGCCGCCTGATGTTCGATGCCGGAGCCGATCTGGAGGAGCTGATGATGCTCTGCCGCGCCGACGTGACCAGCAAGAATCCGCGCAAAGTGCAGCGCATTATGAAGAACTTCAACAACGTCGAGGAGAAGATCGCCGAGGTGAGCGAAAAAGATCTGCTCGCCAAATGGCGTCCGCCGATCAGCGGCGCCGACATCATGGAGCTGCTGCAACTGCCGCAGGGGCGCACGGTCGGCATCATCAAGAGCCGCATGGAGAACGCCATCATCGACGGCGACATTCCCTACGACCGCCAGTCCGCGCTGGATTTTGTAAGTGCGGTGTACCGGGAAATGCAGGAGAAGGGAGAGAAATTGTGAATTATGAGTTATGAATTATGAATGAAAAAGAAATCCATATCATCTTCTCCCAATTGTCCCAAACGTCCCAACAGTCCCACAAGTCCCATAAAACGCAATTCCCCCTCACTTTGAAGAGCAACGAACTATATTATTACCACCGAAGCATAACACCAAAACCGAACCACTGTGATACCACGTTACTCGCCGAAGGACATTTCGGCAATCTGGAGCGATGAAGCCAAATTCGAGCGCTGGCTGCAACTTGAAATCGCCGCCGTCGAGGCGCGCATGGAGGCAGGCGTCGTTCCGTCCGACGCGCTGGCGACCATCAAGGAAAAGGCGAAGTTCAACGTCGAGGAGATTCTCGTCATCGAAAACGAGACCAAGCACGACGTCATCGCCTTTTTGACCAATGTCGCCGGTTACGTCGGCCCCGATTCGCGCTACATCCACGAAGGCCTCACCTCCTCGGACGTGGTCGATACGTGCCTGGCCATGCAGATGCGCGATGCGGGCAGGATCATTGTGGCCGACATCGAGTCGCTCATCGAGGTACTCGGCAAAAAAGCGGTCGAGCACAAATACACGCTCCAGATGGGCCGTACGCACGGCATCCACGCCGAGCCGACCACCTTCGGCCTGAAGTTGCTGCTCTGGCACGAGGAGATGAAGCGCAACCTTGAACGCATGAAGCGCGCCCTTGAAACCATCTCGGTCGGCAAAATTTCCGGCGCGGTCGGCACCTACCAGCACCTCTCGCCCGACATCGAGGCCGCCGTCTGCCAGAAGCTTGGCTTGACGCCGTCGCCGATCTCCACGCAAATTTTACAGCGCGACCGCCACGCCGAGTACGCCACGACGCTCGCCATCGTGGCCTCGTCGATCGAGAAGTTCTCGACCGAGCTGCGCCATTTGCAGCGCACCGAGGTTCGCGAAACGGAGGAGTTTTTCAGCAAGGGGCAGAAGGGCAGCTCGGCCATGCCGCACAA
This sequence comes from Chlorobaculum thiosulfatiphilum, assembly GCF_006265165.1. GTDB lineage: Bacteria > Bacteroidota > Chlorobiia > Chlorobiales > Chlorobiaceae > Chlorobaculum > Chlorobaculum thiosulfatiphilum. Next base: position 29,334 of record NZ_VDCH01000001.1, read on the forward strand.
GCGCAACCCGATCACCTTCGAGCGCCTGACCGGCTTGGCCCGCGTGGTGCGCTCCAACTCCATCGCCGCAATGGAGAACGTCGCCCTGTGGCACGAGCGCGACATTTCGCACTCCTCGGTCGAGCGCGTCATCATGCCCGACTCCACCATCGCGCTCGTTTACATGCTGCGCACCTTCCGCGATTCGATCGAAACCCTGCTGGTCTATCCGGAGCGCATGGAGCAGAACTTCGACACCTCCTACGGCCTCACCCTCTCGCAGACGCTCCTGCTGGCGCTGACGGGCAAGGGCCTCACCCGCGAGGATGCGTACCGGCTCGTGCAGCGCAACGCCATGAAGAGCTGGGAAGAAAAGGTGCAGCTCAAGGAGCTGGTGCTTCACGACCCGGAAATTCTCGAACACATCACCGCCGAAGAGATCAACGAGCTCTTCAGCCCCGAGACGATTCAGAAGAAGCTCAAAAACAGCGTGGATATTATTTTCAAGCGCAACGGGCTGTGAGCTATCGCGATAAAAAGAGCTGTCAAAAGCAAAACCGGAATCGCCAATAACGCCAGCGGGCCACCTTTGACGTGGCCCGCTGCTGTTTCAGACGCTCATTTCAGACGGGATTGTTGCGAATCATGATTCAGATCGCGGCGCCGCCCCGCTCGTTGGTTCTGATTCTCACGCACTGTTCGAGCGGCGTGATGAAGATTTTACCGTCGCCGATTTCACCCAACCCATGCTTTGCGGCATTCAAAATCGTATCGACCGTGATATCAACGAACTGGTCGTTCACCGCAATGTCGAGCCGAACTTTCGGAATCAGGTTCGGAGCGATCTTCTGGCCGCGGTAGAACTCGATGTCCTCCTGGCGGCCATGCCCTGTCACCCTGCTCACGGTAATCCTCGTTATATCGGCCTGTATCAGCGCCTCGCGGACATGATCAAGCCGATCAAGCGTAATAATTGCAGTAATCAGTTTCATGCTACCTGTTAGTTAGGATTGATAAGGCCATACCCCTGCTCGCCGTGCATGCTGTGGTCGAGACCGGACATTTCGTCATTTTCCTTGATGCGCAGACCAATGGTTTTCTCGACGATGAAAAGAATGATCAGCGAAACGACGGCGGCATAAGCAATGGTCACGCCAACCGCAGTCGCCTGTACGCCAAGCTGCTGCCAGACCGTCCATGTGCCCCCAACCTTTGCGGCCGCATCGGCCATCCAGGAGGGACGGATAAAGAAGGTCAGGAAAAGAGCGCCGACGATACCGCCGATTCCATGAACGCCGAACGCATCGAGGCTGTCGTCGTAGCCAAGCTTGCCCTTCAGCAGGATGGCGACATAGCAAAACACCGCTGCAATTGCGCCAAGAGCGAAGGCTCCGGCAGGAGGAACCACACCGGCAGCTGGAGTGATTGCAACCAGACCAGCCAGAATACCCGAAGCGACGCCGAGGCTGGTGGCCTTTCCGTGGTGCACAAGTTCGATAACCATCCAGGTGAATGCGCCTGCTGCCGCAGCCATCTGCGTCACCGTGAGAGCGCGAGCCGTCGCAAGGTTACTGGCGATGGCGCTGCCAGCGTTGAATCCGAACCAGCCCACCCAGAGAAGACCAGCGCCCATGAGCGTCATGACCAGGTTATTCGGCGACATGGCATTTCTCGGATACCCCCGGCGAGCGCCAAGGAAAAGCGCCGCCACCAGTCCGGTCACGCCGGATGAGATGTGAACGACCGTACCACCGGCAAAGTCAATCGCACCCATCGCGCCCAGATTGAAGAGAAAACCGTCAGCAGCCCATACCCAGTGGCAGATCGGGCTGTACACCAGAATGCTCCACAAGGCGATAAAAGCCAGGTATCCCTTGAAATTCACCCGTTCTGCAAAAGCGCCGGCAATCAGGGCTGGAGTGATAATAGCGAACTTGCCCTGGAACATGGCGAACACATACTCTGGAATCTGGGTGCTCATGATCGTGTCATCGATCCCCTGAAGCATGAAGTACTTAGGCTCCCAGCCAACCAGACCGCCAAGGATGCCCGGCCCGAAGCTGAGCGCATAACCGAGCATCGGCCAGAGTACGCCGATGACCACCATCGCGCCAAAGCTATGCATCATCGTGCCAAGAACGTTTTTGGTGCGAACCAGGCCGCCGTAGAACATGGCAAGACCGGGAACCATGAGCAGAACGAGCGCTGTGGAAGTCAGCATCCACGAGGTCGTGCCCGTATCGGTCACCACCTCTTCGGCAGCCCAACCGGTGTTGTAAACCATCATTGCCGCCAGCAACAGCAGCAAGGATGAATTGATTTTTTTCAGCATAACCGTTGTGTTTAGTGTGAACGTTACTCCTTAATAATTAACGACTACGCCTTAATAATAGTTAATTTATTAAGCCTTATCAAAGAGATAATGTGAATTTTATTACAATTTTGAATTATTACCATAACATTCTAAGGCTAAAGAGGCGGCATGAACAAAAAAAAGAGCGGCACCGGCAGTCTCTTGCAGTGGTGCCGCTCTTTTTTTTCAGCAGATGAATCGGTGAGGATTTCCGTGAGATTCACGAAAAGAAGGTCGCGGGAAATCAGAGGCTAATCTTGGCGAACCGGCCTCCGAAAAAAGTTCTCAGAAAATCGTCAACTGGTCACGCATTGGTGGTTGCTGGCCCTTGCGGAATTGGCGATAGCGGTTGACCAGCGCGTTGGTCGAGGCGTCGTGGCCTTCGACCGGATCGTCCGACTCGAACTCCGGTAGAATCGCTTTGGCGAGCTGCTTGCCGAGTTCAACGCCCCACTGGTCGAAGGAGTTGATGTTCCAGACTACCCCCTGCACGAACACCTTGTGCTCGTAGAGCGCGATGAGGCTGCCGAGGTTGAAAGGGTTCAGCTCGTCGAGCACGATGGTGTTGGTCGGGCGGTTGCCGGGAAAGAGCTTGTGCGGAAGGAGTTTCTCAAGATCACTGCCCGACAGGCCTGCCGCTTCGAGTTCGGCGCGAGCTTCGGCCTCGCTCTTGCCTTTCATGAGCGCTTCGGACTGGGCCAGGCAGTTGGCCACCAGCATGTCGTGATGCTCGCCCATCGGGTTCTGGCTCTTGAGCGAAATGATGAAATCGACCGGAATGATCTCCGTCCCCTGGTGCAAGAGCTGGAAAAAGGCGTGCTGCGCGTTGGTGCCCGGCTCGCCCCAGATCACCGGCCCGGTGGCGTAATCGGTCTCCAGCCCCGCGCGGTCAACGCGCTTGCCGTTACTCTCCATGTCGAGCTGCTGGAGATAGGCCGGGAAGCGGTGCATATACTGGTCGTAGGGAATGATCGCCTGCGAGTGCGCTCCGAAAAAGTTGTTGTACCAGATGCCGAGCATGGCGAGAATCACCGGCATGTTCTGTTCGAGCGGAGCGTTGAGGAAGTGCTCGTCCATCGCGCGAGCTCCGGCGAGCAGCTCGCTGAAGCGCTCGAAGCCGAGATAGAGCGCGATGGAGAGGCCGATGGCCGACCAGAGCGAGTAGCGCCCGCCAACCCAATCCCAGAAACGGAACATGTTGGCCGGGTCGATGCCGAACTCCTCGACCTTCTCGCGGTTTGTGGAGACGGCGACGAAGTGCTTTGCCACATGGGCGAGACTTCGGGCTTCATCGATAAACCACGCCCTGGCGCTCATGGCGTTGGCGAGAGTCTCCTGCGTGGTGAAGGTTTTGGAGGCGATGATAAAGAGTGTCGTTTCCGGTTTCAGTCCACGGAGGGTTTCGGCCAGGTGGGAGCCATCGACATTCGAGACGAAATGCACCCGCAGCTTGCCGTGAGCGAACGGCTTCAGCGCTTCGGTCACCATGTACGGGCCGAGATCCGAGCCGCCGATGCCGATATTGACCACATCGGTGATGCGCTTGCCGGTGTAACCGACCCACTCGCCGGAAATAACCTTGCCGCAAAACGCCTTCATCTGCCCGAGCACATCCGCCACTTCGGAAGCCACATCGTCGCCATCGACCGTCATCTCGTAACCCGGTGGCCGACGAAGCGCGGTGTGCAGCACCGAGCGCCGCTCAGTGAAGTTGATCTGCTCCCCGTCAAACATCTCCGCCCGCTTCTTTTCGATCTCCGAACGGCGCACAAGCTCCATGAGAAGCTCCATGGTGCGGGTAGTGATCCGGTTCTTGGAGTAGTCGAGGTGAATGGCGTCGAGCGAGAGGGAAAAGCGTTCATGGCGCTCCGGATCGGTTCCGAACAGATCGACCATCGCCTGGTGGCGGGTCTCCTGATAGTGTGATTCGAGAGCGCTCCATTCGGCACTGCGGGAGAGGTACATGATTATACAGTCATTTATTATTGATTAATAGGGAATATAACGCAATACCACTACACAACCTCCCACCACCTTTTCGATCCTGAAGCTTTCGGCAAACTGGCTGACAAGAAAAAGTCCTCGACCGCCAGAAGCCTTTTCGCTCCAGCCTGAACAGATAGATCTCAGGGCGCGAACAGGCTCGAACCCCTCACCGCAATCCCTGATACTGACCTCCAGAAACCGCTCGCCCCCAGCCGCTCCGACTTCGAGCGTCATCGTGACCGGCAGCGAAGCGTTGCCGCAGTTGCCATGACTGAGTGCATTGACAAAAGCCTCGTGAACGGACAATTCGAAATCCGCGATGAAAGCATCGCTGTATCCCTCAATGCGCGCGATGGTGGCGATACAGTGACGAAGCCGGGGAATCTCTTCGAGCTTCGAACGCAGCGACAGCCAGTAATAGCTCATGGCGTAAGGCATTACATCATCAGAAGACTCATGGGTAAAAAGTACGGAGGCCAAGGGATGCAAGCAAATGGCCGCCACCATAAGGTCTTTTATTTTTTTAGTCTATTAGTAGATTTAAGCTAAATTATTATTACGTTTTTGTAAATTTTATTAATTATTTATATTTAAACCGTGCAATACATTAAATAAACAAACAACATTGTACAGTCAGCTTTATTTTTCCTGAAACCGCAACCCGATCGTATCATGAAATCATTTCTGTCAAAATCCGGAGCGATTGTCGCTGGCTCCTGCTGGCAGCGGCAACCTTCAGTCCGCCGATCCAGGCGGCAACTCCGACGCCCGATGCCGTCAACGCCTTCGCCATCGACAACTTCTTCCTGTTCATCTGCGCCGTTCTGGTGCTCTTCATGCAGGCAGGATTCGCGCTGGTCGAAACCGGCCTGAACTCCGCGAAGAATGCCGTCAACATCCTGTTCAAAAACCTGATTGACATGGCAATCGGTGGTATCATCTACTACTTCATCGGCTATGGCCTGATGTATCCGGGTGAAGCCTTCAGCGGTGGATTCTTCGGATTCGGCGGCAGCGGCATCAGCGCCGACATGCCTGAAATCGCGGGGGGCAAGCTCTATCCGGCGGTTGACTTCCTCTTCCCGGTAGCCTTCGCCGCAACGATCGTTTCGGGCGCGGTTGCCAGAAGAATGCAGTTCAGGGCCTACCTGATCTACTCGGCGGTTGTCTATCCCATCAGCGGCTTCTGGCTCTGGGGCGGCGGCTGGCTGAAAGTTCTCGGCTTCCATGACTTCGCCGGCTCTTTGCTCGTGCACGCGCTTGGCGGTTTTGCCGGTCTTGCTGGCGCAATCGTTCTTGGCCCACGTATCGGAAGATTCAACGAAAACGGTTCGCCGAACGCCATGCCTGGCCACAACCTGGCGCTCAGCACCCTTGGTTCCACAAGAATGAGGAGATGAAGGGCCTCGATATTTCGGAACACGAAGAAGAAGCTTATTATGGCTTCGAGATATTCACAACCCAGTAACGCATTAAACGGAGCCAAAGCAATGAAATACATAGTAGCAATGATACAGCCCCACAAGCTGCCGGACGTCAAGAAAAGTCTCGCTGCCGCCGGGGTTCGCAAGATGACCGTGACCAATGCCCTCGGATGCGGCGCGCAGGGAGGATATTCGGAGATTTATCGTGGCGTACCGAGCCGAGGTCAACCTCCTGAAAAAGGTCAAGCTGGAGATCGCCGTCAACGAGGAGTTTGTTGACGCCACGGTCAAGGCGATCATCAAGGGAGCAAAAACAGGTGAGATAGGTGACGGAAAAATTTTTATCTTCGACCTTCCGGAGTGCATCCGGATCAGGACCGAAGAAAAAGGAAACGCAGCCATCGGTTAACCCTGAGTACCTGTTCTTTCCGTGGCTCCCGAAAAGCGGGAGCCACCCCAATGAAAAACCACAACACCACAGATAAAAAAAGGAGTTCACATCAATGAAAAAGTCATCGAAACTGATCGCTCTCGCCGTAGCTCTGGTTGCCGGCTTCGGAACAAGCACTGCCCAGGCGGAAGGGTTCAAAATCGGCGCGGACGTCGTCAGCAGCTATGTTTGGAGAGGTAGCGATCTTGGCGATTCAGCAGCTATCCAGCCGAATCTTTCCTACACCTTCAAGAATGGACTTTCCATCGGTGCATGGGGCTCTTATGCTATCAGCGAGAACGATAGCAATGATCGTTACAAAGAGGTCGATCTGACCATCAGCATGCCGGTCGGCCCTGTCACCCTTGCCGTGACCGACTACAACGCCAACCCTGAAGATGGCAATACATTTGATTTCGGTGAAGAAGGCAACAACACCGTCGAAGTCAGCGCCAGCTACAGCCACGAGAATGTCGGCCTGATGGCAGGCGTGTTCGTCGCCGGTAACGACTACGACAATGCCGTGTACTGCGAAGCCAGCTACAAGTTCTACGACAAGGACGGCTACACCGCCAAAGCGACTGCCGGCCTCGGTAGCGAAGACTACTATGGCGATCAGGAAGGCAAGAAAATTGCCCTGGTCAACACCGGTATCGCCGTCTCGAAAGACCGCTACACCGCTTCGGCCATCTACAACCCGGATACCGAAAAATCTTACCTGGTCTTCATGGCCTCGTTCTGAGTGTGGAAACGTTCTTTGTTAGGTTAACAAAAAAGGAGCCTTCTGGCTCCTTTTTTGTTTGAAAGAATTATAAGACTGATAGTACCTATAGGACTTATAAGTCCTATAGGAGTTTTGGGAACTGCCAACTATCAACCGTCAACTGTAAATTCTTCCCTCAGATCCCCTTTTCGTAGATCACGTACTCCTTGTACGGAACGCCGCCGATCACTTTGGCGAGCTTGCTCATCGCTTCGTTGGACTTGAGCACCCAGCTCATTTCGCTGGCGAACAGGCCGTGCTTGCCGCCATATTCGGCGATACGCGCGTTCATGATGCTGTCGATCCCCTTGTTGCGATACTCCGGCAGCACACCCATCGTAATGGTGCGAAACATCGAAATGTTGCGTTTGTACCAGAGGTACTTCACCAGCCCCCACGGCGTGAATGGATTGCCGTTGACATGCTTGAGCGCTTGGTTGATATCGGGCAGCGTCAGCGAAAAACCGATGGTCTTGCCGTTTTTGTCCTCGACGAAATAGATGAAGTGCGGGTCGGCCAGCGGCTTGAGGCTTTGGGCCATGAAGTCGAACTCCTTGTCGGTCATCGGCACGAAGCCCCAGTTCTTCTCCCAGGCCTTGTTGTAAATATCCCGGATTTTTTCGACCTCGCTGTCGAAGTTCTTCATGTCCATGTCGCGCACACTCAGCCCCTCCTTTTTGAGCATATGTTGCGCAATGCGACTCAGGCGGCTGATGTCGATCATCTTCTGGTCGATGTACCAGGCAAGCAGCTCCTGGCCGACCTTGTGCCCGCTGTTCAGGCACAAGTCGTTGTAATACGGCGGATTGTAGAGCATCAGGAACACCGGCGGGCTGTCGTAACCTTTCGTCAACATGCCGCACTGGTCGTTCATCGAGGGACTCACCGGCCCCCGCATCGCGTCGAGTCCCTTGCTTTTCAGCCACATCGCCGCGGCCTCGAAAAGCGCGTCGGCCACCTTCTGGTCGTTCACGCACTCGAAAAAGCCCCAGAATCCCACCTTGTCGTGGTGAATTTCATTGTGGCGGCGGTTCTGGATCGCGGCAATCGTGCCTGCCATGACGCCATCCTTCCACGCGGTGAACATCGCCAGATCGGCATGTTCGTAGAGCGGATATCGCTCGGTATCGAGCGTCTTCATGTAGTCCGAAATCACCGGCGGCACCCAGTTCCTGTTCAAGGCAGGATCTTTTCTATAGACCTTCCACGCAAACCTGATGAACTGTTTGCGCTCATGGCTGGTCTTGACCCGCCTGATTTCGATGCTCATGATCGAGGATGGATTAGTGATGTGGATTGAGCGGCAGGAACGCCTGCCGACGGACAGGGATCATTCAAATGCGTGACCCGGTTTGAGACCCGCAGCCTTGAGAATCTTGGCCAGCGGGCAGAAGCCGGTAAACGCCGCCTGGAAAAGGTTCAGTCCGACAAAGCCGGTGAACCAGAGCCAGTTCTGGTTGTGATAGATGGAGAGCAGGACGCTGGCGATAACGAAGAATCCCGCGACGGCATAGACAACTCTATCAATGTTCATTGGTTCTGAATGGTTTTGGTTGATAAAAATTTCCGATGCCCGAACGATCAGGCTTTCGAGCGAACCTGCTTCATGAAGCCGGCTCCGTCCCGCAGCATTTTCTCGGTCTCGTCCCACGAGACGCACTCGTCGGTAATCGAGACGCCGTACTTCAGCTCGTCCGGCTTGACCGGGAAAGGCTGGTTTCCGGAGCGGAGGTTGCTCTCGATCATGACGCCAGCGATGCTCCTGTTGCCCCGCGCCTTCTGGGCGAGAATATCCTCCCAGACCTTGAGCTGGTTGCCACACTTCTTGCCGGAGTTGGAATGACTGCAATCGACAAGAAGGTATTCGGACAGCTCGGCCTTGTGAAGCTGCTTCTCGGCGTTGGCGATACTGTCGGCATCGTAGTTCGGTTTGCTGGAGCCGCCGCGCAGCACGAGATGACCGAAGGGATTGCCTTTGGTCGTGATGACGCTGCTGTGCCCATCCTGGTCGATGCCCAGAAAACTGTGCTGGTGCATGGCCGAACGAATGGCGTCGATGGCCACCTGAAGCCGGCCGTCGGTCGCGTTCTTGAAACCGACCGGCATCGACAGGCCGCTGGCCATCTGGCGGTGGGTTTGCGATTCGATCGTGCGCGCGCCGATAGCCGCCCAACTGATGAGATCGGCGACATATTGCGGCGAAATCGGATCGAGAAACTCCGTGGCCGCGGGCAAGCCCATCTCGTTCAGCTCGATGAGCAGCTTGCGGGCATGGGACAGACCGTGCTCGATGTCGTAAGTATCGTTGAGATGGGGGTCGTTGATGAAGCCCTTCCAGCCGATGGTCGTGCGGGGTTTCTCGAAATAGACCCGCATGATGATGCAGAACTCCGATTCAAGTTCTTTACGCAAGGCATAAAGGCGCGAAGCGTATTCGCGGGCAGCCTTGATGTCATGGATGGAACAGGGGCCGACAATGACCAGCATACGGCTGTCCTTGCCGGTAAGAATATCTTCGACTTCACGCCTTGCATGGCAGACGGTATCGGCTATATGCTCGGTAACGGGCAGCTTTTCTTTCAGCGCCCGGGGCGAAGTGAGGGTGATGATTCTTGAAACTCGTAAATCCTGTAATTGCTGCATTCGTAGTACTCAGAAAAATCGTCAATTATACACAATGTGTTGTAAGATAATAAAACAACAAGAATAACGGGAGCCGGGAACTGTAAATTCCTCGCGGCTCCGGCAAGCCCACAAACAGGAAAACCTGCCAAACCGGCAGGTTCTCCTGTTCCTCCAAATAGGCTATGAAAGAAAGGAGCCTGTTACTCCTTGGTAAAATCGATGTTGAGCCAACCGCTATCGAACGAAGCACCGGTGGACTCCAAGCCAGCCAGGAAGATCGGGAGCGCCACGATCTTCTGGTAGTCGCCGATACGGATGGTCAGGTCATCTCCAAGCTTCATGATCTTCGGCTCGAGACCCATGCTCTCCATGAATGGAAGCTTCACGCGAACCTTATAATGGCCGTCCGAGACTTTGGAGATGTTGATCGGATCCTCCGTGAAGAAGATATCGAGCGGGTTATCGGTTCCATAAACCTTCTCGCCAACCCTGCGAAGCATCTCCAGACCGACGACCTCATCGTCGAACAACGGCACCTCGGCGATCGGAATCGGAGCGAAAGCGTCGTTGATCTGCTCGATGTACTTCTGCTGGATGGCGCGCCATTTCTGGAAGTACGGGTCGGGGCTCTGGTCAGGCATGACGCGGTTGATGGTGATGCGATCAACCGTGATGCCGTAGAGGTTCAGGTAGGTCAAGGCACGCATCGACTCCTTGATGACCATCTTCTCGGGGTTCATAACCAGGCGCATGGTGGTTTTGGTGCCGTCGGCGAGCAGGTCGATGATCCCCTCGGTCGAGGAGAAGAGGTTGTCAACCTTCTCATAGACCTCCTCGGGAGCCACGAAATCGTCGAGCTTCTTGACCTTCTTGGAGAGCGGGCGGATCATCGGCTTGACCATGTACTTCTCGATGTTGCGGATCATCTTGATGAACCAGCCGAAGGTCTCCGGCAGCGAAAGCAGGCGAAGGGTTTCGCCGGTCGGAGCGCAGTCAACAACGAGAAGATCGAAATCTTTCTGTTCTTCGTTGTAGCGTTTGATGTAGGAGAGCGAGAACAGCTCCTCCATGCCGGGAAGCACACCCATCTCTTCGGCATAAACGCCTTCGATGCCGCGCGAGGCCATCAGGTGAGCGAAATGCTCGCGAACCACATCCCAGTTCAGGTTGAGGTCGCCGAAGACGCTCACCTCCTGTCCCCAGAGGTTCTCGGCGATCTTGACAGGCGAAGGCCCGAGTTCTATGTCGAGAGAGTCACCAAGGCTGTGGGCCGGGTCAGTCGACATGATGAGGGTTTTGTAACCCATATCCGCTGCTCTCAAGGCTGTTGCCGCAGCAACTGAAGTTTTGCCGACGCCGCCCTTACCGGTGAAAATGATATTACGCATACGCTGTTATGTTATAAGTACCCTTTATAGGTGGTTGAAGAAACTGGCCGTCTCACAGAAAACTGGACTTACGGTGCGCGCGAAAATTGAATGCTTAAGATAAAAAAAAACTGGCAATGACAAGAAGAACAACTGCCAAAGTATCACCGATTCCGATCAGAATCGCCAACAGTTTGTGTTGCCATTGAGCGCATCAGCCGCCCCTTCATTTACGCTTCTTTTTCGCCCCACCTTTCTTCCCGGCTTTTTTACCGCCCTTGCTCTTCTTGAGGGTCTTGCTCTTGCCGGAACTCTTGCTCGCCTTTGCTTTCAGCTTGCTTTTTTTACCCTTCAGCTTTGAGACAGATGATTTCCCGGAGCCTCGCTCGTTGATGGCCTTGAACACCACCAGCTTCTGGCCTGATTTCAGCCTGGAGCTTTTCAGATTGTTCCAGTCGATAATCTGGCTGACCGAAACGCCGTATTTGCGGGCCACGCGCGAAATTGTTTCGCCTCTGCTGACCACATGCGATTTACGGCCCCGACCACTGCTGATCACTTCGTCCTTGCGCTCGATATCACGAACCATCGTATAAAGGCGCGTCTTTTCGGCGACCAGCTCAGGCTTGTAGGTATAGATATTCTGCTCTTTTTGCAGGAATGTCTGAATGTATTGCTTTGGCAGCCTGATCATGTTTGGCCTGGATTCCGGAGCCGGAACAAGACCTGCTTTATATTGCGGATTGAGGAATCTGATATCCTCCATCGGCACACCAAGCACCTCGTTGAGCTGTTCGAAGGTGAGCGCATCCCTGACCGGAACCCTGCCGGTTTCGGAATAGAGGTATCCCGGTTGCGCCGGACGGATATTGTGCTCGCGGTAATAGTTCATGACGTAAGTCACCGCAATGAAAGCTGGAACGTAGCCGCGCGTTTCCTGCGGAAGGTAGGGCCATATCTCCCAGTAATCGCGCGCGCCGCCAGCTTTTCTTATGGCTCTCTGCACGGCGCCGGGTCCGGCATTGTATGCCGCGAGCGCCAGGAACCAGTCGCCAAACATGTCGTGCAGGTCGCGAAGATGCTCGCTCGCCGCCACGGTCGCCTTGTTGGGATCGTAGCGATCTTCGATGAACGACGAGGAGTGCAACCCGTACATTTTGCCCGTACCGCTCATGAACTGCCACAGACCGCGCGCCCCGGCGCGTGATACCGCCGTGGGGTTCAGCGCCGACTCGACGATGGCAAGGTTCTTCATTTCGGGAGGAATGCCGTACTTCCTGAACGATTCGTCGAATAACGGAAAATAGATATGGGTCAGGCCAAGCACCTTCGAGACGAACTTCCGCTTGTCAACGGCATAGACGCGGATGTAGCCCCTCACATGCTCGTTGTAAACGAGATCGAACTCGCTGTTCCTGGCCAGGTTGGCGATTCTGGAAGCGTAAACCGAGTCGCTGAACTGTGGAATGAACTCTTTGGGGAGATAGTCATAAGTCCCACTTTTTCCGGCGGGCGAAAACCGCTCATCCTGAAAATAGGTGGTGGTGACCAGGCTGTCGAGCATCTCCGAAACACGCGAAGCTCTCGAATTCGACGTGCTGTCGGACTCCGCGCCGAACGATACGGAGGAGATTGCGACAAACTGCAAGAATAGACAGACAAAAAAATGCCTGAACGGTAAAAAGCTTTTCACAAGCCGGGCCGGGTTAACAGATGAGGGTGCAAGGGCAGCCTCGGATTCAAGACAAAAAAAGAATGAGCTGGAAACATAACCAGAGAGCATGATTAATACAAGCAGCCAAAACAAAGAGGCGTAAAACCGGAACGGAGGAGTATTCAGCAAGAGAAAAAAAACGAAAGTCCAGCAGCCCGGCGACAAAGCAATCGTTCTCCACAATCCACCGCGAACCCCCGCCACTCATAATTCATAATTCATAATTCATAATTCATAATTCATAATTCATAATTCAATCATACCCGACCTTCCACAAGAAAAGCCCCGCAGCGTCGGCGGGCTTCAGGTTCGGCAAGCGGCGACAGCTTTCGAGCATCCCCACAAACTCCTCCTCTTCAAGACGACCCATCCCGGCCTCGATCATCCCGGCAACGAGGAAGCGCACCATGCTGCGAAGAAAGCGGTTCGCCTTGATGCGGAAGACATGGTAGCGCCCGGAGCGGCACCACCTGGCCTCCGTGACGGTGCAGATCGTGCTTTGCTGATCGGAGTCCTCTTTCGAGAAGGCCGCGAAGTCGCGGGTTCCGGGCAGCATCGCCGCCAGCCGGTTCATCGCGGCGACGTCGGGCTTGCCGTAAGAGCAGCCCGCGAAACGGCTGTCGATGGCCGACGGGCGTTCGAGCAGAAAGTAGCGGTACCCGCGCGACGTGGCGCTGAAGCGGGCGTGGAACGACTCCGGCGCTTGCCGCATGGCGGTGATTCGGATCGTATCGGGCAGGAGCGAGTTGCACGAATGGATCAGGCGGCCAAGCGGCATCGGCGAGCCGGTCGTGAAGCTCGCCACCTGCCCGCGAGCGTGGACGCCCTTGTCGGTTCTGCCCGCGCCGATGATGCCGATTTTCTCCTGCGTGATTCTGCCGAGCGCCGCCTCGATCGCGCCTTGCACCGTCGTCAACGCGCCAGACTGCCGCTGCCAGCCGGAAAAACCGGTTCCATCGTACTCGATCTCCATTTTGATAGTTCTCATCGTTCCCGCCATACGCTTCACAAATGCCTGAATGGTTCTGCTTATCTTTTCCCGATAATAATTATCTTTAGCAATTTTTCGCCTCTATCTACCCAGAAAATCTGACAGCTTGACAACGCCCACCCTCGACATCATCCTCGAATCGCTGGAATCGGCAAAGCGCCGCCAGCCCACCGAACCATACGCCGTGCCGAACCTCTGGCGCGCGGGCGCGACCGGTGTTTCGATGGTCGATCCTTTCGACTATTTCATCGACGCTATCGGCGCGATCAGGGCCTCGGCTCCGGTTGAGCCGGGCGTGGCGGCTGCGAGCGACCGGAACTGGAGCGCCTCGGCGACCGTGTACAACCTCTTCGTCCGGTACAACGCAGCTTTCGACCACGACCGCGACGGGCGCATCGGCACGGAGCCGCTCGCGGGCGGATTCCGGGAGACCGGCACCCTGCTCAAGGCCATCGCCATGCTGCCTTATATCAAGCGAATGGGCGTCAATACGCTCTATCTCTTGCCGCTGACGAGTATCGGCAAGGTCAACCGCAAGGGAGAACTCGGCTCGCCCTACGCAATCAAAAATCATTACAAGCTCGACGAAACCCTCGGCGAACCGGCGCTCGACCTGCCGGTGGAGACGCAGTTGAAAGCGCTGGTCGAAGCGGCGCATCACCTCGGCATGAGGGTCGTCTTCGAGTTCGTCTTCCGCACGGCATCGATCGACAGCGACTGGATCGGCGAGCACCCGGAGTGGTTCTACTGGCTCCGGACAGATCGCGACCCGGCGAGCTACGGCCCGCCCGCATTCGACCACAACACCCTCGCGCGAATCTACGAACAGGTGGACAAGCACGACTTCCACGAGCTGCCGGAGCCGGACGAGGCGTATCGCAGCCGCTTCGCGCCAACGCCAGAAACCGCCACGCCCGGCGAAAATGGCTACACGGGAACGACCCCGGACGGCGGCGAGTGCCTCATCGCCAGCGCCTTCGCCGACTGGCCGCCGGACGACCGCCAGCCGCCGTGGACCGACGTCACCTACCTGAAGCTGCACGATGCGCCGCGCTTCAACTACATAGCGTACAACACGATACGGATGTACGACGAGGCGCTCGAACGCCCGGAGTTCCGCGCGATGGCGCTCTGGCAAGAGATCACCGGCATCATCCCGTGGTGCCGCGACGAGTTCGGCATCGACGGCGCGATGATCGACATGGGCCACGCGCTGCCGCCGGAGCTGAAAGCCGCCATCGTCACGGAGGCCCGCCGGGGCAAACCGGAGTTCGCCTTCTGGGACGAGAACTTCGACCCGTCGCCGAAACTGAAGGAGGAGGGGTTCAACGCCGTGCTCGGCTCGCTGCCTTTCGTCATTCACGACGTGCAATACATCAAGGGACTGCTGAATTTCCTGAACCGCAACGGCGTGGCGATCCCGTTTTTCGCCACTGGCGAAAATCACAATACGCCGCGAGTGTGCCACCATCTTACAGGAAAGGAGGCGGGACGACGGCGAGCGCTCTTCCTCTTCACGCTCGGCGCGGTGCTTCCGGCAATGCCCTTCATCCACTCCGGCATGGAGATTTGCGAGTGGCGTCCGGTCAACCTCGGCCTGAACTTCACCGACGACGACCGCCAGCACTTCCCCGCCGAGACGTTGCCGCTGTTCGCCCCCGCCGCCTGCGACTGGTCGGAATCCAACGGCTTCGCCCCGCTCTGCGACGACATCCGCCGGGTGCTCGACATCCGGAGCCTCTACCTCGACCTCGTCCGCCGCGGCGAAATCGGCTCGATCATGCAGCCCTACATCTCCGACCCGGCGCTTTTGACTGTCATGCGTAAATCCGGCGAGAAAACGCTCGTCTTCGCGGGCAACAGCAATTTCGACGACGCTGTTTCAGGCACGATGGAGTTCGATGAAGAGGCGATGGAACTCGAAGAGCTGATCACGGGACGGAAACTGACCGTCTCCGACCACAAGGTGACGCTCGATTTCGCGCCGGGCGAGTGCATTCTGTTCGAGCTGCCGGGCGCGGCTGAAGAGTAATTCCAACACGACATTTTCCAGTAACCCATTTAATTATCATATCATGTCACTTCTCGTCATTGGATCCCTCGCTTTCGACGACATTGAAACCCCCTTTGGTCGCTCCGACAACACCCTCGGCGGCTCATCGACCTACATCGCGCTTTCGGCGAGTTACTTCACCGATCCGATCAGGATGGTCGGCGTCGTCGGTTCCGATTTCGGGGAGGAGCACTTCGGCCTGCTTCACTCAAAAAATATCGACACGAAAGGCATCCAGATGGTCGAGGAGGGCAAAACCTTCCGCTGGGCGGGGCGCTATCACTAC
Organism: Chlorobaculum thiosulfatiphilum; assembly: GCF_006265165.1. Classification (GTDB taxonomy): domain Bacteria; phylum Bacteroidota; class Chlorobiia; order Chlorobiales; family Chlorobiaceae; genus Chlorobaculum; species Chlorobaculum thiosulfatiphilum. The sequence goes on from NZ_VDCH01000001.1 coordinate 45,305, forward strand.
GACATGAACACCCGCGACACGCTCGACACGCAGTTGAACGTCTTCGCCGCGTTTGATCCGCACGTCCCGGCGCAGTACCGCGACTCGAAGTATGTGTGCCTCGGCAACATCGATCCCGAATTGCAGCTCAAGGTGCTCGACCAGATTTCCAACCCGGAGCTGATCGTGTGCGACACGATGAACTTCTGGATCGAGGGCAAACCCGAAGAACTGAAAAAGGTGCTCGCGCGGGTTGACGTCTTCATCGTCAACGACAGCGAGGCCCGCCTGCTCTCCGGCGAGCCGAACCTGGTCAAGACCGCGCGCATCATCCGCGAGATGGGGCCGAAAACCCTCATCATCAAGAAGGGCGAACACGGCGCCTTGCTCTTTACCGACAACGGGATTTTCGCCGCCCCGGCCTTCCCGCTCGAATCGATCTTCGATCCGACCGGCGCTGGCGACACCTTCGCGGGCGGCTTCATCGGCCACCTGGCCCGCTGCGGCAGCACGAGCGAGGCCGAGATGCGCAAAGCCGTGCTCTACGGCAGCGCCATGGCCAGCTTCTGCGTCGAGCAGTTCGGCCCCTACCGCTACAACGAACTCGACCTGCTCGAAGTCGATGACCGCTACCAGAGCTTCCTGGAGCTGTCGCGCATAGAGGGGTAACATCGTTTGGGGCGAACGACACGCTCGCTCTTTGGTAAACTTCTGTAGGGGCGAACCTGTGTGTTCGCCCTTGCGGGTAACAGCAGTGGACTTAGTGGACGCAATGGACAAAGGCGAAAGTTCTCCATCTCTTATTCGTCCCATTCGTCCTGTAAGTCCCATTCGTCCTGTAAGTCCCATTCGTCCCATGAGCAAGCTCGCAAGAACCATAACCGTGCTTTACCAAACCCAACCACCAATGGCGCAACTTACCCTGCTCGATATTGCGATCATCGCGAGCTACCTGCTTTTGACGCTGTTTGTCGGACTTTTCTTCTCACGAAGAGCCTCCGAAAACGTCGGCGAGTTTTTCCTCTCGGGGCGCAAGCTGCCGTGGTGGATCGCGGGCACCGGCATGGTGGCGACCACCTTCGCCGCCGACACACCGCTCGCCGTGGCCGGATTCGTGGCCAAAAATGGCATCGCGGGCAACTGGGTCTGGTGGACCTTCGTGTCGGGCGGAATGCTCACGGTATTCTTTTTCGCGCGCCTCTGGCGACGGGCCAACATTCTGACCGATCTCGAATTCATCGAGCTGCGCTACAGCGGCAAGGCCGCGAGTTTTCTGCGCGGCTTCAAAGCGGTTTACTTCGGTCTGTTCATCAACGCAGTCATCATCGGGTGGGTCAACCTGGCCATGTTCAAGATCATCAAAATCATGATTCCCGGCCTCAACCCGGAACTTGCCATCGTGGGGCTGGTGATTTTCACGGCGATCTACTCCGGCATGTCAGGCCTCTGGGGCGTCTCGATCACCGACGCCGTGCAGTTCGTCATCGCGATGGGCGGCTGCATCGTCCTCGCCGTGCTGGCGGTCAACTCACCGCAGGTCACGGCGGCAGGCGGGCTGAAGCAGGCGCTACCCGGCTGGATGTTTGACTTCTTCCCGTCGTTCTCGTCGGCTGTAAACACTTCGCAGACAGGAGCTTACGCGCTCCCCTTCACCGCCTTCGCCGCCATGGCCTTCGTGCAGTGGTGGTCATCGTGGTATCCGGGCGCGGAGCCGGGCGGCGGAGGCTACATCGCCCAGCGCATGATGAGCGCGAAAGACGAAAAAAACTCGCTGCTCGCCACCCTCTGGTTCACCATCGCCCACTACTGCGTACGCCCGTGGCCGTGGATCGTGGTCGGCCTCGTGAGCCTCGTGATGTTCCCGAACCTGCCTGTTGGACAGAAGGAGGACGGCTTCGTGTATGTTATGAACGCCGTGCTGCCCGCCGGACTGAAAGGCCTGCTCATCGCAGCCTTCATGGCAGCCTACATGTCCACGCTCTCGACCCACCTCAACTGGGGCACAAGCTACCTCATCAACGACCTCTACAAGCGCTTCGTCAAGCCGGAGGCCGAAGAGAACCACTACGTTCTGATGTCGAGGATCGTCACGGCGGTGACCGCTATCTTCGCGCTTTATATCACTTTCTACGTGCTGGAGACCATCACCGGCGCGTGGGAGTTCATCATCCAGTGCGGCGCGGGCACGGGCTTCGTGCTGATCATGCGCTGGTTCTGGTGGCGGCTCAACGCCTGGTCGGAGATCACCTCGATGGTTGCGCCAATCGTGGCGTACACTTGGGTGAGCCGCTTCACCACGCTCGCCTTCCCCGACACGATTTTCGTCATCGTGCTCTTCACGATTGTCTGCACACTCGCCGTCACCGGGCTCACCAAGCCGACTGACCGCGAGAAGCTGTACGCCTTCTACCGCACCACGCGGGTCGGCGGAGCGCTGTGGAAACCGGTAGCCGACGAACTTCCTGACGTAAAAGGCGATACCGGCTTCCCTGCCCTCTTCGCCGACTGGTTTTTCGGCATCGTGCTGGTTTACGCCACACTTTTCGGCACCGGCAAACTGATCTTCGGCGAGCCACTTACCGCCGCGCTCTACTACGCCGCCAGTGCAGTCGCAGGAGCGATGATTTACCGAGACCTTTCGAAACGCAACTGGAAAACCTTCGACTGACGATGAGCGGACAAAAGCGACTTATCCTCGCCTCGCAATCGCCGCGCCGCAAGGAGCTACTCGCCATGACGGGCATTCCATTCGAGACGGCCTCGGTCGAAATCGACGAGACCTTCGATCCGGCGCTTTCGGTCGAGGAGAATGTGCTCGCTGTCTCGCGAAAAAAAGCCGAAGCCGTGCTACGCACTTTATCGTCGGCGGACGCGAACGCTGTCGTGCTGGGATCGGACACCACGGTGGTGCTCGACGGCGCGGCGCTCGGCAAGCCCGGCGACTTCGACCATGCCTTCGAGATGCTCTCGGCGCTGCAAGGCCGCAGCCACGAGGTGCTCACCGGCTTCTGCATCCTGCACGACGGCAACGCGGTGATGAACTATGCCCGCACCACCGTCGAATTTGGCGTAATAACGCCCGGCGAAATCACCCGTTACATCGAGGTGATGAAACCTTTCGACAAGGCTGGAGCCTATGGCATCCAGGACCCGCTGCTTGCCTGCTTCGTGACGCGCATCGACGGCTGCTACTACAACGTCGTCGGCCTGCCGGTCTCGAAAGTCTACGCAGCGCTCAAACCGCTCTTCCCCTCCGAAGGCTGACGATGAACGACAAACCGGTTCTCGTGATCCTCGGCCCCACCGCTTCCGGCAAAACGGAGCTGGCCTTCCGCATCGCCCGCCAGATCGGCGGCGAGATTGTCTCGGCGGACTCGCGCCAGATCTATCGCGGCATGGACATCGGCACGGCCAAGCCGCCACGCGAGATGCTGGAGGAGATCAGACACCACTTCATCGACGAAAAAGAGATCGGCGAACCCTTCAGCGCGGGAGATTTCGCGGAACAGGCGGCGGAGCGAATCCGGGAACTACGTCAGCGCGGCATTACGCCAATAGTCGCGGGCGGCTCGACGCTCTACATAGAAGGCCTGCTCAAAGGCTTCGCCGAACTCCCGCCCGCCGACCCGGAGATCAGGGCGCGGCTGACCCGCGAACTCGAACGTCACGGCGCGGAAGCGCTCTACCGCCGACTCGAAGCGCTCGATCCCGAACAGGCCCGCACGCTCGACCCCACCAAGAGCCAACGCCTCGTCCGAAGCCTCGAAATCATCGAGCTTTCCGGCCAGACCGTCACCGCCTTGCAGCGAAAAACCACCGGCCCGTCCACCGGAATCGACTTCACCGTCATCGGCATCGACCTGCCCCGCGAGCTTCTCTACGATCGCATCAACCGCCGCACGGCAGCCATGATGCAAGCTGGACTCGAAGCCGAAGCCCGTCGCCTCTACGACCAGTTCCGCGACCAGTGGCGCAGCAAAACCCTCAACGCTCTGGCCACCGTCGGCTACCGCGAACTCTTCGAGCACTTCGAGGGCCTGCACGACCTCCAGACCGCCGAAGTCCTCATCGCCCAACACACCAGAAACTACGCCAAACGGCAATTGACCTTTTTCAGAAACCGACTGGATATGGAGTGGGTGGCTGCGCCGCTGGACGAAGCCGGGGTTGATGCGTTGGTGGAAGTGATTTGCCGGAGGATTGGGTAAAGCGCTTTTTCCAAGATAATTCCACGAAATAATTTTCTTCCTGAATACATCACCTGTAACAATATCAAGGAAGGAAACTATGAACACGGTGACAATCCGGGATTTTGACCCGGCACACTACCTCGACAGCGACGAAATGATTGTCGAATACCTCAAGGCAACCGCGGAAGACCCGAATCCGGAGGTTTTTCTTGGAGCCTTGGGCGACGTCGCCAGGGCGAAAGGCATGGCCGAGATCGCGAAAAAAACGGGCCTTGGCCGAGAAAGCCTCTACAAAGCTCTGCGTCCTGGAGCGCATCCGCGATATGAAACTGTGAAAGCGGTACTCAAAGCGATTGGCGTGGAACTGACATTCAAAGCGGTTTCGTGAACAGACTCGAACCGACATCGCGAATTGACCGCTATGTTTTGCTCTTGTAATCGTTTGTCAAGTAATCGCATTCAATGCCTTGCGAGCAGCGAGCGATTACAGTTTGAGCGTAGGGCCGCACAGTTTTTTTGAGACCTCTCCCCACCCCCAACATTTTACGCCGTCACAAAAAAATCATTTGAATGAATCGAATTTTGTACGATAATAGGGAAAGGAGACGCTTCGCATCGGTGTCTCAACCATCCCTCAACTGACGCGGAGCGGAAAAGGCAGAGCAAGTGCCTTTTATAAAATAAGTTACCGTATTTCCGCTGGAGTTCTGTATGAAACACTCCGTATCTACCCGCAAGGAATTGACCATCCTCAAGCTCGAAGAACCGGTTTTCGATGTCCGCCATGCCAACAGTTTCAAGGCGACTATCGACAGCATGGTCAGTAACGAGACCAGTAAAAACGTCATCATCGATTTTTCACAGGTCAAAGCGATCGATTCCTCCGGCATCGGCTCGATGCTTCTTGCCCACCAGCGGGCCAACAGCTCCGATGGTCTGGCCATTTTCGTCTCGCTCTGCCAGCAGATCAAGGACCTGCTCAAGCTGACCAACCTCGACAAACAGCTCTACATCTTCTCTTCGATCAACGAGGTCATGACGCTCATCGAACCGGCCCTGAAGGGTAAACGCAGCAGCCGGTCACGCCAACCGCAGGTTCAGGACGAAGGCGTCGATGAAATCGACGTCGAACTTGAAATCCCGGACGAGGTCTTCGACAGCGAAACCTTCTGCGACATCGAAGACGAAACGGAGGAGAACCCCGAACTCGAAGAACTCGATGAGCTCGAAGAATCCGATGAAGACGAAAAACCACGGCAGAAAAACAATCCCCCCGAACATCCCTCCGCCAAAAAACGTGGCCGCCCGAAAAAGAGTCCCCAGAACGGCAAGGAACAACTGAAAACCTGAAGCTGCTCGAACAAATCCCCTCCTTCGATCTTCACGCTGTCTGGCAGTGCCGGGCGAGTGTTTGATATTTCGTATTTTATGCTTTATTTTTTAGAGTAGTTTTTACATCAGTTTATCCATTTCGTGAAACAGAACGTTTCCCCGGAAACCGGAGGACTGCGCCATGCTCGACCACCTTTTCCAGCAACGCCTCGGGAACCTTCTCGATACGGCAAACATAGTTATCGACGGCAACTACCCCTGGGATATCCGGGTACACGACAGCCGCATGTTCAGAAAAACTGTTCTTGAGGGAAACCTTGGATTCGGCGAGTCCTACATGGAGGGTTGGTGGGAGTGCGACGACCTCGAAGAGCTGTTTTTCCGGATACTCTCGGCGGGCGTCGACCGGCAACTTGTCACGCTGACCGTCGTCATGGAGTATCTTCAGGGCGCGTTGATCAATCTGCAAAAACCGGCTCGCGCCTTCACCGTCGGCAAGCGCCACTACGATGCGGGCAACGACCTGTTCCGGGCGATGCTCGATCCGTGGATGATGTACAGTTGCGCCTGCTGGCGCGAGGCCGACAGTCTCGAAATGGCGCAGGAGAACAAGCTGTGCCTTGTTTTCGACAAACTCGCCCTCGAACCGGGCATGAGGCTGTTAGACATTGGCTGCGGCTGGGGCGGTGCGGCGCGGTTCGCCGCTGAACGGTATGGCGCGAAGGTGGTTGGCGTCACCGTCTCGCAGGAGCAGGCGAGTTTCGCCAGAGCGTTCTGCAAGGAGTTCGACGTCGATATCCGGCTGATGGATTACCGCCAGCTCGAAGGCTCGTTCGACCGGATCGTTTCGATCGGGATGCTCGAACATGTCGGTTACAAAAATTACCGTACCTATTTCGATATTGCCCGAAGCTGCCTCAAGCCCGAGGGGCGGATGCTCGTGCAGAGTATCGGCAGCAACGCGCCGGTAACGGGCACCGATCCATGGATCGAGAAATACATCTTTCCAAACTCGATGCTCCCATCAGTCAGCCAGATTTCCGGCGGTTTCGAGGGGCGTTTCGTGCTCGAAGACTGGCACTCGCTCAGTTACGATTACGCTCTGACGCTCAAAGCATGGGAGCGTAACGTGACGCGCAACTGGCCGAGCCTCAAAAGCAGCTATGACGAAAAATTTTACCGCATGTGGCGCTATTACCTCCTGAGCTGCGCGGGAGCCTTCCGGGCGCGCACGATCCAGCTCTGGCAGATACTGCTCACCCCATCGGGCATCAAGGGAGAGTGCTGCATTCCGCACCAGCCAGCGAGGCGGAGCTTCAGGGATAAAGGTAACGGTTTGGCGAAGTCGCTTCGAATGCCCGCACCTGGACGCGGACAGCACCGAGAATTTCCCCGATCGGGCGCTGCTGCTGAATCATGAGGCGGTAGCGGCTGGTTCCGGCGAGCTGGTCGAAAAAAGCCGCGTGGCGGTGCAGGCCTGTTTGGCTTGGCCAAAGCTTTTGCAGTGAGAGCAAAATCGCCGTGGAGGTCAGGAATGGATCGAAGCGCTCGCGGTCGGTCACCTTCAGGCGGACGCCTTGGCACTCGACGCCGGAGAATTTGCTCCTCTCGGGCGTGAAGCTCGTCCGGTGGAATTCGACGCCGGGCAAGCGGTACTGTTCGAGTTCCCGGATGAGCGCTTTGCTGTCGATGAATGGCGCGCCAAACATCCGGAACGGAGCGTCGGTGCCGCGCCCTTCGCTGACGTCGGTTCCCTCCAGCATGACGGTTGCAGGATAGAGCAGCAGCGTTTTGAAATCGCGAAGGTTCGGCGATGGCGGGCGGAAACGGAAGCCCGGAAGATCGTCGGCGAAGCGGTCGCGCCGGTAGCCCCGCATCCGGACGACCTGCAACGACAGGCCGGGAAAGCGGCGTTTTTGCAGCCATGCGGCGATCTCCCCCACGCTCATGCCGTGAATGAACGGCAGCTCAGCCGCGCCGACGAACGACTCGAAGCGCGGCTCCAGCACGAAGCCGCTGGCCGGAAGCGGCGCGAGAGGATTGGGCCGGTCGAGCACCATGAAGGCGACGCCCGCTTCGCTGCACACCTCCATCGCGAGCTTCATGGTGGAGATGTAGGTGTAGCAGCGCACTCCGGCGTCCTGAAGGTCGAACACCAGCACATCGATGGTTTTCAGGAGCTGAACATCCGGCTTCCTGGAGTCGCCATAGAGCGACCACACTTTCAGGCTGTTGCCAACCCCGGCATTGCCCACCTTCTGGCCAGCCTCGTAATCGAGAGCGAAGCCGTGCTCGGGAGCCATCAGGAATTTGAGATCCACCCCGTTCCGCAAGAGCACCCGGTACCCCGGCTCCCCGGAACGCGACACCGCCGCCGCGTTGGTAATCAGCCCGACCCGCTTGCCTTGCAACGGGGCGCACTTTTGCGCATCGAGCACATCGAGGCCGTAACGGAATGCCTCGGCGCGGGCTGCGGGGGCAGCAAAAAAAACCAGGAGAAAAAAAAGAAAAGCAAAGCGGCCCATGAGAAAATAGCCCTGAAGTTGTTCGGTAGTTTGGCATCCTTCCCATAGGACTTATAGGTCTTATAAGAAAAAGAGTTGCACGAAGGCAATATACCCCGCCGCACCGCCGAAAAGCCAAAAAAAAGACCGCGCAACATGGCGCGGTCTTTTGCTGGTGGTGGGGACAGGACTTGAACCTGCAACCTTCGGGTTATGAGCCCGACGAGCTACCAATTGCTCCACCCCACGATGTATAGTGTCTGAATGTACAACATTCATCGTCTATTGCAAACTTTATTTTCAGGATACCTGATTTCCGCAGATTCCCTCGCCCTGAGGCTCGAGCAAGAAGAGGCGGCCATCGGCGCCCTCGACGGCGAGAATCATGCCCTGCGACAGCTCGCCTCGCATGGTACGGTCGGCGAGGTTGGCCACCAGCACGACGCTCTTACCCACCATCTCTTCGGGCGTGAAGTGCTGCGCGATACCCGAAAGCACCTGGCGCTCTTCCGAGCCGACCTGCAATTGCAGCTTGAGCAATTTGTTGGCCTTCTTGACCGGTTCGCAGGCAATGACCTTCGCGACGCGCAGATCGATCTTCTGAAAATCGTCGAAGGTGATCTCCGGCTTGAAGGTCATCGGCGCGGGCTGTTCGGCGGCTTCGCGGCGTTCCGCTTCGGCAAGCAGCGCCTCGATCTTCTTCATCTCCGGCTCGATGTCTTTCTCTTCGATCTTCGAGAAGAGGATATCGGACAATCCGAGCAATTTGTGGCCCTTTTTCAGGCCCGGCTCCAGCGCCCTGCGCCAGACCGGATTGCCGGGTTCAACGAGGTCGTCGATCCTGCCCTCGAAGCCGAGCATACGCCAGATGCGGTTGGCGGTTTCGGGCACTATTGGCCAGAAAAGCAGCGCGAGCGTGTGGCAGAGGTTCAGCGATACGGCCATCGTGCGGCCCGCCGCTTCGGCGTCAACCTTGATGACCTTCCACGGCTCGCTCTCGGTGAGGAAGCGGTTGGCGAAGCGGGCGATCTCCATCGCCTGACTCGCCGCTTCGCGGAAGTGAAAGCCGTCGTAGGCCGCTTCGAGCTTGCCGAAGCTGCCCAACCAGTCGATGCCGAGGCCGTCCCACGCTTCGAGATCGATCTCCGCAGGCACCTCGCCGCCGAAGCGGGCGTTGGTGAAGTCAATCGAGCGCTTGATGAAGTTGCCGAGCGTGTCGGCCAGCTCGCCGTTGGTGCGGTTCTGGAAGTCACCCCAACTGAAATCGCTGTCCTTGTTCTCGGGATAGTTCATCGCGATGCTGTAGCGCAAGGTGTCCGCCGGGAAGCGTTCGAGGAACTCGCCGAGATAGACCGCGTAGTTGCGCGACTTGGAGAACTTGCGCCCCTCGAAGTTCATGAACTCCGAGGCCGGCACGTTGTCGGCCAGCTCGTAACGCCCATCGACGCGCTCCTCGTTCCAGGCCATCAGGATCGCCGGGAACATGAGCGTATGGAACACCACGTTGTCCTTGCCGATGAAGTTGATGATGCGCGTATCGGGATCCTGCCAGTAGCGCCGCCAGAGTTCGGCGTCGCCCTGCTTCTCCGCCCACTCTTTCGTGAAGGAGATGTAGCCGAGCACGGCGTCGAACCAGACGTAGAGCACCTTGCCCTTCGCCTCCTCGGAGTCGAGCGGCAGCGAAATGCCCCAGGCGAGGTCGCGGGTGATGGCGCGGTCGGCGAGGCCCTGGTTGAGCCATGTGCGCGAATAGTTGACGACGTTCGAACGCCAGTCGCCGGTATGCCGTTCGACGTAATTTTCGAGCTGCTTCTGGAAGCGCCCCAGCGGAAAGTACCAATGCAGCGTTTCGCGCAGCTCCGGCGTGGCGTCGGAGAGCTTGCTCTTCGGGTCGATCAGCTCGGTCGGGCTGAGATGCGTACCGCACTGCTCGCACTGGTCGCCGTTCGCGCCGGGCGCTTTGCAGACCGGGCAGGTTCCGGTGACGTAACGGTCGGAGAGAAAGCGCCCGGCCACCGGATCGAAGAACTGCTTTTCGGTTTTCCTGACGAAAATCCCCTTTTTCTCGATCTCCGCAAAAAACTCCCTGGCCGTCGCGTGGTGCACCGGTGAAGTGGTGCGGCCATAGTAATCGAAGGAAATACCGCATTTGGCGAAAGCGTCGGCGTTCATCGCGTGGTAGCGATCCACCACATCCTGCGGCGAAATCCCCTCGCGGTCGGCGGTGATGGTGATCGGCACGCCGTGCTCGTCCGAGCCGCCGATGTGAATCACGTCGTGGCCGCAGAGACGTTTGTAGCGTACGTAAATATCGGCGGGCAGATAGACCCCGGCGAGGTGGCCGAGGTGCACCGGGCCGTTGGCGTAAGGAAGAGCGGTGGTAACGAGAGTTCTTTTGTATGTATGAGTCATGGATAACAGAAAGTCGTTCGATGATGACAAAATCACGTCACCCGGTGGTTTGCCGGGTGATGGAAGAGTGTTTCAGGCCTGTCCGCCCTGGCGGCGGCCCGTCATGCTGTTGTACTGGTCCAGCGAAATACGCCGCTTCTGGCCCGTACTGACGTAGCGTATCCAGATGCTTTTCTTCTGCTGATCAACCCCCTCGACCACGGCGTTACCGTCCCTGACGGCGAAGGTGGTGCCGACGGCGGGCCATCCGTTCTGCCTGCCGTTACCTTGACCGTTGCCGCATTTGCCGTTGCTCTTCGAAAAGCCGAGACAGCACTTCGGGCGGTTGCAGAGGCCGATGGTGTTGAACGAGAAGTTGTCGCCGTTGATGCTGTCCGGCATCTGCGGCTTTTCGGCGAAAGGATTGGAGTGAATTTTCTGCATCCAGGTCGAGCAGCAGAGCGCGCAGCCGCACGATCCCTGGGTGTTGGTACGCCGCGCCTCCTCGCGCGTGGTGATCTGCACCATCTGGATGCGCGCCTTGAACTCCCCCGCCAGATCGCGCACCAAGCCCCGAAAATCGACGCGGTGCGTGGCCGTGTAATAGACCGAAAGCTTCTGCTGATCGAGCCGGAGATCGATATCGACCAGCTTCATTTCGAGCCGGTGGCGTTCGATCCGGTTCAGGCAGGCGGCCCTGATTTCCGGCTCTCGCTTGCGAATCTCGGCGAACTCCTGCACCTCCTCCTCGGTGGCCCGCCTCATGATCGCCGGAAGCTTGTCGATCTCGCTCGTCTGCCCCTTGAGCTGAAGCTTCCTGAGGGCAATGCGGCCCGTCGAGTAGATGATGCCCATGTCGAAGCCGCCATCCGCCTCGACAATCACCGGCGTGCCGATGGCCAGCTCCTCGCCGCTCGCGCCGACATAAAACTCCCTGCGGCACCCCTTCATCTCTATTTCAACCACAGGCACGGAGATTTCGGGAAGATCGTCGGGATAGAGACCGGACGCCTGCTCCTCCAGCATTTTCGACAGTTTCAGCCTCACTTTGGCATTGTCGCCAAGCAGGCAACTGCATAGAACCGTACTCATATATTGATATCCTTTATCTATTTTCGCCACGCCATTCAGATGAACGCGGCGACATCGTCTCTCTATAGTTTCACTTCTCACTCCCTGCCGGACTGCCTTTTCCGAAAAGGCCACGGAAAGCCTCCACGCGGCGGTTGATCGACTCCGATCCGCGCACAACGACCTCGAAGCCGTCGAGACTCCGTTCGACGACCGCTTGCTTCACCTTGTCGAGATGGGATTCGGTCGCCGCCTGCATCAGTGCCGTGAGAGCGTCAAGCCCGTTCCAGTCAGATTTTTTCAGCAGCTCTGGCGACCCGAAGGACAGGAAAAGTTCAGGTTTTTGCTCCTCAAGATATTCAATACGGCTGACAACTGAAACAAGGTAAATTGATTCCCTCTTTTTGAAAACACGCTGGGCGATGCCAGCCGTTCCCCGGAAAAACAGGAGGGGACGTTTATCGACATGCTCGATCTTGCCTTGAGGAAAAATCCAGAGCGCGTTCTGGCGGGCGGATGGCGAGAGCAGGCGCTCGGCGGCGTAATCGAGCGTACCGATGGCGCTCCGGGCGTTGCCACGGTCGATGGAGAATGCGCCGAGGCGGGTGAAAAACTGGTGCTTTTTGAGCTGCGCGTACTCGATGATGATGTAGAGATTCTGCCGGAAATACAGCTCGGTGCAAAGCTGCGACCAGAAGCCGTCCCACCAGTAGGCGTGATTGCCGTAGAAGATGACCGGCGTATCGAGCTCCATCTCCGGCAGCTCCGGCGGCATCTGCACCCTCAGCGAGTGGAAATGGCGCCTGAACTGCCGACGGGAGTACCATCCGAACCAGCGAGTGTAAGCCCGGCTCCGGCGAACCTTCAGCATGGGCGGTAGTTAAGCGAAGGCCTTTCTCATGCGGTTGACCGCCTCGGTCAGCTCCTCGATCGAGGCCGCGTACGAAAGGCGCAGGTTCTCCGGCGCGCCGAAAGCGTCGCCCGGCACGGTGGCCACGTAGTGATCTTTCAGCAGATACTCGGCGATGTCCGCAGAATCCTTCATCACCTTGCCGCCAAAGGTTTTACCGAGCAATCCCTTGATCGACGGGAAGATGTAGAACGCCCCCTCCGGCAGTGTGCATTCGATGCCGGGAATGGTGTTCAGCTCGCGGAACATGAAGTCGCGGCGCTTCTCGAACTCCGCGCGACGTTCTTCGACAATCGACTGGTCGCCATCGAGCGCAGCCACGGCGGCCTTCTGCGCGATGGAGTTGGCGTTGGAGGTGGTCTGCGACTGGATTTTGTCGCAGGCGTCAATGATCCACTTCGGCGCGGCCAGGTAGCCGATCCGCCAGCCGGTCATCGAGTAGCTCTTCGAGGTGCCGTTCGAGACGATCACCCACGGCTTCATCTCCAGAATCCGCGCGGGCGAGAAGGGGCGGACGCCGCCGTAGCAGATCATGTCGTACATCTCGTCGGAGAGCACGAAAATCTCCTTGCCTTCGAGCACCTTCATGAGCGCCCGAACCTCGGCCTTGTTATAGACCGCGCCGGAGGGATTCGACGGCGAGTTGAGCACGAGAATCCGCGTCTTCGGCGTGATGGCGGCGGCGAGCTGCTCCGGCGTCATCTTGTAGCCGGTCTCGATCGAGGTCTCGACAATTACCGGCGTGGCTCCGGCCAGGCGCGCCATCTCGGGGAAGCTCACCCAGTAGGGCGCGGGCACGATCACCTCGTCGCCTTCGTCGCAGAGCGCGAGGAAGGTGTTGGCGAGCGTCTGCTTGCCACCGTTGCTGACGATAATTTCGTTCTCGACGTATTCGAGGCCGTTGTCGCGCGAAAGCTTGCGGATGATCGCTTTTTTCAGCTCCGGAATTCCGCCGTTTGCCGTATAACGGGTAAAGCCGGAACGAATCGCCTCGATGCCCGCCTCGCACACATTTTCCGGCGTCGGAAAGTCCGGCTCGCCCGCCGAAAGGCTCACGATATCCTTGCCTTCCGCCTGCATCTTCTTGGCCAGTCCGGAGATCTTCATCGTCTGCGACTCCTGCATGTTCCGCACCCGGCGGCTCAGGAATCGTTCATGGCTCTCTGCGCTCATCTCTGTAGAATTGGTTGTGTTGGTTTGAAAAAATCAGTGCGCCCGCCGCTCCGCCCTTTTTTGCAAAAGCTGGTCGAGCACGTAGGGATGAACGAACTTGCTGACGTCGCCGCCAAGCATCGACACCTCGCGGATGATCGTCGAGGCGACGTAGGTGTACTTGACGTTCGGCATGAGAAACACCGTCGTCACTTCGGGGTAAAGATGGCGGTTCAACAACGACATCTGGAATTCGTACTCGAAATCCTTCACCTGCCGCACTCCCCGGACGATGGCGTTGGCCCCGGCCTGACGGGCGTAGTCGGCCAAAAGCCCGTCATGCAGCACATCGACGTTCACGTTCGGAAGGTCGCGCACCACCTCCGTGACCATTTCGAGCCGTTCATCGACCGAAAAAAGCGTCTGCTTCTGGCTGTTCTCGGCAAGCACCACATCGACCTGTTCGAAGATGTTCAGGGCGCGTTCAAGCACGTCGAGATGGCCGTTGGTGAAGGGATCGAAGGTTCCCGGATAGATGGCTTTCCTACTCATGCGCTCCTGGTTCGGGTGTAAAAAAAGAGACGCGCGTGGTGCCGTAATCCTTGTGGAAAAGGTAGCCACGCGACGGCGAAAAATCGTGGCTCGCGTGATGCTCCATGAGAAGCAGCCCTCCCGGGGCGAGCAGGCCGGTATCGAGAATCGAGCGGATCAGGTGCTCGTAATCCTCCCAGCGGTAGGGCGGATCGCAGAAAACCAGGTCGAACGGACCCTCCTGCCGCTTGAGAAACGCCGTGACGTCCGCCATGACGAAACGCGCCGATGCGCCTGCGCCAATATCCGCCGCCGTCTGTTTCATTGTTTCGAGCGCCTGGCGGTTTTGCTCGACGAAGCAGGCGCTCCGCGCACCCCGGCTCAGGGCCTCGAAGCCGAGGTTGCCAAAACCGGCGAAGAGATCGAGCACGTCAATGCCGTCGAAATCGATCCGCGCCGCAAGCGCGTCGAAGAGCGATTTCTTGACCCTGCTGCTGCACGGCCGAATGTCACGCGAGGGCAGATGCCTGATCTTGCGCCCCCGGTATCTGCCCGCCTGAACCTGCACTTCGGACGAAACCCTTAAAAGTCACCGAAAACGGTGATGCCAAGAATTTCGAGCGCTTTTACCTCATCCTCTTTCGACGGCGCCTTGCCGTGCCAGTTGGACTTGTCGGGCATCGTGCCTTCGAAGAACGGTACGCCCTTGCCCATCACCGTCGTGGCGAGCACCACCACCGGTTTGGTGCGGCTCTTGTCCTTGCGGAGATATTCGAGCGTATCGATGAAGTGCTCGATGTCGTTGCCATCGCAGGTGAGCACATCCCAGCCGAAAGCGCGCCACTTGTCGGCGAACGGCTCGACGTCCATCACGTCCGACACCTCGCCGTCGATCTGCTGGTTGTTGTAATCGACGATGCCGATGAGGTTGCCGAGCTGGTAGTGAGCGGCGCTCATGGCGGCCTCCCAGATTTGCCCCTCCTGGCACTCGCCGTCACCCATCAGGCAGAAGACCTCGCCCTTCTTGCCATCCATGCGCAGGCCGAGCGCCGCGCCGACCGCCACCGACAAGCCCTGGCCGAGCGAACCCGACGCGATGTGGATGCCCGGAAGCCCCGACTCGCAGGTCGGATGGCCCTGGAGGTAGGAATCGACTTCGCGCAGGTAGTTCAGCTCGTCGAGCGAGAAGTAGCCCGAACGGGCCAGCACGCTGTACCAGACCGGCGCGATGTGACCGTTCGAGAGGAACAACATGTCGTGATCGGCTCCCTGACGGAACTGGTGCGGATGATGCTGCAAAATCCTGAAGTAGAGCGCCGTAAAAATATCGGCCATGCCAAGCGAACCGCCGGTATGTCCCGAATTGGACTTCGCCAGCATGCGGATCACATCCCTGCGCACCTGGCGGGCCATGTCCTTGAGTTCATCGATGGTTGAAAGTTGCAGATGCTTGCCCCTCTTCTCTTGCGGATAAGGCTTCAGATGTTTTCCCATGATGGATGCGATGAATGAATGATGGCTGATGAACAATAAAAACGGAATCCGCCGCGCAGGCAATCGCCCTTCGGCGGAAAAGCTCAAAGTTACACGCGGAGGCCTAATTTACCAAGTCAAGCCCCGGCGTTACCCTGTTTTCTTTTTTTGAGATACTTCACGACGGCCCAAACCATAAGGCCCGCGAACAGCGCTGTAAACGGAATGCTGTAAAAAACGGCGTACTGGCCGATCTTGTCCCAGTTGCTGCCAAGCAGATAGCCGCCGGAGAGCAAGAGAATGTTCCAGAGAAGCGAGCTGACCAGAGAGGCCAAGAGCACCAGCGAAACTTTCAGGTGCAACATTCCGGCCACGATGCAGATAACCGCCCGCGACCCGAAAAGGAAGCGGTTCACCACGACGGCCAGATAGCCGTGGCCCGAAAACTTCTGGCGCACGACCTCCATTTCGGAAGGCGGAAACAGCTTGTGAACGCTTTGGGCGAACTTGTGGCGCGCCTCGCTCTGGCCCGCGGCGTAGAGCTTCAGCCCGAGAAAACGGCTGAGCAGAAACACCGTCATGAATCCGGCCACCGAACCTGTCGTTGACCAGAACAGGGCCGAAACAAAGGTGATGTGGTTGAAGACGAGCAGGTATCCGACAAGCGCAATGGGAACATCCCCCGGAATCGGGGGAATGACGTTCTCGAAATAGGCCGACAGGAACAGCACCGCATAGACCGACGAAGGGTCGGCCTGTTGCAGGTAAGCGACAACGGCGTCAAGCATTGAAGAGATTTCCGGCATCGATGGTTTACTGTTCCAGTACGCGCCGCTTGACCTCGGAGTAGGCGTCCTCGACGCCGCCGAGATCGAGACGGAAGCGATCCTTGTCGAGCTTCTCGCCAGACTCGGCATCCCAGAAGCGGCAGGTGTCGGGGCTGATTTCGTCGCCGAGCAGAATTTCGCCCTTGTGACGACCGAATTCGAGCTTGAAATCGACGAGCCTCAGATGCCTCTCGGCAAACCACGGCACGAGTAAAGCGTTGATCTTTTCGGCCATCTCCTTGAGCTGGGCCACCTCTTCGTAGGTGCCGAGACCAAGCGCGACGGCGTGATCCTCGTTCATGAGCGGATCGTCGAGATCGTCGTTCTTCAGGTAGAGTTCGACAATCGGTTTCGGCAGAACGGTTCCTTCGGCAAATCCGTAGCGCCTGACCAGCGAACCGGCGGCGACGTTGCGCGTGACCACCTCGATCAGGACGATGTCGAGCTTTTTGCACAGCATGTCGCGGTCGTTGAGCTTGCTGACGAAGTGGGTCGGAATGCCGTTCTCGCCGAGCATGGTAAAGAGGCGGCTGGCGATGGCGTTGTTGGTGACGCCCTTGTCGGCGATGGAGCCTTTCTTCTTGTTGTTGAAGGCGGTCGCGTCGTCCTTGAACTCTTGTATGATGAGGTCGGGGTCCTCGGTCTGCCAGACCTTCTTGGCCTTGCCCTCGTGAAGCAGTGTAATCTTGTTCATCGATGTAGAATTACTTCTGTATTGGTTTTGTATGGATAAGTACCGGTTCATACGCCCCGATACCGGTAAAAGTTTACTCCCCCGCCTGGCCGGTTGCCTGCTGCACCGCGCCGGTCAGGACGATATTGATCTGCTCTTCGGTCAGCCCGCGCTCTTTGAGGAACCACATGAAGCGGAACACGCCGAGATCGGAAAGAATCGCCTTCGGGCGCTCCGTCTCGTCGAGGCCGCGCGAGCGGGTATGCTCGTCGGCCGTACGGAGCCAGTCCTCGATGAACGCCGTCGGACGGCCATCGGTGGCGAAATAGTCGGTCACGATGCGCTGGACGTCGGCAAAAGAGGGAGTGGGATTGCTGCTGAAAATCAGCTCCATCTCCTCGGAAATCCTGCCAAGATAGATGACAGCCTCCATGTCGAGATTCTCTTCGAGGATGTCCCTCGCCTGCGCCTTAACATCGAACTTTTTGCTCATACTCCTGAAGACCGCCGGAGGCCCGGCTCAAGGTGATTGAAAATTCCCGATCAAGTTACGTATCGAACGGTGAAACCTAAAGAAAAAACTTCGCCCGGCAAGACTGCGTAGCGCTTGCGGACGATCTTGCGAGCATACGGGATCGACGAGGGACAGGAGCCGGAGTCGATTTCAATTCGGATTTAGACGAAACAACAACGCTCCGTTTACTCATGTTGCGCAACCTGCCCGGAACCTCCGTGTATCGCGCGGATCTTCTGCGCGGCCTCTGCGTTGCCTTTGGAGGCGGCCGACTGCAACCACTTCATCGCCTTGTTGAGATCGCGTTCAACGCCGAGACCATGCTGGTAAAAATTACCGATGTTCAGCTCGGCCTCCCCGTTGCCTTTGGCCGCCGATATGCGGTACCACCTCATCGCCTCGGCATAGTCCTGCTCGACCCCCTGACCGTGTTCGTAGAGAACCCCGATATTGTCTTCGGCGGCATAATTGCCTTTCGCGGCCGCCAACCGGTACCACTTCATCGCCTCGGCATAGTCGGTTTGCACTCCCCAGCCATGATGATACATGTAACCAATCTGGTTCTGGGCGTTGTCGTTGCCTTTTTCGGCGGCAAGCCGATACCAGCGCATCGCCTCGGCATAGTCCTGCGCAACTCCCTGTCCCTTCTGGTACATGAATCCTATGGCGTACGTGGCGTCAACATGACCTTTCTCGGCGGCAAGCCTAAACCATTTCAACGCCTCGGCATAGTCGCGATCCACATCGCGCCCGTAGTAATATTGCATCGCAATGACGTATTGCCGGGCGGAATCTCCGCTGTTGGCATCAACATTCATTCGGGCTGAAATTGCGGGGGACGCATCGGCCTTCTGAAAATTCTGGCAAAATCCTGGCGCGGGAACGGCAAATACAAGTACGGCAATAGTACAAAAAACTGATCGTTTCATGAATGATGTTGATTTTGAGTTCGACAAGCCCGCCCACTGAAAGACGGATAAGCTTTATATTGTGACAATAATAAATCTTACCTGTAATTCACAAGCCTTCACTCCGGGATAATGGCAAACCCTTCCCGAAAAATCACGCCCGTATTACTGCTTCTGATCTGTCTGATCGCTCCATCACATAACGGCATTTGCAAAGAGCATCCTCAGCAGATTGTCGCCATGTGGTGGAATGCAGAAAACCTGTTCGACACGCATGACGATCCGATGGTGGACGATGGAGAGTTCACTCCAGCGGGCAAGCGGCAGTGGACGGAAAAAAAGCTGCTCCTGAAACGGTTGCGCATCGCGCGCGTATTCCGGGCGATCAAGGCGGATCGCGAGTACGGGAAATATCCCGACATCGTGGCGCTGGCCGAAACCGAGAACCGGCAGGTGTTCGCCGGAACGCTGGCCTCTCTCGACGGCGCCGGTTACGCCATCGACTACCGCGAAAGTCCCGACCCACGCGGCATCGACATCGGCCTCGCGTGGAACCCCGCAACAGTGAAGTTCACCGGCTCGAAGCCCTACACGGTCAGGCTCGAAGATGGACGCGGCACCCGGTACGTCATCGCCGCCGGGTTCAGGGCTTCCGGCCATCAATTTACCGTTGTGCTGAACCACTGGCCGTCCCGGTCGTTCGACGCCCGGTGGAGCGAGCCGAACCGCATCGCCGCCGCAAGGGTCGCCCGACGCATCGCCGACAGCCTCAGAACCCGCGACCCGCGGGCGGAGATCATTGTCATGGGCGATTTCAACGACCATCCCGCAGACCGCTCGGTCTGGGAAACGCTCGGTTCATCGCTCGACAGAAAAGCGGTTCAGCGCTCCAGTGGGCGACTGCTTTACAACTGCTGGAACAGCACCGCCTCGCCCGGAAGTTACTTTTACAAGAATCATTGGGAGCGGATCGACCATATGCTGGTTTCAGCCGCTCTGCTCGATGGCAGAGGACTTTCGATCGACAACCGGGCTTTCCGGGTCTTCTCCATTCTCGAAATGTTCGACCGGCACGGAAAAGGACTCTACTCCACCTACAAACGAGGCAAATTCAAAGGCGGCTACTCCGACCACCTGCCGCTATTGCTGAAAATCAGTGCTGCTCCATAACGGAGATGCTTCTTCCCCGATTTCGATTCGGTCACGCCTGAATCAGATTCCATTCCGAATGCTTTCAAGGACGGCGCTCTCAGGGTTTGCCAGGCCCACAAAAACACCCGAAGCCGCATTGCTGCGGCTCCGGTGACGCCCTGCCGTTACCGGCGGGGGTGATGCTGTGAAACGAAGCTCAGTCCTTGTCCACGGCGATTCTCATGGAGAAGAAGGAGCGGTGTACGAAGACGAGCGAGAGCAGAAAGAAAACAACCGCCAGACCGATGGCGAGCTGGTGATCCAGCTTGATGGCCATTTCGATGGCAAGCAGACCGAACAGCGTGGTGAACTTGATGATCGGGTTGAGGGCGACCGAGGAGGTATCCTTGAAGGGATCGCCAACGGTGTCGCCGACAATCGAAGCGTCATGAAGCGGAGTGCCCTTGGCGTTCAACTCGGTTTCGACCACCTTCTTGGCGTTGTCCCATGCGCCGCCGGCGTTAGCCATGTAGATGGCCTGATAGAGACCGAAGATCGCGATGGAGATCAGGTAGCCAATAAAGAAGAACGAATCGAGGCAGGCAAAAGCGAGCGTACTGAAGAAAATGGTCAGGAAAAGGTTGATCATGCCTTTCTGCGCAAACTTGGTGCAGATTTCCACAACCTTCTTGCTGTCCTCGGTCGATGCTTTGGTCACACCATCAAGTTTGATGTTCTTCTTGATGAACTCGACGGCATAGTAGGCGCCGGTGGTCACGGCGTTCATCGACGCGCCGGTGAACCAGTAGATCACCGCGCCGCCCATCAGGAGGCCGAGCAGGAACGGAGGTGAAAGAATGGAGAGCTTGGCGATGGCCGCAGTATCGGTCAAACCACCGGTGAGAATCATAATGATCGAGAAGATCATGGTGGTCGAGCCGACCACGGCGGTACCGATCAGCACCGGTTTGGCGGTCGCCTTGAAGGTGTTGCCTGCGCCGTCGTTGGCTTCGAGATAACGCTTGGCATTGACAAAATCGGGCCGGAAGCCGAACTCGCTCTGGATGTTCTGGCTGATGTTCGGAATGTCCTCGATCAGCGAAAGCTCATAGACCGACTGCGCATTGTCCGTCACCGGGCCGTAAGAGTCAACGGCGATGGTGACCGGGCCCATGCTGAGGAAGCCGAAAGCCACGAGACCGAAAGCGAAGACCGAAGGCGCGAGCATCATCACATCAAAGCCCATCAGGCTGAATCCGTAAGCCGCTCCCATGAGAGCAATAATCGCAAGACCCATCCAGTAGGCGCTGAAGTTACCAGCAACCAGACCGGCCAGAATGTTCAGCGGCGCGCCGCCCTCTTTGGAGCACTGCACGACGTTACGCACATGGGCGCATTCGGTCGAGGTGAAGCGGTTGACCAGTTCGGGAATCAATGCTCCGGCAATCGTGCCGCAGGTGATGATCGAGGCGAGTTTCCACCACATGGTGCCGTCGCCCAGATTGGCGATAAGCAGGTAAGATGCGATATAGGTCAGGACGATCGAGACGATCGAAGTAAGCCAGACGAGGGTGATCAGCGGTTTTTCGAAGTTCATCTCGGCGGCTTTGCTGTACCTGGCTTTGGCGATAAAGTCGTTGGCCCAGTACGAAACGGCGCTGGCCAGAATCATCACAAGACGCATGGCAAATATCCAGACAAGCAGCATAACCTGAATGGTTGGATCCTTGATGGCCAGCAGGATAAAGGAGATCAGCGCCACACCGGTCACGCCGTAGGTCTCGAAGCCATCAGCCGTCGGGCCAACCGAGTCGCCAGCGTTGTCACCAGCACAGTCGGCGATGACGCCGGGGTTGCGGGCGTCGTCTTCCTTGATCTTGAAGACGATCTTCATGAGGTCGGAACCGATGTCGGCGATCTTGGTGAAGATACCACCAGCGATACGAAGCACCGAAGCGCCAAGGGATTCACCGATGGCGAAGCCGATGAAGCATGGCCCGGCATAGTCAACCGGAACAAGAAGAAGGATGCAGAGCATCACGAACAGCTCGATGCTGATGAGCAACATACCGATGCTCATACCGGCACGAAGCGGGATAGCGTAGGTCGGAAAAGGTTTGCCGCCAAGGCTGGCGAATGCGGTTCTGGAGTTGGCGAAGGTGTTGATCCTCATGCCGAACCAGGCGACGATGTAGCTGCCGCCGATACCAAGCAGGCTGCATGCAAGAATGAAGGCTACCTTGGTTGTTTCAAGTCCGCTGAGAACGCTGAAGTAATAGACGATAATGGCACCGACAAGCGCCCAGAGGACGAGAATGAATTTGCCCTGGGTGATGAGGTAGGTTTTACAGGTCTCGTAGATCAGCTCGCTGATCTCCTTCATGGCGCTGTGCACCGGAAGATTTTGAATCGCTTTGTACTGAATCAAGCCGAAAATCATGCCAAAAAGGCATACCACAAGACCATACATCAACAACGTGTGCCCCGGTATTCCCCCTAAAAAGGATACCGAGCTTAAATCCGGCAATACCAGATCGGCCTCGCTCGCATACGCTTGTGACGCTGGAAGCAAGACCCCGAGTCCCGCCAGAACCGATCCGGCCCTGACGTACCATTTAGCTTTGATTGGTTGTTTCATTGCTGCTTTTTTTTCTCTGTGTTACTTGTATTTACAGAAAGACTGCCGACAGCATAAGTATGCTGAACTGACAAAGAACAGTATTTGAGAAGGAACGGCCCTACCATAAAAAAGGCTAAGTCAAGGTAGCAACTTTTTCCGGTAAGTCAGTAAAAAAAAACGACAAGCGTTGCTTAAACCGTATGCAGAGCAACACATTTAGTACAAAACTATATATCGATTCAACTAAAAAGATATATCCTATTTCCAGATGAATGCGAATTGGAACCAGGACATCCAAAGCCCTCACCGCAACCGTACCGGGAGGGCTTTTTTTTGTGCGGGATGGGGGTAATTTTGGAGGTGACCGAGCGCCACATGCGAAGAAAAAAGCTGGCCGACCGGGATGATTTTCAGAAAATATCCGTAAGGCGGTATTGGATGGAAAGAACAGGTCTCGACTCCGGTTAGCGCACAGGCAACTTCTTCGGCTTGCAGAGATGCTTTTTCTTTTTCGACACCCTCGCGCACTTCTGGCAAATGTACTTTGGCTTTGAAACTGCCTCAGCAATAGCGGCAAGGTTTTCCTCGATCTCTTTCTTGCCAAGCTGGCAGAGTTTATGGTCTGGCTTCATGGTGGATTCAATTCACCTTTTTCTACGTTGGCCGTAAAAGACATATTTATAGTAAACCACGCAAACGTATAATGCGTACTTGTTGACAGCATTGTTATGTATTCTTCAGCTAAAACTCACGGAGCTTGATGTACTGCCGTAACACAGGGTTTACAAACTCGTAGGTTCCCTGCCGCTCAGTAATTCTTTCTAAAACCGGCCCATATTTTTTATCTACTAATCTTGGCATAAGCTGGTCTACATACTGGACGTTCAAGTCCTCAGCGTCTTGCCGCGCGGCTTTAAGAACGATCCGACCTACCTCATCGGAAAATTGAGACTGCTCGGTCGGTTGGTCCGCTAAAAAATGCAGCAACAACTGTCGATCCCTTGAATTTCCGATTGCTCGTTGATAAGCTGCTTCTAAGGTTGGAAATGCCTTACCAGATTTCAAGTCCATAATTACTTTATCAAAAACAGATTGATCAACAACTTTCGTGTTGCGCACATTTAGCTCATTGATACACTGTTTGCCTATTAACTGGACGAAATACGGGTAACCCTGCCCAAGCTCAGCGATTTGTGCGCTTATACCCGCTTCGAATTTGACCGCATCGTTAAATAGTTTTTCTGCACGTAAAATGATTTCTTCAGACTCAGGAATTGGCATGGGCTTTACAGGCAGCAAGCCTTGCTCGATTAGCCTCTCTATCGAAGCATGATCACTTACCAACTCTGTTAAATCTCTGCCGATACCACAAATTGCAAACTTTACTTCCGGTGTTGTAAGTGACTTTATAAGAGATCCAATACCATCCTTATTTGCAATGACATCGAATTCATCAAGCAGAATTAACAATCCATCACGTTTCATGCGTTTTTTAACTTGATGCGTAACTATCGCATCAACGAAGTTCCTAAATGTTTGAACGATATCCCCTGGGACAACTTTTGCATATTTTGTACTTTCAACTCCTTTCACTCCCCAATTGACAACTTTCAAATCTGCCCCGGCGGACACTCCCTTTGTACGGGTAAACTCAACGATCTCCTTTCCTTCGTCAGGAACAAGTCTGAGTAAACTATCTTCTGAACTTTGGTCGTTGCATAAACGAGAAAGAAGATCTTTTCCATCTGTAATTAGTGAATCACATGAATAATAAGCGGTTAAATAGGTGCGTGGAGTAGTTGGTATCGAATGGGAAAGACCAGCCCGTTTTGCTAAAGCATATTCCCCCAACGCCATCTGTTGTATTTGACGAAGTAACGATGACTTTCCAACCCCCCTTTTCCCATATACTGATATCAATCCGGTCGGAGCATTAATAGCCAAAATACAATCTCGAATGAGTTCAGTTCTCCCCACAAACCGGCTTGGGTCTCGGATCACATCCGCAGTAAAGCCCACTTCTGGATCAATTGGCATTATAACTTCCTAATTTGAATTATTTGATAGCATAACTTTGATTATATAGTTTCCGCATAAGATGCTTGCAAACATTTTATCCCCAGCCAAGAAAACAATCATATAAAATTGAATTTATGGATTATAACCATCCACTCCAAATCTTCTTCTCCCCCTCACCACGACAGCTCCGAAGGCGAAATCTTCTTTTCATTCCGCCGATCCTCGACCACTTCGCCGCTGCGCAACGTAATGACGCGGTCGGCCATGCCGGAGATCGAGACGTTGTGCGTGATGACGAGCGTCGTGGTGCCGAGTTCGCGGTTGACTTTTTCGATCACTTCGAGCACAAGCTTGCCCGTGCTGTAGTCGAGCGCGCCGGTCGGTTCGTCGCAAAGCAGCAACTCCGGGCGCTTGGCGACCGCGCGGGCGATGGCGACGCGCTGCTGCTCGCCGCCGGAGAGCTGGGAGGGGAAATGGTTCATCCGGTCGCCAAGACCGACCAATTCGAGCGCCTCGGCGGGCGACATCGGATTGTCAACCAGCTCCGTGACGAGCTGCACGTTCTCCAGCGCCGAGAGGCTGGAAATAAGATTGTAGAACTGGAACACGAAGCCGATCGAGCGGCGGCGGTAGTCGGTCAGGCCCGCCTCACCTTTGGCGTTGATGTTCAGCCCCTTGAACGATACCGTGCCTGAATCGGGCACATCGAGGCCGCCGACGATGTTCAGCAGCGTCGATTTTCCGCTGCCCGACGCGCCGAGCAGCACCACGAGCTGGCCCGCGCCGAAGTCGAGCGAAATGTCGTGCAGAGCCTTGACCGTCACCTCGCCCATGAGGTAGCTTTTCGACACCCCATCGACCGAGAGAACGGATTGACGCGCTTGATCGATCATCGGCACAAACCTTCAGACATGGTTAAGAAAAACCTCTCCGACTCGAACCACGCTGCCGGAGAAAACATTCCAGAACACTCCGGCATCCGCCCGATGGATTCAGCCGTGAGATTCGTATTTTCCGCTTTTCCATCGCCAGCCGGAATCACATGACACCAGCTCTCTTTTTTGCCGCGACCATCATCTTCGCCGCCGGTGTCGCCGCCGGAACTCTCGCCACCGTTTTCATGCGCAAAAAAACGCCAAAAGTCAGCCGTGGCGCGGTTCTTATCGACTCGTCAAAAGTTGCCGGACGCGGCGCTTTCGCGCTCAAGGCGATCAAGAAGGGCGACATCGTCGAACGCTGCCCGGCGCTCGAAGTGACCGACAAGGACATTGGCGGCGAACTGCTCAACTACGTCTTTTACGGCAGCGCCGAAGACCGCCGACTCATTGCGATGGGCTACGGCATGATGTTCAACCACTCCTCGACACCCAACGTCGCCTATTACCGCGAAGACGGCCCCACCGGCGCGGAACTGGTCATCTACGCCCTGCGCAACATCGCCGAAGGCGAGGAGATGTACTACAACTACGGCGACGACTGGTGGACGACAAGGGGAGAAACTGGCGAATGATGAATTATGAATGCTGAATTATGAATTGAAGAATCGTCTTCAACTCTTCCCTCCTATCCGACCTATAAGACCTATCCGACCTATTCTTCACATTCACACCCGCGCTACCAAAATCCGCCGCATCGCGGCTTCGTCGAGCGGAACGGCGTTGGTTTTGCTTCTTGTGGCGGGGATGATGGCGTCGAAATCGCTCTCGCTGACGCCGAACTCGCCGAGGCGGGGGAAGGCGTAGCGGGCTTGCCACTCTTCGAGCAGCTCGACGAGGCGGCCGCAATCATTCGCGACGTTGCCGGTCGAAGCACCGGTGAGAATGCGGCTGGCGTTGGCGAACTTGCGCAAGCCCGACTCGCCGCCCTCAGAGGCGAGGAGCTGGCGGATGTTCTCCCGCGTCGCCTCGGCCAGCAGCGTCGCGCAGAGGGTGCCGTGCGGAATGTCGAACAGCCCGCCGACCGACGAGGCGAAGCCGTGCACGATGCCGAGGCCCGCGTTGGAGAGCGCGATGCCCGACATGAGCGCCGCGTAGGCCATGTCGGCCCGGACGGCCACGTCGCCCGCGCCACTGCCGCAG
The DNA here is from genome assembly GCF_006265165.1 of Chlorobaculum thiosulfatiphilum. Lineage (GTDB taxonomy): Bacteria > Bacteroidota > Chlorobiia > Chlorobiales > Chlorobiaceae > Chlorobaculum > Chlorobaculum thiosulfatiphilum. Next base: position 71,608 of record NZ_VDCH01000001.1, read on the forward strand.
GCCAGCTCGAACGAGCGGCTGAAGCGCACGAGGCCGCTGCATGAAATAGCGTCGGTAAACGGGCTGGCGAAGGGCGAGAGGTAAGCTTCGAGAAGCTGGGTGAAGGCGTCCATGCCCGACGAGGCGGTCAGCTCCGGCGGCGCGCTCGTCATGAGTTCGGGATCGATGATCGCCTCGTTCGGCACGAAGGCCGCGTGGCGCAGCGAGCGCTTGTAGCCGCCCGGCCCGACGCGGCTGATGACGGCGTTGCTCGTCGCCTCGGTGCCCGTGCCGGAGGTGGTCGGCACGGCGATAAACGGAATCTTGCGACCGTCGTGCGGCGTGAAGCCGGGCTGTCCCTCGATGAAGCGCTCGACCGGATCGCGCTGAAGCAGCATCGCCGAAATCGCCTTTCCGGCATCCACGGCGCTGCCGCCGCCGATGGCCACGACGACCTCGAACGGCGTTTCGCGACCCAGCGCCGCCGCCTCGTCGATCAGCTCCGGCGACGGCTCGCGATCGACCTCGAGGCAGGCGACCTCCATGCCGGCGCGGCTGAGTTCATCGAGCATTCCCGACGCAACCGGCGAACGCCGCAACGTCTGGCGCCCCGTGACGAGCAGCATCTTCCGCCCATACGCGGCGGCGATGGCGGGGAGCTTCGAGAGGGTTCCCGCGCCAAAGTGGATGCGCGGCGTCGGCAGCACCGTAAATTCCAATATCCGTTCAATCGACACGGCTGTGCCTCCCCTTGCGAATCAGCATTTTGCCGCAGTGCGGGCAGTTCGCCGTCCGGCAGGGTACGCCGGGCACGTGCGGCTGTTCGTAGCCGCAGTGCAGGCAGATGCAGACGGCAGGCTCCTCCGACTCGCCGGGCAAGCAGCTCCCCTCGATTTTACCCCCCTCGATGCAGATGGTCTTGCCGCCAACCAAAGCGTCGGCCACCTTTTTGCGGGCCGACTTGATGATGCGGCCAAAGGTCTGCCGCGAGACCTTCATTTTTTCGGCGGCATCGGCGTGGTACAGCCCGTCGAGATCGGCCAGGCGCAACGCCTCGACCTCATCGACCGAGAGCACGACGTTCCGGAGCCGGGAGGGCGGAACGCCTTCGGGCAAAAAGCAGGTAACGCCTGGAAGCTCTTCGACAGAACGGCTGTGAAGCGGTCTGCCGACGCGAGGATTTTTCATAACGGCGGTGTCGTTTGAGGCGAGAACCCGCTCCCGGCGGGAAAACCGGAAGCAGGTTCCAGCGGGAAAAAATCGATAAACGTCAGAACGATCAGGCCTCGACGGTTTCGGTTTTCACCTCGAAGGCCGGAGGCTCCATGAGGTGCTTCTTGACAGCGCAGAGATTGGCTGCGTTGATGACCGCATCCTTGTACTTTTCCGGGAAGCTCGGCGGCAGCTCGATGGTGATGGTGATTTTACCGATGCCTCGCCCGTCGGGTTTCGGCTCGTGGCTCTGCACAACCCGGATGCCGTCGGTCGGAATATCGCGGCTCTGGCAGAAAGAGAGGACGTAAATGCCCGCGCAAGTGCCTATGGATGCGAGGAAAAGAGTGAAGGGTTCAGGCGCGGAACCTTCGCCGCCAGCCATCACCGACTGGTCGGTCTTGATGGTGAATCCCCTGAAATCGGCATTGACCTTCTTGCCACCGCCAAACGTCACGATCAAATCGCTGCTCATAAAAATATCTTATTACGGATTGTGGGTATCTTAATTTTGTGCGCCCCAATAATAACCATCTGACGACTGAGAAGCAACGCCCGCCGGAGAGGAGAGTTCCGAAATCGAAATCACATCAGGCTCAGGAACGGAAACCGCAACGACATCACGGCGGCGAACCAGACGAACGTTTCGGTCAGCTCGCTGCATGCGCCGAGCACGTCGCCAGTGACGCCGCCGATCTTGCGGCGGCTCAACAGGCCGAGGGCGAGCGTTGACGCAGCGGCGCTCGCCATGAGGAAGAGCGCTCGCGGCCAGCCGAAGCCGACCGGATAGAGAAGAAAGACGAATACCGAAGCGACGGCGACAACGAAATGCGGCCACCCCGCGCCTTCGACGAAGGCGGTCGCCGTGCCGCCCTCGGCTCGCGCGTACGGCAACCGCGCGGCGAGCACCACCTGCCCCATGCGGGCGAGCATCACGCCGGCGATCATCGTGCCGAACGCGCCGTACCGCACGAGTTCGAGCAGGCAGACAAATTTGAAAAGCATCACGAGGATCAGCGCCAGCGAGCCGAACGAGCCGACGTTGGGATCTTTCATGATCCGTAGCGCCGCCTCGCGGTTGCGCCCGCCGAAAAAGCCGTCGGCGAGATCGGCGAGGCCATCGGCGTGAATCCCCCGCGTCAGCACGATGCCGCCGCCAAGCGCGAGGAGCGCGGCCATCTCGAACCATCCGGCAAACACGCCGACGCGAGCGAGCAGCACTTCGAGCGTACCGATGACGAGGCCGACGAGCGGAAACCAGTAGAGCGAGTCGCTGAAACGCTCGGCATCCCGGCCCGGCACCGGCAGCGCCGTCAGCGTACGAAGCGCCGTCACGAGGCCGCCCGCCATCAGGCGAGCCTCCCGACGAAAGCCCGGACGCCTTCGACGAACTCGCGCGGCTTCTCCTCCTGCGGCAGGTGGGCGCAATCGGGAATCACGAGCAGCTCCGACTTCGGCAGCTCTTTCGCCAAACGGAAACTCTCCTCCGTCTTGACGGTGAGGTCGTGCTCGCCCGTCACGACGAGCGAGGGCGTCGAGACCGATGACACGCGCTTGTCGAAATGGAGGCGATGCGTTTCGAGGAACAGCTCCCAGAATCCCCGCGACCAGTCCCCCACCATCAGGTCGCTCCTGAACGCGGCAAGCGTCTCGCCGGACAGGCGCGACTTGACATGCCAGAATCCCCGGATGTTCTTGTCGTAGAGCTTGGTGATAATCGCCTTCATGAGCCGCGAAAAAACCGGCGTCATCGCCCTCATGAAGGGCTTCATAACCGCCGGAACCTCGCTGTTGGCGTAGCCGCTGTAGATCATCGCGCCGACGAGCACGAGGCCCTGTACGCGCCGTGGATGGCGCAACGCCGTCAGGAGCGCCAGCGTACCGCCGGTGGAGTTGCCGACGAGCACGGCGCGATCCATGCCGAGCTTGCCCATCAGCGCCACAACGAGGTCACACTGCGCTTCGGGGCTGTAGCGCGCTTCGTTGGATCGGGACGGCACGGGGCGCGAGGTGAGGCCGAAGGCCGGGCGGTCGAACAAGAGAACGGTCGCGTTTTCGGACAACGGAACCGCCACGTCGCGCCACGAGCGGATGCTCAGGAAGCTGCCATGCAAGAGCACGATGAAGGGCGGCCTGCCGCTGCCGTAGAGTTTGTAGTGCACCCGGAAGCCGTTGCAATCGATGAACTTGCTGTCGCTGTCGGCCCGCTGGCGCTGTATGTCGAGAAAAGAGTCCATGTTGTTCAGTCGTGTTTGCCGGAAACTCCCGCCGAACTGAAGGTAGCCATTTCGTTGCAGATTTTCACCGACGCTTCGATCACCTGCATCGCCATCGCCGCGCCGGTGCCTTCGCCGAGCCGCAGGTCGAGGTCGAGGATCGGCCTTGCGCCGAGCTTTTGCATCACCGCGCGGTGCCCCTGCTCGTTGGAGAGGTGGCTGAAGAAAAGGTAGTCGCTCACCTTGCACGAGAGCTTGATGGCGCAAACAGCCGCCGAACTCGAGATGAAGCCATCCACCACCACCGGCACTCCGACCGACGCCGCGCCGAGAATCAGGCCGCAGATGCCCGCGATCTCAAAGCCGCCAAGCGCGGCGAGCACTTCGAGCGGGGTGGCGAGCCGGACGCGATTGACCTCGATTGACCGCTCGATCACCGCAATTTTGTGGCGCAGCCGCTCGTCGTCGATACCCGTGCCGCGCCCGGTGATCGACTCGACCGGCAGATCGAGCAAGGTGGCATAGAGCGCCGTGGCAGGCGTGGTGTTGGCGATGCCCATTTCGCCGGTAGCGAGGAGATCGTACCCCTGCGCGCGCGCCTCGATGGCAAGCTCCGCGCCCGCCATGATCGCATGCAAGGTCTCGTCGAGGCTCATCGCCGGGCCGTGCGCCATGTTCGCCGAGCCGTGCTTCACCTTGCAGCGGCGCAGCATTGGATGCTCCGCGAAATCGTGATTCACCCCCATATCGACCACTTCGAGATCGGCCCCGGCATGGCGCGACAAGACGTCGATGGCCGCGCCGCCACCGAGCATGTTATAGACCATCTGCGGCGTCACCTCGGCGGGATAGGCCGACACACCCTCGGCAGCCACGCCATGATCGCCCGCAAAGCAGAAGACTTTCTTTTTCGACAGCGACGGCTTGACGGTGCCGGTCGCGATGCAATATTTCATGGCGATCTCTTCGAGCCGCCCAAGGCTCCCCTGCGGTTTGGTCAGATCGTCAAGATGCGCCTGAACTGCACCCGTGAGGGACATATCGACAGGCTTGACGGAGGCAAGAAGCTGCTGGAATCGGTCGGTCATGGATGGTACTGATGTTAAATTCGGTGACGAAAAATATGGATAGTTGGATGCTGTACCGAGTGCATTTATAATTGATGATCCAAGCCCTCTCGCCTGTCATTCTGAACTGAGCAACGCGAAGTGAAGAATCCAGTTCTTTTCATATTGCAGGATAAGTGACTCAATCATAAAGCGTTACAAAAAACTCTTGATTCTTCACTTCGTTCAGAATGACAGTGGCGACGAACGGATCAACGCTATTTTTTAAGGACAAGCGGCAAGCCGCTGCACAGCAAATACGCCTGCGTGGCGCGTTCGGCGACTTTGCGGTTGAGCGTTCCGGCCAGGTCGCGGAACTCGCGGGCCATCGCGTTTTCCGGCACGATGCCCATGCCGACTTCGTTTGAGACGAGAATGATGTCGCAGGGCGGCGTTTCGAGCACGGCAAGCAGGGCGGCGATCCGTTCGGAGATCGCCGCTTCGGTGCCGAGATGGTGCATCAGGTTGCCCAGCCACACGGTCAGGCAATCGAGCAGCACCACTCCCGATCCTTCGGGAAGATTCCGCAAAGCCCGATCGATGAACACCGGCTCCTCGACGGTCACGAACTGCCCCTCGCGCTCCTCGCGATGCTTGTCGATGCGCCGCTGCATCTCGCCATCGAACGCCTCGGCGGTAGCGAGAAAGACCCGCTGATCGTAAGGTTCCGCAAGCCGAAGCGCGTAACTGCTCTTGCCGCTCCGCGCTCCGCCGGTTACATAGATTACTTCAGGCATGGTAATACAAATTGATAATCGATCTTACATTCAGAAGGGTTTTAACCCTTCTGACATTCAAAACTCTTACATTCAAATTGCCCCGGCTTTCAAGCCGGGGAACAGATTTCGCCGCCCCTGCTCTTCCCCTTCCCCCCAGAAAGAGATTGGGCTAAAGCCCATATTTATTGGGTGTTATCCCTTTACCCCGGACTAAAGTCCGGGGCAATTGGACAAGAATTATAATCTCCAAAATCATAACGAATCCTGTCATCCCCGAAACCGCTCCAGCGCCTCGCACGACGACAGAAAGTCGGCCTCCGAGAATATCTCCAGCGTGAACACCTTCGGCTCCCCTTCCGCTTTTCGCAATGCTTCGACCACCATGTCGAGCGCTTCGGGGCGCATGTAGGCGAGCGAGTTGTGGTCGCGCCCCTCGGTTGTGCCGTGCATGTGCAGTACTTTCGTGCGCGAGAGGTAGCGCTGAAGATACTCGGCGGTCGGGAAGCCGTAGTATTCGAGATGGCCCACGTCGAGCGTCACCGAAAAGCCGAACTTTTCGACCACCGGCCAGACGATCTCGAAGGGGTAGTTCAGGTTCTCGGCGCAGAACATCTCCGGCGGATGACCGCAGCCGTCGAGCAGCATCCGCGCCGAGTCACCGAGGCTCTCCACGAAGAGCTGCCGCTCCTCGTCGGAAAATGCGTTGATGTCCACGCCTTTGCCCGCCTCGAAGTGCATCACGAAGACCGATTTCGGCAGCGCCTCGGTAAGCTCGATGATCCTGCGGCACTTGCCGACCGAGCGCTCGCGCTCCTGCCGGTCGGGGCTGCCGAGATAGACGTCGAGCGGCAGGTGCACCGAGTAGGTGAGGCCGTGCTCTCCGGCCAGCGCGACCAGCTCCCGGATTACCTCCGGCGAGGGCAGGTTGCTGAACTCGTCGGACTCGAAGAGCACCAGCTCGATGTCTTCGACCTTGCCCGCGAGGTAGCGCACGTTGGGCAGAATGTCGTCCGGGATGATGTAGGAGGAGGTGCCGAGCCTGAAAGGATAACGGTTCATATCAATGCTGCGTCTCTGGTTGCGGCCAGGTCTGTTCGATCCGGGCCATGAGTTCATGAATGTTCGACCACTCCACGGCCCCGCCGTCGCAGAGTTCGCGAGCCTTTGCCGCCGCCGCTTTGCCGGGGGTGTAGTCGCGCGAGGCGATGCCCGCCGCCAGCCACACCGGCTTGCCCGCTTTCAGCGCCAGTTCGGCAAGATCGAGGTTGACGAGGTTGCCGGGGCCGAAGGGCACGAGTCCGGCGACGAGGCCGTCCGCCGCTTCGACCATGCGACGCGCCTGCGAGAGCGCCTCGCCGCCGACCGGCGAAAAGGGCTGTTCGAGCACGGCGGGAATGTCGAGGGCGCGAGCCGCCTCCGAATCGGAGTCGAGCCGGTTGAGCACCCCGGCGGTCAGGTCGAACCCCTCGATGAGCAGCCGCCGGAACAGCTCGATGCCCGATCCGCCGCCGCTGATGACGTGCAGCCGCTTCCGCGCAGGCGGTCGGCGCAGGGCCGCGTCGAGCACGCCGCTCACCACCGGATTGCCGCTGAAAGGATCGCGCCGTACGCGCAGATCGCAGTCATAGACGCGCCGCAGCAGCTCCTCCTCCATCACCTCGCCCGGCGAGCCGTTGCGCACGAGCCGCCCCTTGTCGATGAGCATCAGGCGGTCGGCGATCTGCGCGGCGAGGTTGAGGTCGTGGCTCACGAGCAGCACCGTGATCTTCTCTTCGCGGTTGATGTTCATCAGGATGCGCAGCACCTCTTGGCTGTGGTTGATGTCGAGGTGCGCAATCGACTCGTCGAGCATGATGATGCGCGGCTCCTGAGCGAGCGCCATCGCGAGCGCCGTGCGCTGCTGCTCGCCCGCGCTGAGCTGGTTGAAGAGGCGATCCTTCAGGTCGAGCACGTTGGTGTAGATCATCGCCCGCTCGGCGCTGTCGTGATCGGCGGCGTCCGGCCCGCCCCAGCGCCCGCGCACGCTGCGCCCGATCATGACGATCTCGGCAACCGTGAAGGCCATCGGCGATTCGAGCTTCTGCGGCACCACGCCGATGAGCGAGGCCCGCTCGCGCGGTTTCAGCGACGAAACCTCGCGCCCGAACAACTCCACCCGCCCTTCGAGCGGCTTCAAGAGGCCCGTCGCCGTCTTGAGCATGGTGCTCTTGCCGGAGCCGTTCGGGCCGATCACCGAGACGAACTCCCCCTCGGCGATCTCGAAGCCGACCTCGCGCAGCACCGTGCGCCCCTTGTATCCGGCGGTGACGCCCCGGAAGGCGAGGGCCGGTTTCAGGCGGTCAGTCGATCCAGGCATACTTCATTTTTTTGCGGAGCACGATGAGGAAAAAGGGGCCGCCCGCCAGCGCCGTGACGACGCCGACCGGAATTTCGACCGGGGCCATGAGCGTTCGGGCAAGCGCGTCGCAGAGCACGAGAAACGCGCCGCCGCCGATGGCCGAGGCGGGAATCAGCCAGCGGTGGTCGGGGCCAAAAATCGAGCGCATGACGTGCGGCACGATCAGGCCGACAAAGCCGATCATGCCGCCCATCGAGACCGCCGTAGCCGCGAGCAGCGTCGAGAGCAGCAGGCTCGAAATAGTGACAACCCCGGCGTCGAGGCCCTGGTAGTGCGCCATTTCGCGTCCGAGCGTCAGCACGTTCAGCGCCGGAGCGAAGAGCCACAGGCCAACAATCGCCGCCAGAATGAAGGCGAGCGACACGAACTGCTCCGCCCAGGAAGCTGGCTGAAGGTTGCCGAGCATCCACCAGACCACGGTGTGCATCCCCTCGATGTCGGCGGTCGAAACGAGGAACATGATGACGCTCGAACAGATGGCGCTGACGATCACGCCGCTGAGGATCAGGCTGTAAACCGACGGCACGCCCCCCTGATTGGCGATGGCGTAAACCAGCAGCAGCGTCAGCAAGGCGAAGGCGAACGCCGTCAGCGGCAGGCCAATCGCGCCGATGAACGCGCCGCCGATGAGAATGCTCAACGCCGCGCCGAGTCCCGCGCCGCCGCTCACGCCAAGCACGTAGGGTTCGGCGAGCGGATTGCGCAGGATAGCCTGGAACACCGTGCCGGAGGTCGAGAGGGCCGCGCCGACGAGCATTCCCATGAAGAAGCGCCCAAGCCGCAGGTCGAGAATGGCGCGGCCCGAAACGCTCGCCGTGTCGGGCAGGCCGACGCCCGACGGGCCGAGCATCGCCGACACCGCGAAGAGCACCGGCACGGCGGCGGCGAGCAGGAGCGCCCGGCGACGGTTCTTCGGCGAACCGTTGAACGGAGCGGGTCGGCAGCCGTCGCCGCATTTGGATGTGGAGCCTCCCTTCGCCAGACTCACTCCTCCACTCCGGCCTGCGAGAGCAAGCCCTGCTCGTAGCCATGCTTGACCATGCGCATCTCGGTCACAGTGTCGGCCAGATCGATGAGCGCATGCGGCGCGTTGCGCCCGGTGAGCACGATGATCTTGTCGCTGGCATCGACAAGCGCCTCGAGGAGCGGCTGGAGCGGAATGATATTTTTGGACAGGGCGAAGCACACCTCGTCGAGCAGCACGAAATCGTACTCGTCCGAAGCCAGCGCGTCGAGCGCCTCCTCGAAGCCGTACTCCGCCGCCTGTTTGTGCTTCTCCATCATCGGGCTGTCGGGACTGGTCGGCAGGAACCCCTTGCCGTAGTGATCCCACTCGACCTCCTCGAAGCGCGTGAAGAAGAGCACCTCGCCAACCCCCTCCTGCGCCTTGACGAACTGGATGACCCGAGTCTTCATGCCGTGGCCGAGGGCGCGGGCGAGCATTCCGAACGCCGCCGTGCTTTTGCCTTTGCCGTTGCCGGTAAAGAGGAGAACCCTTTTCTGCTGTTTCATAATATCGTGCTTATCGTGATGTAATGTATAAAGATAAGGATGATGACCCCCGCCGCGAGAAAAAGCGTCGTCGTGGCGTACATCAGACGCATGGCGCGGCTGATCGTGGCGGCCTCCATCGCGCCCTCGCGGATGCCGAGCGTCGGCACGGTTTTGGTGACGCCGCCGTAGCTCCGCTCTCCTCCGAGCGTCACGCCGAGCGCTCCGGCGAAGGCCGATTCGGGATAGCCCGCATTCGGACTCTCGTGCCGACGAGCGCCTTCCGTGACCGAGCGGAACATCGCCGCCGGATCGAGCCGTAAAATAAACGCCGCGCCCGCAACCGCCAAAACCGTCAGCCTCGCCGGAAGCCAGTTCATCAGATCGTCGAACCGCGCCGAGGCCCAGCCAAATTCGCGGTAACGCTCGTTGCGGTAGCCGAACATCGAGTCGAGCGTGTTCGAAGCCTTGTAGAGCCACGCCCCCGCCGGGCCGTAGAGTATGCCGTAAAAAAGCGGCGCTATCACGCCATCAGACGTATTTTCTGCCACGCTCTCCACGGCGGCCCGCGCCACCCCCTCCTCGTCGAGCAACGCCGTGTCGCGCCCGACCATCATCGCCACCCTCCGGCGGGCAAGTTCGAGATCGCCCGCGAGCAACGCATCGCGCACGGCAGCGGCGTGATCGGCGAGGTCACGCGGCGCAATCGCGAAATAGAGCAAGAGTATAGACACCGCGACGCCCGCGAGCGGATGCAGCCGCGACGCCTGCCAGACAAGCGACTGCACGACGGCGACAGTCGAGGCGATCACCGTCGCCGCCGTCAAAATGCCCGCCAGTCGAAGCGGCAGAAAGCGCATCGCACGGAACAACGCCTCCGCGCCGGTCGCAAGCTTGCCGACCAGCCGCACCGGATGCGGAAACCACTGCGGATCGCCGAGGAGGAGATCGAGCAGGAACGCCGCTGGCATGAGCAACAAGGTCACGACACCGCCTCCTCGACGGCGGCTTTCGCGATCCAGGACGCTTCGGCAAAGTCGTTCAACGCCGACACGAGGTGGCGGTTCTCGTCGGACGTGCGAATGCAGAAACGAAAAGACACCGGCGCAATTCCCTCGAAATTCCGGCAGTCCCGGACGAGAATCCCGCGCTCGGCGAAAAATCCGAGCAGCGCGTCGAGCATGTGGCCGTCGGCAACGGAGGCGAAAAAAAAGTTCGCCGCTCCGCCATGCAACGTAATCGCGGAGTTACCGGCCAGTCCGTCGGCAATCTGGCGGCGTCCCTCGCGGACGATGGAACGCACCTCCTCTTCGTACTCGCCGCATTGCAGCAGAAGCCCGGCGGTGTGCTCCGCGACGGTGTTGACCGTCCACGGCTCCTTGTGGCCGTAGAGCCGCTCGATCATCGCCGGATGCGCCACGATTGCGCCAAGCCGCAATCCGGCAATGGCGTAAAACTTGGTGAGCGAATGGATCACCACGATGTTCCGGAACGCGCGGATTTCTGTCATCAGCGAGTTCGACGGAAACGCCTCCGTGAACTGGATGAACGCCTCATCGACGATGAACTGCTTCTCCGGAAAGCGGCAAGCGAGCGCAAGCAGCAACTCCTTGGGAATCAGCGTACCGGTCGGGTTGTTCGGGCTTCCGGCGATCATCGCGTCGCATCCGGCGAGAGCTTCGGCGAGCTCGTCGATGCCGGGAAAGGCGAAGCTCTCCCGCTCGCTCAGTGAAAGCGGGACGACCTCCGCACCGGCGAGTCGGCAGGCGCGTCCGTAATCGAAAAACGATGGCTGCGGCACGAGCACGCGCTTCAGGCCAAGCGCTCTCGGCAGGAGATAGACGCCCTCGATGGCCCCGTTCGTGGCGAGTACGCACTCGGGATCGAGACCGAAACGGGCGACGTAAAAATCGCGGACGCCGCGCCCGTCCATCGAGGGATAGGCGGCAAGCTGAATTGACGGAGACAAGAGCGACTCCAGCGGCGGAGCAATGGGCGCGAGATTGACGCTGAAATCGAGCACAGCGCCGCCGCCCACCAGCTCACCCGTGCGGTCGCCGTGGCAATGTGCAAGAAGATGGTCGCCGCTCACGACGCGCTCCCCTTCGTGACGGAAATACCGGCAATCTCGAAAAGCGCGTCGAGATCGAGATTGGCCGCGAAGTGCGCGGCAAGCAGCTCGAACGGATCGGCGGTGAAGGCGGCAGATTGCTCATACTCGCTGTCGAGCAAACGCAGGAACCAGCTCCGAACGCCGGGTTCGTCGAAAAAGCCGTGGAAGTAGGTTCCCATCACCCGCCCATCCGCGCTGCGTACGCCGTCGAAATCTTCAGAGCGGACGCCGTTGCGCTCCTTCACCTCGATGAGCGGCGACGCACCCCCGGCGAGCGTCGTGCGGCCCATGTGAATCTCGTAACCGCTGACGGCGCATGACGTTCCGGCGAGTTTTCCGACGCTGTTAGAGAGCGCCTTTTCGCGTTCGAGCACCGTTTCGACCGGCAACATGCCGAGCGCCGCGCTCGCGCCCGGAACGCCCTCGACGCCGTGCGGATCGGCGATGCTCTCGCCGAGCATCTGGTAGCCGCCGCAGAGGCCGACGATCACGCCGCCCTGCGCCCGGAACGCCTCGATCTCTTTGCGCCACCCCATCCGTTCGAGCCATTCGAAGTCGCCGCGCACGTTTTTCGACCCCGGCAGCACCAGCGCCTTGTAAGCGTCAAGCGGCCTCGGATGGTGCAGGTAGTGCAGCTCGACTGCCGCGTCCGCTTCCAGCGGCGAGAGGTCGGTGAAGTTGGAGATGTGCGGGAAGTAGATCGCCGCAATGCCGATTTTTTCAGCGGACGGATCGCGCTTCGGATCGACCACCGAGGAGAGCGGCACGGCGTCCTCGGCGTCGATGGTGAAGCCCCGGAAATACGGAATCACGCCAAGCACCGGTACGCCGGTCATCGATTCGAGCATTTTTACGCCATCCTCGAACAGTGATTTGTCGCCCCGGAAACGGTTCACGATCACCCCTTTGACCAGCGCCCGGTCTTCGGGCGGAATCACCGCGAGCGTACCCGCCACCTGCGCAAAGACGCCGCCACGATCGATGTCGGCAACGAGAATCACCGCCGCCCCGGCCCGTCGGGCGCTGCGAAAGTTGACAAAATCGCGCTCATACAGATTCATCTCGGCGCACGATCCGGCCCCTTCGAGCACGATCATCTCGTGCCGCGCCATGAGCCTGTCGAGGCTCTCGAAGGCCGCCTCCGCCCAGCGCCGCGTGTCGCCAAAATATTCGCGGGCCGTCCTGTCCGTGCAGACGCGCCCTTGCAGCACGACCTGCGCCCCCGTGTCGGTGTTGGGCTTGAGCAGCACCGGATTCATGTCGGCGTGGGGCGCGACCCGTGCGGCCTGGGCCTGCACGATCTGCGCCCGCCCCATCTCGAAGCCGTCGGGCGTGACGCCGGAGTTGTTCGACATGTTCTGCGCCTTGTACGGAGCCACATCGACGCCCGCGTTGCGGAAGATGCGGCAGAGCGCGGTGGCCACGATGCTCTTGCCCGCGTCCGAGGCGGTGCCGAGTACGGCAATATTGATCATGGGCGTTGCCGTATTTTTCACCACTGCTCCTGATGGACGAGGTCGTCGAGCGCGAGGCGCGGCAACCAGCCCGCCTGCTCCAGCTCCGGCATGTCGTGGAAAAAGCTCACCTTGCCGATGCAGAGCCACGCCACCGGCACGATGTGCTCCGGAATGCCGAGCGCCTGGCGAACGCTGTCGTGATGGATGATGCTCACCCAGCCGACGCCGAGATTTTCCGCGCGGGCGGCGAGCCACAGATTCTGCACCGCGCAGACCGAACTGTACAAATCCATCTCGGGATTGGCCGTCCGCCCGATCACCACCTCGCCGCTGCGCGTCCGGTCGCAGGTGACACAGACGCCGACCGGCGCTTCGAGAATTCCTTCGAGCTTGAAGCCGCGATACTGCTCCCGTCGCTCCCCGTCGAACATCGCCGCCGCCTCGGCGTGGGCGACTTCGAAGCCCGCCTTGATCTGCTTGCGCACCTCGAAGTCGCGCACGACGACAAAGTCCCACGGCTGCATGAAGCCCACGCTCGGCGCGTGATGCGCCGCGTCGAGCACCCGGCGGAGCACCTCCTCCGGCACCGGGTCGGGCAGATACTGTCCGCGCACGTCGCGGCGGCTGTATATTACTTTATAGAGCGCGTCACGCTCGTCAGCATTGATGGTCATTTCGATTCATTTTTCTGATTACGGCTGCCGAACTGCCATTTCAAATCCGCAAGTCCTTCAAGAACTTTTGGCGATGGCGACACAAAATGCGGGCCATCGAGGCGCACGATCTGGTAGTTGCCTTCGGGAATCCGCACGGGGCATTCGTAGCCATCTTTCTGGAGCACAAAGACGATCTCCGGCTTTTTCTCCTCGACCAGCTCCCAGACGGTGCCGATCAGCTCCGTCGGCGCGACATGGCGGATGCCGGGATAGTCCTCGACAACCTGGAATCCCGCCGCCGTGAAAAGCTCGTGGAGATACGTATTGACGCCGAACGAGAACGGGTTGCCCTCGCAGCTCGAAAGAATCAGCGCCCGCCGTCCGCCGCCGTTGACCTGCGACGCGGCCTCGCGCCACTGCCGCTCGAAAGCCTCGGCCCTGCGCTCGCTCCCCTCGATGCCGAGCGCGTCGCAGATGGCGCGGATGTTTCCGCCGATTTCGCTCATGCTCCGGAAGCCGTGCAGCACGAAGCACTTCGCGCCTTCGGGCGTCACTCGCTTGCAGACATCCGGGCCACCCCAGTCCGAGACGAAGAGGTAATCGGGATGCAGCGCCGCGATGGCCGCCGGATCGGGATCGATCACGCCACCGGTCTTCGGCAGGTCGAGATCGTCGTAGCGGCTCACGCCCGCGATCCGGTTTTCGAGACCGAGAGAGCGCAAGGTATCGGTAATGTAGGGCGACTGGCTGACGATGCGCCCCTCCGCCCTCCCCGCCGCTCCCGCAAAAAGCAGGAGTAGCAGGGTCATGACTATTTTTTTCATGATCGGCATGAAATTACATGATTCAGATGTCTGCCTTCAGACCCAACACAAAGGTGCGGCCCGGCATGGGATAACCCGTGACATACTGATAATCCCGGTCAAAGAGGTTGTTGATCTCGGCCTTGACCGTGATTCCCGGCCCGGTTATGCCTTTGTCTCCAAATGGAAACTTCCTCGAAACGGACAAATTGGCCACGGCGAATCCGCCTTTCGGAACCACTTCGCCAGAGCCGGTTTCATAGTTCTGGACAAAGGTCTTGCCGCTGTAGGCGAGATTGAACGCGCCGTTGAAGCCGCGCCCGTCGCGCACTTTCAGCCCGGTGCTGGCGTTCCACTGCGGCGTGAAAAGCAGGTCGTCGCCGCTCGTGTTGTCACGATACTTCAAGAGATGCGTGTACCCGGCATACGGTTCGAGCGTCCACGAAGAGCCATCGAGCTTGAAAACCTTGGAGAGTTCGGCTTCGATTCCAGACACCGTGGCACTGCCAATGTTGCGATAGGTGTAAGTCGAGGCGGCAATCGCTTCGGTCTGGATCATATCCGTGTAATCGGTACTGAACCAAGTCAGCGAAGCATTGAACCCTTTCCAGGCGAGATCCATGCCGACCTCATAGGTATCGCTCGCCTCCGGCTTGAGATCGGGATTGCCGATGTAGGTTGTCCCCCAGCTCGTGATATTGGCGGCAAGCTCCCGCTCCGACGGCATCCTGAAGCCTTCGGCGAACGAACCCCTGAACTTGAGCGCATCGCTTGCCTGCCACGCGACTCCGGCCTGATGCGCGAAGTTGTCCTTGCTCCTCGACGTGCCTTCGCTTGCTTTCATTTTGACACGATAATCGTCATAACGCACGCCTGCGGTCAGAATCAGGCGCTCGTCGAACAGGCCATATTTGCCGAGAAGGAAACCGGCCGGATTTTCATACGTGGCCCAGCTCGGCGTCAAGGTGGAATCGACTTCGTATTTCAGCCAGTCAAATCCTGTCGTGAGTCTGAGCGCTCCCGGCTGCCAGGTAACCTGCGCCTGCGCCCCTTGCTGGTCAACATTTTTGGTGCTTTCGTACCCGCTGCTCGGATCGACATAGCGATACTTGTCCTCACCGGTGAAGTAGCGGGCCATCCACGAAACGTTGCGGCTGGAGGTTGCGCCGTCATACCTGAAATCGACCGAATGATTGTTCTGAACCGTATAGGCGTCCAGATCGGGCGAACTCAGATAGCTTGGCGAACCAGCCTTGTCCACATCGAAGGAGTGAACGATCATGCCTATCCGGTGGCCGTCGGCAATCTCGTATCCTACATTGAGACTCGCCATCTTCTGATCCTGATAGCCGGTATTCTGGTAGGTCTCTCCTTTGCCCGTCTTGTAGCTTCCGGAATCCGATTTCGAGATGCTGCCTGAATAGTCGAAGCGTCCGGATTTGCCCTGAATGGTGGCTTCGGTTTTCGAGAAGTCGTTGCTGCCGAGTTCCTGTTCGATCGAAGCCGAAGGCGCACCCGATCCCTTGACCGTAATCACGTTGATCACGCCGCCAATCGCCGCTGAACCATACTGCACGGCGGCTGGCCCCCTGACGATCTCGATGCGCTCGACGTTCGACGTCATGATCTTGGCGAGGTTGCCGGTTCCTGCGCGGCGGCCATCGAGCAGCACGAGCACCTTGCCCATCAGGTCGTTGCCGTGGGTTTCAGTCCTGAAGCCGCGGATGCCGACGGAGGTCGAAGTTCCGGGATATTTCTGGATGTGTCCGAGATTTTTCTCCGCGAGAAGTTCACTGAGATCGTTGGCCGACGACTCGCTGATCTCCTCTTTGGTGATGATGGTAACGTTCGAGGTCAGCTCTTTTTTCGGCTGCGGCACCCGGCTGGAGGTTACGACGATTTCGTTGCCGGCATACGCCAGCAAGGTCTCTTCGGCGTGGAGCGTGGGGCTGGCGAGCATGGCTGCCATGAGAGTGGCGAGCGTTCGTTTGTTCATGGTGTTGTCCTGTGTTGAATTGAAAAAAATCAACAGACAGGGGTTGAGGAAAAGGACTGACCCGGTTCCCGGCGGAACAGCTCGATGGTTTGACAATGCTTGAGATGCGTCAAAGCGAAATTCACGCCCTTGACGTACAAAAGAGAGTGCATTGAAAAACAGTGCTGAACAATCGGTGGTACCGGAAGCGCTTTGCCTGACTATTAACCCGTAGTCTTGTTTCTGAGCAAAGAGTAACTGGCAGGTCTCCTGACTTTAACGGCTGAACCGCTGCGGCCTTCCCGCCCCGTCCGTGGAGGACTTCGGGCAGTGACACACAGCGACTGCGAGCATCGAGGCATGTGGCCATGCCTGCTTGCGGCAGTTTTCCGTTGTACAGTTGCGGGTACAGTGTACGAATCTCACGTACTTCCCTATTCTCCGGCTTTGAAGCCGGCACCAGCTAATCATGTGAAAGAACAATCATCTTTGCGGGCGCAATTTACGATTTTCCCGCTCAATTGCAAGCGACTCACCCCTTGCCGTCGTCAGCCATGCGGATGATGGCGCGGGCCATCGACATGGCTTGATGATGCAGCGCATCGAGCGCCCGGAGCAGCTCCATGTGCAGGTCGTGCGTCCGTTCCGACTCCGGGCGGCTTTTGATGCGCCGCATGTGCGAAAAGCCGAGTTCGAGGAACATGCGGTCGAACGCCTTGCCCTCGTCGAGCACCGCCGACGCCCTGCGGAAGCTCATCTCCTCGATGGCCAGGCTCATGGCCGCAATCTCGCGGCACACCTGCTCGTGAAGCTGCGCGATCTCCCGCTTGCCCTCCCTGGTCAGTTCGTTGTCGAAACCGCCGGAGGGAAAGTCGGCAAGCAGCGTTTCGACCACATCCCCCGCCGCCTCGATCTCCTTCGCCAGCGCCATCAGGGCCGCCGCCTCCCGGATGAGCGGCTCGCCAACCGCCTCCTGCATGAGGCGAATCAGGTACGCCGTCACCTTCTTCTCCAGAAAATCGAGCTTCTCCTCGCGCATCAAAAGCCCGTCGAAAACCGGCAAGCGCGAATAGACGATGTCCCGCCCGCGCCCGTCGCCGAGAAACGGCTCCGGTAAAGCCCGCGACATGCGTCCGAGAATCTTGTTCATGCGCGAAACCTCCAGCCGGGCCAGCCCGATGGCCACCTCCGGAGTGGCGAGCGCGGAGTCGCGCAGATGCCACACGGCGGGAATCCGCCCGCTCTCTTCGGGATCGTCGGGCAGCAGCTTGACGAGCAGTCGCCCGAACTGCGGCAGGAACGGCAGAAACAGCAGCGCCATGAAAAGGTTGGAAAAAGTGTGCGCGTTGGCGATCTGCCGGGCAAGCCCTCCGGCGGCATCGGAGGGCGAAATGGCGCGGATCAGGTCGAGCCAGGGCGGCAGAAAGATGAGAAAGAGGATGACATAGGAGACATTGAAAACAAGCTGCGCCAGAAAGACCCGGCGGGCGGGCCGAACGCTTCCGGCGCTGCCGATGGCCGCCGTGATGCAGGTGCCGATGTTGGCCCCGAGCATGAGCGGCACGGCCACTTCGAGCGTGAGCGTACCTTGCTGCGCCATCGTGATCAGAATGGCGACGAAGGCTCCGCTGCTCTGGATGAGCGCCGTCATGACCGCACCGGCCAGTACGCAAAGCAGGGGATTTTCGAGCGTGGTGAGAATCGCCAGAAACTGCTCGCTCGACTGGAGCGGCGCGACCGCCACGCCCATGAGCTTGAGGCCAAAAAAAAGCAGGCCGAGGCCGGAGAGCACCTCGCCGAAGAGCGAAACAGCCCGGTTCCGGCGGAGAAGCGACAGGAAAAAGCCGAGCGCGAAGAGCGGCAAGCCGAACTCCCCCGGCGAAAAGGCGATGAGCTGCGCCATCGTGGTGGTGCCGATCTCCGCGCCAAGCACCACGCCGAGCGACTGCGAAAAGGTGAGAATCCGCGACTGCACCAGCCCGATGAGCGTGAGCATCACCATGCTGCTCGACTGCACGGCCACGGTAGCCACCGCGCCGGAGAGCAGCGCCGAGAGCGGGTTGCCGGTAATCGTGGCCAGCCACCCGGCAACTCGCCCGCTCGAAGCCTTGCGAAGCCCCGCGCTGAGCGACTTCATCCCCAGCAGAAACACCGCCAGCCCACCCGCGAAGAGCAGAAGGTTGGACAGTAACGATTGCGATTCCATGTTCTCCATGAGCAATTATTGCCGGCAATAAAAGATTCTCTTCGACAGCCTCTTCTCTTACATTCAGCAGGGTTTCAACCCTGCGGACATTCAGACCTCTTACATTCATGTTGCCCCGGCTTTCAAGCCGGGGACAGCCATTCCACAAATAACTCCGGGCTTCAGCCCAATCTCCTCTTGCCGATTCCGACAACAATCTCGATGCGGTGTCCCCCCAATTCAAAACGCTCCCAGAATCTCCGCCACCTTGCGCCGCCGGTACTCGAACACCTCGTCGAGCCGCCGCCCCACGATCAGCGCTTCGACCACCTCACCAAGCATGTCGAACGGCAGCGCGTACTCCACGATGTCGGTCATCTCCGTGCCGCCTTCGATAGCGAGGAAGCGGTGCGTGTGATGCCACAGCTCGTACGGCCCTTCAAGCTGGCGATCCTCGAAGAAGTCGGGCCGCGAGACCCGCATGATTTCGGTCGTCCACCGCACGGGAATCATCATGAAGGGATAGAGCGTGTAGCTCAGTTGCATCCCTTCGTAAATCGGTTTTCCGGAGCTGCCGCCATCGACCCGCAAAAACATCTCCGGCGGAGTGATCCGGGCCAGATTGTCCGGCTGCGAAAAAAAGTCCCAAGCTACTTCTATCGGCACAGGCAACCGCTGTACCCAGGTTTTTGTATGCAGATTCATTACTTCCAATAAAACTCAAGTTCCATTGCCGCCCTTACCTTTCCGGCCTCTTTGCTGTAACGAAACTCGCCCGTAAAAGTATCCCCTTGAGGCTTTTACCACAGATTTTTTGCCGTCGTGGTTCACCAAGCTCCGCCATCAACACGCCTGGATGCACGATGCGCTGTAGGGGCAGACCTGCGTGTCTCCCCAGGTTTTTTGTCGTGGTGAAATGCGGGATTTTGCTTATGATTTACTTGTGACGTAAACGTTTGTGGCGTCTGCTCCGAAGTCGCTCATGCGCGAGATAACCGTCTAACTATTGACAGAAAAACCGATAGGTTGTAAGCAGCGGGCTTATGCTGACGCTGATCAATAGTCAAGGGTTTTATACGGAAACTATCAACACTGTTAGAGCTAAGGAATCCTGATGAACTTGCCAAACCTATTTTTCACTCAACCTTTGTCTACGCAGATATCTATCGTCGCCGTGTGCATATCTCTGCTTGCGTTCTTTCACACAATAAAAACGTCGATTTCAAAAAGAGCATTGGAACGGGCAGCAAAAAAGACCGAAATCTATCTAAAATTGGTTGAAACCACGATAACATACAGGAATATGCTTAGCTCCCTAAGTACCATGCAGCCGTCAATGGAAAACTGTAAATCTTATGTTGAAGACCTTATAACAAACATTGAATCATCGATCGAAGCGTGCGAGAACGAAAAAAACACTATTAAGAAACTGCCATTTTTTGTTGGTGTTGTACAACTTGAGGAAATATCAAGAGATGTCCAAGAACTCTATTTAAGGGCTGAAGAACTTGTCCCTCGTACTGTGCATATCACCAAAGAATGTCACCATTATCACAATTTGTCTAAGAAGTATTGTGACAAGCTGCCAATTGCCGAACGACCGAACCAGATTACATGCACCCTATATAATAAAGAGGAGAAAACCCAATAAGCACTTAACAACAGATTGCAAGTGGATGGTCTCCAGCCTTCCGATACCGCACACTGTTAAGCTGGGAAGTTATGCGAGCATCCGCCTTTTGCAAACCTCTAACCCCCGGCGAAAAGCGCTTGCCGTGAAAAACCCTCTGCACTATCTTGCGGGTGATTTTTCGTGACTGTGCAAGATCGTCAACGACTCCACCATCCCCATGCCCAAAGCCACCGTCGCCGCAATCATTCACCCCGCCGGAGATCGCCTGAAGATCCTCTTGACACGGCGTAACGTCAATCCTTTCAATGGATTGTGGTGTCTGCCGGGCGGGCATGTCGAGGATTTTGAGCCTGCTGAAACCGCCGTGCGGCGTGAGGTGAAGGAGGAGACCGGCCTCGATTTCGCGCCGGAAAAGTTCGTCGGCTGGTTCGAGGAGATTTTCCCGGAGCACCGCTTTCACGCCGTGGCGCTTGCCTTCGCCGGAGCCGGATCGGGCGCGTTGCAACAGCAGCCTGACGAAGTGTCCGAAATGGCGTGGTTCGCGCTCGATGAAGCGCTCTCGATGCAACTTGCTTTCACCCATAACCTTGTCCTGCAACACTATGCCTGCTCGCTCGAAAAGTAACCGCCTGACTCCCCTCTTCATCCTGCTCGCGCTCTGCCTGCAAACGCTCGCCGGGTGCTCGCGCCAGCCCGCGCCTGTAGCGCCGCCCGCGACGACAGCCGCCGCCGAAGCGCCGAAGCGCATCGTCAGCCTCGCGCCGAGCCTCACCGAAATGCTCTACGCCATCGGCGCAGGTGACCAGCTCGTCGGCAGAACCAGCGCCTGCGACTGGCCCGCCGAAGCTGAAAAGGTGCCGGTGGTCGGCTCCTTCGGACGTCCTTCGCTCGAAGTGCTCGCCTCGATGAATCCCGACCTCGTGCTCGACGTCGATCTGGCCGATGAACAGGCGGCGAAAAAAATGGCCGAGATGCATCTGCGCCGCGAGCACATCCGCTGCCAGGATCCCGAAGAGCTGCCCGCCGCCCTCCGCAAGCTCGGCGCACTCACCGGCCACGCAAGGCAGGCCGACAGCCTCGCCTCGGTGATCGAGCAGGGGCTGGCGAAGTATCGCACAGAGGCCGCCGCGAAAACGCGCAAACCCTTGATTTATCTTGAGATATGGAACGATCCGCTCTGGACGGGCGGCAACAAAAGCTTCGTGTCGCGCCTGATTGGCTACGCGGGCGGGCGCAACATCGGCGACGCGGTCGAGAAGGAGTACTTCGAAGTCTCGCCCGAGTGGGTCATCCGCGAAAACCCGGAGATCATCGCCTGCATGTACATGGCCAACGAAACGCCCGCCGCCGACAACCTCAAGAAACGACCGGGATGGCAGGGCATCAGCGCCGTGCAGCGCAACCGGGTCTATGACAAGTTCGACAACCGCCTCTACCTGCGCCCCGGCCCGCGCATCCTCGAAGGGATCGCCGGAATGAAAAAGCTGATCGAGAGCAATGAACAGTAACGCGACGCACGAGAGCCGGGGATTCCTCATCGCCGCCCCGTCGAGCGGCTCCGGCAAAACGACGATCACCCTTGGCCTGTTGCGCCTGTTGGCGCGGCGCGGCATGAGCGTCCAGCCCTTCAAGTGCGGGCCGGACTACCTCGACACAATGCTCCACGCAATGGCCGCTTCGACGGGAGAGACGGCGCGACCGGGGCTGAATCTCGACACCTTCATGGCCTCGAAAGCGCACGTTCGCTCGCTTTTCGCCCGCCACGCCTCGACGGCGGAGATTTCGGTGGTCGAGGGGGTGATGGGTCTGTTCGACGGGGCTGAAAAATCGGACGGCAGCAGCGCCGAGATCGCCGCGCTGCTTGGGCTGCCGGTCATCATGGTGATCGACGGCTCGAAGATGGCCTACTCCGCCGCGCCGATGCTCTACGGCTACAAGAACTTCGACCCCTCGGTCAACGTCGCGGGGGTGATCTTCAACCGCGTCGGCAGCGCCTCGCACTACCGCTACCTCGAAGCCGCCGCGCATGACGTGGGCGTGGAGCCGCTCGGCTACCTGCCGCGCAACAGCGCTATTACGATCGACGAGCGCCACCTCGGCCTCAACACCTCGGCGGAGTACGACCGGCAGGGCATCATCGACGCGATGGCCGACCACATCGAAAAAACGGTGAACATCGAGCGCCTGCTCGAAGTGGCGGCAATCGAGCTGCCGGAAGCCGAACCAGCCCGGACAGCTATGCGACCATCGGACAAGGTGATCGCCGTGGCGCGGGACGAAGCCTTCAACTTCATCTACCACGCCAACATAGAAGCGCTGGCGCGGTACGGCGAGGTGCGCTATTTCAGCCCGCTGCACGATGAGACGCTTCCCGAAGCCGACCTCGTTTACCTCGCCGGAGGCTACCCGGAGCTTCACGCCGAAGCACTTGCGGAGAACACCGCGATGCGCCACGCCATCGCCGAATGGTGCCGCAACGGCGGGGCGACTTACGCCGAATGCGGTGGTCTGATGTATCTCGGTCAGACGCTCACCCTCGCCGACGGCACGACCCACCAGATGTGCGGCGCGCTCGACCTCGACACCTCCATGCAGGAGGCCCGCTTAACGCTTGGCTACCGCAAGGTGTATCCGGCGGGTGCGAACGGCGTCGAACTGCGCGGCCACGAGTTCCACTACTCCCGCATCTCGCGGCAAGGCGAAATCGACACCATCGCCGACGTGCGCAACACCCGCGACCAGCCGGTCGAAACGAAGCTCTTCCGCGTCGGCAATACCATCGCCTCGTACCTGCACCTCTACTGGGGCGAGCGCGACAACCTCGCCAACTGGTTCTTCTGAATGCACTTATGGGCGAATCATCATGACAGCCGCTCTCAACGGTTCGTTCGCCGGAAGGTGAACCAGGCGAACTCCTGCGTGAAACCTGCGGGGGTAAGATGTTGGGAATCGACGGTTGAGACAAGTTCGAAGCGCGGGACGAACACGCTCGAAATCAACTTTTCATCGTAGCGTTGCACGGAGAGACCGCTGCAACGTTCCGGGCCGTTCAGGGCAAAGACGCCGATGATCGCCACGCCATCGGCGTCGAGGCAGGCATCGAGGCTCTCCAGATAGCGGCGGCGGTCATCCTCGCTCGTCATGAAGTGAAACACCGCGCGGTCATGCCACAGGCTGAATTTTTTCGCCGACCGGAAGGTGCGAATGTCGCGTTGCACCCAGGAGACGGTCGAGGCTGACGCACCCATCCGGTTGCGAGCTTCGCCGAGCGCTGCCGGAGAGCAATCCACAACCGTGACGTCCGTATAACCGAGCTGCACCAGCGTTTCGGCAAGCATCGACGCGCCGCCGCCCGCGTCGATAACCGGCGCGTCGCGGGCGATGCCTGCCGCCTCGACGAGGCTCAGCGACTCCTGCGGGTGGCGCTGATACCAGCTCAGGCCCTCGAATGGCGTGGCGTGATATTTTGCGTCCCAGTGATGGCGTAGTTCATCCGGCTCTTGCGTGTTGTCTCTGGACATGGCGGTTACTGATTAACTGTTCAAACAGAACGATTTGCCGATTTCAACCGTATCGGGAATCGTCTCCTCGATCTCCTCTTTCGTGCCGATGACGTAATCGCTGACCGGCCAGCCGAGGGCTTCGCGCTTGCGGTCGAGCATCCGCAGAATGTCTTCGGCGGTCTGGTACGGGTCGGGATTCCAGTTCATCGCCGCGCCAACCATCGGGCGCAGCCGGTTGCTGACGTAGTCGATAAAGCGGTCGGAGGCGAGCGTGTTGTCCTGCACGCACGAGTAGGTTTCGATGCCGTTGAGGATGAAGGCGTACCGCGCGCCCATCGTCTTTTCGGCGGCGGGATCGGCGGCCACCATTGCGAAAGGCATCGCCGGATTGGGCTGGCCCGCCGCGTTGGCCGTGTAGGCCATCACCTGGCTGGCTCGTGTGCTGTCGGTACACGCGCCGACGTGCAGCACAGGAGGAATCTGCAAGGCTTCGACCACCTCGCGCAGTCCGGGGCCGCAGAGCTTCGAGGCGTCGGGATGCGCCAGACCGGCAAAGAGCAGCCCCATGCCCGAACAGCCGTGGGCGGTCACCAGCACGTCGTTCTTGATGAGCTGGCGGGCGATGACCACCTGGTTGCGCTCGAACACCGCGCCGCGAATATTTCCACAGGAGCCGAAGTTCGCGATGCCACGGATTTTGCCCTCCTCCAGCAGGCGGGCAAGGCCGTGAATCTTCTTGTCGGGCATCGAGCCGTCGAAAAGCCGGGCGATCTCCTCGACGCTGAAGCCCAGCTCCACCTTGGCGCGGATGTCGGGAATATGGATTTTTTCGCTGTCGCGGTTGCGGTAGTTTTCGATGGCGATGTCGAGAATCTGTTCGGCAAGCTCGTAAATGCGGTCGAGATTCTTGAGATAGTAGTCGAGTTCGAGCACAATCGCGCCTTCCTTGCGGCCCGAAGGCGAGGTGGTGATCACCTTGGTGTGGAAGCGCCGGGCGACCGGCATCATGCCGGGCAGCACGTCCTGCTGATCGACCACGATCGCCTCGAACGCGCCGGTGGCGACGGCCATTTCGGCGGAGGAGGCCATCGCGACGAGCGGAATGCCGAGGTCGCGCTCGACGAACTCGCCGCCGGTGCAGCACATGCCGTAGAGCCTGATGTCGTCCGCACCAACAGCTTTGACCTTCTCCATGATCTTCGGCGTACCGACAATGTCGCAGATGGCGAAAGCGACCATAGGCGCGTGGCCGTTGATGCCGATGTTGATGCAGTTGTCCTTGCGGATGCTGCCGAGGTTGACGTTGAGCTTCGAGCGCCGGGGCAGGCCGTAAACGATGTCGGTGGCGAGCGACGTCGAGACCACGGTGGTGTAGGCGTAGGCGAGCACCGTGCGCAGGAAGGCCTGCATGTGGCTCTCGAAATCGGAGTCGGTGCCGTGGCTGGTGAGGTTGTTCGACTCGAAACACTCGTGGTAAGCGCTGATCGGAATGATGCCGAGCCTCTCCCAGAGTCCGGAGCGCTCTTTCGGCGCGAGCGCAAAAAGCGTGTCGTGATGCTTCGGCAGCGCTCGCTGCAAGTCGTCGATGAAGCGGTCGGCGATCTCGACGCAAATCTGTTCGACGCTCTTGCCCTCGGCGTCGAGGCCGAGCGCCCCAGCGACCGCCCACGCCTTTTCGGGGCACTTGATCGGAATCGGCGCGGAGCCGTCGCCCGCCGCTTTCAGGGCGATGAAGACCTCGCGGGCGTGTGCGCCATGCGCCGACATGCCCGAAGCGAGCCGCCGCAGCGCGTTCCCGGCCACGATCAGATCGACATCTTTACCACAGATCGAATGGGGATGCTTTTCGTTCACCCGGCACGGGCCGTAGGAGCAGAAGGCGCAGCACGCGCCGGTCAGGCCGAAGCCGCACTGCGGATGCTGCTGCATGAAGCGGTCGAAGGTGTTGCCGATCCCCTCTTTTTCCATGTGACTGACCATCTCCGCCACCGCCTTGTTGGCCGTGTGGGCAATGACCTCATCCTTGCTGTAATTGAGCTTGTGAACAAGCTTTATCCGCTCGTTCAGCGACATTCCCGAACGATATTCCGGAGCCTGCCGCGAGCTGGTCAGCTCGTCCTGGTACTGGTACTTTTTTTTCTCGTCCATAACTTCTCCCTCACTGATTTGAGACCGCCCATTCTCCCCCGGAGGTCCCGCATTTCCTGATGTCATTATTGCTTCAGCCTTTAAAACTCTTAAACAATTGCCCTGGACTTTAGTCCGGGGTTTATGGATAAGACATAATTAATAAGGGCTTTAGCCCAATCTCTTTTTTAGCGAAGATTGCGTTTTTTGTCGCCAGAGCAAGAATGTCTCTGCTGTCCTTGCCGCCCTTCTCTTACTTCTTCAGCGACCGGACGTAGCGCACCAGCTCGTCGATCTGCTCGCCGGTGAGGCTCTCCTTCCAGCGAGGCATGTACCAGGCGTTGGGCCGGGCCGGATCGGCGATTCCTTCCGAGATGATCGTTCTGAGATCATCGTCGCTCATGGATTGCGCTTCGCTTCCGCCGAGCGGCCTGATGGCGATGCCGAGCTTACGGGCGACCTCTCCGTCACCTTCGCCCGACTTGCCGTGGCACATGATGCACGACATGCCGTAGATATCCGACGCAGTGTAGCCGCTCTTTTTTTCCAGCTCGACCGGTACGCCCCGGTTCAGCACCCGGATGTAGGCCACGATATCCTCGATCTGGCCGTAGCTGAGCTGCATCCCGAGCGGACGCATGTGGATCGACTTGCCGTGAGAAACGCCGCCCTTGCTGATGACGTCGTGAATCTCCTTGTCGGTTTTTCCGGCGAAATAGTCGCGATCGGCCAGATTCGCGGGCTTCACCGAGAGCGTCCGGGCATACGGCCCGTCGCCGCGCCCGCTCTGCCCGTGGCAGATGAAGCAGTAGCCGAGGTAGAGCTTGAGACCGTTGACCGCGCGTTCATTGGTCGTGGGGTCTTTTTCGCTTGCGGATTCCGGTTCCGCCACCGCTGCAACCGGCGCTTTTTCTTCGACTTTTCCCGGCTTTTCGCCCGGCTCGCTCTTGCACGCGCCAAGCAGTCCCGCCGTCAAGAGGAGGCATGTTGCGACTCCCGTATATCTCTTCGTTGCCATGATGCGAAAGGGTTATCTGTTATTGCTCAAGCCATGAAAATTCTATAACAATTGCCCCGGACTTTAGTCCGGGGTTTATCGATAACACAAAATAAATCAGGGCTTTAGCCCAATATCTTTTTTGGAAGCGATTGCGACGTTTATTACCGTGGAAATAATTGTTCACCGCTAAAAAACCAGGTCGAGTTCATCATCCTTCAACGACGAGTAGAGCTGGATGATCTGGTCGCGCAGTTCGCCGAACTCCACGTCCGTGCGGCACACCTTTTCGTGCCGTGGCCGGGGAAGGCGGTTCTCGATGATCTTTTTCACCCTGCCGGGATTGATGTCCATCACGCAGATTTTGTCGGAGAGGAAAATCGCCTCATCGACGTCGTGCGTCACGAAAAAGATGGTCGTCTTCGTTTTTTCCCAGGCCTTCAGAATCTGGATCTGCATCTCCTCCTTGGTGAGGGCGTCGAGCGCCTCGAATGGCTCGTCCATGAGCAGGATTTTCGGGTGGTTCGCCAACGCCCGCGCAATCGCCGCCCGCTGGCGCATACCGCCGGAAATTTCATGCACCATGCTCTCCTCCGACCCCTTCAGGCCGACGATGTCGAGGTACTCCTGAGCGATCCTGCGCCGCTCCTTTTTCGACACGCCCTTGAGTTCGAGGCCTATCTCGACGTTCTCGATCACGTTGCGCCACGGCAGAAGCGCGTACTCCTGGAACACCATTCCCTTGTGCGGGCCGGGACCGTACTCCTCCTTGCCGTCGAGAATCACGCTGCCCGAGGACTGCTCCAGCAGCCCGGCGACGATTTGCAGCGTGACCGATTTGCCGCACCCGGTCGGGCCGAGGATGCAGACGAACTCCCCTTCGTCGATCCTGAGGTTCACCCCTTCGAGCACCCTGAATTCAGCGCCATCCTTCACGAATGTCTTGCTGACCTCCTTGAGTTCGAGCAGGAGTTTTCCGCTTGTAGTCGTCTCGTTCATGCTTTTCAGATTTAATTCTTTGGGCGCCGGAGCCTCAGGCCACGCGGCAGGTTCGAAGACCGGCATCCTGCTTGATGACATTCATCACCGTCTCGCGGAATGCCACGAAGCGGTGGTGAAACTCCGGATCGCGGGCCGCGCTGCCAAGCCGCGGCCTCGGCAGTTCGTTACGGAGCACCGCGTCGATCTCGCCGTTCCGGCCAAGCACGATGATCCGGTCGGAGAGCTTGACCGCTTCGTCGAGGTCAGAGGTGACGAACACCACCGTGTTCTTTTCCGACGCCCATATGTTGGTGATCTCCTGATGCATGGTCATCTTCGTTTTTGAATCGAGCGCGTTGAATGCGCCGTCCATGAGCAGGATTTTCGGGCGGATGGCGAGGATCATCGCCAAGGACGCGCGGCGCTTCATGCCGCCGGAGAGTTCGACGGGGTGCTTGTTGGCGGCGTAACCAAGCCCGACCATGTCGAGGTAGCGCATCGCCTCGGCCTTGCGCTGCCCGGCATCCATCTCGCGGTTCTGGAACTCGAAGCCGAGCTCGACGTTCTTCAGCACGGTGCGCCAAGGCAGCAGCGCGTACTCCTGAAAAATCATCCCCCGGTCCGCGCCGGGGCCTGTAACCGGCTCGCCGTCGAGCAGGATCGAGCCGGAAGTGGGAAAATCGAGGCCCGCGATCAGGTTCAGCAACGTTGACTTGCCGCATCCGGTCGGGCCGACGATCACCAGAAATTCGTTTTTCATCACCTCGAAAGTGCAATCCCGAAGCACCTGAATCGCGCCCCGCTCTCTCTGATAGCTTTTCGAGACATGCTGCACGCTGATGAGAATCTGTTCTTGCTTCATCGGTTCTCCCGTCAAAGTTTCCACGCAAATTTTTTGATCAGCCACCGGTTGGCGGAATCGAGCAGATAGCCGATCGCGCCGATCACCATGATGGTGGCCATGAGCTGGTCGTAGCGGAAGCGGTCGCGGGTGTCGAGAATGAAGTAGCCGAGGCCGTCCGGCACACCCAGCATCTCCGCCGGAACGAGGATGATCCAGCTCACGCCCACGGCGAGCCGGAGGCCGGTGAGCATGTCCGGCACGGCGGCGGGAATGATCACCTTGCGCAGAATGCCGACGTCCTTTGCGCCCATCGTTCGGGACATGTTCACCCAGAGCGGACTGACCCGGCCCGCGCCATGCGAGGTGTTCAGGATCAGCGGCCAGATGGCGACCAGCCAGAGCAGAAAGGTCACCGAAACATCGCCCACGCCGAACATGATGATGGCGATGGGCATCCAGGCAAGCGGCGAAATCATGCGCATGAACTGGAACGCCACGTAGGTAAGTTGCTCGACCCGCTTGAAATAGCCCACGAGCACGCCGACGGGAAGCGCGACGACAACGGCGAGCGAAAGGCTGGTGAGCACCCGGCGGATGCTCGGAATCGCGTGATGAACCAGCTCCCCGCTTTGTATCATTTCCAACAGGGCGGAAAAGGCCGCGACCGGCGAGAACGATTCGCTGAAATCAGCGCCGAAAAGCTTGAAGCTGCTGGCCGCCTGCCAGACGGCGAGGAAGAGCAGCACACCGGTCACATAAAAGACCCGGTCGAGCAGCTTCCCCTGAAATCCTGCGGCATTGCCGCCATTCTGATTTGCCATAAGAGCTTGTACAATAGCTGGTTACCAAAATTCTCCGGCCACGCGCGACCCCACATCCGGCACGGCATGAGCCGGCCGGAAAAGGTCGAACAGCGATGGGGCGAAGGGAGTGAACGGTTCCGTGACGCTCTCAGATGCTGATGATCTCTTCGCGCACGGTGGGTTGCTTCGGATCGACTCCGGCGAACTGCGCCAGGCCGCCGAGGGCTGAGGCCGCCGCCTCGACACCCGCCGTGTACATCAGCTCGCTGTGTACGCGGCCAGGATCGAGTGTCTGGAGAAAGCTGGTGTCGCCATCCATTTTGGTGAGCTTCAACATTTCAACCATTTTTCTGGTCGCCGATTCAAACTGGTAGGGTTCGTAGGAGAGGCGTTGCGTGTGCCAATCCGGATGCTGGATCGCGCCCGTGCCGGAGGGGCCGTAGGTTTCGAGATCGTACTTCATCATCGCCCGCTTCACGATCTTTTCGGGCAGCGGCAGGTACTTCGCGCCGTCCTTGGAGAGGATATGCGCGGCCTGTTCGGGGTTGTTCAGCGACCAGAGTTCCGCCTTGACCAGCGCCTGGATCACCTTGTGCGACCACGCCTGATCGGCCAGATCCTTCTCGTTCATGACCGCCACGCAGCAGGGGTGGTTCTTCCACACGTCGCCCGTGAAGCGGACGATCCGCCCGCCCGCCAGCACCTCACCAGCGGCGTTGAACGGCTCTGCGACGATGTAGCCGTCGATGGCGTTCGAGGCGATGGCCGTCGGCATGTCGGGCGGCGCCATGACGAACAGATTCACCTGCTTGCTGCTGAGCGGCGCGCTCTTGCTCTGGATCACCGGCTCGATGCCGTGCTCGCGGGCGATCATCTGCAAAATGATGTTGTGCATCGAATACCAGTACGGAATGGCGATCTGCTTGCCGCCGAGGTCGGCGTAGGATTTGATGCCGCTCTCTTTGCCAACGGTGATGGCCGAGCCGTTGATGTGATCCCAGGCGACCACCTTGACCGGAAAGTTCTTGCCGTAGCGCATGTAGAGCGGAATGGGAGCGAGCAGATGAGTGAGGTTGAATCGGCCCGCCATGAAGGCCTCGGCCATTGGCGCCCAGCCGCGGATCAGCACCGGCCGTTCGGAGTCGATGCCCAGCTCCTTGTAAAAGCCCAGCTCGTGAGCGAGGATGATCGGCGTGGCGTCGGTAATCGGCAGGTAGCAGCTCGAAACCTTCTTGCCGCCCTTCACCGAAGCGGAACCGCCCTGCTCGGACTTCGGCCCGCACGCCGCCAGCAATGAACTGCCGCCAAGAACAGCGCCGAGACCGATGGCCGACTGCCTGAGAAAATCCCTGCGTGAGACGCCATTGTTTCCTTGACTCATGAGAGCCTCCTTTATGCTTGATGAATGGAGATTTGAAACGACTCTTTTCCGGAAATCCGCGAACCTTTCAGGCCTCGCGTTTTTACTGACGCATATTCCTCTGCCGCAAAGCAGAAAACAAAGCAATAACAATTGTTAATACCAATTACCAAAAAAGACTTCCGATTGCTGGAAGTGAACGAAAACCTGATGTGCTGCTTGCATTGAGCGCGTTCCCGATTTCAGGTAACGCTGAAGTCCGTACTCGACGGTGAGAGAATAGGTTACAGCTATATCGGCATCTGGATGAAAGTTAACAATTGTTTACAATATTCCAAGAAAGCGACCATCCTGTCAGATAATTTTCTCGCTTTCAGTCATGGATTCGAGGCGATCGACAAGGCTCCGGATTTTTGCGACGAGCTGCGGGCAAGCCTCATACGGCATCGCTCCGGAAAGATCGGCGCTGACCGCCTGCATGTCGAACGGCATCCGCTCGATGACCAGCTCCGCGCCGAGCTTTTCGGCAACGGCAAGAGCCTGCTCTTCGCCGTGCAGCTTATTGAGCACCAGCCGCGTCTCCGGAATGCCGGTGTGTTCAGCGAGTTCGATCAGCTTCCGGGCCGTGCCGATCGAGCGTTCGCCCGGCTCGACGACCACCAGCAAGAGATCGACCGACTGCGCGGTGCCGCGCGTCATGTGCTCGAAACCCGCTTCCATGTCGAGCACGACCCATTCGTCGCGTTCGACCATGAGGTGCCGCAGGAACGAGCGGAGCAGCGCATTTTCGGAACAGTAACAGCCCGACAGCGCCTCCTTCAGAGCGCCCATGACAATGGTCGGCACACCGTTCACATCGACGGAATAGCGGGAAACGAAATCGTCAACCTTCGGATTCAGCACGAAATAGCCGCCCGACTCGCCCGGCTTCGCGCCGGTACGCCCCTCGATCAGCGCCTTGCGTTCCACCAGCGGAACGATTGCGCCCATCCGCTGGCGATCGTAACCGAGCGCATCGGCAAGCCCGGCATTGGGATCGGCGTCGATGGCGAGCACATTCCGGCCCCTCGAGGCAAGCTCCCGGACGATCATCGAGCTGATCGTCGTTTTACCGACGCCCCCTTTGCCGCTGATAGCAATTTTCATAACTCCCTCCGTTTACTTGTACTTAACCATTATTAACGATTGTTACTTTAAAAAACAACAAAACGGTCATTTTTTTCGAGAATCCGGCACGGCGGCATCAAGCCGGTCACAAAATTTTTATGCGAAACGGGTGAATACTTTTTCCACAGAATCTGATATTTTGCGCCACGATGGCGTAATAGCTTTTTTCGATGAGTGCTGCCGTCCGGCTGACTGGCGTATTCGAGAATGATGCCACGCAACATGGAGAAAGAACTACAAGTATTTATCTTGAAGTCATTTATGCGGCTTTTCGATAACAGATTTGAGCGTAAGTGCTCAAGCGTAGAAAATGCAACAACCAGGCCAACTTGTATCCAAAGCTGACGCGGGCATGATCGCGACCGAAGCAAAAGCGACGCGCCGCTACATCATCACCGGCGGGCCGGGAAGCGGGAAGAGCACACTCATCGAAGCGCTCGAAACGCGCGGCTGCCGCTGCTACCCGGAGGTCTCACGCGAGCTGATCCGGCGCGAAGCGAGGCGACCCGGTGGCGTGATGCCCTGGAACGACCTCGAAGCCTTCGCCCGCCTCGCCTTCACGGAAATGCTGCTCCAGCACGACCACGCCGAAGAGGCTGGCGAACGCTGCTTTTTCGACCGCGCCCTCCCCGACATCTTCGGCTACCTGCACGAGCGCGGCCACGGCATCCCGGAAAGCTGGCTCGACGCTCATAGCCGATGCCGCTACGAGCGCACGGTCTTCATCCTCCCGCCGTGGCCCGAAATCTACGTCAACGACCCCGAACGCCCCCAAACCCTCGCCGAAGCCGAAGCGCTCCACGCCGCCATCCGCGAAGTGTACGAATCGCTCGGCTACGAGTTGATCGAAGTGCCGAAGCTGCCGGTCGAAGCGAGATGCGAGTTCGTGTTGGGGAGGTTGTGAGGGAGAAAGGAGGGTGGAATCGAGTATGCCCGCAGCTTTTGACTTCACTTCGGAAGAGCGAGCAAATTTTTGACCTGGGCTGTCCTTAAAAGAACTTCCTTGAGCGTTTCGTGCCGGATGCCGAAATTTTCGTTTTCGGCTGACGGATTCACGGCACGGCAAAACCCTGGTCAGACCTCGACCTCGCCATCAAACCCAAATCACCGCTCGACTGGAAACTGCTCGCCGAAATCAAAGAGGCTTTTCAGGAATCCGAACTGCCTTTCAGAGTCGATCTCCTCAACAGGAACGACATAACACCCGCATTTCGCAAAGCGATAGAAACAAACGGCTACGAGATATTGCCGCGAATTCGCCTCTATCTCCGATTCAAAACCATCAGCGAGCAATGAGCCTTATGCCAAAGACATGACAAATGTATTTTCAGCTAAGTATCAACGCCCCCTACCTACCTGGTGATTTTATTCACCGATACTTTGAAGCAAAGCTGCATATTGGTCAGGGTCTTTTTCTCGGATTTTCCTGAGAATAAAGCTTGCAACAGTTTTCATTTCCGGAACATCTATTGGTTGAATGCTCCGCTCAAATACCCCTGCTAAGTGTGAATACTCATTATTAACCCTATCTGTTAGCGATGCGGCTAATGCATCATCTCCGAAAAACCGCGTTAACTTGTTATCGTTCTCCACGGCATTTGGGTATTTGTAGTACAAGAATGCCTCAAGAAACTTACGGGCATTGTTCCCAAAGTTGTAGTAGCAATCATAATTTTCATCACTCCCTACTTGTGCATGTGCGCATCTGTAGATTTGATGGAACAGGAAATTGAATTCTGTGATATAATCTTTCATGTATCGAGGCATCAATGCTATATCACTGACTTGATCTGTTCGGGTAATGATGAAGAATTGAGACTTATTGTTGCTCCGAGCACCCGGTAGCTTCTTCAAGTACTTCAAAAAGTCCAAGTTGTGAGTCGAAATAAACAGCTGCTTAAAGCGGTCACGTTCTTTTAACTCCCCGCCATCTTCATATTTCTCAGGCGTTACAATTTCGGAATGGATGAGACTGTAAACAAAAAAGATATGGTTTGTATCTAAACTGGAAATAGGATCGTCAATCCAGATGATCGGCTTGTTGCCTTTGGTTTCTATATCTTCAAGCTTTGCCATGAAGTAACAAAAAGCTATCAGGCTGCATTCTCCCACACTAAGGTGAAATGCTTTTTTCCCCTTCCGAGTAACTTCAAACCGGTACCCAGATGATGCATCTCCCGGGGTATTTTCAATGGCTTTGAGTGAAAGAGACTGGTGACCGAAGAAATTATTCAAATAGTTGTTTACCCGGTCAGCACCCTTGCTTTCATCTTTTAGCTGGGCCTTTAGTTCAGCGATCTTTGCTCGTTTTGTATCAACCTTGCCCTTTGAAGTGTTTCTATCTTCCTTCGCTTTGCCCATTGTCTTACTCAAGGCATCAATGACTGCGCATTCATTTTCATATTTTATGTCGTTAATGAATGTATGAACTTCATAGAGACGGAGAGCAGCGCGAGCTATTGCTTGATCGGTACTCAGCGAAGCGGTCAACTGATTTGATTTTTTTCTGAGTTGTTCAAACGAATCCCTAACTGCATTCAAAGCATCCTCAATTGACTCAGATTCATCAAATATGAAAGGGGTGAAGATTTCTTTTTTTCGTTTTTCGACCTGTTCTTTAATAGAATCCAGACTTGCACAATATGAGGCTGATTGGGCTGATAACTGCTCTGCAAGCGAATCTAAATCCGTGGTATAGTTGGAATAGAAATCAGAATTCTTGACTTTAAGGGCATCTCTAAAAAGTCGAATACTCCTCTGAAAATCACCTAAAAAACTTTATTAATACATCTGTAAAATCGCTTACACACTGCAATTCTCACTAATTCAGCTACCTCATAAGACTTTTTAGAGATGCCCTTAAGTAGATTGGGAACTCGTGACCGCTCGCATTCAATCGATTCAAGCAGGTTATCCAGTTCTTTCCGAAGCTCTTCAGATTCCTGATTAAAATGCATGTCCAGCTTATCCCACAAACTTTGAGGAAGTTCACTGCCACAAAATGCACATTTTTCTCTTTTTCCTTTGTGATGTTCTCGACCATTCCACACCCACATAGACAACACCGCATCGTTTAGCAATTCCTGAATTGGGTCAGATGCCTGAATCTTTTTTTCAATTAGCTTTTTAGCCTTTGATGCAATCGCAGAGTATTGAAGATTGAAGGATAATGATTCTGGGATATCCGACTTGGGTTCTTCTCTGAGGAGGTCATAATACTTGCTTATCTGTTCATTAGTAAGCGGGGAATAACTATCTTTAACAACAGTAGCTATATCTGTTTTTATTTTTGCCAAATTGTAATTAGCATCTCCAAACGATTTATTGTGCTTAATTCCAGAGCCTGCCTTGTTAGCTTTATCACGTAACTTCCCTTCTAATTCTAAAAATTTACCGTCATGAGCTTTTTTGGTTTCTTTAAATTTACCACCAATCCTGAGAAGTTCCCCAAGCAGTCCTGACTCGTCCTCTTCGTTTCCGAGTTCAGCTTCATGCTTTTCGATCTCTTTCTCAAGCTTGGTATTATCTTCCCCCAAAATGGCAAACGAGTTGATAGCCTGCTCTTCATCAACAATGAAACGCAGATTATCCTTGACAAAATCTTCATTGAAAACACGAACCAATTGGCCATGGCTATTTAAGGAATTTTGCGTAGCACTGCTACCGCCCTCAAAGGAAATATGAAATTCAGGTGAGCTGTATTTTTCTGAAATAAAACCGGTTTCAAGAGCTCTATAAATTCGTGATAGAGTTGTTTTTCCTGAATAGTTGCGACCATAAATAATGTTGATCTTTTTAAACTCAGCGATGTTATTTTCTTTATCCTTTACGGATGAAGACCATCGAAAGTCCAGAAAGACCGCAATGTTTTTAATCGAATCAATTTTTTTTATCTCGCCGCTCATGTAAGCTCTTGTTTAATTACGCCCAACGCAGAAGTTTAAGACTGCTTGTTAGAGCAATTTCCTCTTGTAGTAATCAATATTGAGAAATTCCTCATAGAAATAGTTCGCGCTGAATTTTCCCACTAACGGCTCGAAATAGCTGTCCGGTATACCCGCAATTGCCTTGTGAAAGTTTATCAAGTGCCCGCCAAAATCTTTCCTTTGTGAATCTTCCATTTTTTCATACGTTCGAAGATACATAATAACTTTCTGAACCTTTTTCTTTCTGAAAATCAAAGGACTGGAACTTGGTAGCCATAAGTTCAGCTTTCGAAGTTCAGGCCTTATCATATCGGCGTATTTAGGTAATATTCCGTTTATTTCTGGGAAAAAATAGAAATAGCGTTCAAACTCATCCACCAAACCATATGCCCATGGAAGCACCTTATCTGACATCTTAAAGAATTCCATTTGTCTTGAGTCTTCAATCTTGCTTGGGTGAAATACTGAATTTCGGAATCTTTTCAGCAAATTTACGTTCTCCATAAACTCTTGACCAAGCATGAAATCGATTCGCTGATCAGAAAAACCAAAGTCTCTAAAAGTTTCCAATGACACATACAGAAGTCCAAGAAAAACTGTGGACATTTCATTCGGAAATATCTCACCATCAA
The DNA here is from genome assembly GCF_006265165.1 of Chlorobaculum thiosulfatiphilum. Taxonomy (GTDB): domain Bacteria; phylum Bacteroidota; class Chlorobiia; order Chlorobiales; family Chlorobiaceae; genus Chlorobaculum; species Chlorobaculum thiosulfatiphilum. Next base: position 107,891 of record NZ_VDCH01000001.1, read on the forward strand.
GACGATATTTATACCCCAATTCCTTCTCGTAGATCTTCTCTATTCGACAGGCGCGATAAAGGTACCGACTCCACTGCATAAGCTTCTTGTACTCAGTCCCCGACCAAAATGGATCACTCTTCATTCTGCATTACCTCGTGCGATGCGTCGTCCTATCAATATTTAGACTGATTTGCCTGATACAGTAAAAGGCAAATAGCCTCTTCCTGCATCAAACAACCCCAAAATCATAATCACAGACCAGCCAATTGATTTCTCATTCGGCAATCCGTCTCGGGAGAGGGACTGCATAAGCTCGACGGCGAGGCTTACGACTTTTATGTACGAAGAATCGCGGTATTTATCAAGTCCCGGCCTTTTTGATTTATAGCGATCATGGACAAAGTCTCAACGCCTCTCCCGTCACCGTTCGCCTACCTGACGCTGCGGATCGGGTCGCGTCCAGCCTGAAAAACGCCTTTTCATTATGGATTCACAATTATGTCACATAGAATCAGCATATTTTTTCTATATTCGCTCGCAGTAAAAAGTTGATGTTTTGGCGGAATTTTACCATGCGGCAGACCATGCCGCCAGAAGCTCCGGCATAACAATAGATGAACACAATGCCTTTTCGATCCCGCTTTACATCCCTCGACTTCCGGTCGGGAACCATTTTTGGTTCGCCGGAGCCATCCCATCCGGAACTCCTAATTCACCTCACAACCATTCATGGAACCAAGAATCATTGATATTACTGAGCTTGCCCTGCGCGATGCCCATCAGAGCCTCATCGCGACGAGGCTCGGCATCGACGACATGACCGGAGCTTGTGCCGACCTCGACGAGGCGGGCTACTGGTCGATCGAGTGCTGGGGCGGGGCGACCTACGACGCCTGCATCCGCTACCTGAACGAAGACCCCTGGGAGCGGCTGCGCACCTTCAAAAAGCTTATGCCGAAAACCCCGCTGCAGATGCTCCTGCGCGGCCAGAACCTGCTTGGCTACCGCCACTACCAGGACGAGGTGGTCGAGCGCTTCTGCCAGAAATCCGCCGAGAACGGCATCGGCGTGTTCCGCATCTTCGACGCGCTCAACGACCTGCGCAACATCGAAACCTCGGTGCGGGCGGTCAAAAACGTTGGCGGTCACGCGCAGGGGACGATCTCCTACACGGTCAGCCCGATTCACACCACGGCGCTCTTCGTCGATCAGGCGCGGCGATTGCAGGAGATGGGGGTCGATTCCATCTGCATCAAGGACATGGCGGCGCTCATCAAGCCGCAGGCGGCATACGAGCTGGTACGCGGCATCAAGGAGGCGTGCGGCGCTGATCTGCGCGTTCACCTGCACGTGCACGCCACCACCGGCGTCACCCTCGTGAGCCTCATGAAGGCGGTCGAGGCGGGCGTGGATTGCGTCGATACCGCCGTCAGCTCGATGAGCCTCGGCCCCGGCCACAACCCGACGGAGAGCTTCATCGAGATGCTCGAAGGCACCGGCTTCGCGACCCGCGTCGATATGGAGCGGGTGCAGCGCGTCAAGCGCCACTTCATGAACGTGCTGGAGCGCTACAGCGAGTTCCAGTCGAAAGTTACCGGCGTGGAGACCGAACTGTTCAAGAGCCAGATTCCCGGCGGGATGCTCTCCAACATGGAGAACCAGCTTCGTCAGCAGGGGGCGGGCGACCGGATGCAGGAGGTGCTCGACGAAATTCCGCTCGTGCGCCGCGACACCGGTTACGTGCCGCTCGTCACGCCGAGCAGCCAGATCGTGGGCACCCAGGCGGTGCTGAACGTGCTGATGGGGCGGTACGCCGTCCTGACCGGCGAATTCGCCGATCTCATGCTTGGATATTACGGCAAAGGGCCGGGTGAAAAGAACCCGGAGGTGGTCGAGATGGCCCACCGTCACGCCGGAAAGCAGCCGGTCACCTGCCGTCCCGCCGATCTGCTCCAGCCCGAATGGCAGAAGCTGCGCTCCGAAGCGCTCGCGCTCGAAGGGTGCAACGGCTCCGACGAGGATGTGCTGACCTATGCGATGTTTCCGCAGATCGCGCCAAAATTTTTCGCCACCCGCCACGAAGGGCCGCGCAACCTTGGCTGCGACCCGCATACCGGCGTCTCCGAGACCCATCCAGCGGAGGGGCACCAGGGCGCCATTACCGGCCCAATCACCTATGCCGTGACCCTGAGCGGACGGCAGCACAAGGTGACTGTGGCCCCATATCAGTAATTATAATAATCGAGTGATGCAGGAACATATCAAGAGCATTGAAGAAAAAATAGAGGAACTGAACCAGAAGCGGGAGAGAATTCAGCTCGGCGGCGGGCAGGAGCGCATCGACAAGCAACATGCAGGCGGCAGCCTGACGGCTCGCGAGAGGATCACGGCGCTGGTCGATCAGGACAGCTTTCTGGAGAGCGGCCTCTTTGCCGAGCACCGCTGCACCAACTTCGGGATGCAGGGCAAGCCGATGCCCGCCGATGGCGTGGTGACGGGCGCGGGCAGCGTGGATGGCCGCCTCGTGCATCTGGCGTGTCAGGATTTCACCGTCGGCGGAGGCTCGGCGGGAGAGGTGCACTGCCGCAAGATCGTGCAGATGATGCAGGCTTCGCTGAAAACCGGCTCGCCCTTCATTGTCGTCAACGACTCCGGCGGCGCGCGCATTCAGGAGGGGATCGAAAGCCTCTCCGGCTACGGGCAGGTGTTTTACAACAACGTCATGCTGTCGGGCGTGGTACCGCAGATTTCGCTGATCTGCGGCCCGTGCGCGGGCGGCGCGGCCTACAGCCCGGCCTTGACGGACTTCATCATCCAGACCAGATCGGCCTGCATGTTCATCACCGGCCCCTCGGTCATCAAGGCCGTCACCGGCGAAGAGGTGACTGCCGAACAGATCGGCGGCCCGGCAGCGCAGATGAACATCTCCGGCGTGGTGCACTTCGTGGCCGAGGATGATCGCGACGCGATGGCCATCTGCCGCCGCCTGCTCTCCTTTTTGCCATCGAACAACCTCGAAGACCCGCCGCAGTGGGAAGCCGAGGAGGTGATCTTGCCGGACAAGTACCTGAACTCGATCATCCCGGTTGACTCTCGCCAGAGCTACGATGTGCGCGACGTCGTCTCGCGGCTTGTGGATCGGGCGGACTTCATGGAGGTTCAGGAGCACTTCGCCCGGAACATCGTGATCGGCTTCGCCCGCATTCAGGGGCGCTCGGTCGGCATAGTGGCCAACCAGCCGGCGGTGATGGCGGGCGTGCTCGACATCGACGCCTCCGACAAGGCGGCGCGATTCATCCGCTTCTGCAACGCCTTCAACATTCCGCTCGTGACGCTGGTGGACGTGCCCGGATTCCTGCCGGGCGTGGAACAGGAGTATGGCGGCATCATCCGCCACGGCGCGAAAATGCTCTTCGCCTACTCGGCGGCCACCGTGCCGAAAATCACCGTAGTGATGCGCAAGGCTTATGGCGGCGCGTACCTGGCCATGTGCAGCAAGGATCTCGACGCCGACCGCGTGATTTCGTGGCCCACCGCCGAGATCGCCGTCATGGGCGCCGAAGGTGCGGTCGATGTGATCTTCCGCAACGAAATTCGCAAGTCGGACGATCCGAAGGCCAAGCGGCAGGAGCTGATCGCGGAGTACAAGGAGTCATTCTCCACGCCCTACGCCGCCGCTTCCGCCATGAAGGTCGATGACGTGATCGAACCCGCCGAAACGCGGCGCTACCTGGCCATGTCGCTCGACATTCTGCATTCGAAACGGGAGTTCAGGCCACAGAAAAAGCACGGCCTGATTCCCCTCTGAACCCGAAACGAACCAGAAATCATGAACGAACAGGAAACAACAGAAACGATAGTCGAGGACGAACAGCAGGAGATCACGCCGGAGCTGCTCATGATCATGTCGGTCTCGATTGCGGCCTACCTCGGCAAGAACGTACGCATCCGGCGCGCCCGGTTCATCAGCGAACAGGGGCCGAGTTCGTGGTCGCAGATGGGAAGGGTTTCGATCCAGTCCTCCCACACTTTTAGCATAAAACAATAAGGAACCAAAGTCGTGCAGTTAAGTCTGACTATAGATGGGAAAAAATATGTGGTGGATGTCGAGGTGATCGAGGGCGAGGAGGCGCGTATGCCCGCCTCGTTCCCGCAGCCGGTCTCCACGATCCAGTCCCGCAACCCCGAACCGCCGCCCGCCGCCCGGCCTCAACCGGCAAAGCCGATGGCGGACAACCTGCCGGATGAAAAGGTGTGCCGCAGCCCGATAGCCGGTATCGTGAACCGAGTCAACGTGCAGGTAGGCCAGAAGTTACAGGTCAACGACCTGCTCGTGGTGCTCGAAGCGATGAAGATGGAAACCAACATCACCGCCCACACCGCCGGAACCGTCAAAGCCATCCTGGCCACCCCCGGTGAAGCCGTCAAAAGCGGCCAGGCGCTGATAGAGTTCGAGTAGGGAAAAGGACAAGCCCCGGCGCGGATGGAGCGCCGAGGCTGAAAGAGTGGCTTTTGTGAAAGCACTGAAAAGAAAACCTATACGACAGATCGATCCTTGCGGCGTTTTGCATATCCCATTCCGGCCGCACCAATACCCATAAGCAAAACAGCGGACGGCTCTGGCACAGGGCCCCCGCCTCCAAATGTTGTTGCATCATAATATTTCCATGAATATGTACCTGTCGGTGCAGCAGCAATGTCATACGTCAAATTATCCAATGTATACCATGCCAACGGAAAACCACTAAACAAAGCAGTTGTATTACCAGTTCTAACAATTTCGATACGATCAACAGCAGTCCCGGGTAAATCAACTGTTGTCAAAGAACCATATGAAACACCACCCGGCGCAGTCCAAACTACAACTCCACCATTGAGACCGATAACGTCTACGGAATGTGTTGGTGCATTTGATCCACTTGCATAACCAATATCAACACTGTAAACTGTTGTTGGACCATTGGTAAAATCGATTCCAAGTACATAATTGTTCCCTTTTCCTGTGCTGCCATAACCAGTGCCGTATCCATTGAAAAGGTAACCTGTTGAATTATCATCACAATAGGAAACCCCTGGCTCGCCATATAAAGGCTTAGGAAGAATAGTATTATTACCCCAGTAGAAATTTTCATCCCCACTTCCAATAACAGTAATTGGGTATCCTGCCAATCGGCTAAATGCTCTCGCATCATAAGTGTCATACACCAAGCCATTTGGGCTGCCCAATAATGCAGCGTAACCACTACCGCCGGGTGCTGTGTCATAATTCTCTGTATACTGTACCGCTTGGGATTTGGCTGCATACATTAATAGCAGTACAACTACGAGATTTATCGTTTTAATAAATTTTTTCATGATCCGACCTCCTTTTCATTTCGTTAGAATACCATTTAGCGCCAACGACTAACTGGGAAAAAACTCAACACCACACAACTCCACAATCCAAACCGCCTTCGAAAGCACTGCTTTTTACTACTTTACTACAACGGGTTCGCACGAGAGATGTATGAGTCGGACAAAAAGGAGTACAAATGGTAGCCCGTGCATCTGGGGGCGTAACCTGAAAACAACTGAACTTGCTTACAGAACTACAGAGATTAGTTAACAAATATTTTTCATTGAATCAAAATTTTTTTGTCCAATAATTAAACGTTCGCTGTAACATATCGAATCATAAACCGTTAATAAAACGCATATAAATCATATCAATCAACAGTCGCAGAGACAATATTTTCTTATATACCAGCAACACCCCGGCTCAATCGGATAATACCTATTTGACTTCAGAATAATAAGATAACTAATAGCACTCATCACCATCATTGTTTCATGGATGGATGATAGTAGAATCTGGATGATAGTAGAATCGCCCTATCAACTTATTATTACTCCGGCGACAATATATCGCAAAAGCACCACCAAGAAGAGATTGGGCTAAAGCCCAGATTTATTTTGCGTTATCCGCATACCCCGGACTGAAGTCCGGGGCAATTGTTTAAGCGTTTTAATGGGCGGAGCAATATTGTAAAATGTGAAGAAATTCCCACAAATCTGGATTGCCGCGTCGCTTTGCTCCTCGCAATGACCGGTAAATAAACGAGTTACCATTCGCTCTTTCTCCCCCATTTCAATAAAACGGATTCAGCAGTTTGAACAGGTCGCGGCGTTTGCGGTTGTGGGCTACGACGTCGGCGAGGAGGTCGGCTCGGTGCTGTTTTCTGGCGGTGTAGCGCATGAAGGTTTCCACGAACCACTCATTGTTCATGAAATGCTGAAATGCGTAGCCGGGGAAATAGATGCGGGTCGAAAATTCGCCTCTCCAAAGCTGCTCGTAGCGGCTCAGCGCCGCCGATTCGTCGTTGCGTTCCAGTGCGTGGGCGACCGCTTCGGCGGCGTAGCGTCCGGTTTTCAGCGCGTAGTAGATGCCTTCGCCGGTGATCGGGTCGATGAAGCTCCCCGCGTCGCCCGCGAGCAGCACGTTGCCGCGGCCACGCCGTCCCGCAAAGGAGCCGAACGGCAGCGGCCAGCTTTTGAGTGTGCCCGGCTCCATGACGGCGCGCTTCAGCCTCGACGCCGCAAAGGCGTTTTCCTTGACGAAGCTCTCGAACAAGCGCTTCGTGCTTCGCTGATCAGTGAAGCGAGGCAACAGAAACACCCCGACGTTGGCGCGACGCTCACCGGCGGGAAATATCCAGCCATAGCCCGGAAGCATCGCTTTGTCGTAACACAGCTCGATTGAATCCCCCAGCCCCTCGACCCCCGAAAACCAGGCCCGCATCGCGAAGCCCTGCTGACGCTTGTCGCGATTCCACAGATCGAGCTGTTTGGCTATCGGCGAATAGGCCCCGTCGGCGGCAATGACCACGCCGCCGGAAAACTCTCCTGCGGAGGTGCGGACGCCACGCGCCCGGTCGCCCTCCATGACGAGGCCGGTGACTTCGGTGTTGTCGAGAAAGGTGATCGAGGCGTGTTCCTTGACGCGAGTGACGAGACATTCGTCAAGATCGGTTCTCGCAATGACGTAAGAGCCGCCTTGCAGCGCACCGTTCTGCAAAATCCGGCCCTGCACCACCGCGCCGCCGGGAGAGACGAAGGTCGCGCCAGTGAAGGCGTTCAGGCTGCCGGGCCGCTGGCGGAGCAGCTCCAGCACGCCCATCTCTTCGAGCAGCTCGGTCGAAGCGGCGGTCACGCCGTCACCGCAAATCTTCTCTCTCGGAAAGCGCGCCTTGTCGAAAAGCAAGACGCGATACCCCTTCCGGGAAAGAGAGAGCGCCGCCGAACATCCCGCCGGCCCAGCTCCCGAAATCACTGCATCATACCATTTCATAGTCGATGTACTTCTTTTGCCGCCATTTAGCTGACGGTTTGACTGAGCAAAAACTGATCATCAGCGAACGGAAGTGTCCTTGGGAAGAATTCCCGTTGGCACACCCGGAAAACGGCGGACAAGCCTCCTGAAATAATCGGGACTTTCGATGCACTCAGGATTGTCCGGCTCGGTGCAGGGGATTTCGGCAATCCTCCACTCCCCTTTCACCTTGCGCAACAGCGCGTAAAAATCCTCGTAACGGGACAAGCCATCCGCCGAGCGCGGCAAGGTGTGCACCCATGCCCATCCGCCGCTGACGTTCATCGCCCTGACGACGAACACCACGTCGAGGCCGTGCAACTCCTTTATTTTCATGCGCATGGCGGCGAGAATCGCCCTGCGCTCCGCGCTGCCCAGCGGCGGCGTATGAGGAGTTTGCGCTATCGTCTGCGCCGCCCGAACCGGCGACGGGGCGAGCACGGCGAGTCCGGTCAGGAAAAGCGCCAGAAGCAGTGTGCGAAAAGCGAGCTTGATTGCCATGACAACAGTGATCGAGCATGATCGGTTTGACTGCAATATACCGCAAACGTAGCGCGATTTCACGCTTGCGGTTTATCGGACGGATCTGGCTGATCAGTCTCATCCGATTCATAATTCATCGTTCATAATTCATAATTCTCGCCGCGCGAAGCGGCGAGCAGCGCGGTGCTCGTGGAAAACATGTTTTTTTCGGCGGTTGTTTTTTCAGCTTGCGAAATTCGGTACTTTACGGCTCATTGGAAAGTGCGTCTTACGCCGCCGTTACCGTCACGAAACACCGAGAAATCAAAAGATTACATGCTCAAAATTTTTGCAAAGATTTTTGGATCGAAGCACGAAAAAGACATCAAGAAAATCCAGCCGATCGTCGATAGAATCAATGAGATTTATGGCCCGCTTGAGGCGCTGACGGATGAAGCGTTCCGCAACAAGGGCGTGGAGCTGCGTAAAAAGGTGCGTGACAGGCTCGTTCCGTTCGAGGTAAAGATAAAGGAGTGCGGCAACAGGCTCGACCGTCCGGACGTGAGCCACGAGGAGCACGAGAAGCTGAACGCTGAACTCGATCAGCTCCGCGACGAGTATGAAGAGGCCACGGCGGCCGTGCTCGAAGAGGTGCTCCCGGAGACCTTCGCGCTCGTCAAGGAGACCTGCCGACGCCTGAAAGGTCACACCTACACGGTGATGGGGCGCGAAATGGTGTGGGACATGGTTCCCTACGACGTGCAGCTCATCGGCGGCATCGTGCTGCATCAGGGCAAGATCGCCGAAATGGCCACCGGCGAGGGCAAAACGCTGGTCTCCACGCTACCGGTTTTCCTGAACGCTTTGACCGGGCGTGGCGTACACGTGGTGACGGTCAACGAGTACCTGGCCCAGCGCGACATGGAATGGATGCAGCCGGTCTATGCTTATCACGGCCTTTCGACCGGCGTCATTCTGGCGGGCCTCTTTTCCAACCAGCGGCGCAACGAGTATCTCTGCGACATCACCTGGGGCACCAACAGCGAGTTCGGCTTCGACTACCTGCGCGACAACATGGCCGGCTCCGAGGAGGAGATGGTGCAGCGCGACTTCTACTTCGGCATCGTTGACGAGGTCGATAGCGTCCTGATCGACGAGGCTCGCACACCGCTGATTATCTCCGGCCCCGTGCCCAATTCGGACACCGACACCAAATACCGGGAGATCAAGCCCTGGATCGAGCAGATCGTCCGGTCGCAGCAGAATCTGATAGCCTCGCTTCTCGGTCAGGCCGAAAAAATTCTGAAGGAGAAGCCGACCGATTTCGACGCCGGTCTGGCGCTGTTGCGCGTCAAACGCGGCCAGCCGAAGAACAACCGCTTCACCAAGATGCTCTCGCAGTCCGGCGTGGGCAAGCTTATCCAGTCGGTGGAGAACGAGTACCTCAAGGACAACTCCGCCCGGATGCACGAGGTGGACGACGAACTGTTCTACGCGGTGGACGAAAAGGCCAACACCATCGACCTCACCGAAAAGGGACGCGAGTTTTTGAGCAAGCTGAGCAATCAGGACCAGGATCTCTTCCTCCTGCCCGACGTGGGCAGCGAAATCGCGATCATCGAAGCCGACAAAAACCTTCAGCCGACCGACAAAATCCGCAAAAAGGACGAGGTCTATCGCCTCTACTCCGAACGCTCCGACAGCCTGCACACCATCGGCCAGCTCCTCAAGGCCTACACGCTTTTCGCCAAGGATGACGAATACGTCGTGCAGGAAGGGCAGGTGATGATCGTGGACGAGTTCACAGGCCGTGTGCTTGCCGGACGCCGTTACAGCGACGGCTTGCATCAGGCGATCGAGGCCAAGGAGAACGTCAAGATCGAGGGCGAAACCCAGACGATGGCGACGATCACCATCCAGAACTACTTCCGCCTCTACAAAAAGCTGGCCGGCATGACCGGTACAGCCGAAACCGAAGCGTCGGAGTTCTTTGAGATTTACAAGCTCGACGTGGTGGTGATTCCGACCAACCGACCTATCGACCGTCGCGATTTCGACGATCTGGTCTATAAAACGCGCCGCGAAAAGTACAACGCCATCGTCGGCAAGGTGCAGGAGCTGATCGACAAAGGCCAGCCGGTGCTGGTCGGCACGGCGAACGTCGAGGTGTCAGAGACGCTCTCGAGGATGCTGCGGGCCAAGCGCATCCAGCACAACGTGCTCAACGCCAAGCAGCACGCCCGCGAGGCGGATATCGTCGCGATGGCCGGGCAGAAGGGGGCGGTGACTATCGCCACCAACATGGCCGGACGCGGCACCGACATCAAGCTCGGCGCCGGTGTGCGTGAAATCGGCGGCCTCTTCATCCTCGGCTCGGAGCGCCACGAGTCGCGCCGCATCGACCGGCAGCTTCGCGGACGCGCCGGACGGCAGGGCGATCCCGGCGAGTCGATCTTCTACGTTTCGCTCGAAGACGAGCTGATGCGCCTGTTTGGCTCGGATCGCGTCATCGCGGTCATGGATCGCCTCGGCCACGAGGAGGGCGACGTCATCGAGCACTCGATGATCACCAAATCGATCGAGCGCGCCCAGAAGAAGGTCGAAGAGCAGAACTTCTCGATCCGCAAGCGCCTGCTCGAATATGACGACGTCATGAACCAGCAGCGCGAGGTGATCTATACCCGCCGCCGCAAGGCGCTCAAGATGGAGCGCCTGAAGACGGATATCATGGACTTGTTGCAAGACTACAGCCAGACCGTAGTCAAGAAGTTCCACGACGCCAACGATCCTGCGGGGCTGGAGGAGCAGGTGATGCGCGAGCTTTCGGTCGAGTTCCGGCCCGACGCCTCGGCCTTCGAGCGCGAACCGTTCGAGCAGACCGCCGAAGCGCTCTACAAGAGCGCCAGCGAGTTTTATCGCCGCAAGGAGAATTCGCTGCCGGACGAGATCATGCAGCAGATCGAAAAATACGCCGTGCTGTCGGTGATCGACCAGAAGTGGCGCGAGCACCTGCGCGAGATCGACGGATTGCGCGAGGGCATCAACCTCCGCGCCTACGGCCAGAAGGATCCGCTGCTCGAATACAAGCAGGAGGCCTACAAGCTCTTCGTCGAGCTGTTGCGCGACATCGAGCACGAAACCCTGTCGGTAGCCTTCAGGCTCTTCCCGATCACGCAGGAGGAGACTGAGGAGATCGAAGCCCGCCAGCGCCGTCAGGCCGTGCGCCAGGAGCGGCTCGTGGCGCAACACGCCGAAGCGGAGAGCGCCTACGAAATCGCCGCCGATGGCGGACTCAGCGCCACGCTCTCGATGCCCGGAGACGAAATCGTCATCCAGCAACCGGTGCGCGTCGAGAAAAAACCAGGCCGCAACGACGACTGCCCCTGCGGCAGCGGCAAGAAATACAAAAACTGCTGCGGCGCGGGAGAATGACGAATTATGAATTGTGAATGTTGAATTATGAATTCTTGTAGGGGCGGGTCTTGTGCCCGCCCTGTTTTGTGGACAATGTGGACGACGTGGATAAAAAAACGCGGCCCTGTTTTTCATCTTTTAATCTTATAAGGACCTATAAGTCCTATAAGACCTGTACGACCTATAAATTTTTCACCCTACCATGAACACCGAACCTGAAGTGAACCTGAAGCTGGCCCAGGAGCATGGCCTGAACGAAGAGGAATACGCCAAAATATGTGACGTACTGGGCCGGACGCCCTCATTTACCGAGCTTGGCATCTACTCGGTGATGTGGTCCGAGCATTGCAGCTACAAGAACTCCATCGCCGTGCTCAAAACCCTGCCGCGCGACGGCGCTTCGCTGCTCACGCAGGCGGGCGAGGAGAACGCCGGGCTGGTCGATATTGGCGACAACCTGGCCGTGGCATTCAAGATCGAGTCGCACAACCACCCGTCGGCGGTCGAGCCGTACCAAGGCGCGGCGACCGGCGTCGGTGGCATTCACCGCGACATCTTCACGATGGGCGCGCGCCCGGTGGCGTCGCTCGACTCGCTGCGCTTCGGCTCGCCGCGTGACCCGCGAGTGCGCTACCTCGTGGACGGCGTGGTGCGAGGCATCGGCGACTACGGCAACTCGTTTGGCGTACCGACCGTGGCGGGCGAAATCTACTTCGAGGAGTGCTACACCGGCAACCCGCTGGTCAACGCCATGTCGGTCGGCCTGGTGGAGCACCACAAAACCGTCAGCGCCACGGCGCTCGGCAAGGGCAATCCGGTGCTGATCGTCGGCTCCTCGACCGGACGCGATGGCATCCACGGCGCAACCTTCGCGTCGGAAGAGCTGAGCGAGGCGTCGGAGGACAAGCGCCCGAGCGTACAAGTGGGCGACCCGTTCGCCGAAAAGCTGCTGCTCGAAGCGACACTCGAAGCGATCGCCACCGGCGCAGTCTCCGGTTTGCAGGACATGGGCGCGGCGGGGCTGACCAGCTCCACCTCGGAGATGAGCGCGCGCGGCATCGAGAAGACTGGCAGCGGCGGCATCGAGATCGACCTCGACTTGACGCCCGCCCGCGAAAAGGGAATGACCGCCTACGAGCTGATGCTCTCCGAATCGCAGGAGCGGATGCTGATCGTGGCCGAAAAAGGGCGCGAACAGGAGATCATCGACGTCTATAAAAAATGGGATGTGAACGCCGTGGTGATCGGCCAGGTGACGGATGACAACATGCTGCGCGTACGCCAGCACGGCGAGGTGGTGGCCGAGATTCCCGCCATGTCGCTGGTGCTCGGCGGCGGCGCTCCGGTCTATATCCGCGAGGCGGTCGAGAAAAAGCCCGACACTCCGGCGGCTGACCTCGTGACGGACAGTTCGCTCGACTTCAAGGCGCTCTCGCTGCAACTGCTCTCGCGCCCCAACATCGCCAGCAAGGCGTGGGTCTATCAGCAGTACGACTCGATGGTGCAGACCAACACCGTCACTCCGGCGGGCCAGACCGACGCGGCGGTCATCCGCATCAAGGGCACCAAAAAGGGCCTCGCGATGAAGACCGACTGCAACTCGCGCTACGTCTATCTCAACCCGAAAGCGGGCGGCGCGATTGCCGTGGCCGAGTGCGCGCGCAACATCGCCTGCACGGGAGCGAAGCCGCTCGCCGTCACCAACTGCCTCAACTTCGGCAATCCATACAAGCCGGAGGTTTACTTCCAGTTCAAGACTGCCGTCGAAGGCATGGGCGACGCCTGCCGCATGTTCGACACGCCCGTAACCGGCGGGAACGTCAGCTTTTACAACGAGACCTCGCTCGGCGGCGAACGCACGGCGATCTACCCGACGCCGACCATCGGCATGATCGGCCTGCTCGACGACATCGGCAATCTGGTGGAATCGACCTTCCGCGAGGCGGGCGACGCCATCGTGCTGCTGGGCGATCCGGAACTCGCGCTCGACGGCTCGGAGTACCTCGTGATGCAGTACGGCACACCCGGAGCGGACTCCCCTGCGGTCGATCTGAAGCACGAGAAAAACCTTCAGGAGTTGCTCGTTACGCTCGCTGCGAAAAAGCTGGTCAACTCGGCGCACGACGTTTCGGATGGCGGCCTTGCCGTCACGCTTGCCGAAAAATCGATCATGAACCACGACCGGATGCTCGGCTTCGAGGTCGATCTCGAATGCGCGAATTCGGACAGTGCGGCGCGCCAGAAGCTGCTCTTCTCCGAAGCGCAGGGGCGCGTGGTGATTTCGGTCGATCCCGGCAAGGCAGGCGCGGTGATCGAGGAGGCCGACCGCCTGAACGTGCCGGTGCGCGTCATCGGCAAGGTGCTGCCCGTCGGCGCGAGCATCGCCGTGAATGGCAAGCCGGTAGCGGAGTTTTCGATTGACGAACTGCTGCACGCCTACAACCATGCGCTGGAGTCGGCGCTGCACCTTGAGGAATTGTAAGAAAGGGACATGAAGGAGTTCTGGGACGAAAAGGACGAAGAAGAAAGGAGACGACGATGAATGCGGTATTGACGGCCAGGGAGATGAGTCTGGCGGATCGGGCGGCCATCGAGGAGCTGCGCACCGGCGAGACCCGGCTGATGGAGCTTGCCGGGCGCGAAACCGTGCGGATGATCGCCGGGCGGTTCAAGAGCGGGCGGAGTCTCGACGGGCTTTCGGCGCTCATCGTCTGCGGCAAGGGCAACAACGGCGGCGACGGCTTTGTCGTCACGCGGCACCTGCTGAATCGGGGGGCGAAGGTCGATGTGCTGCTCGCGTGGCCTGAGGAGGAGCTGGCCGGGGTGAACCTCGAAGGGCTGCACATCCTCAAGGCGTACCGGCGCTACAACGAGGGCCTCAGAATTTTCACCGGAATCGACGAAGCGCGAACCTCCGTTGGCGCGACGGAATATCAGGTCGTCGTGGACGCCATTTTCGGCACCGGCCTGCGGATAGATGCGGACGATCCGAAGCTCCGCGAACCGGCCAAATCGGCCGTCGAACTCATCAACTTCGTCAACGACCACTCCGAAGCCGTGACGGTAGCCGTCGATCTTCCGTCGGGTTTGGATGCGACCAGCGGTCGCGCTTCAGAACCGTGCGTCAAGGCGGACATGACCGTCACGATGGCCTTCCTCAAGACCGGATTTTTCCAGAACGCCGGGCCATCGCACTGCGGAGAGATTCAGACTGCTGAAATTTCGATACCGGAGTTTCTGGTCGAACCAACCTCCTGCCTGCTGGTGGACGAAACTTTCGCAGCGGAGAGCTACCTGTTGCGCGATCCGTCGAGCGCCAAGCACCTGAACGGCAAGGTGCTGCTCGTCACCGGCTCGACAGACGGCGGCGGCTCGATGCTTGGCGCGGCCCTGCTCGCCGCCCGCGCCGCCGTCAAGACCGGCGCGGGCTACGTCTGCGCGTCGCTGCCCGACGGCCACGCCTCGGTGATGCACAGCTTCGCGCCGGAAGTGGTGGTGATCGGGCGCGACATGGTTTCGATCATCGAAAAGGCGAAATGGGCCGACTCCATCGTGATCGGCTGCGGCATCGGGCGGAGCGATGAGGCGCAGGAGCTGGTCGAAACGCTCCTCTGTACGCCTGAAATTGTCGGGAAAAAGCTGGTGCTCGACGCCGACGCCCTCTACGCCATCGCCGAACGGAACCTGTTCGACCGGGTCACCGGCCTCGAAGACGCGGTGCTGACGCCACACGCAGGCGAATGCAGCCGGTTGAGCGGCCTGTCGGTCGAGGATATCATGGTCTCGCCAATCGACACGGCGCGGATGCTCGCCGAGGAGTGGAACGTCAACCTGCTGCTCAAGGGGACGCCGACCTTCGTGGCTTCGCCGTCGGGCATGGTGCTCATCTCGAACAGCGGCACCGAAGCGCTCGCCTCGGCGGGCACGGGCGACGTGCTCTCCGGCATGATCGGCGCTCTTGCCGCCAAGGGCCTCGACACCCACGAAGCCGCCGCCGCCGCCGCCTGGCTGCACGGCCGGGCCGGAGACCTCGCCTCGAACGTCTCGAGCCTGGTCTCCTCGGTGGATGTTTTGCAAGCCATTCCGCAGGCCGTGCTGGAATTGTTCGAAAGCGAGGAGTGAAATTAATCCTATAGGACTTATAAGTCGTATAAGTCTTATCGGTCCTATAGGATTTGAACCCGGAATTACACCACGACCCTCACGCCACGCTGTTATTCTTTAAAAACCGCTTGATATTCCTCGCGGCTTGGCGGATTCGCTCTTCGTTCTCGATCATCGCCACCCTCACAAACTCGTCGCCGTACGCGCCGAAGCCGATTCCGGGGCTGACGGCAACCTTGCCCTCCATCAGCAGCTTCTTGCTGAATTCGAGGCTGCCCATGCCGCGCAACGGTTCGGGAATCCTCGCCCACACGAACATCGAGGCGCGGGGCGTCACAATGTCCCAACCGGCATTGGCGAAGCTTGAAATGAGCACATCGCGGCGCTTGCGATAGACCTCGCTGATCTCGCGGACGCAGCTCTGGTCGCCGGTCAGCGCGATGGTCGAGGCGACCTGAATCGGCGTGAACGTACCGTAATCAAGCCAACTCTTGATCTTCTCCAGCGCCCCGATCAGCTTGGCGTTACCAACCATGAAGCCCATGCGCCAGCCCGCCATGTTGTAGGTTTTCGAGAGCGTGTAGCTTTCGACGGCCACATCCTTCGCTCCCGGCACTTGCAGGATCGACGGAGTCACGTAGCCGTCGAAGGTAATTTCGGCATAGGCGATGTCGCTGATGATGTAAAAACGCTCACGCCGCGCCAGCTCGACCAGTCGCTCGTAAAACGGCAGCTCGACGGTGGCCGTCGTGGGATTGTTCGGAAAGTTGACCACGAGGTACTTCGGTTTGGGCGACGACTCGCGGAAGACGGTCTCGATGTTGTGGAAAAAGGCCTCCTCGTCGAGCGTGTAGTCCTCGTTCATTTCGAGCTTCATGCGGTGCACGTTCCCGCCCGCGAGGATGAACGCCTGCGAGTGAATCGGGTAGCACGGGTCGGGCACAATCGCCAGGTCACCGGGATTGGTGATCGCCTGGACGAGATGGACGTAGCCCTCTTTCGACCCCATCGTCACCACGACCTCGCGGTCGAGATCAAGATCGACATTGTACTTGTCGCGATACCAGCCGCCGATTGCGCCGCGCAGCTTGTAAATACCTTTCGAAACTGAATAGCCGTGGGTTTTGGGTTTGCCAACGCTCTCGACAAGCTTGTCGATGATGTGCTGTGGCGTCGGCCCATCGGGATTGCCCATCGAAAAATCGATCACATCCTCCCCCGCCCGGCGCTCGGCCATCTTCAGCTCGTTGACTGCGGCAAACACATATTTAGGCAGTCTCTTGATTTTATCGAATTCTATCTCGTCGAACATGGTTTCTGGTTTCGGAATATCGTTGAAACGGTGCACTGAATTTTTGTCAAAGCAAACTTAATCATAAACAAAAAGCCGTTGATCTCCATAGGGGAACTGCCAAAAAACCGGCCCTTCGTTCTCCGGAAGTTCGCGTTCGCTCTTTTTTTACAACTGCGACGTACAATTCGGGCAACGAACGGCTTTCGACGGTATGGTCGAGAGGCAGAACGGGCACTCTTTGGTCTGCGGAGCGGCGGCTGGAGCGGCCTGTTTTTCTGACTGGTTGCGAAGCCGGTTGATCGACCGGACAAGGAGAAACACGGCAAAAGCCATGATCAGAAAACCGATGAGCGCATTGACGAACAGGCCGTAATTGAGCGTGACCGCCCCGGCGCTTTTGGCTGCGACCAAGGCGGCATATGGCCCCGGTTGAGCGCCATCTCTGAGCACCAGAAACAGATTTGAAAAATCGGCCCCCTTCAGCAACAGACCGAGAGGCGGCATCAACAGGTCGTTGACCAGCGAATTGACCAGCGCCCCAAAGGCCCCGCCAATGATGATGCCAACCGCCATATCGACCACATTGCCCTTGAGGGCGAACTCCCTGAACTCTTTCAGCATAGCTTTCGTTGTTTACTTTTTCATGGATTGCACACGTAACAAGAATACAGATTTCTGGAGGAGTAAAGAAAATAAACGCCCTTAATTGGACATTAGTGTATTTTTTGTTACAATAAAAGCTCATGTCTTTGTAGAACCCGCACGAATTCATCCAGAAATAGCAGGCATTCCTGAAACCTTAACGTAGAATTTTACGCATCATCGCAGCCGAACGGCTCAAGGGCGCTTTAAACGCCAGAGGGTTTCAGGAATACCATAACATCAGCAGTCATCAATCGATGGAGCATACTATCCGTACAGATTCATTGAAGCGGCAGCTTGAACAGACTACAGGCAACAACTACGCCTGCTGCTATCAATGCGGCAAATGCACCGCCGGATGTCCCGCCGGGGGCTTCATGGACAACCCTCCCGCGAGAATCATGCGCCTCGTGCAGGCCGGTTACGTCGAAGAGGCGATGCAGAGCGACTCGCTCTGGTACTGCATCGGTTGCATGACCTGCACGGCCCGCTGCCCGCAGAACATGGAGATCGCAGGCACGATGGACGCCGTCAGGGAAATGGGACTCAAAAGCGGCATCGTCTCCACCGACAAGGCAAAAAAGCTGGTCACGGCCTTCCACACCTCGTTCCTCAACACGGTTCGCAAGAGCGGACGCTTGCAGGAGCTGGCGCTGGTCAACAGCTACAAGCTGCGCACCCGCACCTTCCTGCAGGACGCTGGCGCGGGCCTCAAGATGATGAAGCAGGGCAAGATCAATCCGGTGACGGCCTTCACCTCCAAAGAGACCGTCGAGCACAAGGAAGAGATCGAGAAAATTTTCCAGATCGCCGAAGGAAGCGGTCACGCCGCCGCGCCCAGGCGCAAGCCCGTCAAGCGCACCTTCAAGGCGGACGAGCCGCTTAGAATCACCTCCGGCATGACCATCGGCTACTATCCCGGCTGCTCGCTCTCCGGCACGGCGAAAGATTACGACATCTCCATCCGCAAGATGTGCGACCGGCTCGGCATCAGGCTCCACGAAATCGAGGACTGGAACTGCTGCGGCGCGAGTTCGGCTCACGCCACCAACCACAAACTCTCCGTGCTCCTTCCGGCAAGGAATCAGGCGCTGGCCGACCAGCAAGGCCTCGACTACGTGCTCGCCCCCTGCGCCGCCTGCCTGAACCGCCAGGTGACCGCCCGCAAGGCGCTCATGGAGTCCGAGGAGCTTCGCGCCGAACTGAAGAGCGTGATGGGACGCGAGACCGAGCTCAAGGCGCGCTTCATCGGAGTCATGCAACTGCTCGAAGGCATGGGCGCCGAAGAGATCAAAAAGCGCGTCACCCACCCGCTCAAGGAGCTTCCGCTGGCCTGCTACTACGGCTGCCTCCTGGTGCGTCCTTTCGACGCGATGGGCTACGACGATCCGGAAAATCCGACCAAGATGGAGGCGATCGTCGAGGCGCTGGGCGCCAAGCCGGTTGACTGGGCCTACAAGGTCGAGTGCTGCGGCGCGGGTCTGACAATGGCCCAGCAGGAGATGATCGAGGACTTGACGCACAAAATCGCCAAGAACGCCACCGTCAACGGCGCGGGCGCTTTTGTGGTCGCCTGCCCGCTCTGCCACACCAACCTCGACATGCGTCAGGAGGGTATGCGCAAACGGTACAACGACATAAGCTCGATGCCGGTATACTACATTTCCGATCTGGTCGCAATGGCTTGCGGCGCGAGTCCCGAAGAGGTGGCGCTCGACAAGCACTTCGTTCCGGCGACCGGCATGGTCAGAAACCTTTAATGTGCTCGCGGTGTATGAGAAAAAGGCATTTGAATCGTACATTGAAAGCTTTCATCAGGTAGCTTGTCCGACCGGTGCCGACAACTTCCCGTCACCCGGCGGGATGCAGCCCTGACGGGCCGATACCTGCTTCAGCATCCTGTTCGCTCAGGATGAACATCTGAACAAACAGGAGAGAGGCAGAGAAGGGAATCTCAATACGCAAAGCTTGAACTGCACTGCTGAAAACAGCGGTACAAGGGACTGACTGTCCCTATAGTCTGGCGGCACATGGCGCTTTTCGCTCCGGTGCCGGAAACATTATCAACTCAGGGCTTCAGGATGGCAAAAATAGGAGTCTTCGTTTGTCACTGCGGAGAAAATATCGCCTCGAAGGTCGATACGGGCAACCTTGTCAAGGCATTGTCCGACCATCCCGGCGTGGAAATCTGCAACGAGTATAAATATTTCTGCTCCGATCCGGGACAGGAAACCGTCAAACGCGCGATCAGGGAGAACAACCTGACGGGCGTCGTGGTGGCTGCCTGTTCGCCGAGGATGCACGAAACCACCTTCCGCAAGGCGTGCGCCGAGGCCGGACTCAACCCGTACATGCTCGAACTGGCCAACATCCGCGAGCAGTGTTCCTGGGTGCATTCCGACAAGGATCAGGCCACCGAAAAGGCGATCGAGATCACCCGTTCGCTGGTCGAAAAGGTCAAGCGCAACAACGAGCTGAAGCCGATCTCCGTGCCGGTCACGCGCCGCGCTCTGGTCATCGGCGGCGGCATCGCGGGCATCCAGGCAGCACTCGACATCGCCGGCGCGGGGCGCGAAGTGATTCTCGTCGAACGCGAACCCTCGATTGGCGGCCACATGTCGCAGCTCTCCGAGACCTTCCCGACGCTCGACTGCTCGCAGTGCATCCTGACGCCGCGCATGGTCGAGGCGATACAGCATCCCAACATCACGGTGCTGACGTACTCCGAAGTCGAAGAGGTGGACGGCTACATTGGCAACTTCAAGGTCAAGGTGCGCAAGAAGGCGCGCTACGTCGATATGAGCAAGTGCACCGGCTGCGGCGACTGCATCCAGAAGTGCCCGGTCAAGAAGATTCCGAGCGAATTCGAATGCGGACTCGGCAACCGCACGGCGATCTACACGCCATTCGCGCAGGCCGTGCCGAACGTGCCGGTAATCGACAAGAACCGCTGCACCTACTTCAAGAACGGCAAGTGCAAAATCTGCCAGAAAACCTGCCAGATCGAGAACTGCATCGATTTCGAGATGCAGGACACCTTCGAGGAGTTCGAGATTGGCGCAATCGTGGTGGCCACCGGCTTCCAGATTCAGGACACGAGCGTCTATGGCGAGTACGGTTACGGCAAGTACAAAGACGTGATTACCGGCCTGCACTTCGAGCGGCTCGCCTCGGCCAGCGGCCCGACCGCCGGAAAGATTCTGCGCCCATCGGACGGCAAGGAGCCGGAGACCGTGGTCTTCATCCAGTGCGCCGGATCGCGCGACCCTTCGAAAGGCGTCAAATACTGCTCCAAGATTTGCTGCATGTACACGGCAAAACACGCCATGCTCTTCGCGCACAAGCATCACGACGGCAACAGCAAGATTTTCTACATGGACATCCGCGCCGCCGGCAAGGGGTATGACGAGTTCACCCGCCGCGCCATCGAGGAGGATGAGGCCGAGTACCTGCGGGGCCGTGTCAGCAAGGTGTTCGAGGAGAACGGCAAGCTGATCGTGCGCGGCGTCGATACGCTGCTCGGCAAGCCGGTGGAGGTTGCCGCCGACATGGTGGTGCTCGCCACGGCCATCGTGCCACAGCCCGACGCAAAGGAGTTCGCCAAGAAGATCGGCATCGGCTACGACGAGTACGGCTTCTACAACGAGGCGCACCTGAAGCTGCGCCCGGTCGAAACGGCCACCGCGGGCATCTACCTCTGCGGCGCGTGCCAGTCGCCGAAGGACATTCCCGACTCGGTCGCCCAGGCATCGGCCACGGCAGCCAAGGTGCTCGGCCTCTTCAGCCGCGAGCAACTCGAACGCGAGCCGGTGGTGGCCGCCGTCGGCGAGGCGACCTGCGCCGGATGCTGGGGCTGCGTGTCGGCCTGTCCGTACAACGCGATCGAGCAAAAGGAGATCCGCGACCGCAACGGCAACCTCGTCAAAGAGGTGGCCAGCGTCAATCCCGGCCTTTGCCAGGGGTGCGGCACCTGCGTGACCTTCTGCCGCTCCAACAGCATCGATCTGGCGGGATTCACCGAAAAGCAGATATTCGCCGAAGTGATGGCGCTTTGACAATACGTCGAGCGCCGTAACAGCAACCTGAACTCAACCAAGCGACCGAATCAGCCGATGAGCGAACCATTCGAACCGAAAATCGTGGCTTTTGTCTGCACCTACTGCACCTACGCGGGCGCGGACCTTGCAGGCACCAGCCGTCTGAAATACGCGCCGAACGTCAGGATCGTGCGACTCCCCTGCACGGGACGCATCAGCCCGATGTTCATCCTCAAGGCATTGCAGAAAGGAGCCGACTCCGTGCTCGTGAGCGGTTGCCATCCGGGCGACTGCCACTTCACTTCGGGCAACTACCATGCCCGTCGCCGCTGGACGGTATTCCGCGCGCTGCTCTCCTTCACGGGCATCCCGGAGGAGCGCATCCGCTTCTCGTGGATCAGCGCAGCCGAGGGGGCCAAGTTCGCCGAGCTTATCAACGAAATCACCGACGACACCCGCAAGCTCGGTCCGTTCACGCAGTACCAGGAGCTGCAAAAAGTCATCGAAACCCAGTCTTCGTACTAATCAATGGGAATACAGGAACAATACAGAAGTGAAGCCGCCGCGCTGCTCTCGTCGGGCGAGGTGAAGCTGGTCATCGGCTTCGGCGCGGGTTCGACCGCCGACCGCCGCCGTCCGCTCTTCGCCCGTACGCCGGAAGAGGCCCAAAAGTTCGTGCTCGACGCGGCCTGCATCGCGAACCTCTCGACCTACCTGCTCGCCGAGGGCTTGCTTTCGGACGGCAAGAAGGTGGGGGTTTTCCTCAAGCCGGACGGCATCCGCAGCGTCAATATTCTCATTTCGGAGGCGCAGCTCAAGCCGGAGCAGGTGGTGATTCTCGGATACGCCATCGAGAACGGCAAGGATGTCGCAGCACTCGAAGGACGAAACATTTCGGATTTCAGCATTGGCGAAAAAATCAGGAACCTGACGCCGCCGCCCCACGTCATCGAGGCCGCCGAAAAGATCGAGGCGATGAGCGCGGAGGAGCGGTTCGAGTACTGGAAAGAGGAGTTCTCGAAGTGCATCAAGTGCTACGCCTGCCGCCAGGTCTGCCCGATGTGCTACTGCCGTCGCTGCATCGTTGACGTCAACCAGCCGCAGTGGGTCAGCACCTCGTCGCACACCCTCGGCAACTTCGAGTGGAACCTCGTCCGCGCCTTCCACCTGGCCGGACGCTGCGCCTCCTGCGGCGCTTGCGACCGAGCCTGCCCGGTGAACATTCCGCTCCGGCTCGTCAACTACCGCATGGGCAAGGAGGTGCGCAGCGCCTTCGATTACGTCGCCGGCGAAAACAGCGACCAGAAACCGGTGCTCGCGAGCTTCAAGCAGGACGACCCCGAGACCTTCATTCTTTAAGCATCCGGACAAGCATGACCAGAATACTTCTCAGGAACAAACTCGACGACTGTATCGCCGCCTGGCGCTCCGCCGGATTCAGCGTGCTCGCGCCAGTGAAACGGCACGAGATGAGCAGCTTCGGCGAGGTGCAGAAGTCGAGCGATATGGCCCTCGACCTCGTTCTGACCGAGCGCACCATCAAGGATCAGTTCTTCCCGCAAACCGAGCCGCTCATCAAATACAAGATCGGCAAGCACCAGATCGACAGCGAAACCATGACGCCGCCTGAGCAAAAGCGCGTCTTCTTCGGTGTGCGCCCCTGCGACGCTTCGGGGCTGGCCATCGACGACCCGCTCTTCGGCTGGGACTACAAGGACGACTACTGGTTCCGTCGCCGCGACAACTCGGTGATCGTCACCATCGCCTGCGCCCAGGCGGACGACTTCTGCATGTGCACCTCGGTGAAGCTCTCGCCCGACAGCGCGAAAGGCGCGGACGTGCTGCTCCGTCCTTTGCTGGAGGGCAGCGGATGGCAGATCGAAGTTCTTTCCGAACGCGGCAAGGCTCTGTTGGAGATTGTATCGTCTCTCCTGCTGGAAGGGAATGGCCACACGTTCCCTTTGCCGCAGGTGGCCGAGAAGTTCGATGTCGAAAAGGTGATGGAGTGGTTGGCCGATCCGGCGAGCTTTGAGAGCCAGTTCTGGAAGGATATCGCCCTGCGCTGCGTCGGCTGCGGAAGCTGCACCTTCCTCTGCCCCACCTGCCACTGCTTCGACATCCAGGACGAGGGCGACACCTATCAGGGCATCCGTCGCAAGAACTGGGACAGTTGCTCCTTCGCGAACTTCACGATGCACACCTCCGGCCACAATCCGAGGAACACGCAATCGACCCGCTGGCGTCAGCGCATCATGCACAAATTCAACTACTACCAGGGCAAGTTCGGCGTCAACAGTTGCACCGGCTGCGGCCGCTGCACCCGCCAGTGCCCGGTGGACATGGGTATTACCGAAACTCTGCAAGCGATTACAAATTTACCGAGGTGACACAAGACCGATACCATACCCACGACATGATCTACAGCCCGTTCCCGATGCGGGTTGTGTCGAAACGCGCCGAGGCCCCCGGCGTCAATACGCTCAAGCTCGAATTCGTCCGCGAGGAGGATCACGAGTTTTTCAAGCAGAACTACAAGACCGGCATGTTCGGCCTGTACGGCATCTTCGGCGAGGGCGAAAGCACCTTCTGCGTCGCCAGCCCGGAGACCCGCAAGGAGTACATCGAATGCACCTTCCGCCAGTCGGGGCGCGTGACTTCGACGCTCGCCAATGTGGATGCGGGGGACATCGTGACCTTTCGCGGCCCCTACGGCAACCGCTTCCCCATCGAAGAGTTCGAGGGCAAGAACCTCCTCTTCATCGCAGGCGGCATCGCGCTTCCCCCGACGCGCAGCGTCATCTGGTCGTGCCTCGACCAGCGGGAGAAGTACCGCGACGTGACCATCGTTTACGGCGCAAGAACCGTGGCCGATCTGGTGTACAAAAACGAACTGGACGAATGGAAAAAGCGCGACGACGTGCGGCTCGTGCTGACGGTCGATCCGGGAGGCGAAACGCCGGACTGGCAGGATCACGTCGGCTTCGTGCCGACCGTGCTCGAACAGGCCGCCCCGTCGCCGGAGAACACCATCGCCGTGCTCTGCGGCCCGCCGATCATGATCAAGTTCACCCTCGCGGCACTCCAGAAGCTCGGCTTCACGGCGGAGAACGTCTATACGACGCTCGAAAACCGCATGAAATGCGGTGTCGGCAAATGCGGCCGCTGCAACGTCGGCTCTGTGTACATCTGCAAAGAAGGCCCGGTCTTCACCGCCGCCGAAGTGCAGGCCATGCCGCAAGCGGATTTGTAAGAACACGGACGGCGTGGACTTTGTGGACCTGGTGGACAAAAAAAGGGAGCCTCACCGCTCCCTTTTCTGTTTTTACTCTTCGACAGCATTTTCCACATTGTCCACGCCGTCCAAGAAATGCCACGCCACACCCAGCCAGGCGGGCATTAAACCCGCCCCTACAGAACCCCCACCCGAACAATCACCCCTTGCTCATATCCTTCCACAATACCGCCAGATTTTCCTTTGCTGTAATTGTGTTGGGATGCGATTCCCCTAAGACATTCTCACAAATCTGCACAGCACGCTCGAAAAGCGCCTCTGCTTCGGCATACTTGCCCTGTTCTTTAAGCAATCCCCCCAGATTGTTCAGGCTGGCTGCAACATTGGGATGTTCACCGCCAAGTTGCTCTTCCCATATCTTCATCGAACGCCGGTAAAGCGGTTCGGCTTCAGTGTATTTGCCCTGCGCATAAAGCAATAGCGCAAAATTGTTGAGGCTGATCGCAACAACGGGATGCTCGCTGCCAAGCTGATCTTCCCATATCGTCAGCGATCGCCGATAAAGCGGCTCAGCTTCGGCATACATGCCCTGAGCTCGAAGCAACCCTGCCAGATTGTTGAGGCCGCCCGCAACATCGGGATGTTCATTGCCAAAATGCCCTTCCCTGATCTTCAGCGACCGCCGATAGAGCGGTTCTGCCTCACCGTACTTGCCTTGATCTTGAAGCAATGATGCCAGATTGTTGAGGCTCTGAGCAACATCGGGATGCCCGCCGCCAAGCTGCTCTTCCCTGATCTTCAGCGCTCGACGGTGAAGTGGCTCGGCTTCACCGTACTTGCCTTGATCTTTAAGCAATGATGCCAGATTATTGAGATTTGTAGCAACATCGGGATTACCACTACCAAGAAAATCTTCCCTGATCTGCAGCGACCGCCGGTAAAGCGGCTCGGCTTTTGCATAGAAAGTTCGACCATGATAATACGAACCCATGCTGTTGAGCAGAGTCGCCGTTTCCACCATAGGCTTGCCCTCCTCAGCAATCTTTTCCGCATGAGCCAACAATTGTTCACATTCCGGCCAGAAAGCAGGATTATTGTAGCCTTCTCGAGGAAACTGCTTGTTCAGAACCTTGAGCATAATCGCTCGATAGCGCGCAATCTCATCCTCACCCGTCCGGTCTTGCGCTACCGTCTGCACGAGACGGTGGATGGAAAAGCTGTCTGTATCGGCGGTGAGCAGTGAATAGGAGCACAGCGCTCCACGGGCATCGTCGAGTGTGAAATTGCTGATGGCGGCTGGCTCGCCATCTTGTCCGGCGGTATATTCCAGCGCACTTTTCACAAGGCTTTTCGGAATATTATCCGGCGCAACGACGCTGCAAAAGAGCAACAACTCCTTCGCCAACGGAACATCCTCAATAGCTTTGAACGCCATGAGCCACGTCGTCGCGACGGTATCGGGATAATCCGAAGGCTTTTTCTCCCGCTTCCAAAGTTCGGTTCGGAATTGCTGAAAATCGGCGAGGTACTCGGCAAGACTTTTCTGCTTTGCGCAGATATACGCGCCAGCCTGTTCGAGGGCGAGCGGCAGGTCGCCCAGCTCGTTCGCTATTCCGTCCGCCGCCGCAGGATCATCTTTCCCAGTTCGTTTCTGTAAAAAGGCAACCGAATCTGGCCTCAGCCATTTGACGATTTCATGCGGTTTTCCGACGTGCCGCCAATCGGGATTGCGTGACGTAATCAGCGCATGACCGCTCGCGCCTTGCGGCAGGTAGCCGCGGAGGCTCTCCACATTTCGGGCGTTGTCGAAAATCAGCAACCAGCCATCGTGACGATCCAGCCACTGCCGCACTGCACGGATCACCACCTCCTGCTCTTCCGCATCCTTTTCCGGCAAATTCAGCGCCGTAGCCAGAGCCGTAAAATCAGCAATCAGGCTCGGCTCCTCTTCAGCTCGCAGCCACCAGACCACATCGTAATCACCGGCATTTCGATAGCAATATTCATTGGCAATCTGCGACTTCCCGACGCCACCCATCCCGTGAATAATCTGTTTTGCTGACGCGCCGAACTGCTCGTGAAGCCAGGTCAGTATCGCCTCCCTGCCGGTAAAGTTCGGATTACGCTGCAACGGCACATTCCAGACCGCCGGAAGCATTCCGGGAAAGCGGGGCGGCTGTGAAATAGCGGATGGCGTAGTTCCGGTATGTCCCGGAAAATTCGGCGCGGTTTTTGGGCGAACCGGCTCGTCGCTCATCGTTGCTCGAATATCGGCGAGCAGTTTTTCCTTCGCTGGCTCTTCCGCCAACCCTGCAAGATCGATGTAAATCAAAGGAGCAAATAACCCTTCTGGCTTTACGTCTTCAATCCTGACCGGAACAACAAGCCTTTTCTTGCCAGTTGGATCATGAACCAGTGCCGCCGCCCACTCGGGTTGCGTATAGAGCGCCTGCTGATAACGTTCCGACAGCACCGCAATCGTTCTGCCGGTGTCAATTACCGCATGGTGCATTTCAAGAATGAAATTCCCGCCCGCGCGGAAATCCCACGCCTGAATGACGGTGGAATATCCCGCATCTTCGAGATGCCAGGCGATCCACTCCGCCCACTGCCGGTCGGCGCTGGTGTAGCTGATGAAAAAATCCTTTTTGTCCTGGGGCATACCGTAAAAGGTGGAATGAACGTTTGTTCAGGAAAGATAGCGGGTTTTTGCGGTAGCGCAAAGCGGGGATGGCGTGGACGCGGTGGACGTTGTGGACGAAACGGATGGCGTTTTGAGGCATTCCCAATTCATAATTCAACATTCATAATTCATAATTCTTATTTTCCGGCACCATTACAGAAACTGAACACTTCCGATACGCGCATGAAACTTATCGTAGGCCTTGGCAATCCGGAACTTCGGCACGCGGCAACGAGGCACAATATCGGCTTCGATGTCATCGACCACCTTGCGGGAAGCTCGTTGTTTTCGTCGGGCAAGGGTAATTACCGCTACGCAAAAATCACCGCGCCGGGCGGGCCGCTGATTCTCGTCAAGCCGATGACCTACATGAATCTGTCGGGCCACGCCGTGGTGGCGGCGATGAATTTCTGGAAGATCGAGAGGGAGGATTTGCTCGTGATTTGCGACGATGTCAACATTCCGCTGGGTACGATCCGGATGCGGGCGAAAGGTTCGGCGGGCGGACAGAACGGGCTGAAGCACATCATCCAGTGCCTCGGCAGCGAGGAGTTCGCGCGGCTGCGCGTCGGGGTTGGCGGGGAAAACATGCCTGCGTCGCTCTCGTCGTTCGTGCTGTCGAAATTCAGCGCGGAGGAGCGGAAATGTATCGACAAGGTGATTCCGGAGTGCGCCGATGCGGTGCTCGACTTCGCCTCGCTGGGCGTCGAACATGCGATGACGAGATTTAACGGAACGGTCTGTTAAACGGTGGCGAGCTGCGGCATGGCGTCAACGCTTTCGGGCAGCGCCTGGGGGCTGATGTTGCACAGAAACCTGATCGCGCGGGCGTTGAACTCCTGGGGCTGGTCGATGTTGCAGACGTGGCCCGAATTGCCGATGACCTGAAGATAGGAGTTGCTGTGATGGTTGACGATATACTCGACCGCCGGCAGGAACATGTAATCTTCTTCGCCCATGAGGTAGAGCGTCGGAATACCAGTATCCTTCTCCTCGAAATACTTGAGCAGCGGATTGAGTTCGTAGGTGAGCGTGAACCAGCGCATGAACTCCTTCTGCGCCACCTTCTTGGCTTCGTTCACGAACATGACGCGGGACTTGCGGTGGCGGGCCTTCGGCATGATGATCCAGGCGAAAAAGGTGTAGAGCCACATGTAGGGCACCATGCGCTTGAAGAAATTGCCAACCGCCACCAGCACCTTTGCCCGCACGTTGAGGCGGATGATCGCCCCACCCATGATCATCGACTGCACCCGCTCCGGGGCCAGTTCGCTGAGATTGCGGATGAGAATGGTACCGAGCGAGATGCCGATGAAGTGCGCCCGCTGGATTTGCAGAACGTCGAGCACCTCGATGACGTCGCGGGTAATGACTTCAAAGTTGTAATGGCGCTCCTCTTTCGAGGTCGTTATGTGCTTCGAGCGGCCATGCCCACGGAGATCGACCAGAAGCACATTGAAGTGTTTGACGAACTCCTTGATCTGCAGGAACCATATGGAAGAACTTCCTCCGGCGCCATGCACGAACACTACCCAGGGAGCATCTTCGGCAATCACATGTGTTTTGTAGTGTAGCATGGCAAGATTACAGATAAGGAACAGTGATGAGGGCACAACCGGCAAAATGATCGAAGGAACAAGAAACCGCCCTGAATATACAACAATTAGAGAGAACATACCCGGGGTGCGGTCGTAAAAGTTCACCCGTTCTGCCGGAACGCCCTGACGCACTCGAAAAGCGCCACCCCCGCCGCCACGGCCACGTTCAGCGAATGCTTCACGCCATATTGCGGAATCTCGATTACGCCGTCGCAATGGCCGAGAAGCGCGTCGCCGATTCCCTCGACCTCGTTGCCCACGATCAGCGCGAGCGGAAAATCGTCCTCCGTCAGTGAAGTATAGCTTCGGCTGTTCTCGGCGATTTCGAGTCCGAAAACCTTTTTGCCTTCGCTTTTCAGCGCCGCGATGGCCTCGACCGGATCGTCGAAGTAGCGCCACGGCACCACCTCCTGCGCGCCGAGCGCGGTCTTGTCGATCTCCTTGCGGGGCGGCGTGGCGGTGTAGCCGGTAATGACGATTTCGTCGATGCCCGCCGCGTCGGCTGTCCGGAACATCGCGCCGACATTCCACATGCTCCGGATGTTATACAGCACGAGCGTCACCGGATGGCGAGCCGAAGCCGCGCAAGACTCGGGCGTCAGCCGCCCCATCTCCGTGCCCGCCAACTGCCTGAAACTCGCCATCTCAGAGACTTTTCAGCAACTCAAGCAAACGGTCGTTCTCCTCGCGAAGGCCGACGTTGAAGCGCAGACAGTTCTCCATGAGCGGATAGCCCGACACGTTGCGCACCAGCACACCGGCCTCTTTCAGCTTTTTAAACACCCCGGAGGCGTTGGCAACGCGAATGATGATGAAGTTGGTGTCGCTCTCAAAGGCATGGATGCCGGGAATTCCGGCCAGTTCCGCCTCGATGCGCTCGCGCTCGCCGAGAATGTACTTCACGGCGTCGGTCACGAGCGAGTAATTTTCCAGCACTTCGAGCAGGGTGATTTCAGCCAGGCGGCTGGAGGCGAAGGGAATTTTCGGCTTGGAGATTTCAGCCAGCAGCGCGGGATTGGCGATCGCGAAGCCGATGCGCATACCGGCAAGCGCCAGCGCCTTGGACATGGTGCGCAGGACGACGAGGTTCGGGTAGCGGTCGATCAGGTCGAGCGCCGATTGCTCTCGCGAAAACTCGACGTAGGCTTCATCGACCAGCACGATGGCGTCGGCGGCCTCGACGATGCGCTCGATTTCGCTGTGCGAGAGCGACTTGCTGGTCGGGTTGTTCGGCGTCGAAAGCACGATGAAATCGACCTGCTCGCGCCCGGCGACCTCGATGATCGCCTCGACGTCGAACGAGAGATCATCACGCATCGGCGCATCCACCACCTCGGCCTGCTGGAGACGCGCGAGCTTGTCGTAAAGCGAGAACGAGGGTTCGGGAATGAGCACCTTGCGGCCAGCGCCGAGGCACGCCATGAAGATGGTGTAGAGCATCTCGTTCGAGCCATTGCTCATGATCACCGACTCCGGCTGTACGCCGAGAAACGACGCATACGCAGCCATGCCGCGATACGGCAGAATGTCCGGGTAACGGTTCCAGGGCTCCTGGCGGAACTGGTCGAGAATTTTCTCCTTGAGCCATCCGGGCAGGTCGAACGGGTTCTCGTTCTGGTTCAGCTTGACCTCGGCCTCCTGGCCGCCCTCGACCTTGTAGGTCTCGATATGCTCCAGGGCGGGATTGAGCATGGCTCTGAGATCTCTTTTCATAGTGATTGATTTTCCGGTTTTCGACGTCGAAAAGTTGTGTGCGATTATAAACATTGAGCGCGGCACCATCCAAGAAACGATTTTTTGCATTTTTCGTAAAAAAAAACTGGCCAGGGAATTTTTTTTCACTACATTAAAACAGGACAAAAATTATCCTCTTTATCCAAACAAACAAGGAGCTACCATGATAGAGATCAAGAAAACACCGATGGACCTGATCGATGACATATACAGCCTTGCCTACTGGATGACAGGCAATGAGAAAGCATCGAACGAACTGGTGAGCACCACCTGCCTTAACGCCGATCTGAAAGCGCCTGAAACCGAAGTGCTGAAAACTTTTCGAGAATGTTACCTGGATGCTTACGGACAGAGTGCTGATCTCGACATCCACGAAACGACTGAAAACAATGGCGGCCTGATCGAATCGCTCAGGCAGTGGGCCGCAGACATCAAGCTCTCTGTTCTACTGTCCGAGCTGACCGGAATGAGGCACGCGCAGATTTCCGACATTATCGGAAAGCCTGTCGATACGGTGAGGCTCTGGCTCTTCTGGGGCCGCAAGTTTTTCGCGCACGACAATCTCATGAGAGCTTCCGCCTGACATTACTCCACATACTCCTCGGCAAAGGGCCAGTCCAGAGAAGGGCTGGCCTTTTGCTTTTCCCGCGAGGCGGAGGTATATTTTTTGGTCTGTCAACCATTTGACTTTTTTGCATGATCATCATTACCGGCGGCGCGGGGTTCATCGGCAGCGCCATGCTCTGGGAGCTCAACCGCAACGGCGCCGAACAGGTGCTGATCGTCGATGACCTCGGCAAGGCGTCCGAGGGAAAATGGCTCAATCTCCGGGGCCTCCGCTACGCCGACTTCATCCACAAAGACGACCTGCCCGCCCTGCTCGAACATGACCGGCTTCCGCAGATCGATGCCGTGATTCACATGGGAGCCATCAGCTCCACCACCGAACAGGACGCCAACCTCCTTCTGCGCAACAACTACGAATACTCGAAGATGCTCGCCATGTGGTGCGCCAGAAAAGATGCGCGTTTCATCTACGCTTCCAGCGCGGCCACCTTCGGCGACGGCGCGGAAGGGTACAGCGACGGCATCGAAGCGCTCGACCGGCTCAGGCCGCTGAACATGTACGGCTACTCGAAGCACCTGTTCGACTGCTGGGCGCTCGGCAACGGCATCCTCGAAAAAGCGGCGGGCCTCAAGTTCTTCAACGTTTACGGCCCGAACGAATACCACAAGGAGGACATGACCAGCGTCGTCTTCAAGGCGTTTCACCAGATCGGCGACACCGGCGCGGTGCGTCTGTTCAGATCGCACAATCCAAGCTACGCCGACGGCGAGCAAATGCGCGATTTCGTCTATGTGAAGGACTGCACGAAGATCATGCAGTGGCTGCTCGAAACGCCGTCGGCGACGGGCCTCTTCAACATCGGCACCGCCGAGGCGCGGAGTTTCAGGGATCTGGTGACGGCGACTTTCGTAGCGATGAAGCGGCCTGTAAGTATAGAGTTTATCGATATGCCTGAAACGATTCGGGACAAATACCAGTACTATACCTGTGCGGACTCCGGCCATCTCAGGCAGGCGGGCTACACCGGACGGATGACGCCGCTCGAAGAGGGAGTGAAAGACTACGTGCAAAATTACCTCAGTAAATCGGCCCCGCATCTGGATACATCAGCGCTTGGACAGTAATATCAAACCAGGAAAACCTTTGACTGAAAAAACGATCGAATTCGAAGGGATCGAACCCGTCATCATTTTCGGGCCTTACGACAGCTATCTGAAAAAAGTTCGTGAAGCCTTCCCCGACATTCGCATCAATGCGCGCGGCGCGAAAATCACGATCGGCGGCGATGAACCCGACGTGACCGCCATCGAAAAGATTTTCAGGGAGCTGATTTTCCTGGCCGACCAGCACGGCGAAGTGCTGGAAAACGACGTCAACGCGCTTGTCAGCCTGGCGCTCTCGCCGGTCTCCCGCCCCTCGGCGGCACTTGCGGGTGACAAGGACGTGATCGTCGAAACGAAGGATTACGTCGTCAAGGCCAAAACCGACGGCCAGCGCCGGATGGTGGCCGAAGCCGCCAGCAACGACATCCTCTTCGCTATCGGCCCGGCTGGCACGGGCAAGACCTACACGGCGGTCGCCATCGCGGTGGCAGCGTGGAAGGCGAAAAAAATCAAGCGCATCGTGCTCGCCCGTCCGGCGGTCGAAGCTGGCGAGAGCCTCGGCTTCCTGCCCGGCGACCTCGCCCAGAAAATCGACCCGTACCTGCGGCCGCTCTACGACGCGCTTCAGGACATGCTCACCGCCGAAAAGCTCAAGTTCCTCACCGAGCGCCGCGTCATCGAAATCGTGCCACTGGCCTACATGCGCGGACGGACGCTGAACAACTCGTTCATCATTTTGGACGAAGCCCAGAACGCTTCGAGCAAGCAGATGATGATGTGCCTCACCCGGCTCGGCGTCAACTCCAAGGCGATCATCACGGGCGACGTGACGCAGGTTGACCTGCCGAAGGAGATGGAGTCGGGGCTGATGAACGCTCAAAAAATCCTCAAGGGGATCAAAGGCATCAGCTTCGTCTTTCTCGACAAGTCCGACGTGGTTCGCCACCAGCTCGTCAAGGATATCATCAACGCCTACGAACACCACGAAGAGGGACACCGGCGCGGGGCGTCGAAAGAAGAGGAACTTTGATCTTCACGCTCAGGTTTTTTAACAGGTAGAGCCAAGCCACAACGAGGATCGATCTCTTCATTGCGATAACGCCCCGATGAGACGGCCCGCCCTGACTCGTTACGGAAAGCGCTTTTCATCCACTTAAATCTGAGATACCATGGCACACCGTATTACCGATGAATGCACCTACTGCGGAGCCTGCGAGCCTGAATGTCCGGTTAACGCAATCTCCGCGGGTGACTCCATTTACGTTATCGACGAGAATGTATGCGTGGATTGCGTCGGCTACCATGACGAAGCTGCTTGCGTGGCTGTCTGTCCTGTTGACTGCATTTTCAAGGTGTAGTTGCCCGTCATCAAGCCCACCGCCCTGTAAAAAAACTTTTCTGAACGGTGGGCTTGATCTGTAATGTCTTTTTCCCCGCCTCTTTCTTTCAAATAATCATCACATTTTTGTTTTCAGGCCTGAAAAAATCATATATTGGATAGATTTATCAAAATTGTTCTTTTTTTCTCATAACTATCAAAGCACGTCGTCAATATGGCACTGTATATCACTGAAGAATGCACCTACTGCGGTGCTTGCGAACCCGAATGCCCGACCAACGCTATCTCCGCAGGCAGCGAGATCTACGTTATCGATGCAGCTGGCTGCACCGAGTGCGTAGGATTTGCTGATGCTCCGGCATGCGCCGCAGTCTGCCCGGCAGAGTGCATCGTTCAGGGCTGATTCACACTCCCTGTTTTCCAGATAAAAAAAGAGGTCTTTTCAAAGGCCTCTTTTTTTGTTAATGCCCGAAATGCCGTGCGCTTTTTCGGAAATTCGGCTTATAAGTCTTATAGGGCCTATAGGTTGATGAAATAAAGACGACTCTTCCCCGCCCCTGCCTGGCAGATTCCCCCGGCTTCCTTCTTCAATTCATAACTCATCATTCATAATTCAGCATTCATAATCCACCAGCCGCCGTTCGCTTGTCGCTCCTCCGATAAAGGGCTTCAGAGCTTCGTGTTCGGGGTGGCGCTGGTAGGCTTCGAGAGCCGCTTTATCGGCGAATTCCGAATAGAGCACCACCTCCGCAGAGCTGTCGGTACGGCTGAAATCGACTCCGACTTCTATTGAAAGCACTCCGGGAATCCTGCCCGAAAGCGCTTCGAGCTTCTCCTTGATGAGACGTGCATTGACTTCGGCAGTGTTACCGTGCGCCTCTTCCTTGAGACGCCACATCACAATATGCTTGACCATGAAACGATGCGATTGGAGGTTGAAAAAATTCCGGCAGGAAAAGGGATCAGTTGGCTGACCGGGGCGTTTTACCAACGATGCGGAGCGCTTCGGCATCGCCACCGGAAACCAGGTCGAAGGCCTGAATAAAATCTTCCAGCACCCTTTTCGGACGGCCCGACTCAGGATCGACGCACACCCAGAGCGTTTCGGCTCTGACGAGAGCGCGGTGCTCTCCTGCTCTCGTCAGCAGATAGCGGCGAACCGACTGGCAATCTTTCACCCATTCGATCCAGGTGTGCAGGTCGAGGCGTTCACCGGCATATGCCGGGCTGAGATAATCGATGGTATGACGGCGCACGACCCAGATGGCGCAGCTTTGCCGGTAACGGTCGAGCGTCCACCCTTCAGAGGCGGTATGCGCGGTGGCAACCTCCTGCATCCAGCGGAGATATTCGATATTGTTGACATGCCCATAGCCGTCGATCGACGAGGCAGACACTTCAAAAATATGGGTATAAACGCTTCTCAACAGCCTCGCCCTTCACCCATTTGGAGAGCGTTCAGACTTCTTCGACAGAGAGAGTTCTTCTTTCCTGCTGCGTTTTTTTCCCGATTTTGCATCGGCAGTCGAACGCTTTGCAGCTCCCTTCCTCGCTGTCCTGATCGCTTGACGCTCCTTGTTTCGTGACTTGTGCGCCACTTTGGCAGAGCCGCTCTTTTTTGCGGATTTTAAAGCGACCTTGCTCTTGATTTTGCGCTGCTGCGCTTTGGCAAGCTGTCGCTTGCGGGCGGATTCTTTTTTGGCGGCCTTGAGAGCAACCTTGCTGGTGCGGCTTGCCTTGACGCGTGATTTCGCAGCCACGGCAGATTTCGGCTGTTCCAGATTTTTGATCTTGATAGAAGATTTCGCCTCTGACTGGCCATTCATGCTCATCCCGTGAATCTCTGCTACGGCGGATTGGCCACGGTGGCTTTCAACCTTTCGCCTCAGCGCCTCCAAAGCCCTGGTTCGCTCGGCGAGCACCATCGATGCTGGCAACGCCGGAGTTGACGTCGCAATCCTGAGCGGAGCATCCGCGCCAATTCCTGCCACCTGAACCGTTCTGCCCGTTTCAGCCCCGAACCCCCGATCGAACATCGTGGATGCCAGCGACCAGCGATCCGTCCGGGCATTGAGCATGACGATGAGCATATCCTTGCCATCCTTCAGCGCCCTTGCGATCAGGCACGGGCCAGCCATCGAGGTATAGCCGGTCTTGATACCCACGGTATATGGATAACGATCCATGAGCTTGTTGTGGGTTCTGAGGCTGTAGCGCTTTCCTGTTGCAAGCTCACTGAACACCACCCTGTCAAGCTTTGCGATGGCATTGAATTCGGGATACCTGATGGCGCGTTCCGTGAGCATCATCAGGTCTCTTGCTGTCGTTCGGTTCCCGGCATAGAATCCGCGGTCATAGCCGGCAGGATTGGTAAACACGGTATGCCCCATGCCGAGGGCGCGGGCGCGCACGTTCATCGACGAAACAAATGCTTCGACGCTGCCGCCAAGATGGATGGCGATGGCAAAAGCAGCGTCGTTGCTCGAATTGACCATGGCCGCCTTGACCAGGTCGCGCAATCTGATCTGCTCGCCCGGCAGGAAACCGGCCCTGGTCGGCTCGACCTGCGTCGCTTCGAGAGGAATCGACACCACGTCATCCATGCGGCCACTCTCGATGGCGATCATGCAGGTCATGATCTTGGTCAGGCTGGCGGGAGAGAGGAGTTTGTCGATCTCTTTCGATCTGAGGAGTTCAGGGCGACCTGTCTCCTTGACGATAAAGGCCGAGACGGCATCCTCGCCTTCCGGAGCCGGTGCTCGTCTGGCCGAAGCAGTGAGCGGCGTTAGCGTGTAAACGAAAAAAGCGAGAAGTGCAAAAAGCGCTCGCAGTGTGGAGGGAAAACGGTTATACGGCCTGCCCATTTCACCGCCTGCGTCCCGCCGTTTGCGCGGGTCAGAGGTATCGAGGATATGTGCTGACATGGCTGAACGTTTCTTCTGTTGGCAGTCACTCCAGCCTTTGATGGCTGGCATTATACATACGGTACTAAGTGCTCATTATACAAAGAGCATACGACAATTCACGAGAAAAAACGACTTCAAAATGCATAAATGAAGTATTGAAAATACCTCACGCGAAATTCATGACTCCTTCCCGCCACTCATGACCGAAGCTTCAGCGCTGGACTGAAATCCCTGCGTCTGCTCGAATGCCGACAGCATCGACTGGTAATGGCGTACGTCGAGCAATACTACGGCGCTCTTCCCGTGCTGGGTAAGAACAAGAGGACGGCCAGTTTTCCTGACCTGCGCAACAAGCGCCGCCGTATTGGCCCTGAACTCCGAAAGTGGTCTGATATCGCTGACAAGATCGATTCCGTTCATTCAAACTACAGCCCGGTGACTTGATTTTTGTCTCTAATTAAATACTATAGATTGTACACTATTCCGTACTAATTAACAAAAAGAAAATGCACCGCCGTCAAGTCACGACAGGTAGCGTGCTGCTTGCCGACGACATCGCGCAAACTCTTGTGAAAGATGAGTAAACGTAGCCTACCGCAAAAGTTCAGCGCTCGGCGACAGCCAGTCTGACGGCAAGCCCCACGAACACTGCGGCGGCGGCCCGGTTGACGAGCCGGAGCGCGGCGGGTGAACGGCGGAAGCGCTCGCCAAGTCCTCCGGCAACCATGCTCAATCCGCCGAACACAATCAGCGTAGCCAGAATGAAGAGCGCGCCAAGTTCGAGGAACTGCGTACTCATCGAGCCGTGGCGAGGATCGGCGAACTGCGGAAGAAAGGCGAGAAAAAAGATCGAGACCTTCGGATTGGTGAGATTCATCACGATGCCTCGCCGGTAAAGCTCGATACCGCCGAGAGATGGCGTCTGCGACTCGCCGACCGCAGCTCCGGCCCGCCATGCCTGCCAGGCGAGCCAGAGCAGATAGAGCGCGCCGGCGATCTTCAGCGCCGTAAACGCGACTGCCGACGCTTTGACGATGGCGGCAAGCCCGAACGCCACGGCGAGCGTGTGACCGATAAGGCCGGTACAGAGACCGAGGGTCACGGCGAGACCGGCGGAACGGCCATGCTGCGCGGACTGCGCGAGCACGAACAGGTTGTCCGGCCCCGGCGAAAGCGCAAGCAGCAAAGCCGCCGGAAAAAAGAGAAGAAGCGTCTGAAGATCGATCATCGCGATACGTTTGTGTTCCTTTTAACGAATACTCACAGCATTTTCTGGAGATAGACGACATCGAAACGTCGCCCATTCCTCGATCCGATGCCGACGAGCCGCCCCTGTTCGACAAAGCCTCGGGCGCGGTGGAAACGGAGGCTCCCCTCGTTGAGCGACGAAACCGTCGCCACGATGGACTTGATGCCCAGCTCCACTGCGCCGGACTCAAGCGCTTGCAGGATCATGCTGCCGATCCCCCGGCCCGTGTATCCTTTTGCGAGAAAGCAGGTCAGCTCGGCGGCGCGATCGAACGCCGGAATCGGGCTGTAAGGCCGCAAGAGTCCGAAGCCCGCCAGCGAGCCACCGGAATCACGCGCGACGAAGGCGGGATAACCGGGCGTAAAATTCATCAGCCCCTCGAAACGCGCCATGCTGACCGGCGTTTCGGTGTAGGTCGCGAAACTGTGCTCGACATAGTGATTAAAGATTCCGGCCATCTCCTCCATGTCGTCCAGAGAGAGCGGCAGCAATTCGACCTCCATCAGCGGAACCTCTCGGAACGCTGTCCGGCGGCAAGCTTGCCACCGTGATGGCCGAGCAAAACGACCGTGGGCAGCATCGCGAACAGCGCGGCTGCATAAATCCAGGCGAGAAAACCGCCCTCCTGCATCACGCCGGGCACGGCGACGCGGATCGAAACCGCGATTACGCACAGCACCGAAAGCAGGATCGAAAGCCTGATCTTCTTCTGGAACACCGGAGCCTTCGCGCCCTTGTACTTGCGTTTCCAGTCGCGAATGCCGGAATAAAAGGAGACCGGCACGGCGAGCAATACGATAACGAGCAGATGAATCACCGTGCGCTCGTAAAACGGATCGCCGGTTGGCAGAAAAAGCAGCAGATAGAGGACGGCCACAGGAATCACTCCGTTGCTGAAGTGAGCCGCCACGGGGTGCAGCATGAAGCTCTGCTTCATCTCTTTGATAAACTTGAGGGGCATGGGCAAAAAAAGTAATGCGGGTTTACAGATTGTCCGTAACGTCTCTGTAAAAATGTACACGCCAACCGGCTACCTTGCAAGCGCGGCGCGGGAAATGACGGGCTGATTGCAAGGCTCATGGGGAGGAGAGCAATGGAGAGCGCGGCGTTTCAGCGTTCACAAGCCACCTGCGTGATAGGTGTCGAGCTTCACCATGCCGAACCCCTGCGAGTTCCTTTCGCCAAAGCCGCAATCGTAGCCGATTTCCATCAACGCAGGCGGCGCTTCGATTCGGAAAGGGGCGAGTGTGCCTTTCACCATTGTTTCATCGGGCGTCCCCTCTTTGACGGCGATAAGCTTCTGCACTCTCCCCTGCCGTCGTTCGAGGTATTCGCTGTCGAGCGTGAAGCGACAACAGGTTTCAGTCGCGGGATATGGCTTGCCATGTAACGCTTCATACTTTCGAGCAAGATTCGCAATAAGTTTTTGCTCGAACTCCTCGTCGCCTGGAAAAAGAAACTGCGTATATCGATCGTTATCGTTTTTCGTGCTGCACACAAGCGGCGATAGCGTAACAAAACGCATGTCAGCCGTGAATTGAGGGGGATCGAGCCGCCTCACCGTTTCAACACGAAACTGCTCATGCCCAACACGCACTATCGGTTGATGCAACAGCCCGATCACAAGATGTTCTATGAATTCACTTTTCGGTGAGGAGATAGTCAACTGCAACAGACGTTCACGAGTACTCATGGTACCATCATCCCGATAATGCCATTTGCGGCCTTTCCCGACCACAGAGAGCGGAGAGAACGTAAAAAGCTTGAAGGCCCGGTTTCGCAAGACATAACCCTGCTCATGCAACCGCTCGGCATATTCACTGGAACTTTGATCGACGATATTGT
Organism: Chlorobaculum thiosulfatiphilum; assembly: GCF_006265165.1. Taxonomy (GTDB): domain Bacteria; phylum Bacteroidota; class Chlorobiia; order Chlorobiales; family Chlorobiaceae; genus Chlorobaculum; species Chlorobaculum thiosulfatiphilum. The sequence continues at coordinate 147,431 of NZ_VDCH01000001.1, forward strand.
AGATAAGGGAGGAGAGCAGATGAAAACAGTTTACCGGCAGGGTGATTGACGGTTTTCTATGGGAGAGCGTGAGGTTTATGCGCATGGGGGGAGATTATGTAATCATCGGTTTTCAAAACTCACCAGACAATGGACACTCATTATTTTTTGCTTTAAAGTCAGGTCAAACCTTCTGCCTCCGAAGACAAATCTTTGTATATCCTCAAATCGGAATATTTGTACAATTAGATAGCAACCAGCATCACGCTTTATGAATTTAAAATGAGGAGTAAACATACTCATTTGTTCTTGGACAGTGTGAGCTTGACCCAGCCGGTGGGAGCAATTGGTTCGTTGTTTTTGACGATAGCCGATCTGGTAGAGGGGAAGGGAAGGTTTTCGATGTTCATCAGTAACTGAAGGTATTGTTTGAACAATATCTCCGGTCCAAACTCCTCGTTATCAATAGACAGGCCAATCGAATTGTCGTGCCAAGTCTTGCCGCCACCCAGGCGAAGAATCGCTTCGTCAGGTTTGATCGAGAGGAGTTGTTGTTCGAGATTTTCATAGAATCCGGTAAAATCCCGGAATTTTCCGAAACCTTCGAGTTCATCGAGTTCACGCTGACATGATTCAAGCGATATCCGGTTGACAATCGAAAAGAGTTTGGAAACTGACTGGTGATCGAGAAAATCGAAGCCTGTCGGCTCAAGCGGCGTGATCATGGAGATAGAACAGACGGTCTCGACTGACCAATCAATCATTTCACTCCACTGCGGAATGTCCGATTGTTGCTGTTTTTTCTTTTTCGATGGCAAGGCGACCCGCTTCATTTCACCGACCATCAGATGGGAGACGTCGATCGGCACGGAATCGCTGATCCTCAGGTGACGGAATACGTCATGACTAATCGAGCCAAAACAGGCTTGTTCAGGGTTCATTGCTTCCAGGGCCTCTTGATTACCTTTTTTGACCGCAACCCTGATTTTGTCAAGTGCTGGCTCACCATCTTTTCTGTTCAGCAGCCAATCGACTAGCACCGCCGTTCTGATCGCGCCTTTCAGGGAGCTGCCGGGGATGAAGGGCTTGCCGGCGGTAGCGACGAAGCGGCGGATTTGGGCCTTTTTGCAATCGCCTTCGATACGCACGAGACGAACGGCGAAATCTTCGACCCGCCTGCCCAGGGTTTCGGTAATGAAATCTTCAAGCTCAAAAGGCGCCTGGTTGTTGTCGAATTGCCGCATCCCTTTCACGAAGGCATCGATGAGCGCCGCGTCGCCCTGCATCGCTTCCTGAAGCTTGCCAGTATCGATGTACGTGAGCCAGTCACCGCGCTTCACGTAATCGCTGTACGGCGAAAGCGTGTGCTCGTCTCCCGCGCCGATAAAGAGCGGCGAGAGCACTGCCAGGCGCACCTTGTGAGACTTCAGGGTTTGCTTCATGTTGCCCGTTCAGATTGGAATAGCAAAGTTTCTGCCGTTGCGCTTTATCGAATTTGGCTCGGTGTCAGGCGACAGATCGACGATTCTTCCGCTGACATGCCGACGCATGATAGCTCCCTCCCGGACAAATCGCGCCTGCTTGCGGTGTTTTTCGCCCTCGCCTCGCCAGCCAAGCGAACCGCCTCCTCGAACGAAGAGTTCATAGCGTTCCAGCGCCCTGAATTCATCGCAATCGGCAGGCGAAAGCGCCGAAAGGCCGAGATATGCGGCCGCATTTTCCGTACTTGGAATATCGATCTGCACTTCACGCACCGCCCTGAACTGCCCCTTGCCGGAAGAACGCTGCCCGCCAACGCCCTCGTCAGCCAGGAGTCGCACAGCCGCGAGAAACTCCTGCCGTTCTTCGGTACTCAGGCGGTCGGCATCGAACAGTACGCAGTACGCCCCCTCGTAGCGTGCCCCGGCAACGGAACAGGAGTGGAACTGTACCGTAGTCTCGTAGTAGAGCCGGTCAAGGTCATCAGGCGTTGTGTGCACCTTCACTTTCGGGCTGGTAGTAAAACGGCGAAAGGAGCGATTGACGAAATCGCCCGGTGCGCCATCAAGCTCACCCTTGACGTAAACGAACTCGTTGCCAATCGTGGGCAGACTCGCAAGGTCAAGGTCAGAGGTGAGCTTATGCGCATCGAAGTGTTTGAAAAACTCTGCGAGTACGCCGAGAGAGAAGTACTTCAGGTTCTTGTAACGCTTACGATCATCAGTGACGCTCCAGGTCACGACAGGCTTAGGCACAAACAACAGCGGGGGTTTATCAGAGTTCTTTTTCAGTAGGGCGTAAAAGCCCGAAGAAAACGAAAGCCTCTCTGACCCAACCAGTTCGATCAATCGCTCCGCGCCGCCGAGGGCGTATTCATAGATGTTCGCCAACGCCGAAAACAGGGTATCGGAGTGCAACAGATCACTGCTGTCATCCAGCCCGCTTTCGCCAAAGTGAAACTGCCCGCCATCACCGGGAATCAACAAGAGTGCCTGCATGGTACGGGGGTTGTTATAATTCAAATCCTTTCAGTTCTTGCCAGTCGTTTCCGTTCTTGTAGTGTTTGATGGTTTTGTAGCTGAATTCAACATCTTTAAAACTGATTTTTCCGTAACCGCGAGACCCTTGCCCACCGAGGTAATCGTCTTCGAGGATACGCAGCGCCTTGGTGATCTCGTTCAGATGTTCGAGCCTCTTTTTTTTGCCTTCACTGAACACATTGTAGATGATCTCGAAATCGAATTGTGCACCTGCCGGAACCCGCTCGACAGGGCGAGGATTTATCGCCGTTCCTGTCTTTCGCACAATGGTATTTTCCCACTTGCTCTCCGTATAATCCATTTCGAGTTCACTGAACACTCCATTTAGCTTCTGGGCATCGAACAAGGACTTGTCGAGAGAGGCATCTCTCACCATAATTCTCGATGGACACCCGTCTTTTTTGTCTCCGGCAGTGCCAAACAGCTCTTTGATGACAGGAATCTCATCGTCATAAACTTTTTGTTTATCCTCATCACCTTTAGGCCTGCTTATTGCTTCTGAACCATGCTCACGAGCAAGAATCGAACGGAGCTTGCCTTTCAGAGAGCTGCCGGGAATGAAGGGCACCCCTTCAGCCGTTTTGATGACGTTCAGGTCAATGCCTCCAATATCCAAAGCGGTTTTTGAACCACCGATATGCAAACCGGTTTCAGCCTTTATCTTGCCGGACAGACGAACTTTTCCGATGAGCCTCATTATTCTTTCCCTCCATAATATTTATGATAAGCTATGACCGCTTCGAAAAATGACTGAAACTGTTTCATTTTTTCCTTGTTATCATCAAGATTTTCTATCAGTCGATCAAGAAGAAAAACAAATGTTTTCATGTCATACGAATCTGAACGGCCTCCGACATAAGCTATTTTAGGTCGTAGCAATAATAATTCCTCGCAATTTCCGGCTTTTTTTACCCTTAAATAAACGTTTCGTAGTTGTGATGACGTGATATTATTACGTATTCCCGAAACATATTCTTTTATTTTGGTAATATAATCATTATACGCCGACCTATCCGTTTTCAGGAGATAATCAACATATTCATCGCAAAAGGCTTTCTTTAGCTTGTGGTCAGCAAAGTCCTCATTCCATTTCTGGTTAGGTTTATTTTGCATCGGATTGACTCCTTTCAATTATAAGAGCATTGTTCTTTTCATTTTTTTCACGAGATGCCATTTCAGCCCAGCGTGCTCCGACCGCTATATACATCGGGTTTACCGTTTCGCCTTTCATGGCGTCAAAGACAACCTTTTCATATTCAGCGATAATCTCATCGGCAACAGCTTTCGAATGTTCCCGTTCGAGGTCTCTGAAGAAATAGGCCATTTGCCACACCTTGATGGCATAAGATTGCTGCTTTCCCGGTGTTCCGCCGGAGAGCGTTTCAAGCCCTCTGCACCCCTGAAGCACCTTTTGAATGATCGCTTTCGGCTCATCAAGCTCCTTGACCATCCTGACGAGTTTCTCTTTGATTTTCTCGGCGTCCCGGAACTCTTGCCAGTTAAGAATCTCGCCGAATACGTTGATCGAGTTTTTATTGGTGCGACCGTACTTTGCTTCGTGCAAACGCTCTTCGGCGAGCACGGCAAAGCGGGAGACCGGATAGTGCTCATCGACGACAAGCAAACTTGCCGAGAGTGTCAGTGACGGGTTGTTGCAGACGAACTTCTGAAACTCCTCCCGGATTTTCAGGGCTATGTCGAACACCTTGTGCCAGGCTCCGACCATGAACAGATCGTCGCCACCCGAAAAGATCGGATAGATATAATCGCGGAACTCTTCATCGCGAAGGATCGTGTTCATGTACCCCTCGAAGAACCACTGCAATGAACGCGACAGGGACATCACCCGCGAAGGGGTTCTGAGGTCTTTGGGAAAGCCTTCGGCAAAAATCTTTCCGAGATCATCGACATCCATTTTCAGAATGCCGAGCTTTTCGGTTCCGGTTTCATAAAATGACTTGAAGGCAAGCTGCGAATAGGTGATGATATTGTCCGTTTTTATCTCTAGTTTGCCGCCCTCGCCGTCATCATCCTGATACTCCTCGATGGAGCGCCCACGCTCCTCGACCTCCTTCCTGAAACGGCTGATCGTCTCAGGCCTCCAACGCGGTAAATCCTTGACGGCAAACCGGAAGCCGGAATATTTTCCCTCGAAATCTGTTGTATTGAAAACGGTTGTGTTGCCCGTTGCGCCGCCGGAAGTAAAATCCACCTCATAGCCCATCGACCTGAACAGACTCCTCCAGCCATCACGCTTCGATGTACCGCTCTCCGATGCGTCGGAAATCCGGTAGCCCTCTTTTTTCAGGCTTTCTGTAATCTCCGTATAGAGATCACCTTTTGCCGGTTCTTCAGTTGCCCGGCGCTGCTCTTTCGGCTCGAACACATCGTCATAATCCAAGCCTCTGAACTTCTGCATTTTGGCGACATCGAGCTTCCGGTTCACTTCTCCCCATTTTTCTCCGAAATGCTCCATAAAATCGCCTGGAGCTACATCCACGCAAGCAAGGGAGATGCTCAACTCGTCGTCGATGAACTCGCGACGGAGCAGGTTTTGCATGATCTCGTTCCGGCACTGGTCGAGCTGACCTTCTTTCGATTTCGGGGCGAGAATGTAGAACCGGCCTCCGCCGTTATAGAGCAGATTGGCCTGTTTCAAATCAAGAGCATCAAGAACCTTTTGCGCGCAAAGATCGGCAAAAAACTGTACGTAGAACGAACGCGCCTTGAGGGTTTTGGCGGCCATTTTCGACGGAACGTTGAAAATGAACTTCTGGATTCCCGAAATGCTTCCGCCAACCAGAATGCAGGGGGCCGGAAGCGCGTCCTGCTTTTCGCTGCCGGGATGATATTTGAGAATGGTCTTGTCTTTACCATTCCATTCACCAAGCATCCATTCATCATACAGGCAGAGGGCGATAGCCGCCGTGACCCTTGAGTGGTCAAAGAGATTGATGTCTGGCCTGTCGAGAAACTCCGCCTGCTTTCTGTACGGCGTTTGGGCTGGGACGGCGTTGAAATACTTCCAGAGAAGCGGCAACAACTCGTCCTCCCTGTCTGTTCGTATCTTGCCGAATGAGGTCTTGAACTCCTCGACAATCGAGTGGTATGGCTGTGGGGGCAATCTGGGAGATTGGCCTGCCGGAAATAGTGATTCCGGTAAGGTGGAGAGTGGCGTCAGTTCATGATATTCGAGGCCGGGCTTGTAGTCATCTCCGGCTTTTTCGGTAAGCCTAATATCTGAAAAGATCGATTGAAGTCGCGCTCTTGTATAATAGACCCGCTCAAGAAAGGTGACCTTTTCCCGTTCCTTCGAGGCCCAGATATCGGCGATCTGAAGAAGCTTGTAGTGAATGTTTTTGCTGTTGGAGTCAACAAAGCCTGTTTCGAAGCTCGGATGATGATGCAGAGCTAACTCTTCGATCTTTGGATCCGACAGGAACTCTTTATCTCGAAACAGTTTGATAAACGCGGCAGAATAGCGCTTATGAGCATGGGACTTGCCGCTTGTCTGCTTTTTCTCCACATACCATCTTGCCGAGGTGCTCCAGAATCTGAGCTTTCCTCGTTCGACAAACTTGCCGACATCGTGCAGCAAAGCGCCAAGATAAAACGAATTCCGCTCAGGCATAGGAGGACAGAAGGGTTAGCGTTATCAAGTTTTGATAAATCAAGCGCTTAGAGTCAGGCAAGAAGCTGAATGCCACATTCGATGACTGGATACCTACTTGACATAACGGTACGAAATATGCGCTTCAAAAAGGAAAAAGCCGTACTACTGAAAAATCAAATCAGGACCGGGGATAATCATGGTGGCATAACCAAAAGGCAGAGCGGGGATTGCGCGTATTTGTAATCATCTCATCAAAGGCCGAACATCAGCACGAATGCTATTTTACGCATTTTTCTTGGCTAAATCAACGAATCATGTCTAAAAACACTGACCGTTATCTTTTTCCCCTCGATTCGTGTCGCAATTGTAGCAGGTGCATGATTTCCGCTACTTCGTACTTTTCACTTGCGCCCGGCTGGGTTGGGCGGAGGCGGACGACGTCGGGGAAGTGGCCGAGCCGTCCGTGCAGTTCGGCGAGGATGACCGACCAGACTGCCGGATAACCGGCGGGCACGGCCACGCATGGAATCGTTTGCCACTCCTCGCGCGAGAGTCCGGCGCGTTCGATGGCTTTGGTGATTGCGGCTGCAAAGTTGTTGTCTTCGGGCACATTCCCCAATCGCACATCCACCACGCTGGATGAGGTCCAGTGCATGTGCTTTTCGATTGCCTGCTGCTGACCGGACGAGACAGGATGGCCTGAAAAGTTTAGAATATGGCGCTGAACATAACCGTCATCCCCTTTTTTGCCAATACTCCGCCTGATTTTTCTCCAGAGCTGCCGAACAATCCGCCATAGCCAAGGAATGTTCTTTGTAACCAGGTATTCAAGAAGCTGAATAATAGAAACCATTCCTGCTGTAAATGCAAACAGAAACATCAGATTATTCTGTGTCAGCAATTCAGGCATAGCAAGTTTTCGTCAAAATTGTAATAAGAAATACAACCTTACTGTTAAAAAACATCCTCTGCGAGTGCAATAAGCTATAAAGCATGAGGTGATCTTTGGTGACTGGCTGAACATGGCCATGACGTTTCAATCCTCTGCGAGTGCAATTAGCTATAAAGCCGGCACGATGTGGCCGCGATGTGGAGCCTGTCGGCAGACAGTTTCAATCCTCTGCGAGTGCAATTAGCTATAAAGGTTGTAGTCTTAATAACCCAAGATCCATTCAATCATGCGTTTCAATCCTCTGCGAGTGCAATTAGCTATAAAGTCTTGTTATAACGGCACTACGACCGAATCGCTAAAAGTTTCAATCCTCTGCGAGTGCAATTAGCTATAAAGGGAAATGGTTCCTTGACCTCTGGGCCGACATGTGCTTTGGTTTCAATCCTCTGCGAGTGCAATTAGCTATAAAGATGGCGGCATCTCTGCAGGGGTAGGCGCTTACCTGAAAAGTTTCAATCCTCTGCGAGTGCAATTAGCTATAAAGTGAAGTAATGCGGGTTATGAGTCCGATCGAACAGGTATTGTTTCAATCCTCTGCGAGTGCAATTAGCTATAAAGAGTACCCCCGGAAACGCTTGACTGGCAAGGGCTGCGGGCGCGAAAACCGCAGCTCATGGAAAAATCAGCGATGACAAGGGACAATGGTCTGATTGTACTACTGAACTGCCTCTGTAGGTTATGCAATTTCAATGACTTATGCAAGCACCGCAGCTCAATGATTCCGACTTTTTCCCATTACCCATTATTCCAAAAGCAGTTAATGCCTTTTTCCGGCATTTTTCACCATCCGAAAATCTGAGCTGCGGTTTTACCATTTTAACCGGTACGGACGGTACTCCGTGCAGGTTCCGGCGATCACGTCGCGCTGATTTTTTGCGGGCAAGTGTGCTGTTGTTTCGTTTTATGGTGTTATTTTTGACGCCGTAACTCTTTTCATCACCATTTAGTACAAACAAGCGTGGCCGGAGCGGAATCTCAAGAGCGTCAGGTATCGGGCAAAGCTGCTAACGGCGAAAAGGGCGCGCTGAACGTTCGCAAGATGGTTCCTCCGCAGAACCGTTCCTCCGAACCACTCTCCAGCCTCCGTCTGTTCGTGCGCTTCCTCAAGCCCGTCACCTGGATTCCGGTGGTCTGGAGCTTCATCTGCGGCGCGGTGGCGAGCGGGGCTTTCGGCTGGCGGGAGGTCGGCGAAACGAAGTTCTGGCTCGCCGTGCTGCTCACCGGGCCGCTGGCAACCGGCACCTGCCAGATGCTCAACGACTACTTCGACCGCGACCTCGACGAGATCAACGAACCCAACCGCCCAATTCCCGGCGGCGCGATTTCACTCCGTAGCGCCACAATGCTCATCGCCCTCTGGTCGGTGCTCTCGGTCATCGTCGGCTGGCTGGTGCATCCGCTCATCGCGCTCTACGTCGTCATCGGCATCATCAACGCGCACCTCTACAGCGCCAACCCGATCAAGCTGAAAAAACGGCTCTGGGCGGGCAATATCATCGTCGCGGTTTCGTACCTCATCATTCCGTGGGTGGCGGGCGAAATCGCCTACCGGCCCGACTTCTCGCTCCGCGCCATCACGCCGTCGCTCATCGTGGCCGCGCTCTACACCATCGCGAGCACCGGCACCATGACCATCAACGACTTCAAGTCCATCGAGGGCGACCGGCAGGTGGGCATTCACACCCTTCCGGCGGTCTTCGGCGAGCGCAAGGCGGCGCTCATCGCGGCGGTGATGATCGACCTCGGCCAGCTCATGGCGGCGGGCTACATGTTCATGATCGGAGAGCCGACCTACGGATGGGTGACGGCGGCGCTCGTCGTACCGCAGTTCCTGCTGCAATTCAGCCTCGTGCGCTCGCCGCGAACGATGGACGTGCGCTACAACGCCATCGCCCAGAACTTCCTCGTCGCCGGAATGCTGGTGTGCGCCTTCGCCATCAAATCGATTGAGCCGTGACCTTCAGCGACAATCGCCCGCGCAGCCACGAAATTTTCGTGCAGCTTGTCGGCGAACCTTGAAAAGCAAGTGACGACGAGCATGAACGCACCGCGATTCGACATCCGCCCGGCCATTTCGATCATCCTGCCGACCTTCGACCGCGCCCCGCTGCTCGCGCCCGCCATCGAGAGCGTCGTCGCCCAGAGCTTCGCGGAGTGGGAGCTGATCGTCGTCGATGACGGCAGTTCGGACGAGACCTTTGCGATTGTCGATGCGTTCCTTCGCCAGCACCAGAACATCCGCTACATGAAGCACCGGAACCGCAAGGCCGCCCTGTCGCGCAACGCGGGCATCCAGGCCTCGTTCGGGCGCTACGTCACCTTTCTCGACAGCGACGACCTCTACCTGCCGGAGCACCTCGAATCGCGCTACCGGATGATGGAGGCGACGCCGGAGCTGCGGCTCATTTGCGGCGGATTCGCCATCGAGGGCGACCCGTGGGTGCGGGATCGCGACGATCCGGAGCAATGGATTCACGTCAGGGAGTGCATCGCGGGCGCGACGATGTTCGGGCGGCGTGAGCTGTTCCTCGACATCGGCGGATTCCGGGCGCTCGACTACGCCGAGGACACCGACCTCTGGGAGCGAGCATCCGGGCAATTCCGCGTCCTGAAAATCGACCAGCCGGAGAGCTACCTCTACCGCCGCTCGCCCGGCAGCATCACCAGAACCTGTAAACCAGCCAAGCCATGATCCGCTCAGTCACTGTCTATTGCAGCTCAAGCAACCGCGCGCCCGACGCCTATTTCAACGAAGCGGAGGCGCTGGGCCGAGGGCTGGCCGAACGCAAGATCAGCATGGTCTTTGGCGGCGGGCACGTCGGGCTCATGGGGTGCGCCGCCGACGCCGTCATGCGCTGCGGCGGGCAGGTTCGGGGCGTCATTCCGCGCTTTCTCGAAGAGCGCGAGGTCGCCCACTACGGGCTGACCGAACTGCGCGTGGTCGAAACAATGCACGAGCGCAAAATGCTGCTCACCGGCTGGGCGGACGCCTTCGTGATCCTGCCGGGCGGCTTCGGCACCCTCGACGAGTTTCTGGAGATTCTCACCTGGAAGCACCTCGGCCACCACGAAAAGCCGATCATTCTCTTGAACACCGATGGCTTCTGGGATCAGCTCCTGCACTTCTTCGAGCGCATCGCCGCCGAAAAAATGGTCGGCGAGAGCTACCGTTCATTCTACGATGTGTGCAACTCCGCCGAAGAAACGCTCGCCCTCATCGACAAGCACAACGCCAACGGCTGAGACGATTCGAGGGGATAAACAAAAAGGCCGGAACGCCAGCCTATTCTGCATGGTTGCTGTGAGCACCATCAAGAAAAAGAGATGTCCATGAGCAAGATTTTCGTCTGCATAACGCAACGGAACGAAATCCTGATACTCGCCGCATGAGCAACTACTACCCCGCGCTTCTGCTGACGCTGCTCGCCGGGCTTTCGACCGGCATCGGCAGCGCCTTGGCCATCATGGTCAAACACACCAACCGCCGGTTCCTCACCTTTTCGCTGGGATTTTCCGCCGGGGTGATGCTTTACGTTTCGTTCATGGAGATCATGCCGCAATCCCGCCAGATGCTTGACGGACTCGCGCAGGAATCTCACGGCGCGCTCTTCTCGACGCTGGCGTTCTTCGGAGGCATCATTTTCATCTGGCTGATCGACCGGCTCGTGCCGGACTTCGAAAACCCGCACGAAATGAACATGATCGGCGGCATCGAAACCGGCGCATCCGAAGAAGCGCGGCTGCACCGCATGGGCCTGATGACCGCCGGAGCCATCGCCATTCACAACTTTCCGGAAGGTCTCGCGGTCTTTTTCAGCGCCCTGTCCAACCAGAACCTCGGCATCGCGATCGCGGCCACCGTGGCCCTGCACAACATTCCCGAAGGCATGGCTGTCGCGGTGCCGATCTATTTCGCGACTCGCAGCCGGGCGCGCGCATTCGGCTACTCGTTCCTGTCGGGGCTGGCCGAACCGCTGGGCGCCATCATCGGCTACGCGCTTCTGAAACCCTTCCTCAGCCCCTACGTTTTCGGCATTGTGCTGGGCGGCGTGGCGGGCATCATGGTGTACATTTCGCTCGACGAGCTGTTGCCGGCCGCGCAGCAGAACGGCGAGCACCACGTCGGTATCGCCGGTCTGATTCTCGGCATGGCAATCATGGCGGCAAGCCTGCTCCTGCTCACGTAGGAATCAGCACCGCCGCGCCTCTCGCCCGTCCGTGGCGCAGGTCGAGGAGCACACGATTTGCCTCTTCGAGCGGGAAGGATTGCGATTCAGGCTTCAGCCCCATTTTGGCGGCGATGTCGAGGAACGCCGACACGTCGGCCCGCGTGATGTTGGCCACGCTTTTGATCTCCTTCTCCATCCAGAGATGGCGCTCGTAAGAAATATCCGCGAGCAGATTGCTGTCGCGCGACTCCTTGCGGATGGCGTTGATAACGAGCCGTCCGCCGGGCCGCAGCCGTTCGAGCGCCGAGAGCACCGGGAGCCAGGCGGGCGTCGTATCGATGATCGAAGCACAGGGTAACGGCGGTTCGGCGGTGGTTTCGCCAGCCCAGTCAGCGCCGAGCGAGCGGGCGAAGTCGCGGTCTTTTTCGCTTCGGGCGAAAACGAAGACCGGCGATGAGGGATAGAGAAATCTGGCTAGTTTGAGCACCTGATGGCCCGACGCGCCGAAACCGGTCAGGCCGAGCGTGTGACCGTCCCTGAGGTTAGCGAGCTTGAGCGAGCGATAGCCGATCGCGCCTCCGCAGAGGAGCGGCGCGGCTTCGGCGTCGGTGAAACAATCGGGAATGGGATAGGTGAAAGCCGCCGGAGCCGCCATGTACTCCGCGTAGCCGCCGTCGGCATCACGGCCCGTCGCACGGAATTCCGGGCAAAGATTCTCGTGGCCGGAAAGGCAGAGGTCGCAGTGGCCGCAGGCGGAGTAGATCCACGCCACGCCTCGGCGGCTGCCGGTTTCGATGCCCGCGACGCCATCGCCGCAGGCCACGACCCGCCCGACGACCTGATGGCCCGGAATCACCGGAAATCGCGGCGGCGGCGTACGTCCTTCGATTTCGTCAAGCTCCGTGTGGCAGACGCCGCAAGCACCGACCCGCAGCAGAATCTCCCCAACCCCCGGCTCAGGCACGGGCAACTCCCGCAAAACCAGCGGAGCCGTTTCCCGCGAAAGATCGACAGCCCGCTCCAGCACCATAGATTTCATTGCTTCTCCTTTTTTGGGAGGAAAAGTGGACGTTGTGGACTTGATGGACAACGGACGGACACAAAGGCCCGCCCGATTCAACTCTTCAATTCATCATTCAACATTCATAATTCATAATTCTCCTCAGTGGCATCCGTGCCCCTGGCAGGTTTGCTGGGCGTCGAGTTTGTTGAGAATACCGCTGCCGAAGCCTTCGATCACTTCGACCAGCGTCCGGGCCGGTCCGGCCATGTACACCTCCATGCCAAGGCTCTGCATTTTTGCCGCCGCCCTGGCGCCGATTCCCTTGACCACGATGGCGCTTGCGCCTATCCCCGCGAAATTGTCCGCCGGGGTGCACTGCCCGTGGTCGTGGTGCGCGTTCTGGTTGTCAATGATACTGACCTCGCCCGCAGCCATATCGACGGTCGCGAAAAAGGGCGCGCTGCCGAAATGGTCGCACACTTGCGAATCCGGGCCGCTGTACTCGTCGAGTGGAATGATGATTTTCATGCCGCGCCTCCCTCTTCGCTGTTGCCGCGCATCCGCCCATGCCCGTTGCCGTGGCCCTCGCCCTGGCAGCGGCCTTCGCCATTGCCAGGCCCCCGGTCAAGCCCGGTGCGAAAGCCCCGGCACTTTCCCCCGCCACGCCGTCCGCCGCCAAAGCCGCCGCCGGGCGACATGCGATGGATGTTCTGGCTCGAACACGTCGGGCACTCCGCCGGTCGCGCGATGCCGAATGGCAGCGACCACCGGTGGCCGCAGGCGGCGCATCCGAACGCTCTCTGTTCTTGTGAAACCATGATGTTTCCTCCTTTTACGTTTAACATTCTGCCAAGCACGAGCATCTCGCCCAACTTTTTCCGCGCCGAAGCGAGGATATTGCCGAAGGTCTGGCGCGAAACCTGCATCTGCCCGGCAGCCTCCTCCTGATACAGCCCCTCCACGTCGGCCAGCCGGATCGCCTCGAACTCGTCGAAGCTCATCACCAGCGCCTCATCCTCGCGTTTTCCGGCGCAAAACGGCCCGAAAACTCGATGCTCCGGATCCTGGGCGATAGCCCGGCATTTCTGTGGTCTGGGCATTTTTTTCAGTCAACAATTATTAGCATATGCCAATAACATAAAACAAAAAACGCGGGATGTCAAGCACACCCCGCAAAAACTGGAAATGGGAAGTCCACAAAAAAAACAGGGCGACCACAAGAGCCGCCCCTACAATCTACGCCCATTAAAACCGCTTCTGATAGATGTGGCAGTACGGGCGGTGGCCGGTTTTTTCGTAGTAGTCCTGATGGTACAGCTCGGCGGGCCAAAACTCATCGCCCTTCTCGACGGTGGTCACAACATCGTATCCGTGGCTTTTGAGCTGCTGGATCAGCGCCTCGGCTATTTTCTTCTGCTCCTCGTTCTGGTAGAATACTGCCGACCGGTATTGAGTACCGATATCGGGACCTTGCCGGTCAACCTCCGTCGGATCGTGAATCTCGAAAAAGAGCTTCGCCAGCTCCTCGTAGCTGACCACGGAGGGATCGAACTCCACCTCGATCGCTTCGGCGTGGCCGGTGCGTCCGGTGCACACCTGCTCGTAGGTCGGATGCGCGGTTTTGCCTCCCGTGTAACCGACCGTGGTCGATAGCACCCCCTTCGTCCTTTTGAAATGGTACTCCACGCCCCAGAAGCATCCGCCCGCGAACACCGCTTTCTCGGTCGTCGTGGCGGGCTTGTCGGCGGGATCGAAGGAGAGCGAAATCGAGTTGACGCAGTAGCGGGCGTTTTTTGAGGTAAACCCTTCATTGTAAAACACATGGCCCAGGTGCCCGCCGCAGTTGGCGCACAGAATCTCGATGCGAAGCCCGTCGCGGTCGGTATCCTGCCTCACCGCGCCAGGAATCGCGTCATCGAAGCTCGGCCAGCCGGTACCCGAATCGAACTTGGCGTCCGACCGGAACAGCGCCGAGCCGCACTGCTTGCACTGGTAAACCCCCTTCTCCTTGTTCAAGTAATACTGACCGCTGAACGGCCTTTCAGTGCCCTTGTCGATGATCACCCATCGCTCTTCAGGGGTAAGCGTGTTGTACGTCATTGAAACCTCCTTCTGAATTGCCGCTTCTGGCGCCGGGACAGATTTGTCCACAGACCTGGCTCCACAACCTGCCAGAAGCAAAACGAAAATGATGGATAAAATTCTGAACAACATCGTTTTTCACGAAATAATCACAATGGACAAACCAACGACGCAAACAAATCCTCAACCCGCGTCTTCCAATTCATAATTCAACATTCTCTTCAACCTCGCTGCATTGCTGATTGTTTCCGGCTCGTGAACGCTCAGCGGGACGACGCGGGTTATTCAAACAACGAACGCAACCAAATCCGCCGGTCATGGAAAAACAACCCAACATGCTCATCCACGAGAAAAGCCCCTACCTTTTGCAGCACGCTTGGAACCCCGTCGATTGGCATCCGTGGGGCGAGGAGGCGTTCCGGAAAGCGCGGGAAACCGGACGCCCCATCTTTCTCTCGTCGGGCTACTCCACCTGCCACTGGTGCCATGTGATGGAGCACGAGTCGTTCGAGGACGCCGAGACCGCCGCGTTCCTCAACCGCCATTTCGTGCCGGTCAAGCTCGACCGCGAGGAGCATCCCGACGTCGATCATCTCTACATGCTCTTCGTGCAGGCGACCACTGGCAGGGGCGGCTGGCCGATGTCGGTGTGGATGACGCCCGACCTCAAACCCTTTTTTGGCGGCAGCTACTTCCCCGACACGGAGCGCTGGGGAGTGCCGTCGTTCCGCTCGGTGCTCGAACATCTCGCCGATCTGTGGGAGCGCGACCGCCCGCGACTGCTCGCCTCCGCCGGATCAATCATGGATCAGCTCGCCGGGTTCGCCCGTCCAGAAACGGCTGCTGGAGAGGTGACAGACCGCCACGCGAACGCCTGCCTCGCGGCGCTGGAACGAGGCTTCGACGCCGAGTGGGGCGGCTTCGGCGGAGCGCCGAAATTCCCACGCCCGGCGGTGCTCTCCTTTCTCTTCAGCCACGCCGCCGCAACCGGCAACCGCCACGCGCTCGACATGGCGCTCTTCACGCTCCGCAAAATGGCGGCGGGCGGCATCCACGACCAGCTCGGCATCGCGGGACTCGGCAGCGGCGGTTTCGCTCGCTACTCGACCGACCGCTTCTGGCGCGTACCCCATTTCGAAAAGATGCTCTACGACAACGCCCAGCTCGCCGCCTCGTACCTCCAAGCGTACCAGGCAAGCGGCGAAGAGCTGTTTGCCGACACCGCCCGCGACATCTTCAACTACGTACTCTGCGACATGACCTCGCCCGAAGGGGCGTTCTGGTCGGCGGAGGATGCCGACAGCCTCGATCCCGCCGGAACTGGCGAAAAGCGGGAGGGGGCATTTTATCTCTGGACGGAACGGGAGATCGCCGGATTGCTCGACGACGAAGAGACGGCGCTCTTCGGCGCGGCCTGCGGAATCCGGCGCGAAGGCAACGCGCCAGCCGATCCGCACGGCGAATTCACCGGCAAAAACATCCTCTTCCGCGCCGCGCCGGACGACGAGCTTGCCGAAGCATTCGGGATTCCGGTTGAGACGATCAGGCAACGACTCGACAACGCCCGAAAGAAGCTGTTTGAAGCGAGGGAAAAACGACCAAGGCCGGGCCTCGACGACAAAATTCTGACCTCATGGAACGGCCTCATGATCTCCGCGCTGGCCAAAGGTTCGCTCCTTCTCGGCGACCAAAAACTGCTCGAAGCCGCCAAACGCGCGGCGCGATTCATTCTCGACACGCTCTACGACTCCGAATCCGGCCATCTGCTCCGCCGGTACCGCGACGGAGAAGCCGCCATCAAGGGCAAGGCCGCCGATTACGCCTGCCTGATTCTTGGGCTGCTCGACCTCTACTCAGCGTCGTTCGAGGCCGAATGGCTCCGCACCGCCATCCGGCTGGCCGAAACGCAGATCGAGCGGTTTTTCGACGAGGAAGCGGGCGTTTTTTACAGCACGGCGGCTGACGACCACAGTGTGCCATTGCGCATGATCGAGGACAATGACAGCGCCGAGCCGTCGGCAAATTCGGTCAGCGCACTCAACTACCTGCGGCTCGCCGCCATCACCGGGCGGGAGGAGTGGCGGACGGTCGCCCAGCGCACCATACGCCACTTCAGCCACGCGCTCGACGCGAACCCGTCAGCGCTCCCGCTGCTGCTCGTCGCCAGGCAAATCGCCAGCGCTCCACCCGCGCAGATCATCTTCGCGGGCAAGCGCGGCGACCCGGCGTTGGCGAAGCTCGTCGCAACGGCGTTCCGCCACAACAGGCCGGAACTGACGGTGATCTATGCTGATGAAACGTGTGAAGAGCTGCTGCCTGAAGCCGCAGCAATCGGAAGAATGCACAAAGAAGAACCGGCGGCATATCTCTGCGCCGGTGGAAGCTGCCAGCCCGCCATCCGTGATCAGGAATCACTTGACGCCGCGCTGGGCAGCCTCAAATAGAATCGCCCGCGCGGAAAATCAGAGGAAAGGCGAATCCTCTTCCCGTGGCGGCTTGGATTGACCGATCCCGCCTGAGATCATCTCGCCGACCTTCATCGCTGCCGTTCCGGCGGCAAACAGGCCAACGCCAACGAAGGCGATCCCCGCAAGCCCCTGCAAAATCGGCAGACCCACCGGCGACAACAACGCCCCGGCCCCCGCGACCGTCGCGGCGGTCTTGAGCACATTACCCTGAATTGGTTCCTGTTCCATATCTGAATGATTTTGTTATTGATGTTGAATAGTGAAATTTTCGCCATGCACTCCTGAACCTGCCTGCCGCTTCCCGATCCGGGAAAAACCGGCGTGGGTCACCTCAAAAAATCAAGCAACCCTTTGCAAATATGGCTGGCATATCCTACATTACCTCTCCATTTTTGAGGACAATTAGCTCAGTTGGTTAGAGCGTTCGCTTCACACGCGAGAGGTCGTAGGTTCGAATCCTACATTGTCCACCACATCTGCCCGACTTTTCATCCGATCTCAACGCTCAGCACCTCCATTTGTCATTCATATCCGCTCGCGTCAGGCGTTTCGTAATTTTTTCAAATATAACGAAAAAACCCTCCGCCAAGGGAAAATACAGTTTGAGCCTCTGATGGATCGCCACTGAGGTTCTTCGGCTCAGGCAATCTGGCCTCGACACCGCCTTGCTTCATCCGAAATACCATGCAGAACAGTCAGGAAACGGGTCGCCACGATTCGAAAAATCAGGCTCTTCGCAGAGTATCGTGGGAAGATGGCGATGTAATGGGTAGCGTAATCGTGATTTTCTCATCCAGGATACCCGCTTTATCCGCCCATGCAGAACCTGACACACCAGTACCACCAACTTCTGGGGCTTCCCTCAAACTGGACTGTCGAAAACATTAATCGAAAAGCAACAGGTCGAATTGAGCGAGCTGATGGCCGGTGAGCTTAAAACCGGACAGGCCTGGGCATTGAAAAATATGTTCCGGGTCTTCTGGCAGCTTGGTTGCGCCGATGCCGGGAGCTTTTTTTTCGAGTACAGTTGACTCCGTTGACGAAGGTCAAAGAGCGACTCCGGCGGTATTTCGTCAACGTGCTGACCTGGTTCAAACACGCAATCACCAACGCGGTTTCCGAAGACTTGAACAGCAAAATTCAGATCGTCAAGGGAGCCGCAAGAGGGTTTCGCTGTTTCGAGAGTTCCCGGATCATGACGTAACGGGCTCTCGCCCTTACGCACGATATTCTGCGAAGAGCCTCTTTCACATGAAGTCAATCCATCTTTCTCCCCCCATACACCACAAACCGGTACCTCGCGTACGCGCAGCGCACGTCGCTGAACCCGGCTTCTTCGAGCCAGCGCAACTGGTCGGCGAGCAATCCCATTCACCGGCTGAAAAAGAAGAGCGTCATCACATAGACCGAGTACATGAGCACCAGCACCACTCCCTGGCGGCGGCGCACCCAGCCGGTGCCGCGCCGGGGAAGGGCAATGAGGAGCGACAGGATGCCGAAAAGGATCGCGGGAAATACCTCCGTGAGCGGCGCGCGGATGGGGCGGATGATGGCCGCCACGGCGACGATGAAAAGGCTGTTGAAGATGTTGCTGCCCAGCACCGTGCCGACGCCGATTTCTTCGTGACCCTTGATTTTGGCAAGCACCGTCGAGGCCAGCTCGGGCACCGAGGTGCCGAACGCCACGAGCGTCGCGCCAATGATAAAATCGTCGATGCCGAAATCCCGCGCGATGCCGGTTGTGGAAAGGACGATCAGCCGTCCGGCGGCAACCAGCAGAAGCAACCCGGCGACAACCTGAACCCAGGGTATGACGCGATCCGTCGTCGGCACCCCGCCATTCGATGGCATACGGTTTTTCAGGGCCTGCGTGACCGTCGTGGCCATCCATGCCGCGAAAATCGCGAACATGAACAACCCTTCGAGGCGGTCGATCATGCCGTCGATCAGAAGTATCCCGGTCAGGAGCGGCGCGAGAATGGCGACCGGAATATCCCGTTTCAGCACCTCGGCGCTGACCGGAATGCCGGAGATGAGCAGCGTGATGCCGAGGACAAGCGAGATGTTGACGATGTTGCTACCAAGCGCGTCGCCGAGGGAGAGCTGGGATTTTCCGGCCAGGCCGGAGTTGATCGCCACGGAAAGTTCGGGACTCGATGTCGCGAACGCGGCAACCGTCACCCCGATGATCGACGGCGCGACGCGCAGCACCGAGGCGACGCCCGCCGAGCCTCTGACGAACAGCTCGCCGCCAAGCGCGGCAAACACAATGCCAAGCAGCAAAAAAAGATAGTCACTCATCACCATTCATAATTCGTCATTCACCATTTTCATCACGCATCACTCATAATCACCATTCATCACTCATAATTCATAATTCACAATTCGACCGCCCCGCCCCCGATCATTTCACGCCAAACCGGCGTCAATCCGGAATTTCATTCATCATGCATCGCTCCTCGTTTAATGGTAAGAAACTGAATGCGGAAAACCGCGAGAGTCGCGGGATGAAACGAAGGGAGGTGTGGCTTGGCAAGCTCGCGGGAGCGCATGATCCCGCGAGGAAAAAGCCGCCGGAATGCCTTCAAATGCGGCCCCCGGCGGTCAGTTGGAACCGGCGGCGACCGTTATATCGACCGGCTGGCCGAACTGCACCATCGCGTTTGCCGATGGGTTCTGGGAGATAACCGTGTCGGGCACCAGAAGGTCGGAGTATTCATAACTGATTTTCCCGACCGCGAGGCCGTTTCTGACGATCATGCCTCTTGCCTGATCGACCGACATGCCAAGCACGTCGGGCACAATGACGCGCCTCATGCCCAGAGGCTCCTGTTCGAGCTTGCCGGTGATGAACGACACCGCGCTGCCGGACTTGAGCACCACGGCGGGCGGCACGGACTGACTAAGCACCCGCCCATCCTGATCGGAATCGGAGACCGCCTGCGTCTGCACTTCGGCGACCACCATGCCGAGCCGTTCGAGTTCCCGCAGCGCCTCGGCTTCGGTTCGGCCAACGAGATCGGGCATGGGGTAGCTCGGCTTGTCGAGCCGGTTAAGCACCAGGGCGATGCTGCGCCCCGGCTTGACTATCGCGCCTGCCTCGGGCACCTGATCGATAACCCGGTCTGGCGGAACATCGGGCAGATAGCGCACATTGTAACTCTTCATCGCATTCAGACCCGCCTGGCGCAACTCTCTGGCTGCCATATCATAGCTCATGTTCCTGACATCCGGCACGGTAGTCTGCGCGCCGCTTTCGGTATAAAGCGGCAACAGAAATCGGTCAACGGCAACGATGGCGGCTATGAACAAGAGCAGGAGTAGCAATACTTTTTTCATCTTGACTGAAAGGTCTGAAAATGCTGGGTTTGCGCTGGGTGATTCAATGCTGACGCTTCATGACGAAATCGACGAGAAGCTGAAGGGAGCGTTTGGCTTCGCTTTCGGGAAACCGGGCGATCGAAGAGAGCGCCTTGTCGGCAAAGCCTTCGGCCACGGTGGCCGAGTATTCGAGTCCGCCTTTGCGTGTGACGAAATCGATCACTTCGGCGGTTCTGACCGAGCGTTTGCGGGAGCTTTTCAGGATGGTCTTGATCCTGTTCTGCTCCGACTTGTCCGATTGACGAAGGGCGTGGATGAGCGGCAGGGTGATCTTGCGATCCTTGATGTCGATGCCGAGCTGCTTGCCGGTTTTTTTGGAGTCTCCGGTGTAGTCAAGCAGGTCGTCCCTGATCTGAAAGGCGAGACCGAGAAATTCGCCATAGCTCTTCAGGCTGGCGATCTCGGCTTCGGAGTCGGTGGCGGTGGCCGCGCCGATGGCGCACGAGGTGGCGATGAGCGAGCCGGTCTTGTCGGCGATCACGCTCAGGTAATCCTCCTCGGTGATGTCGAGGCTGCGGGTCTTCTGAATCTGGAGAATCTCCCCCTCGCTCATGCGCCGAACCGCCTCGGAGACCAGGTGCAGCGAGCGGTAATCCTTGTTTTCGAGCGAGTAGAGCAGGCCCTTGGAGAGCAGATAGTCGCCGATCAGCACCGATATCTTGTTTTTCCACAATGCGTTGATCGACGGAATGCCACGGCGCATCTCGGCGCCGTCCACCACGTCGTCGTGGATCAGCGTGGCCGAGTGCAACAGCTCCACCATGATCGCCCCGCGATAGGTGACGTCGTGAACGCCGCCGCACGCCTTGGCGGCAAGGATCACCAGCGTCGGACGAATCTGCTTGCCCTGCTGCCGGAGCACGTAGCGCGTGACCTTGTCAACCAGACTGTTGCTCGAATGAAGCACCGTTTTGTAGCGCTCCTGGAACTGTTTCAGCTCTTCCGTGACGGAAGAGGTCACCAGATTGATATCCACCTGATCCTCTATGCTTGTGTGTGCACCGTCGATTGCCCGGCGCGATTGCGCTTACGTTCAAAACCGTGAGAAGTTATCGATATTTCCATGATTGAGCAAATCACCATCCCGAGACCCCTCTTTACAGCTCTTTGCGGCGGAGCCTGGCGTCTAAAAAACCATTTGCGCACAAGAACGATCTTTGTTACTATGAAGCGGATCAAAGGCTCTCCGGGCGTCCGCCGCCAGGCATTGCCCGTCATCCTACCGAATTTTTCCGAAACTCTGGACGGGTCTCTCAAGGCGACCCGGCTCCGTACTTCGCGACATGAGCAACGACAACGAACCAACCATACCGCCACCAGACGGCAACGGGGCCTCTGCGGACTCCGGAAACAATAGTGAAACGGCTCCTCCGGCGCTGCCCGAAAAGGAAGGACAAGAAGAACAAAAAAGCGAGGAAAACCTCGATTTTCCCGACGAGGAGTTCATGGCGCTGGAAAAGAGTTCCAGCGAAATAGCTGGCACCATCGCGCCCGTCACGGAAACAAAGGCCAGCGAGCCGGAACAGGAGGCCGAGCCTGAAGGCATGGGCTTTCTCGACCATCTCGAAGAGCTGCGCTGGAGGTTCATCCGGGCCGGTATCGCATTTGTGGTGGCAGCCATCGTCACCGCATTCTTTTCCGACTTTCTGGTCAACCAGATACTTATCAAACCACTCAAGGAGAGTGGCCCCAACATTCATTTGCAGAACCTGGTGCCTTACGGCCAGATTTCACTCTACCTCCAGGTGATCGTTTTTGCGGCCTTCGTGCTCACGTTCCCCGTTCTGGTGTGGCAGATATGGGAATTCGTCGAACCCGGCCTGCATGAAACAGAAAAAGCGGCAAGCCGTTTTATCATTTTCTTTATTTCGATCTGCTTCTTCTCCGGCATCGCTTTCGGCTACTTCGTGTTCCTGCCGATTTCGCTGAAATTCTTCGCGGGATTCGGCTCCGACCTCATCGTCAACAACATCGCCGTTCAGGACTATATCAGCTTCTTCATGGGCACCCTCTTGACGACCGGTCTGGTCTTCGAGCTGCCGTTCGTTTCTTACGTGCTGTCGAAAATCGGCCTGCTGACCCCAGCCTTCATGCGCTTCTACCGGCGTCATGCGGTCGTGACGCTGATTGTCATCGCCGCCCTCGTCACTCCTTCGACCGACATGGTCACTCAGGCGGTCATCGCCATTCCGATGATTTTGCTGTACGAAATCAGCATCTACATTTCAGCCGGCGTACAGAAAAAGCGTAACAAGAAATTGATGCAGGAGTCGGCGGCATGAGCCGCGAGAGCGACACTCGCCCGAACGTGGTGTTCGAGGTTGTCGAAAGTTCACTGCTGAAAGGCAACCCGCTCGGCGATCCCGCCACGCGCCACGTGCCGGTTTATCTGCCACCATCGTACCGCGAGAGCGAAACGACGCGCTACCCGGTGATTTATCTGCTCGCAGGATTCGCCTCCACCGGCATGAGCTTTCTGAACTTCAGCTTTGGCCGCCCGACCCTGCCGGAGATGCTTGACTCGATGATCCGGAAGGGCGAAATGCCGGAAGCGATCGTCGTCATGCCGGAGTGCATGACCCGCTACGGCGGCTCGCAGTACGTCGATTCCGCCGCCACCGGCCCGTACGAAAGCCACCTGACCGGCGAACTGATTCCGCACATCGACCGGCAGTTCCGCACACTTGCGGCGGCGCGGCATCGGGCTATCGTCGGCAAATCGTCGGGGGGATTCGGTGCGCTCCGGCTCGGCATGAACCACCCGGAACTCTTCGCGGCGGTGGGCTGCCACAGCGGCGACATGGATTTCGAACTCTGCTACCGCCCGAACTTTCCCGTGGCGGCGCGGATTCTCGAAAAGTACGACAGCAATGTCGCAACCTTTTTCACCCGCTGGGAGTCGCTCGACAAAAAGCCGCGTGGCGAGTTCGCCCTGCTCGACCTGATGGCGATGGCCGCCTGCTACTCGCCAGACGCCTCGATGCCGCCGCCCGGCAACATGCGGCTTCCCTTCGAGCCGCGCACCTGCCAGCTCGTTCCGGAAGTCTGGGAGCAATGGAAACGCTTCGACCCGCTGACAATGCTCGAAGAGGCGCAATGCCAGGAGGCGCTCGGCTCGCTCCGCGTGCTCTACCTCGACTGCGGCTCGCAGGACGAGTACAACCTCCAGTTCGGCCACCGCCGCTTTTCGGCGAGAGCCACCGAACTCTGCATCGCGCACCGCTACGAAGAGTTCCCCGACACCCACGCCGACACCTCCTACCGCTACCGCGTTTCGTTGCCACTGCTGGCCGAAGCGATTGCGGGGTGAAGGGCGACCAAAATACATTGCGATGATTCCGGCAAGTCGGAACGGGCGGGAGTCGAATAAACCTGATAGCTGATTCAGGAGGGTTTTAACCCGACGGACATTCAGTCTTGCATTGCTGTTCAATTGCCCCGGCTTTCAAGCCGGGGGGGGCGCAGGTGCAACATAACAGCAGAGAGCTTGAGCACAATCTTTTGCTGAGGTGGCGATGGCAACCTGTTGTTCTTCTTAGGGATACTCCACCACCGTCACGAGGCTCCGGTAAATCTGCTCCACCTGCGAGCGCAGCTCTTCGAGCGTACCGTCGTTGAAGATCACGTAGTGCGCCCGCTCGATGAGCCTCTCCTGCGGCCACTGCGCAGCCATGCGCTTTCGCGCCTCCTCCCTGCCGAGGCCGCGAGCGACGACGCGGTCGAGGCGCAGGCCGTCGTTGGCCGCCACCACGATAATCCGGTCGAGGTCGCGATCCGCACCCACCTCGAACAGGATGGCCGCCTCCTTGCAGAGAATCCGTTTCCCTTCGCGGGCGCAACGCTTCACCTCGCGCACAAAGGCTTCCCGGACTTTCGGATGGATGAGACGATTGAGGGCGGCGAGTCTTTCGGGATCAGAGAAGACGACCGAGGCGATGGCTTTGCGGTCGATGTGGAGCTTACCCGACCCATCGCGGGAATAGACGGCGCTACCAAACAGCTCCTCGATACCCCGGATCACCTCGAGGTCTTCGAGTTGCAGCTCCTTGGCGATCCGATCGGCCTCGAACAGTTCGCAGCCCATTCCTGCGAGCATGGCGCACACCGTGCTCTTGCCGCTCCCGATGCCGCCGGTCACTCCGACCAGCAATGGCAAGCGCTCCATCGTTTACTGCTTTTGCTCGTCGAGGTTGCGGCGCACCTCTTGCAGCACCTTGCGCCAAAGCTCCGGATTGCGCGAATAGGCCTGGAGCCGGGCGTCAAAGGTTTTCTGGTCGAGCTTGTGCCGGGCGAAGAGTGTATCGAGTCCCGCCGCAGTCAACGCTGTAGAGGAAGGCGCCGCCTCTTCGTTCGCCACGCCTGAACGGGCAAGATAATCGGCGTAAAACGCGGCGAAATGCAGGTCGTTCGCGTTGAGCTTGTCCCGGTTTTGCGAGCCGCAGCCCGCCACGAGAAGCCCGAAAAGCGCGATGAACGACAGGCGGCGCAGAAGCGCGACACCTTTCTGTATCGAAGTAAAATTGAGATTCAACTGTATCGAAATATTTTTCCGCCCGCTGAAACTAACAAGGTCAGGGGCCGGGTTAATGGGTTACTTCGTAACGTAGCCTGCATAACGATAAAAATCAAGAGTCACATGTCCTATCAGCAACCAGCACTCCCGTACGCCGACAACGCGCTCGAACCGCACATTTCGGCCAATACCATCGGATTTCACTACGGCAAGCACCATGCAACCTACGTCAAGAACTACAACGGCCTTGTCGAAGGTACGCCATTCGACGCCATGAGCCTCGAAGAGGTGATCGTTCAGACCGCCACCGACGCCTCGAAGGTTGGCGTCTTCAACAACGGCGCGCAGGCCTGGAATCACACCTTCTACTGGAACGGCCTCACCCCGAACGGCGGCGGCGAGCCGACCGGCGAAATCGCCGCGAAGATCGTCGAAGATTTCGGCAGTGTCGAAAAGTTCAAGGAGGAGCTGAAGAACGCCGCCGCAACGCAGTTCGGCAGCGGCTGGGCCTGGCTGGTGCTCGACAACGGCACACTCAAGGTGACCAAAACCGCCAATGCCCAGAACCCGATGACCTCCGGCCAGACCCCGCTGCTGTGCATCGACGTCTGGGAGCACGCCTACTACCTCGACTACCAGAACCGCCGCCCCGACCACGTGGCCGCCGTGATCGAAAACCTGATCAACTGGGAGTTCGTGAACGAAAACTACGCCGCCGCAAAATAACCGCACAGGCACAAACTCTCGCAGAAAGGCTCCGGTTTCCGGGGCTTTTCGCGTTTGTGGGAAAAAGAATAAGTCGTATAGGTCTCATAGGACTTATGGGAAAAAGACGATTTTCCGACATTCGTCCCCCTCTTCAATTCATAATTCAGCATTCATAATTCATAATTCTCTTCACAGCCACGGCAGCCGTTCCACTTCGTCGAGGTTGACGGTTTTCGTTTTGGCGGGGCGCTTGAAGTTTATCGTGAAGTCCGGCGGATTGATGACCCGTTCATCGTAAACGACCTTCAGGCTGCTCGATCCTTGAGGATCGTCCGCGCGATAGAGAATCATGTCAATCTCACTCGGCACACGCAGCAATGCGCCATCCATGCCTGGCTGAGACTGATAGCCCGCGAACCGGAATTCGACGTTCTTGCGGCCCCAATGATCGAAATAGACGAGTCCGACGAGCGCCCTCGTCAGCGGATCGACCACCAGCTCTTTGGTGCCATTACCGGACTTCACGGTGAAGCTGACCCGTCCGTTGCCGTGCCTGACCGATGCGATGTCGCTCACCGGCTCGGCCACGTCGGCCATGCCGAAGAGCGTTTCGGTCATCCGGCCAAACCCGGCGTTGACGCCGATGATCTTGGCGAGATTCTCGCCGTTGTTGCGCCCGACGAGCATCCGGTTGTTGAGCATGTCGTTCACGAAGAGCGAGTCGGGCCGGATCAGGAGATCGGCCACCGGCCAGCCGAGAATACCGGCAGTAACGATCATGCGGGCATCCCTTGATTTCTGTATCTGCACCGTGCAGTAGGCCTTCGCCCGACGCTTTGGCGTTTCGAGGTAGATATCCGCGTAGCCATCCAGCGCCTTGACCGTACTGGCGTTCGACGCCACCTCTTCATACAGCCCCTTCAACTCAGGCGTCAGCTTCACCCGTTCAGCGGGCAACTCCGCCTCTCGGGTGACTGTCCTCATTTGCGAGCATCCGGCCATGACCAGAAATATGGTCAGGCACACCCATTTCATTACCGCTTTCATCGACACTCCTGTTTTCGTCATAATATCTCTTATCTCTTCACAATCCGTTCAACACGACCCTGAAGCGCCTTTCCCGGCGAAACTGAATCCCGGACAAGGTTGATAGCTCCGAAATGTTATTTTAATCAAATCATTTCTCTGTCAAAACATGAAACCGGGAGTTTTCGATCCATGCACGCACTCTACCTCAAACCTAAAGAGCACCGTCGGCTGCTCGGTGGCCACCTGTGGGTTTTCAGCAACGAGCTTCGCGAGGTGCCGCGTGACATTGCCGCCGGTGAAACCGTTCAGCTCTTTACCAACGATGGACGCCTGCTCGGCGCGGGATTCTTCAACCCGCAATCGCTGATCGCCTTCCGCCTGCTGACCCGTGACGAGGTGCAGCCCGACCGCGATTTCTTCCGGAGCAAACTGCTCGAAGCGCTGAAGCTTCGCGAAAAAATCTATCCTGAAAGCGAAACCAACGCCTGGCGGCTGGTTCATGGCGAGTCGGACGGGCTGCCCGGCCTGGTGATCGACCGCTTCGACCGCGCCTTTGTGCTGCAATCGTTTTCGGCCGGTATTGACCTTCACCTGCCGCTGTTCTGCGAACTGCTCCGGGAGCTGTTCGATCCGAAAGCGATCGTGGTGCGAAACGAATCGCCGCTGAGGGAACTCGAAGGGCTGCCGCTCTACCGCGAAACGGTTCTCGGCGAGAGTGACGATATGCAGCAGTTGATCCGGGATGGCGGCGTCAGCTACCGGGTCAACATTCTCGAAGGCCAGAAGACCGGATTTTTCCTCGACCAGCGAGAAAACCGGCGGCATATCCGGAAATACGCCGCAGGCGCTGACGTACTCGACGTTTATACCAACGACGGCGGCTTCGCGCTCAACGCCATGCACGCCGGAGCGAAATCGACCACCATGGTCGATATTTCGCAGGAGGCGCTGCAACGCGCCGAACAGAATGCCCGGATGAACGGCTTCGGAGATTTTTCGATCGTCGCTGCCGATGCATTTCAAACCCTCGGGCAGCTCAGGCAGGAAAACCGCTCGTTCGACCTGGTGATCCTTGATCCGCCAAGCTTCACCAAAAGCCGCAAAACCGTGCCAACGGCCCTGAAAGCCTACACGAAGCTCAACCGGCTCGGCGCGCAGCTCGTCAGAAACGAGGGATTCCTGGCGACCGCCTCCTGCTCGCACCACGTTGCCGAAGAGGATTTCCTCGCGGCGGTCCAGCTCGGCGCGACGCAAGCGGGCAAGCATCTGCGCCTCATCAGCCGCGCAGCGCAGCCGCCAGACCATCCGGTGCTGCTCTCGATGCCCGAAACGAGCTATCTCAAATTCGCCTGTTTCTACGTGACGAACCTGTAGCTCATCTGAAAAAGAGACCGTTGAAAACCTGATCCCTGGAAACGCTGTACGCCTGAATCATGAATGGAGAAACTGCGCTGCGCATAATTTCGTTTTTTTACTGAAAAGAAATCATAAAAACACAGCCAAACTCACCACAAAAAGCCAGAAATACGTCAATCGCTGAAAAAAGCATTGACTATCCATAAAAAAACTGATTTTAGTATTGCTTAGTATTGCAAATCAACTTTTCTTACCTATATTTACAGTGAGTAGGCTATATAATCGACGCCCGTTGATTAACATAGTTTACATGTGCAGCATGATGTAAAGGGGTACGTCATGCTGCTTTTTTTTGTACCCACCCCTTTGTACCCACCCCACTTTTTTACGCCACAAACACTCTCACCATATCATAAACATCCGGCCATGAGCTGGCTCTCGGGGCTTCGATATGGCGGTTGGTGCTGTTTCCGAAACAGATGGTAAAAAGCCCCTTGCTTCGAAGCTGCTCTACATTTGGCGGCGAGTCCTCGATATAAATGTCCGCGCCAACCTGCGATTTCTCCTTCATGAAACACAAATCCCAGTAGGGGATGCCGTTACTATCGAGCCAGTTTACCGTCTGCTGAACGGCGGCGGCATGGAAATAGTGGATGAAAAGGCGATGGGTGATGATGCGAATGCGGAAGCCCTCGTCGGAGAGCAGGCGCAGATATTTCCGTGCGCCCGGAATCACCTCCATGCTGCTGAAAAGCTCCCGCTGCGTCACGGCAAAACGGTGCAGGCTGTCGTATTGGCTCTGGTTGGTGATCCCCCACTCGGAAAGTCCCCAGGAGACCGCTTCGGGCAGTTCATCGACAGGCCGCTCGAACCATTCAGCGGCAATCTGCCTCATGCGTCCGTAAAAATCGGCGCAAACCCCGTCGAGGTCAACGCCAATGACGATGCTGTTTTGTAACATGGTAGCGGGTTTTTAATAAATCAACAGTTGACCCGGAGGGCCAGAACCCTATAAGTCTTATAGGTCTTATACGAGAAAAGAGAAAAACGCTTCCGCCGCCCCGGGCCAGCCCTTCATCATTCATCATTCATCATTCATAATTTCTTCAAAACGCCCGGTCGAAGGCGCGGCGGTATTTCATGGCGATCTCATGCTCTTCGCCGAGAAGGCGAAAAATGGCGATGCATGCCTTGCGCGAGCCGTCGCCGTCGTAATAGCGATCATCACGCAAAACCGCGATGAATCGGTCGAGCGCGCTGTCGAGATCTCCCTTTCGCAGGCTTTCGACCGCCGCGACGTATACCTCGCGACTTTCTCCTTCGGGAAGCACCGAGGCTGGGCGAAGCAGCAGGGCGCCGAGAGTTCGCGCCGCCTCGCTCAGGTCGGCGTAATCCGGCTCCGCTTCGAGCGGCTCGGCAAGCCGGAGCGCCTCTTCGGGACGCGAAAACAGAATCAGCCTCACCAGCATGGCTGCGGCTTTCCGGTTCTCCGGCTCCTCGGCCAGCACACCATCAAGCAGGCTGATCGCGGCAGAATCGTTGCCCGCAGCGATCTCGGCGGCGGCGCGCTCTACATCCTCGGCCCACGGGCTTGGCAGCGCTTTCGAGAGCCACTGCTCGATCTGATGCTCCGGAAGCGCTCCGGTGAACTCGTCGATCACCTCGCCGTTCGAAAACAGCTTCACATTGGGAATGCCCCTGATGCCGTATTGCGCCGAAATCTCGGGGAATTCTTCGGTATTGACCTTCACGAGCGCCCATTTCCCAGCGTAACGCTCCGCAAGCCGTTCAAGCACTGGAGCGAGAATCCGGCACGGGCCGCACCACGAAGCCCAAAAATCGACGAGAACCGGAATGGTTTTACTCAGTTCTATGACATCAGTCTGAAAATCAAACGGAGTACTGCTTTGCATGGATATGAATATTTTCGTTGATAACCGGCCTGGGACTCCATCTCCGGTAAAAAGCTGAAAGGATAAGTAATGGCGTAGTATAAACCGTACAGCCGAGAACACCAATTTTATCGCCCCCGAAATTCACCGGCTACCCATCCCATGCAACGATGCCAAATGAACCAAGTGCTATCTACAAGGAAAATGGGGAATATTACATCAATAATTACTTTTGGAATCCTTACAAATTAATGGTTAAATTCGTTTCTATGTAGTACCGCGACCTCATGATCTGGTTCATCAACCTTTTACCTCCACTATCAATGAAACCAACAGTCTTGAAACAAATGTTTCTGCCGGCACTACTGGCAATCGGCATGAGCGCTCCCGCAGCGGCATTTGCCGGTACCGGAGATATCGCGCTCGGCGTCAAAGGCGGTACCGCCGGTATCGGTGGCGAAGTCACCATCGGCCTCATCGACAATCTCAATTTCCGGACGGGCTACAACTTCTTCGACTACGACGGAAACGCCACGGAAAGCGACATCGATTACGATTACAAGCTCAAACTCCGCTCCATGCCGTTGCTGGTCGATCTGCATCCCTTCGGCGGCGGCTTCAGGGTAACATCAGGTATTTTCCTGAACCACAACGAAGTTACCGGCACGGCCCAGCCGACAGGCACAACGATTGATATTGGCGGAACGGATTACCCTGTAGCCGGTGTCGGAACTCTCGATGCAAAAATCGATTTCAGGAAAACGGCGCCATATCTGGGCATCGGCTGGGGCAACGCCGTTGACGGCGGCAGTCCCCTTTCACTCTCGTTAGACATCGGCGTCATGTTCCAGGGCACACCGAAAGTCTCGCTTGATGCGACCGGTGCTCTCGCATCGAATCCGGCATTCCAAGACAGCCTCGACAAGGAAATCGCAGACTTCAAGGATGACATCGAGAACCTCAAGTACTACCCGATCATCTCTCTCGGTATTGCGTACAAGTTCTGACCTCGTTTTTCCCATTCAAAAAAGCAAGGCTGATCACTGATAATCAGCCTTGCTCCTTGAGTTCCTTCGACGCTTTCCTGATATAACCGGAAGCATCTTCGAGATGCCGGAGCGCCTGGCGGATTTCATAATCGTCATCGGCATCGACCCTGGCGCGTTCAAGCCGTTTCCGGGCGTCCTCGATGGCATCGGCGGCAAGCTGGAGCGTTGAATTGACAGGCATGACTTTTACCCCTTGACTGAATGGTTGACAAGAAACTTCCTTACCTTTTCAAGGTAAACAAGAAAATTCTTGCACTGCAATTGCGCGCCACGCTCTTTTCAGCACGACTCTTTCCATGAAAAGCAAAACTCTGAAGCCAGTCCGGGCGTTATGTCCGGACGATCCACTCCGATTTCAATCTTTCCGATAGTGACTTATGAGATATTCCGTTCCGGCTTTTTTACTTTTTTCGCTCTTTGCCACGCCATCCATCACGCTGGCGGACAATGGCTCCGCTGGCAGAATCGAGGTGCTGATAGACAACGTGCGAAGCGCCAATGGCGTTGTGGGCGTTGCGCTGTTCAACGCCAAAAAGGGATTCCCCGATAAAAGCTCGCTGGCTATCGAAGGACGAAGCGTTGCTGCCGGAAAGCGTTGCAAGGCGATCTTCGAAAATGTGCCCTATGGCATTTACGCCGTCAGCGTACTGCACGACGAGAACGGCAACGGCAAAATGGACAAGGGACTTCTCGGCATTCCGAAAGAGGGATTCGGCGTCTCGAACAACCCGGAAATCAAAATGGGGCCACCCTCTTTTTCCGAGTCGCGCTTCGATCTCAAAAGCAAGGAGCTGACCCTGAAGATCGACATGAAGTACCTCCGCAAACCCGTCGCTCAGGAGCGGAAATAAACCCTGCGACGCATGAAAAGCATCCTCGAATTTCCTTCATTCATGTAGTTTTCACACCCTTTCTTACCCATACGTGTCACTTCAGGATCATCAGGCTATCGGCAAAACATGGGGTAAACGTTTATTTCAGAATACCTTGATACGATAGCGACCCTGAGTTGGCACGGTTATTGATGGTATAATCATGAGACAGCAGTACTATTCCACAAAACAGGACTAATTATGACCGACTTTAAAACCATATATGGCGAGCTTCGCGGCGTCGAGTTCAGAACACTGTATTCAAACGGCAAAACCGACGGCTGCCTCGTGCGGGAGGAGAACATCCTCAGCACCCCTTACGGCGATCTGATTCCGCAGTTCGAGGCAGAGGACATGGGACGCCGCCACCTCAAGCCGTTCTATTTTTACAAAAGCGGCGCTATCAAATCGGTGCCGCTGCAAACGCAGACGCTGCTCCGTACGCCGGTCGGCGGCGTTCCCGCCGAGCTGGTCACCTTTTACGAATCGGGAGCGCTCAAGCGGCTCTTTCCGCTCGACGGCAAGCTCAGCGGGTTCTGGACGGCAAAGAACGAATTCGCGCTGGCCGAGGAGCTGACGGTCGAATCGCCGCTCGGCAGCCTGCGGGCGAAGTTCATCGCCCTGCAATTTTTTGAAAGCGGCGCGCTCAAAAGCCTCACCCTGTGGCCCGGCGAGTTCCTGACCCTCTCGACGCCGGCGGGGCAGATTCGGGTTCGCACCGGCATCGCCTTCTATGAAAACGGCGCGATCCGCTCGCTTGAACCGGCGGGCGTGGTCAAGGTCGAAACCCCGATTGGCGCGCTGACGGCGTACGACAACGACCCGCAGGGCATCCACGGCGACCTGAATTCATTGCAGTTCAGCCCGGAGGGAGACGTGATGGCGCTCAAAACGGTGTCGGAAGAGATCACGGTAATCGACCAGCTCGGCAATCCGCACCTGTTCGCGCCGTGGCTCAAGGACAACCCGTGCGGCCATGAACGCAAGGTGGTGGTGCCGCTGAAGGTGCGCTTCAGCAAGGGTCGAATCATCTTCGACGACCGGCAGGAGTCGTTCAGCATGGAACAGTGCCAGGTGGAGATCAGAGCGTTCGACCGCAAGGCTGGCGATCCGGCCTACTCCTGCGCGGGCTGAGGGTTGCGATTTTCGATGAGCGAGCGGGCGGCGTGAGTTCCGGCCAGCCAGCCGGTGGAGAATGCCGCTTGCAGGTTGAAGCCGCCGACCTCGCCCGCGTAATCGAGCAGTTCGCCGCAGCAGTAAAGACGCGGATGGATTTTCGACTGCATGGTTTTGGGATCGATTTCCCCCAGCGCAACGCCGCCCGCCGACACCTCCGCCCGGTCGAGCGGCACCTTCTTCACCGCGCCGAGCGCGAGGCGCTTCAGCGCCGAGACGAGGCCAAGCCGTTGCGCTTTCGTCAGGCCGCTCATCGTCACCTCGCGATCGATGCCCGCCTGCCGCAGAATCTCGTCGGCAAAGGCGTTGGGAATGGTCTCCGCTGCGGATGAAGCGTCAGGCGCATCGAAACGCTCCGGCGCAAGCGGGCAGCGCTGGAGGAAAGTGCGCACCTGGCGCGGGCCGTGGCGGGCCGCTTCTTCGAGGATGAAGGCCGAAAGCTTGCTCGCCTCGTGACCAGGAAAAAGATCGACGGCAATCGCGACAGCCTTGCCGGAAGCGTGAAATCCGGCCACCGAGCGGGAGAGCGAGAGGCACGCCGGCCCCGAAATCCCCCGGTGGCTGATGAGCACATCGCCCCGGCGCGAGTCGGTCGCGCCATCCGCGCTCGCCACGAGCAGAATGTTGCGCAGCGTGATGCCCACGAGTTCGGGCCTCGGTTGCGCGATGAAAAAGAGCGGCGCGAGCGCGGGCATGACCGGCGCGATCGAGTGCCTCACGGCAGCGGCGAGGCGATTGCCGTCGCCCGTCGTTCCGGCGGAGCCCCACGACGCTCCACCCGTGGCGAGAATCACCGCATCGGCCTCGAAGCGACGCTCCCCCGCCTGGACGACGAAGCCCGATGCGCCGCATTCGAGCCGCTCCACCCTCGCGTTGGTGACGAGCGTGACGGCGCTCTCTTCGACCATGCGCCGCAAGAGGTCGAGCACCTCGCCCGCCCTGCCGGAAACCGGAAACACCCGCCCATCCGCTCGCGCCTCGGTCTTGAGGCCGTAGCGCCCGAACAGCTCCAGCAGATCGGCATTGCTGAACCGGTGGATGGCGTGTCGCAGAAACCGCTGCTCGTTTTTTCGGAGGAACCCTTTTTCGAGCAGGTTTTTTACGTCCGCTTCGTGCGTGAGGTTGCAGTGCCCGCCGCCAGAAATCGCGATCTTGTTGCCGGGCTTCGGGTTGCGTTCGAGCAACACGATGCGGAGCCGCTCGTCGGCAACGCCAAGCTCGCGAGCGGCTCGCCTGGCTGAAATGGCAGCCAGCATCCCGGAGGCTCCCGCCCCGGCGATGAGCAACGTTGGAGGAATACAGTTCATTGAAGGTTTGGCATAATTCAAGAATGGGACAAATAGGTCTTATGGGTCGTAGAGGACTTATGGGAGAAGAATGAAAGAAGATTTTCCGTTCTTTTTTCTCTTCAATTCATAATTCATCACTCATAATTCATAATTCCTTATTCGCCTTTGGCGGCCACGCGCATTCCGGGTTCCAGTTCGTTCGGGGGGTGAGTCACCACCCGCTCGCCTTCGCGGAGTCCGCCGAGCACTTCGGCCAGGTCGGTTCCGCGCATACCGATCTTCACCTTGCGCACTTTGGCGCGACCTCCGTCGATAACGAAGAGTTCCCAGCCGCCGTCGCCTCTGAAAAGGGCGCTGACCGGCACCCGCAGCACACGAGCGGCCTGGCTCGTCACAATTCTCGCCTGAATGCGGAAGTTGTCGCCAAGGCGCGGTTCGGGCTTTTCGAGCATGGCGATAATGTTGACCCGCTTCTCCTCGATGCCGAGCGCGGAGACCTTGGTGAAGGCTGCCGGTTCGATCCGTTTCACCACTCCGGCCAGCGCTCCCGTGCCGCCCCAGTCTTCGAGCCAGACGCGGTCTCCCGGCCTGACCCGCACGGCGTCCGAAGAGAGCACGTCGATGACCACTTCGAGCAGCCCCGGGTTGCCGATCTCGAAGAGCGGCGTTCCGGCGGGCACGACGCGCTCGTTCTTTTCGAGAATCCGCAGCACCTTGCCATCGACCGGCGAGCGCACATCGACAGCTTTCTTTGCGATTCCGGCATCGATGCGGGCTTCCGCCGCCGAGGCCTGCAACCGCGCCGCCCGGACGGCAGCCGTCGCCGCCCGCGTCTCTTTGTCGAGCACCGAAGCCTCTTCGGTGGCCAGCTCGCTACTCTCCTTCGACACCGCGCCTTCGCGGTAGAGCCGCTCGTAGCGCCCGGCCTTCAGGCGGGCCTGGGCGAACCGCACCGAGGCTTCGTGCTGCCGCGCCAGCGCCTCGCTCGCCGACGCCGAGGCCGATCCGGCCTGCGCCGCCGATTCGCGATACTCCCGCGCATTCTGGTCGGGCGGCAGAATTGCGGCCACCGTCATGCCCGCCCGGACGCTGTCGCCCTCAACCAGTTTGCTCCGCAGCACCTTGCCGTTGACCGGAGCCGAAACGGTGAATCGGTCGATCACTCTCGTGATTCCCTCGTCTTCGACGGAGACCTCCAGCGGTCCGTAGCTCGCCACGCCCGCATCGACCGGCAGCGGCGCGGGCCGGAGCACCAGAAACAGCAAGGCAATCACGGCGATGGACGACACGGCGACGATGCGCTGCGTTTTACTCAGTGGTTTCATATCACTCTCTTGTTTTCAGGACGGCGATCAGGTCGAGCGTCACGAGCTTCCTGCCGACAATCACTCCCGACACAATAGCAACCGTAACCAGAACCGCAAAGGCAAAAAGAAAGTTGGCGGGGGTGAAAACCAGCGGCAAACGGTAGAGTTCGGAGCTGAGCGCTTTTGCCAGCAGCGTCGAGAGCATGATGCCGAACAGAAAGCCGAGCGGAATGGCCGCAGCGCAGAAAATCGCCTGCTCGCCGAGCAGAATCACCGCGATCTCGCGCTTGGTCATGCCGAGCACCCGCAGGCTCGAAAGCTCCCGCGCCCGCTCCGAGAGCGTGATGCGCGCGCCGTTGTAAATCATGGCGAACGCCAGCACGCAGGCGAACGAGGTCAGAATGAAGGTCGAGGTGTTCATGCTTTTGGCGATCATTTCGTCGAAGCTTTTCTTCAGCGCCTGCAACATCATGATCCCGGCCACCCCCGGTGTGCGCTTGAACCGATCGTTCAGCTCCGCGCTCCGCGAAGCGTCGATCTTCAGCACACCCGCGCTCAACGCGCCACCATCTCCGGCGAGCCGGTTCAGCTCGTCGAGACGCAAATAGGCCGACAGGCCGAGAATTTCGTCGATGGTTCCCGACACCGGCACATCGACGGAGCGGCGGGCGCCTTGCAGAAAATCGACACGCAGCACGTCGCCAGGCTTCACGCCAAGCAGGTCGGCGAGCGTTGTGGTCAGCAGCAATCCGTGCTCCGGCAAGCGCTGCGGGCGGTCGTGGGCGTCGATAAGCCGCTGCAAGCCATCGGTTTTCTGCAACCCTTTGATCGTCTGCCGCCGTGAACGGTAGCTGTTTGTCAAGCGCACCGGCTCCTCGCGGTAGTACTCCGCTTCGAGCACCCCCGGCATCGAGGCAAAGCTGTAAGCAGTCGAGGGCGGCATGGCGTCGTTGAAAATCACGGTGACATCCTCCCGGTGGCGCGAGCCGAACTCCACCTCGCTCATGCGCTCGACCGAATCGAAGGTGTAGCGCCCGGCCACGAGGATAGCCACCGCGAGCGAGATCATCGTCACCGAGAGCGCCGATTTGAAAGGGTGGCGCTCGATGTTGCGCACAATGATGCGCACCGGCATCGAGAGGTGATGCGCTATGGGCGAGCGGTCGAGCAATCCGGGCCGGTAAACCGGCGGCGACTCCGGACGCATCGCCTCGGCGGGCGGCAGCTTCACGGCTCGCCGCGCCGCCATGAGCGCGCCGCCAACCGCCGCGCCAAAGCTCAGGAGCACCGCGCCAAGCGCGTTCTCCATACGGAAAACGTACAGCAGCCTCGGAAAATTATAGACGTCGCCGTAGAGCTGCAACAGCGCCGAGCCGAGCCACGCGCCAAGCCCCGTGCCGACAATCACCCCCGCCACCGTCGGCGCGAGCGCGAAACCGAGCACGTGCAGCCCCACCTCCTCATCGCCGTAGCCGTTCGCCTTGAGCACGGCGATCTGCTCGCGCTGGGTGCTCACCAGCCGCTGAAGCACGATGTTGAGCAGGAACACCGCAACGGCGAGAAAAATCGTCGGCAAGACGGTGATCTCCATGCCGAGAATCCGGATCTCGTCGCCAATGAAGCGGTCGGAAAGCTGCTGGTCGCGCCCGTACGCGCCGAGCGAACCGTAACGCGAAAACATCCGGTCGAGCTGGCGAATCACCTCCTTTTCGGACGCGCCGTGCGTGAGCGTCAGCGACAGATCGTTGAACGCGCCGCTCATATCGAGCGCCGATTCGAGCGCCTTTCGGCTCATCCAGAAGACGCCAAAGCGGCGGTTGTCGGGGAAAAAAGCGCCCGGCTGCACCTCGTAAATGTACTCCGGCGAAAGGCCGACGCCCACGATCAGGAGCCGCTTCCAGCGCCCGTTGATAACCGCGCCGATATGATCTCCCGGCTTGAGCCGGTTGGCCTTCATGAAGGGCTTGCTCGCGACCACCTCCTCCGGCCTCGACGGATCGATCATCCGCCCCTCGGCGATGAAAACGCCGTTCAGCGCCGCCGCTCCCCGGTCGGGCAGGGAGACGAGCTGCGCCG
Source organism: Chlorobaculum thiosulfatiphilum (assembly GCF_006265165.1). Taxonomy (GTDB): domain Bacteria; phylum Bacteroidota; class Chlorobiia; order Chlorobiales; family Chlorobiaceae; genus Chlorobaculum; species Chlorobaculum thiosulfatiphilum. The sequence continues at coordinate 184,864 of NZ_VDCH01000001.1, forward strand.
TCGCCGGTTCGTCGAGGCCGGGCACGTCGAGGGTCACGTTGGTCACGATGCGCGGCGCGACGGTCGCCACGCCCGGAATGCGCCGCACCGCTTCGAGCGTGAACTCCGGCGCGCGCTTGAGCTGCATGAAAAGGTCGGCGAACCGGAAGCGGCTGTAGTAGTCGGCCCTCGTCATTTCGAGCGAATACTTCACATTGCTCATCGAAACGAACATAGCGATGCCGCACGCCACCACCGCCGTGACGGCCAGCATCTGCCCCTTCATGTGCAGAAGGTCGCGCAGAAGTTTCCGGTTGAGCTGCCTCATGAGCCGTTGACGATGAGAAGATTCAGCGAAAAATCACTGTTTTTTAAAGTTATCATGCGCCGGCTTTGAAAAAAATGCTTTCAGATCATCAAGAGATTTCGCCGCCAGTCATGATGAAGTGACATTGGACGGACGGCTATACCAACAAATTCCGGATTCCGAATATTCCCTAACATTCTTCAACTTCTTATCGCTTCATCACTTCCATGCTTCAAGGAAATTATGTACTTTCAAAAATACAGCCCGCACATCGCGCTTGAAAAAAGGTGTTTCGTACACGCAAATAACACTCAAGCCGATCAGCCATACAAGGTCATACCTATCGAGGGCTGTAGCCGACAAGCAGTTCCGAGCCGATGATCATCAAAGAGCAGTACTGTTTCGCCCATCCCGTTGCTGAGTTGTAAGTTGCCTTTTTTCAGAGATTTACGCCGTGAGCGTTTTTTCGGATTTCTTTGTAACTCACTCGCTTTCGATGCTTTTTTCTTCACCCGGCATCGATGCGCCTGGATTTCCTGACTAAAAACCATTCATCAAGGAGGTTATCATGACACAGCCAACGGAACCCGCCAGAACAGACAAGCAAACCAGCACGCCTGTCGGCGGATCGCCGAAACCCAAACCTGCCGTTGCTGCCAAGCCATCCGATACACCTCCCGGCGGGAGTCCCAAGCCGAAACCCGCCATTGCGGCAAAGCTTGCCAGCGTTCCTGCCGCCACCGCTCCGAAGCCGAAACCTGCCGTCGCAGGAACTCAGAAAGGCGGCGGCCCGAGGCTCGCTCCATTCGAAACATACACCCGCGCCGGAGTGGCCGCAAGCAGCGCAAAAACAGCACCCGAAAATAGCGACATGAGATCACGGCCAGTCGCCAAAACAAGAATGCTCAACATCTTCCCCGGCGGCACCCCGAAGCTCTGATGAGGATTGTGACAGATGCCGATAGTTGTGAGATAATGAGATCGACGACGTAAAGCGCTATAAATATTTACCCCCTGAGCGAACACCGAAAACAGGTGAATGCTCAGGGGTAAAATCTATACTCTGGACGACAACAACGCATTATCAAAATTCATTATTTACATCATATATTTTTACACATCTTTTCCAAAAGATAATCACAATACTTTTCCTGAGGAATCATTTTTAGTTTAGCGAAAGAAGTTTTTGCATCATTTATATAAACTTCTGCCTCAATCTTATCAATATCAATATAATCCTCGCCCAGATTTGCGGTCCATATTGCGACATGTTGTGAATCGCCAATGTCCTTTGAAGTCTGCATCGCACGAAACCATAAATCAATAGCCCACTTTTTCCTACCCAACAAACTCAGGCATGACGCCATCATCCCATAATAACGCGCAACGCTCTTAACATCACCCACTTTCTTAGCCACTTTAAGCGATCTATGTAAAATCGAAAAAGCATAAATTCTGTATTTTTTATTTTGGATATTTTTCATTGCTATAGCCTTATTTGCTTCGCATATTGAAGATAGCTCTTTATCATTAACATATTCAGCTCTTTTTATAGCTAAATCGTAATACTTAATTGCCTTCCTACGTGACGAATGCGGAAAAGCCGATTCATTTTTTATATCCATATCTTTTGCATAGTCTTCCATCACCACACCCAGGGAATTCAAAGATTTAGCGCTATAGTCAACTCTATTAGATATTTTAGCATACTTATTTGCATATTTAAAATTCTTTACAGCCTCACTCAAATCGCCTAAATCTCTCAGATTATCTCCCATTAACTGACTCAATATACACATATAATCCAAGGCCGAGGATTTATCAAATTCACCCATAGCCCTCTCAGCATAACGATTACTTAAATTATAGCAATTAGCATTTCTAAATAAGACAGCAGATATTAACGACACTATTCCATATCCATTTTTCCACTCAATATCATCTCTCCATAATGCAAGCTTAGCATCGTATTGCAATTTCTCATAAGCCAACGAATTCACTGGATCGTTTTGTGTTTTTGCCCATAGTACATCAATAAATTTATCAGTATTCAAATCAATTAATGCCCCATCATAACTTCTCAATGGATAATCGTCAGGCATATCAGATAAAGAATTTGATCGTAAAAGATTACTATCATTGTGATTAATAATCCAAAATCTCACAGGCAATTGTAATGCGCGAAGCAAAGGAGAAATATCAAACTTATCCGAAAAACTATATCCAAGAACAATCACATCTTTAATCTTAACCCCATCTAAAAAATACTTCAGAGCATATCTACGTCTTTCAAAGGCTCTTTCATTTGCAACATCTTTAATTGTTGCACAAAGAGCGCCAATCGAATTCACACATCCGTGCAATTTTACAAGGCAAGGGAATTCCAAGCCTTTAATCATTGACGGCTGATGAACACCATCCACAAAAACATTAAATGCACCTGCTTGTTCAATCAAAGTATCAAAATTTGTTGTCAGAACAACCGGAACCTGATATTTATCAGAGTGAGCTAAACGAGCAATCAGTTGATGATTTCGCTGAGGACTTACGTTATGAAAAATCGCAAAAAGCTTTTCGCTTGACGAAGTATATTTAATAATCGACTCAATTGTCGCTTCTAATGGCAATTGTTTTTCTTTATAAACCACAGCATCATTATCCTCTACACCAAGCACATTAATTATTCCACACTCAATATCTCTTGCCATAGGTATACCAGCCTGGCGAGATATACCAGCCCCAACAAAAAAAGCTGCATTGCCATTTTTTATTATAGATATTAGTCCATCTAAATCCATAATTATGCGTTTTTTATAAAGAAAAATATTTAATATATCAACAAAAAGATATCTATGCACATAATCACATAAAATGTTATTTATAGCATTACGTCATCATTTTTTAAATATACATAATAATTCATTATCGTTTTTCACCCCAACTTCACCGCGCAAAACTTCGCGGGCTGGTGGAAATCCGGCGCTCCTTCGTCGTGCCACCACGGAAATAAACCGTAACGGCCATCTCCGAGGCTGACGGCGTTTTGCAGCGTCAGACGATCTTCGTGGATAAATGGCTCCAGGAGCGCGTACGAAAACTCTATGCCGAAGCCGGTTTCGCTGGCGAAGGGCGTTGCCTGGCCGCGCCAGAGTGCGTCCGACGGGGTTTCGTGCCCGGCGGCTCGCTGGCGCGGGGCGTCGAAGCGGAGGGCGAGCCAGTGGGCTTGTGGCGTCACCTCGAATTCGAGGTACTCCGCGCTTCCGCCGCCGTCGACGATGAACAGCTCGGAGACGCTCGACTCCCAGAGATGATCGACAAATGCTCCGGCGGGCGCGTCGGGCCGGAGCGAAAAAGCGTTTGCCGATTCGTCGCGCGTCGTCCAGCGGATGAAGGGACGCTCCGGCGATTTTCGCGCTTCGGCGAGCGGAACGAGCTGCTCGACTTCTACGGTGATGCCCGCCGGAAACGCGGCGTCACGGCAGAAGTAGTCGAGCGCCTGGCCGTGCAGCAGTTTGCGCGGGAAGGCGTCGTTACGAGCATCCGGGAAGCGCAACAGGCCCGCCCATCCGAAACCGGGGCGCGTTGGCTCCGGCGTCGAGGCGATGCCGCAGGCGTCGAGCAGCGCGGTCTCGAACAGTCCGACGCACTGGAGTTCAAGTTCCAGCGCCGCGCCCGCCTGCTCCCGCGCCCCCGAGCGCATGGCGGCGGCGAGCTTCAGGACATCGACGGCTCGCGCCGCGCCGGTGTTGAAGATGAAGTTGGCGTGATGATCGCTCACCTGTGCTCCGCCCTCGCGGCGGCCTCGAAAGCCGAGGGCGTCGAAAATCTGCCCGCTCGGCTTGCCCGCCTCGTAGCTGTTCTTGAAGGTCGAGCCGCAGCTCGGAAAGTCGAACTGATGCTTGGCGTCGCGGTCGTCGCCGTATTCAAGCATCCGCGCTTCGATGGCCTCGGGAGCGTCCTCATCCGCGAATTCGAGCACTGCGCCGACGACAATTTCGGGACTCCGCATCAGGCTGGTCTCCTTGTAGCCGAGGAACACCTCCCCGGCGGCGCGCCAGCGAACCGCGCCATCGAGGCCGACCGTCACCACGCTCCGCGTCACGGCGGAAATTTCGCGCCCGTAGCAGCGGCCGTTCATGCGCACCGTCCCGCCGATGGCGCCCGGCAGGCGATAGAGCCACTCGCCGCCGCTCCGCCCCGCTTGCTGAATCGCGAGCGCCGCATCGGTGTTCTCGACACCCGCCTCGCAGAAAAACAGGCTATCGGAGACGCGGAACAGACGATTCATCGCATCGAGCACGATAACCGCGCCCGGAAACTCCTCGTCCGAAAAGAGCATGTTGCTCCCCTTTCCGGCAATGATGACCGGAAGCGAAAGCTGACGGCACCGGTCGAGCGCCGAGGCGAGTTCCGCCACGCTGCGCGGACGCGCGACCCAGCGAGCCTCCCCGCCGATGGCATAATAACCGACAGTTGCAAGCGGCACGCGCTCATCGCAGGGACAGGGAAACATTGGTTCGGGCATGGATTTAGAAAGCTTAGGGTTTCAACGACGCCCTGAAATATAGGATTTCGGGAAATCGCAACAAGCCGCGCCGCTTGCCGCCAAATGATATGCGTCCACAAAACGGGGAAAAAAGAGAAGAGGGATAAGCGGAGCAACAGACAAAAATCAAAAAAAACAGCAAGAGCATAAAGAATCGGCGACCTTTATATCCTTGCTGTCCTTAAAGTCTTTTAACGGCGAATCAGTTGGCCGGAGAAGGATTCTTGGTGAGAATGCCGTCCTGAACCATTTTGTCGATCATCTTGCCGAGCTGGTCCTGAATACGGATCAATGCGGGCAGAGAAAGGGCAAGCGTTGCGTTTGGGCGAACATTGGGTTCCTTGTCTTTCTCGACCGAAGTGACATTGACAAGATCGAAGCGAACGACGCCGTCAACGAGAATCATGTTCGCGATGCCATCGGCATAAATGGTCTGCATATCGTTTTCCTCCAGGGGGAATGAGTTTTTGTATTTCCTGTTATTGCGTAATTAAGCGCAACAATATACGCAAACTCACGATGGGGGCCTAAGCAGGCTCGAAAAAAAACCGGGGAAGTTCGAAACCGGCCAGCCCGGGAGCCTTCCGCGCGAGGAAAGCGCTCCCGTCCGGAGGCTCGTCGATCAATCCGGGCGCTGGTTCAGGATGCTGTGGTGGCATCCGTAAAAAAAGTAGATGCCAAAGCCGATGACCAGCCAGACGATGAGCCGCCACCAGTTTTCGGCGGGCAGCGAGAACATAAGCAACAGGCAGGTCAGGATTCCGGCGATGGGCACGAAGGGCACGAAAGGCGCTCTGAAGGGGCGCTCCGCCTCCGGATTGGTGCGCCGCATGATAAGCACCGCCGCGCAGACCACGACGAAGGCGAAGAGTGTGCCGATATTGACCAGCTCGGCAAGCAGCCGGAGCGGCAGGAACGCGCCGAGAATGGCCACGAAAACGCCGGTAAGAATGGTCGCTTTCCAGGGCGTTCTGAACTTCGGGTGCACCGCGCCGAAAAACTCTTTCGGCAAGAGGCCATCACGCGCCATCGCCAGAAAAATTCTCGGCTGGCTGAGCATCATGACCAGCAGCACCGAGGTGATGCCCGTAATGGCTCCGAGCGAAACGAGGAACTGCGCCCAGCCGAGGCCGACCTGCTTGAAGGCGTCGGAAACCGGCGCGTCGATGTTGATCTGCTGGTACGGCACCATGCCGGTAATCACCGTCGCCACGGCGATGTAGAGCACCGTGCAGATGATGAGCGAAGCGATAATCGCGATCGGCACGTCACGCTCCGGATTCCGCGCCTCCTCGGCGTGGGTCGAAATCGAGTCAAAGCCGATATAGGCGAAAAAGATCATCGCCGCCCCGGCAAGTACGCCGACCGGCGCTCCGCCGGGGCCGGTCTGGCCGAGAATGGTGTGGCCGAAGACGCTCAGCCCCGAAAAACCGAACGGCGCGAAGGGCTGCCAGTTTTCGGGCTTCACGTACTGCGCGCCGAGGGCGATGACCAGCAGCACGATGGCCACCTTCACGATCACCATCCCCGTATTGAATCCGGCGCTTTCGCGGATGCCCTTGACCAGAACTGCTGTCACCGCAAGCGCGATCAAAACTGCGGGCAGATCGAACATCGAGCCGGTCAGCACGAGCGAACCGGTCACGGGATCGAAGTCGAGCGGCGCTCGCGAGAAAATTCCGGGCAGATGCAGACCGAATATTCCGATGAAATCCTGAAAGTAGTGCGACCATCCGTGCGCCACCGTGGCCGAAGCGACGGCATATTCGAGAATCAGATCCCAGCCGATGATCCAGGCGAAGAGTTCGCCGAGGGTGGCGTAGGCGTAGGTGTAGGCGGAACCGGCGACAGGAGCCATCGAGGCGAACTCGGCGTAGCAGAGCGCCGCGAAGACGCAGGCCAGTCCGGCAATGGCGAAGGAGAGCGTCACGGCGGGACCGGCCTTGTCGTGCGCGGCCACGCCGATAAGCACGAAAATACCGGTGCCGATGATCGCGCCGACGCCGAGGCTGGTAAGGGCCAACGGGCCGAGAACGCGATGCAGACGGTGCTCGCTTTTCATCTCCTCGATGAGAAGCGAAAGCGGCTTTTTTCTGAAGCTGTTTTTCACAGGCAGATGCGCTGGTGGTTGACGGGAAAGCACCCTGAAGGGCAAGGCGTAAAGGTTAAAGACCCTTGAATATACAGAGATTTTCCCAGCTTTTCACGACGACAGCCGCCCGCTTCTGATCAGCCACTTCACCACTTCGATAACCGGCACGATGGTCAGTGCGCCGCCAACCACGATCACCCAGTCCTCGGCAGGCATGGCGAAGGTGCCGAACGGCGCGGTGAGCGCGGGCACGTAAATGATCGCCGCGAGCATGACAAGCTCCCAAAGAATGGCGAGGTTCAGCCAGCGGTTCGAGAAGGGCTTTCTGAAAACGTGCTCCTTTTCCGAACGGAAGTTGTATGCCTTGAAAAACTGAATGAGCACGAGGGAGACGAAGGTCATAGTCATCGCCTCCGAGAGGGAACGTCCGGAGTGGCGCGCCCACTCGAAAAGCACCAGGTTCACGAGCATGGACCAGAGGCCGCCGGCAAGCATCAGGGCCATCACCGGGCGGGTGAAGATGCCCCGCTTCCGGTCGTTCGGCGGGCGCTGCATGATGCCCGGCTCAGCGGGATCGACCGCGAGGGCGAGCGCCGGAAGGCCGTCGGTGGCGAGGTTGACGTAGAGAATCTGCACCGCCGTCAGCGGCAGCGGAATGCCGAAGAGCGTCGCTCCGGCCATGAGGCCAAGTTCGCCGATGTTGGAGGAGAGCAGGTAGGTGAGATATTTTTTGATGTTGTCGTAAATGCCGCGCCCCTCCTCGATGGCCGCCACGATGGTGGAGAAGTTGTCGTCGAGCAGCGTCATGGCCGACGCCTCGCGCGACACCTCGGTGCCGGAGATGCCCATCGAAATGCCGATGTCCGCCTTTTTCAGCGCCGGAGCATCGTTGACGCCGTCGCCGGTCATGGCGACCACCTCGCCATTTTTCTGAAGCGCCTCGACGATGCGCAGCTTGTGCTCCGGCGAGACCCGCGCGAACACCTCGACGCTTCCGGCGGCCTCACCAAGCTCACGGTTGTCCATCGCCTCGATCTCCACCCCGGCGAGGACGCGCCCCTGGCGCAGAATGCCAAGCTCACGCGCCACGGCCCGCGCCGTCACCGGGTGGTCGCCGGTAATCATCACCGGCCGGATGCCCGCCGCGACGCAGCGCTCGACGGCCGACTTCGCCTCGTCGCGAGGCGGATCGATCATCCCGGCAAGGCCGAGGAAGGTGAGTCCGTCCGATGCATCCGCAGCGCCCGCACTCTCTTTCCGCGCGATGGCGATCACCCGAAGCGCGTCGCGGCCCATCGATTCCACCTTTTCGAGAATATCACGACGCGCCGGATCGTCGAGCGCTTCGGGCTTTCCGGCAGTATCGAGAGCTTGCGAACAGACGAGCAGAATCACCTCCGGCGCACCCTTGACGATAGTGAAGGTCGAGGCGTCCGAGCGGTGAACCGTCGCCATCCGCTTCGTTTCGGAGGAGAAAGGCTGCTCGTCGATTCTCGGAAAACGGTTGCGCAGATCGTGCTCGTCAAACCCTGCTTTTCTGGCGGCGACGACGAGCGCCGCTTCAGTCGGGTCGCCGGAAATCTTCCACTCCCCCTCCGGCGCTTGTGCGAGCGTGGCGTCGTTGCAAAGCGCCCCGGCTTGCAACAGCTCCCGGGCCGCTTGCGGCAACTCGCCGGAAGCGCCGTCGATCTTCATCTCGCCCTCCGGGCGGTATCCCGAACCGGCAACGCTGAGGTCGAGTCCGGCGGCGTAGAGGCGGCGGACGGTCATTTCGTCGCGGGTCAGGGTGCCCGTCTTGTCAGAACAAATGACCGTGGTGCTGCCGAGGGTTTCGACGGCGGGCAGGCGGCGCATGAGCGCGTTGCGCTTGACCATGCGCTGCACACCGAGGGCGAGCGAAATGGTAACCACCGCCGGAAGCGCCTCCGGCACCACCGCCACGGCAAGCGCGATGCCGAAGATGAGGATTTCTATGAAGGGCTGGCCGCGCACGATGCCGAGCACGACGATCACCGCCACAATCACCAGCGCGGCGCGGGCGAGCGAAGCGCCAACCTTGTCGAGGTTTTTCTGGAGCGGCGTCTTTTCGCTCTCGACCCGCTGCAACATTCCGGCGATACGCCCGAACTCGGTCTGCATCGCCGTTGCGGTCACGAGAGCCAGGCCGCGCCCGTGCACCGCCGAGGTGCCCGCGAAAAGCATATTGCGCCGATCGCCGATAGCCGTCTCGGGCGGCAACGTAACGGCAGAGTCCTTTTCGGAGGGCAGTGATTCACCGGTCAGCGCCGCCTCGTCCATGCGCAGGTTCACCGCCTCGACGAGCCGCGCGTCCGCCGGAATGCGGTCTCCGGCGGCAATCACGATGAGGTCGCCCGGCGCCAGCTCCAGAGCCGGAATCATCTGTTCGCGTCCGTCGCGAATCACCCTCGAAGCTGGAGCGGCCATCTGCCGAAGCGCCTCGATGGCCTTCTCGGCGCGGTACTCCTGAACGAAGCCGAGCAGCACGGCGAAGAGCACGATCACCGCGATGGCGACCGCTTCGATGCCGTGGCCGAGAAAGGCCGAGAGCACCGTGGCGATGAGCAGGGTGATGATGAGAACGTTGCGGAACTGCTCGGCGAGCAGCTTCCAGGGGCTGGCCGATGGCGCGGTTTCGAGGCGATTGGGGCCGTAGCGTTCCAAGCGCGCGGCGGCCTCCGTTTCCGTGAGGCCGCTGCGTGAAGCGCCGAGCTGATCAAACAGCTTTTCGAGAGGCTGGGAATAAAAGGTTTCAGGCATGGCGGCAACCGTTTAAATATCCACGAGACCGGGAGCGAACAAACAGGTTCCCCTTCTCAACCCCCGAACATGCCGAACGGTTCCGCCGGACGCCAGTCAGCGCTCAGTGCGCAAAATGGACATACCGGCCATCCGCGAACTTTACGAGGCTGATCCCCTGCTTGTCCGAGGTCTCGTCACTGAGCCAACTGACCAGTTCGCACCCCTTCCAGTCATCGAAGCTGTCGATCTTCGGCTTGTCCGACGTGAGCTGATCGATAGAGCGCCGCATCAGTTCGTTGGTAAAGTGGAACTCCGCCTCTCCGGCCTGCCAGACGGTCGCATCCTTGCAGCCCGCAAGCTTGTTCGGCTGGGCGTCCGCCATCTTGCAAAGGTCGTTGCGATGCAGCAGATAACCGCAATGGCCGCCATCTTCGACCATGCAGACGGCGCCCCACGACTCCTTGCCTGCCGGAGTCATCTGCGCGTACTGATTGTTGCTGTCCGTCGCGCTCCATGCCGGAGGATTGGACGCCGTGGTCAGGCAGGCGCTGTCGCAATTGCCCACGACCATCAGGTTCGGAATTTTCAGCTCCGCGAGCTTCTGGCGGTAGGGCTTCATGCCGGGAGCGAAAACCGGAAAAATCTTGCCGCCAGCACCGTCCACCGGCGAAAGCTGGAGTACGCCAACCGGATCGGCCATCTGCTCCGGCGCCCACTTCGAGAGCGGAGGCGTGTGATCGGGCGTGACTTCACGATTGTAGAAAACCGGGTCGTATGGCGTGAAATTCTTGCCGCCAATGTCACGCAGATTGGCGAAACCAGTGGCCGCCGCCTGCGCGTGAGCGCCGCCAACCGAGTGACCGGCGAAAAGTACGCGATTTCCCTTGCTGAGTCCCGCCTTTGAGGTTGCCGAGGCAGGTTTCAGAAACTGAAACGCCTTGACCGCCTTTTGGTCGTTGTACTTGTGGGTCGCGCCGTAACGAATGAGGTAAGATGCCGCCGCGTATGCCGCCTGGCCGGGCCTCGGGCTGCCGCCGAAATCGGTCCAGGGCATACCATCGATCTGCTGATGAACCGTGGTCACGAACGCCAGCGCCCAGTTGTTGTCGATCGCCGCCTGCGAGTAGTTGTAGTACCACGACGGATTGACCTCGAAAAGCGGCGTATCCTGATTGGTGATCTTGCTGAGGAGCTGCTTGGGAAAGAAGAAGGGATCGAAACCGATCAGAAATCCGTGGTTGAACATCACCAGTCCATCGGCCTGCATGTTGTTCGGATAGAACACCTCGATGACCACCTCGGTGAAAAACGGAAGCTTGTCGGAATATTGCAGCCAGAGATAAATCCTCTTGAAATCGTAGTTGCCAATCTGAATCGGATACATGGATCAACCTCCTTTTTGGGCGTACTGGACGCCGATGATTGTGGGGATATGAAACGAATGTCTGGTGACAACGAGCGCGGCGCGTCAGTGCCAGAGACCGCCGCCGCAACTTCTGCCATGCACCTGATTGTCGAACGGCAGCTCGCAAAGCCAACCGGCGACGTGCCCGAGAGCGCCGGGTGAAAGGCTTGCCTTGGCCTGCTCAAGCTCCTTATCGGTAAACTCGAAACCGGCCTGGCGGATTAGCTCCATCCTTTTTCTGGAGAGTTCACCGGCCATTTGTATACCAAGATCCTCTTCAGCCATGAGCTTGTCGAGGAACATACGTGCAGATGATATTGACATGGTGTAGAGATGGTTTGATGAAAAGAGGCTTTACTGATAGTATAGAATATGAAGAATAAGCGGGTTATAAAGCAAGGTTTCTTGCAGAAAAACCGGTGGTCGAAGTAAACGCCCCTGACAGATCATCAATTATCAACTGCTCACAGCCTTGCGCCGCCAGAGATTTCGAGGATTTGGCCGGTGATGAAGGCCGCGTCATCCGAGACGAGGAAGAGTGCGGCTTTGGCGACGTCGTCGGGCGTGGCGATGCGCCCGAGGGGGTAGCGCTCGGCGGCGGCCTTCGCGAGCGCCTGCCAGCGTTCCGGGCCGAGCACTCGCTCGAACGCCTCGACATCGACCAGCGCGGGCGCGAGCGCGTTGGCCGTGATGTTGAACGAGCCGAGCGCCAGGGCGAGCGAGCGGGTGAAGGCGAAGATGCCGCCCTTGGAGGCCGAATAGCTGAACTGGTTCGGGCTGCCGCGCCAGACCAGCGAACTCATGTTCACGATCCGGCCATATTTTTGCGGCTTCATGATCTTCGCCGCTTCGCGGCAGCACACCATGCACGACTTGAGGTTCATGTCGAGATTGTGCATGGCCCGCTCCATGTCGATAGTCTCGACTGATGCCGCCGGTTCGCAGTCGCCACCCGCAATGTTGACGACGATGTCGAGTCGGCCGTAGTCGCGGCGGATATTGGCAAACAACTCGACAACCTGCTTTTCGGAGGTAAGATCGACGCCGGAGCACGAAGCTTGTCCGATATTTTGCGCGACCTCATCGCACACCCGGCTGCACTGTTCCAGATCGATATCCACCAAAACAACCACCGCCCCCTCGCGGGCGAAGCAACGCGCCGTCGCGCTGCCGATGCCCCCCGCCGCCCCGGTAACAAGCGCGATTTTCCCCTGCAATCTCATGTAGATGTACGGTTTTGGTTCTCGATTTTTTTGGGACAATCAACCCGCCTACTGCACCGGAATCACCCGCTTTTCGACCGGCGATCCGGCAAAGAGCCTGAAGCCCATCAGGCTCGTCATCGACTGCACCGCCGAGTTGAAGCGCCCGATGAACAGGTCGAGGTCGTTGATCTGGAAAAGCTCATCGCCCGCCACCTCCTCCATGAAGGCGAGAAACTGCTCGTGGCGCATCTCTCCGATCCGCGACGACCACGAAAGGCTGGAGATACGGAAAGCGCAGAGCGGCTCGTCGATCATCCAGAGATTGCCGAGGCGCAGGAGTTGCATCCAGAAATCGAGATCGATGGTGTAGGGAATGCGTGCGCTGTAGCCGCTGGTCGAAGCGATCAGGCTCGCCGGATAGAGGCCGCAGACCGGTTCGCCAATGATGTTGGTGCCGAGGCGCACCATTTTCCGGACAGTTTCGGCGGGCGTTTTCAGGCCGCCATCGATGAAGTTGACCTTCCTGATAAGCACCTTGCTCTCCGGATCGATGATGGTTCGCTGCGATGAGACAAGGCTCACTCCATCATTTCCCGCCTGTTCGAACGCTGCAATCTGCTTTTCGAGACACTCCGGAAAAAGCAAGTCATCCGCGCAGAGCAGCTTGACGTACCGGCCCCGCACCTCGCTGACGGCGCGGTTCCAGTTGCCTTCGGGGCCAAGATTGCGCTCGCTGCCGAAAACCGTGATGCGCCGGTCGTCGAACGAACGGGCTATTTCGAGCGAGCAGTCAATTGAATGGTCGTCATAGATCAGCAACTCGAAGTCATCCATCGTCTGCGCGAGCACCGAGTCGATGGTTTCGGCAATGTAACGCTCGTTGTTGTACATCGGTATCGTGACCGTAACCAGCGGTTTTTCGGGTCGTGACATAAGCGTTCCTCCTCCTTCTCGTCATCATTATCTCATTGGCCCGGTTCATTCGAGAACCTCGCCGCATGTTTTCGCGCCCATGCCGGGGTCGCTTTCTTGCCGGAATCGAGCACCGTTTCCGAAGAGACGATCGCTCCCTCATACCTGGCCCAGCTTGTATTGGCCAGCCAGAGGTTCGCGCCGCGCAGGTCGGCCTGCCGGAAGTCGGCCCGCTGGAGATTGACCGAACGCAGATCAGCGCCTCTGAGATTGGCGTTTTGCAGGTCGGCCTTTTCGAGATCGGAACGTTTCAGCGAAGCTTTTTCGAGATCGGCGGCGTGAAGATCGGCGTGAGCCAGCACCTTGCCGGAGAGCGGAGCCTCCTTCAGCGTGATCTGCATCGCCGGATTGGCAGCCCGCAAACGGTTCCACTTCATGACGTTCGACTTGAGCTGGTCGAGCTGGTCGGCGTCATAGCCAATGGTTGAGGGCGCGGGACGCCATGCTCTGAGCGGATTGAGCGTTTTGGCGAGAGGCCGCTCCTGTGCCGGATCGGTTGAAGGAGCCGCGGACGAAGCTGCACGGGAGGACTCCGGCGCTGCCGCTACTTGCGCGTAGATCGCGCCGTGCTCACCGGCCCACTTCGCGGAACCCGGCTTGCCGTTCGGCAGCACAGTCTCGCTGGAGATCACCGCGCCACTGAAGTTCGCGCCACCGGTTCGCGCAAGCCAGAAATTGGCCGCGCGGAGATCGGCATGGCTGAGATCGGCATATTCAAGATTTGTCTCCCGGAGATCGGCTCCTCGCAGATCGGCCTCTCGCATCGATGCTTTACCGAGTTCGGATTTGCGCAATACGCTCGAAGCCATCTTCGCGCCGGTGAAATCAGCGCCCGTACAGGAGGAGGAGGCGAGGGACGCTCCGGCCAGATTCGCTCCGTTAAAACGGCTGCCGAACACCACCGAGCCGCTGATGTCGGCTCCATGCAGGTCGGCGTCGCGGAAATCGGAACGACCCATGTCGCACTGGCTGAGATCAGCGCCGGCAAGGTTTGCGCCTTTGAAATTGACGGTACGCAGCCGCCGTCCTTTCAGCTTCGCGCCCGAAAGATCGGCGCGCATTGCCGGTTCCTGAGTACGCAACTCGCTCCACTCGACGCTACCTTTCTGCAACACGGCCTCCTGCCGGGCATCGGCGGCGATGAGCCGATGGGCGGAGCCGAAAAGCAGAAAACCGGCGCACACGGCAGCGCCGCAATAACGGGACAGCGGATAGATCATGAGGTTTTTATGATTTGTCACCGGTCTTGAAAACCGGATCGTGAACGAGATTGCGTAACAGCAAAAGCGCCGCTACCGCATAGACGACGCCTCCAATGCCAAGCACGAGCTGCTCGCCACTGAAAAAACTCACGATGATCGTCACTCCGGCGACAAGAATGATCGAAAGCTGCACAAAGGCGCGATTCATCGTGCGCTCGTCGAGCAACTGCTCCAGCGGATCGCCCGAGTGCAGCAGTTCGAGGCTTCCCGTCTTCTGGATGGCGGGCAAGACGATATAGATCATGCCGATGAACGAGAGCATAATCCAGCCAAGCAGCGCCGAGTGGGTGTGCGAGTGGTAAATCCACATCTTGTCGCCCCGGATGGGCGGATAGCTGCCGAACAGAATCCCCTTCGCATAGTAAATATTCAGGATGCCGAAAGCGCTGGTGGCCAACAGAAACGCCAGACCGCCGAGCATAAAAGCAAGCGCCGGATGGGCGAAGTTGTTGCGGAACCAGTTTCGCAGAAACACGCCGAAGGTGTAGAGCAGCGCCATCACGCCAAAGGTGAGAATATGGCTGATGAGCATCATGCCGAGGTAATCGCCCATGAGAATCACGACCAGGAAGTAGAGCACACCGCCGACGAAGAGGTAAAACCAGAGGCTGAAAAGCTTTTTGGCCAGCTCCATCTTGTCCGTCCGCCGCCAAGCGTAGGTGTAGAGGAAGCCCATCACGCTGATGCTCAGCGGAAACGACGAGCCGAGAAAGTAGGCCGACTGCGTCACGAAAAACGGAATGATGCCGTTGTCGGGAAACGCCTCTTTGAGGCCAAGCGTGAAGAGGCCGAGGTTGGCGTTGAGCAGAAAAACCACGTCGAAAATGTAGTAGCGCACCGACACCTCATTCCAGATTTTCGCTACGGAGAGCGTGGTGAGAATCTCGTAGAGCGGCACGGCGACCACTCCCATCAGCATGAGGCCCGCCGCCGCCTTGAGCAAGGGCAAGTCCGCCGCCACGGCAATCGTGACCATGACGAGCGCCAGCAGCACCAGGCCGATGAACAGGCGCTGACGCACGGGATCGATGCGCAATTCGGGATAGATCGCCGCCGTCAGGTAGCGGTTGAAGAGCAGAATGGCCAGGTTGCCGAAGCCGACAAAAAAGATATACGGATGGAGCTTGAGCAGGAATGCGTTGCTGGCCAGCACCCCGAAACCACCTCCAAAGGCCGCAAGTGAGATGACGGCGAAGGAGACGAGGAGAAAGGTTTTCGATATTCCTCTGAGCGTTTGTGCTGGCATCGTGTGATTGTATCGTTCGTTAAGGTTGCTGCCCGGTCACGCTGCGGGCTTGCGCATGGAGATGAACGCGATGACGGAAAGCGCTATCACCGCCGCGTTGAGCGACACCGGGTTGAATGCTTCTGTCAGCAGGCCAGGTTCATGAAGCGACACAAAGCCCAACAGACTCAGCATCGCCGCGATGTTCAAAAGGAACGGCCAGCGCCACGGCGAAAGAAGAATCAGCAAGCCGAACAGCATCTCGCCATACCCCATCACGGAGCAGAAAATGCCGTAGAGCGGCCCGAGATGCGCGAGCAATCCAAGCTCGACGGGACTTTGGCAAACCAGTTTCGGCACGATTCCCTGATAGATCCACACAAAAGCGAGAGCAACCCGGCTGATCCACACCACCGGCGGCTGACGATCGAACAGACTCATAAAAAAATGGTTCAGGCGTTTCTTTCAGGAAGATAACAGTTACAGGCTAAATACAGCCACTCCCAACGTTAAAGGAGCGTTGAAAGTGCGCGGCGAGGGAGGATTTGGGGATCGTGGGGCGCGGCGACGAGAAACGAAGTGATGTGGCAATCCAGGCCGATACCGCCATCGAATGTCACGGAACTCGCCGCTGGCGGAGATGAATCATCAATGTTAAATATTTTTTGCTCAAGATCAGATATAACGCTATAATGCCAATAATATTTTACAATAAAAAAAGCATACCGTGCAAGACGACAAGTTGAAATGCCTTGGCGAGCGATTGCGGCAGCTACGAATCGCTCGCCACGAGATGCAGCAGCGCTTTGCCGACCGGCTCGGCGTCAGCCGCCCGACGCTAGGCAGGATGGAGTCAGGCGATCCGGGCGTCAGCATCGGCGCATGGGTAAAAGCGCTGGAACTCCTCGATCGGCTGGATGAGTTCGATCTGCTTCTCGCGCCTGGAGAGAACCTGTTCGAAAAATATGAACAGGAGAGCGCTCCCCGGCGCAAACGGGTTTCGAGGAAACTCGGATGATCCGGAAAATTTACGTTCATGAGCGCACCACCGGCAAACCGTTACCGGTCGGAGAGCTGGTCAGCGAAATCAACGACCTGGGCCGCGCCCGCTGCCAGTTCCGCTATCTGGAGGAGTTTCTCGTTCGCGGCGACGCTTTTGCCATCGACCCCGTGTCGCTTCCTCTTCGAAGCGGCATATTTACAGCGGAACGGAAGGTCGTCTTTGACGTACTTGAAGACAGCCTGCCGGATGACTGGGGCCGAAAGCTGCTGATACGGCGGCACAATCTGCCGAGAGGAGAACAAAACCTCGCCAGCCTTCTGGAGGCGCTCGCCGCTGACGCTCTTGGCGCGCTTTCATTCAGCAGTGAGGCTACGAAACGCAAACGACACTCAGGCATCGAAGCCGCGATGGTGGAACTCGATCAACTGGTGGAGACAGCCGAACGGTACGAACGTGGCAATGCAACCGATCCGCTGCTGTCGCTGCTCCTCAGCGCGGGCAGCTCGCCCGGAGGCGCTCGCCCCAAGGTGCTTGTTTCCGGCAAAACGCCGGGCGACCATTATCTCGCCAAATTTCCAGGTATCAAAGACAGCGTCGATGTCGTGCGGATCGAGGCCGCGACCATGTCGCTTGCCGCAAAAGCCGGGCTGAACACGGCGGATTCCCGCGTGATTGTCTGCGCTGGCAAACCGGTACTGCTGGTGCGGCGGTTCGACTTGACGCCGGATGGACACCGACGCCACATGATCAGCTTCCGAAGCCTGCTTCGGGCGGAAGCATATTACGTCAGCCGATACGATGAGCTGCACGGCCTCGTTCGCAAATACAGCGACGAACCGGCGAAAGATGCCGTACAGCTCTTCCGGCAGATGGTTTTCAACGCTTTGGTTGGAAACACGGACGATCATCTGAAAAACTTCTGGATGCTCTATGGGCCAGATCAAGGCTGGCGCTTGTCGCCCGCGTTCGATCTCGTGCCGAACATTGCCCAACGCGCCGAACACGTGCTGATCTTCGACGCCGATCACCGCCATCCGGGGCGCTCAGCGCTGGCGAAGCTCGGACGCGCCTGGGGAGTCAGCGGCGGCAAACGGATTATCGATGAAGTGTATGCCGCCGTCGAAAGCTGGAAAACGGAATTCTCCGCAGCCGGGGTGAGTGACGAGGAGATAGAGCAACTCCGCGAAATCGACGGCAATGTGAGGAGGTAGGCTCACGGAGAATCTGTTCATAAGACTCATGACCCTGCGGTTACTCACGCCGCCCACGTCTGGCCCAGCATTTCGGCCTGCGCAAGCACGAGCTGGATCGCTTCGTCCTGTTTGGTTGGCGGATACTTGTATTTGCGCAGGATACGCTTGACCAGTAGCCGAAGTCGGGCGCGGACGCTTTCGCGTTTTGACCAGTCAACGGTGAGGCTTTTGCGGAGGTTTTCGGCGAGTTCGTGGGCGATTGTCTTGAGGATTTCGTCGCCCATCTGGAGGAGGGCTTCTTCGCTATTGGCGAGGGCGTCGTAGAAGGCGAGTTCGTCGGGGTTGAGGCCGAGGTTTTCGCCTCTCTGGACGGCTTCCTGGAACTTCTTTGCCATGGCGACCAGCTCTTCGATAACCTGCGCGGTTTCGATGGCGCGGTTCTGGTAGCGTTTGACGACACTGTCCAGCAGGTCGGAGAACTTCTTCTGCTGAACGATGTTCGATGAAAACCGAGAGCGGACTTCTCCAGCAAGCAGGCGTTCGAGCAGTTCGACGGCAAGGTTGCGTTCGGGCAGATTACGCACCTCTTCGAGAAAGGCGTCGTCGAGGATGCCGATGTTTGGCTTGTCGAGTCCGACGGCATCGAAGACGTCGAGAACATCTTCGGAGACGAGCGCGTTGCCGATGATCTGGCGGATAGCCAGCTCCTTTTCTTCTTCCGTGCGCCTCTTTTCGGTTTTCTCCCGTTTGGTCAGCATGACTTTCACCGCCTGAAAGAAGGCGACCTCTTCGCGAACGGCTTTGGCTTCGTCGAGGGTGCAGCAGAGGCTGAAGGCTCTCGACATGGCGAGCGCCGTGTCGCTGAACCGTTTCTTTCCATCTTCGAGGCCGAGGATGTGGTTGGCCGCCTGGGCCATGAGCCGGTGGCCTCCGGTGAGGAAACCGCCATAGTCGAAGCCGTGCAGCATCCCGCGCAGGATGTCGAGCTGCTCGAGCAGGAGGGCAAGTGCTTCGTTGGCATCAACGGTGGGTTTTCCCCGGCCTTTGCTCGATGTATAATCTTTGAGGGCTTTCTTGAGGTCGTTGGCGATGCCGATGTAATCGACGACGAGGCCGCCCTGCTTGTCGCGGAAGACCCGGTTGACGCGGGCGATTGCCTGCATGAGGTTGTGACCTTTCATGGGCTTGTCAACGTACATGGTGTGAACACTGGGCGCGTCGAAACCGGTGAGCCACATGTCACGGACAATGACGAGGCGAAGCGGATCTTCGGGATCTTTGAAGCGCTTTTCAAGGCGCTTTTTGGTTTGGGCGGAGTAAATGTGCGGGCGAAGCAGCGGCTTGTCGCTGGCTGAACCGGTCATGATGATCTTGATCGCCCCTTTTTCGGCGTCGTCGTTGTGCCATTCCGGCCGGAGAGCGGTGATGGCGTCGTAGAGGTGAACGCAGATTTCGCGGCTCATGGCGACGATCATCCCTTTGCCAGCCACGGCGTTGCAGCGCTCCTCGAAATGGGTGACGAGGTCGTCGGCCACCTGCCGGATGCGCGGTTCGGAACCGACCACCTTTTCGAGCGCCGCCCACCGGCTTTTCTGGCGATTCCGTTCGTTCTCCTCCTCGTCTTCGGTCAACTCCTCGACCTCGTCGTCGATCTCCGGCAACAGCTCCTCGTTGAGACTGAGCTTTGCAAGGCGCGACTCGAAGTAGATCGGCACGGTCGCGCCGTCCTCCTTTGCCTGCTGGATGTCGTAGATGTGGATGTAGTCGCCAAACACGGCGCGGGTGTCGCGGTCTTCGCTCGATACCGGCGTACCGGTAAAGGCCACGAAGGTGGCGTTCGGCAGGGCGTCGCGCAGGTGCTGGGCGTAGCCGACCTGATAGCCTCTGGCGTCGCCCCGGAACTTCGCCTCGAAGCCGTACTGTGTGCGGTGCGCTTCGTCGGCAATGACGACGATGTTGTGCCGAAGGGAGAGCGTGGGGAACTTCGCCTCATCATCGCACGGCATGAACTTCTGGATGGTGGTGAAGATGATGCCGCCCGATGGCCGGTTGGCGAGTTTCGCGCGAAGGTCGTGGCGGCTTTCGGCCTGCGTCGGTTCTTCGCGCAGGAGATCCTGCGAGAGCGAAAAGACGCCGAAGAGCTGGCCGTCGAGGTCGTTGCGGTCGGTGATGACCACGATGGTCGGGTTCTGCATGGCGGTTTCGCGCATGACGCGGGCCGCGAAACAGACCATCGTGATGCTCTTGCCGGAACCCTGCGTATGCCACACCACGCCGCCTTTGTGGTCGCCCGTCGTCTGCGAGGCGGTGACGACGCGCTCGATGGCCGTGCGCACGGCGAAGTACTGGTGATACCCGGCGATCTTTTTGATGAGCTCGCCTTCGTCCTCGAAGAGGATGAAAAAGCGGAGATAGTCAAGAAGGCGTACCGGCTCGAAGATGCCGCGGATCATAGTTTCAAGCTCGTTGAAGCGTCCGAAGGGATCAAGCGTTTCGCCGTCGATGCTGCGCCACGCCATGAAGCGCTCGATGCTCGACGAAAGCGAGGCCATGCGGGCATCGCTACCGTCAGAAATGACGAGGATTTCGTTGTAGCGGAACAGGTCGGAAATCTGCTCCCTGTAGGTCTGGAGCTGGTCGAACGCTTTCCCGATGCTGGCGTTCTCGTCGGCGGGATTCTTCAGCTCGATGACTGCGAGCGGCAGGCCGTTGATGAACAGGATGATGTCGGGGCGTCGGTCGCGCTGCGGCCCCTTGACGGTGAACTGGTTGACCGCCAGCCAGTCGTTGCGGTCGGGATAAGCGAAATCGATCAGGCGGACGAGGTCGCCGCGCGTTTCGCCGCCCTGCTGATATTCGACCGGCACTCCGTTGACGAGCAGGCTGTGGAATGCGCGGTTGGCGGCAAGCTGAACGGGGTGGTCGAGCCTGAGCACCTGTTGCACGGCATCTTCGCGGGCGGCGGCGGGAATCTGCGGATTGAGCCGGGCGACAGCCTCCTGCAAGCGCGAGGCGAGCACCACGTCGCGGTAGCTCCCGCGTTCGGGCGCGTCTCCGTCCGGCGCGATGTCGGGGCCGAAGCGGTGCTGGTAGCCGGTTTCCCGGAGCCACTCAAGGGCTTCCTGTTCGAGCTGCTCTTCCGTCATCATTTGGGGGACGGTTTCAATGGTTTACACGACTGAGGCAAGATTCTCCTCACTTGGTTGGGGTTGTTTCCCTCTGATTCTTTTCGGAAAAATCGATGATTTTCGGCTTGCCGTCCTGCCAGATGACGGCATATTGCCCAAGTCGTTTTTTCTTGTCGAGGGCATTCTTTACCGCTTTCTGAAGCGCCTCCAACGCAAGCCGCCCCTCTTCAGAAAGGCCCTTTTTCCTGGTTATCATCATGGTCGAAACATAGTTAGCAACAGGTTAAAATACTCTTCATGAAGCACTTCCCGATCGGATCCGTATTGTTCGAAAACTGTTACCGGTTCGTCCATGTCGTTCATAAAACAAACACAGTGATCCACGCGGTAGCTGTACTCTTCAAACAGGTTGCGCAAGCTCCGGGGAAAGCGGCGTTCAATATCCGAAACCGGTATGTTGTGCCCACCGCTGGCCACACGTTCAGCAACGCGCTTTTTCGAGAGTTCAACGGATGGAAGCGCCAGATAGAACAGAACGGTGTGCCAGCCATTTGACCTGAGACGGTCAATGAGTTTCAGGTAGGTTCGCCCGGCAAGGGTTGTTTCAAAAGCAAAATCTTCTCGACGATCAATGCGTTCGGCCACCTCATGCAGAAAAATCCGGCTCGCGGCCATCAGTTCCCTCTCCGGAGCAAATGGTGACAATCCGGCGGCAATGAGATCGGCGTTGATGAATCGCTCACACCCGGCAACACCCGGCAGATACTCAAGGGCAAAGGTTGTCTTGCCTGCCCCGTTTGGCCCGGCAATAATCCAGCATGTCGGCATGGGTTGTCCTCAGTTCAACGCATTGATTGTTGCCACGTCTGCATCCACCAGACTTTGCCGACGGACACTTCAAGATAACTGATACCATCCATACCTTTTTTCTCCGACGTTTTCTCCGACACTTTTTCCGACGTTTTCACAGCCCCACCTCCCCAGCCATCGCCTCAGCCTCCGGCAAACGCAACCTGCCCGAAATCAGGCGCGGCAGAAGCGTGTCACGAATCGAAGCGAGGGTTTGGATTTTTTGTTGCATAACAAATGCTTGCTCAAGTAATGGATCAATTATCTTGTTCCATTCTTGCAATAGAACATTATTTGGCCGAATTATTTTGAGGCATTTTAAATCAGAAACAGTAACATGACCTAATCCAGTGGTCTGTTTATTTCTTGCTATCTCAGAAAATACTGGCTTCAAAGTTTTAAGTGTAAGGTAAACAAACGATCGTTCCTGCTCTACCTTTGGAATAACTCGAAAAATATGCTGATTAAGCCAAGCATCCCCATGCAGCCATAAAAATATATCAATTGAAGTATCAGGATTGCCTGACCATGAAAACAATATATCCCTTGTAGCTATCCTGTATTTTGATGGCATGTTTACTTCAGAATAAGCTGTTTGCGAAGTAACACCCGCCTTCAATTCTGCGATTTTAATGATTGGCAATCCTTTTTGTTCAAGATTTGGCTCAAAGGCTTTATATGCAGCACCGTTTACATATTGAGCTAAATCATAAACCGAACCAACCTCCCACCCCGCCGGAATCGGCCCAAGCTCGGAGTCCTGAAAAGCATCGGGGAAGAGCGCGGCGGTGGCGGCATCCATGCCTTGCGGCTCCTGCCCTTGCTGCCTGGCTTTGACGGCGTCAAACTCGATGAACCACGACTTGAAAATCGCCTGCGCGATGGATTCAAGCGTCGCGTTGGTTTCGCGAAGCAGCGCGATGCGGTCGTCGAGAGGTTCAACAATACCAGCAATCGATTGTTGCTCTGCTAATGATGGTATTTTTACCGGTAATTTATAAAACTCCTCCCTTGAGGTTGATGGTATAGCTGAACCTGAATCCATACGATTAATATCATATGTCAACAAACAGTAATAAGCCCACTTGATATTTATTTGATTTTTTGGCACTAAATAAAATGCTGTATCAATAACAAAGAAAGGCTTGTCGCTGTAATGTATTCCTCGATATGCCCCTTTTCTACCTATAATCACACCCGGCTGTGCAGACAATGATTTATCATGCCAGCCAATTTGTCCATTCGTTCCATAAACCGGATATTTCCCTTTGGCTTCCTGATAGCCACGGATAGCTTTTCCGTATTCAAGCTTAGAAATTTCCCCCCAAGTTGACGCTCTCCACTCAGAACTCATACCCAAGCCCTCCAAGTTTTTCGCGGATGAGTTCATCCAGTTCCGCGCCTTTGGCCATCTGCTCGCCGAGGGTTTCGGTCAAACGCTGCATCTTTTCGGCGAAGGCTTCGTCGTCATCCTCCACGGCTTCGGCCCCGACGTAGCGGCCGGGGGTGAGTACGTGGCCGTGTTCGGCGATCTTTTCAAGCGACACGGAGGCGCAGAAGCCGGGAACATCCTCGTACTGGCCATCGCCGCGCCAGGCGTGGACGGTACCGGCGATCTTCGCTATCTCCTCGTCGGAAAACTCCTTCTGGACACGGGTTTTCATGTTGCCGAGCTTTCGGGCGTCGATGAAAAGCACTTCCCCCTTGCGAACGCGCTTCTCCTTGACGAGGAACCAGAGGCAGACTGGAATCTGGACATTATAGAAAAGCTGGCCCGGCAGGGCGACCATCACCTCCACCTTGTCGGCCTCAATCATCGCCTTGCGGATGTCACCGTCGGTGTTGGTGGTCGAAGACATGGAGCCGTTGGCCAGCACAATTCCCGCTCGACCCGACGGCTTGAGATGGTGCAGAATGTGCTGCAACCACGCGAAGTTGGCGTTGCCCTTCGGCGGTGTGCCATAGAGCCAGCGAGGGTCGTTTTCGAGGCTGCCGTGCCACCAGTCGGAGATGTTGAAAGGCGGATTGGCGAGCACGAAATCGGCGCGAAGGTCGGGGTGCTGGTCGCGCACGAACGAATCGGCAGGCTCCTTGCCGAGAAAGTAGTCCAGCCCGCGAATGGCGAGGTTCATCGCCGCGAGCCGCCACGTCGTCGGGTTCGACTCCTGCCCGTAGATGGAGATGTCGCCCATGCTGCCGCCGTGCGCCTCGATGAACTTTTCGGACTGCACGAACATGCCGCTCGACCCGCAACAGGGGTCATAGACCTTGCCGGTGTGCGGCGCGAGCACTTCGACGAGCGTTTTGACGATGCTGGCCGGGGTGTAGAACTGCCCGCCCCGCTTGCCCTCGGCGCTGGCGAACATGCCGATGAAGTACTCATAGACCTGTCCGAGCAGGTCACGGGCGTTCTGGCCGGTGTCGCCAAAACCGATGGTCGAAATGAGATCGACCAGCTCGCCGAGCTTGCCGTCGGGCAGGTGAACTTTAGCGTAGCGTTTATCGAGAATGCCCTTGAGCTTCGGATTTTCGGTTTCGATCAGCACCAGCGCATCATCGATCCGCTTGCCGATATCCGGCTGCTTGGCGTAAGCCTGGATCATCCCCCAGCGAGCTTCCGGCGGAACCCAGAAAACGTTGAACCCGGTGTAATAATCGCGGTCTTCAAGCTCTTCGGAAATCATGTCCGGAGTCGCGTCGTCGAGATAGCAGTCATCCTCAACATCGGAAAAACGCATCGCAAGCTGCTGCCGGTGCGAGCCGAAGCTGTCGGAGACGTACTTGAGAAAAATCAGCCCAAGCACGATGTGCTTGTAGTCGGCGGGATCCATGTTCGCCCGAAGCTTGTCAGCCGAAGCCCAGAGCGTTTTTTTGATGACTTCGATCATTGAACAGCAGAATTGGAAACGGAACGGATAAGGGCAATCGCCCCGAAAATCAGGCGTAAGTTAAAAGATAACAAAGAGTTCGCGATTTACGACAGGCAACGGGGGAAATCATCAACGCATCAGGGTGGCCACAATAGCCACCCCAACCATTATCCATTATCCATTCCCAACCTTCCCCCACTTCCCGGCAACCCACGCCCTCACCCGGTCGAACCAGACGTAGACTACCGGAATCACCAGCAGCGTGAGGAACATCGAGCTGGAGAGGCCGCCGACGAGGGCCAGGGCGAGGCCGGATTTCCATTCGGAGCCGGAGCTGGCGGAGAGGGCGATAGGCATGAGGCCGAAGATGAGCGTGAGCGTCGTCATGAGGATCGGGCGCAAGCGCTCGCGTCCGGCTTCGGTGATGGCCGAGGTGAGCTCCATCCCTTCGCTTCGGAACTTGTTGATGAAATCGACCAGCAGAATCGCGTTCTTGCCGACCAGACCGATGAGCATGATGATGCCGAGAATCGTGAAAATACTCAGCGATTTGCCGAAGAGCGCCAGCGACCAGAGCGCTCCGATGATGGCGAGCGGAATCGAGAACATCACCACCATCGGCCAGATCCACGAGTTGTAGAGCGCCACCATGATGAGATAGACGAAGATGATCGCCACCATGAAGGCGTAGAGCAGGTTGACGTTCGACTCGCCCTGGTGCTTGAGGTCGGCTTCGTAGTGATGCGTGACGCTCGACGGCATCACGCCCGATTGGCGCATGTTGCCGATGATGCGCTCGATGTCGCTGCCAATGTCGCCGACGGGTCGGCCAACCACCTGCGCCTTGACCCAGACCGCTTCGTTGCGGTTGTGGCGTTGCAGGAGTGCGTAGCCACGCGACTGTTCGAGGCGCGAGAACTGGCCAAGCCGCACGAGGCCGCCATCCTTCGCGCGGAAGGAGAGATCGGGAATGCCGCTGGTGGCGCGGCGGTAGGCTTCGTCGAAAATCAGGCGGATGTCGTACTCGTCGCCCGCTTCGCGGTACTTGTTGCTGTCGTCGCCGTCGTAAGCGATGCGCATGGCGGAGCCGACGTCGGCGATGGAGAGGCCGAAGGCGGCCATCTGCTCGCGGTCAACGACCACGTGCATTTCAGGCGTACCGGGCTGCGAACTGAGCCGCACGTCCGCCGTGCCGCGTACCGTTTTGAGGCTGTCGCGCAGGGCGGCGGCGGCGCGGGCGATCTCGTCGCGCTTCGGCCCGCTCAGAATCACCGTGACCGGGGTTTCGTTGGCCGTGCCGAAGATGCCGATGGGGTTGATGCTCGCCTTGAGGCCCGGAGTGCCGGTCAGCTCGCGCCGTATGAGCTGCATCATGCTGTCGGTCGAGCGCTTGCGCTTCTCCTTGGGAATCAGGCGGACGTTGAGTTCGGCCACGTGGTCGGAGCTTTGGCCGAGAAAGCCCTCGTTCGAGGCGCCGACGACCGCGAGCACCTTCTCCACTTCGGGATAGGCCTGAATCTGGCGCTCGACCTGGCGGACGAAGCGGTCGGTCTGGCGGAGGCTCGTGCCGGGTTCGAGTTCGAGCATCACCGAAAAGTCGCCTCGGTCGGAGACCTCGATGAACTCGCCGCCGATCTTTCCGGCGATGACGAGCGCAAACGAGGAGAAGAACAGAAGCGTCGCCGTCAGAATCACCTTGCCGGGATGCTTCAGCCCCCAGCCGAGCAGCGCGATGTACCAGTCGCGCCCGCGCTCGTACCAGCGCTCGATGGCGGTGGCGATGCGCCCGCCGAAGGTCTCGGCGGAGAGGCGCTCGACTTTGGAGAAGCGCGAGGCGAGCAGCGGCGTGACCGTGAAGGAGACGAACAGACTCAGCATGGTCGAAATGACCATGACGACGGAGAACTCGCGCAGAATGTCGCCGACCAGGCCGCTGAGCAGTGAGAGCGGCAGGAAGACCACTACGTCAACCAGCGTGATCGCCACCGCCGTAAAGCCAATCTCGTTTCGTCCGGCGAGGGCTGCGTCGCGCGGCGCTTCGCCCCGTTCGAGGTGGCGATAGATGTTTTCGAGCACCACGATGGAGTCGTCCACCAGCACGCCGATCACCAGCGACAGGGCGAGCAACGTCATCAGATTCAGCGAAAAACCGAAGAGGTACATGCCGATGAAGGTGGTCACCAGCGAGGTGGGAATCGAGACCATCACGATGAGCGAGTTGCGCAGGCTGTGCAGAAAAAGCAGCATCACGAGCGCCACCAGCACGATGGCGAGAAAGAGGTCGTGCTGCACCGCCTCGACGGCGTCACGGGTGAAGGTCGAGGCGTCCTGCGCGATGTCGAACTTCAGCCCCCGGTCGCGGTACTGCGCTTCGAGCTTACCGAGTTTTTCGCGCACGAGGCGGCACACCTCGACGGTGTTGGCGTCGTTCTGCTTGACCACCACGATACCGACGGCGTTCTTGCCATCGATTCTCGTCATGGTTCTGATCTCCTGAAAAGTGTCCTGCACCTCGGCCACGTCGCGCAGATAGACCGCGCCCTCCGCTCCAGCGGCGCGCACCACGAGGCTCTTCAGCTCGTCGAGGCTCGTGAACTTGCCCGACAGACGCACCACGAACTTGCGGTCGGGCGCTTCGACCGTGCCGGTCGGAAAGTCGATGTTGGCCTTGCCAATCGCTTCGAGCAGATCGCCCGCAGTCAAGCCGAAGCTTTCGATACGGCCTGGATCGATGTTAACCCTGATTTCGCGCTCGCGCCCGCCAAGAATGCCCACCTGCCCGACGCCGCTGATGTTCGAGAGCGCGGGCTTGATCTCGTCCTTGAGGAGCTGGTAGAATTCGGTGTCGGAGAGCTTCGAGGTCGCGCCGAGGCGCAGCACCGGCAGCTCGTCGATGGCGAAGCGGGAGACGACCGGCGTCTCGACGCCGTCGGGCAGATTGCCCCGCGCCTCGTTCACCTTGCGCTGCACATCCTGCAAGGCGAGGTCGATGTCGGCATCGCTGGCAAACTCGATCGTAACCAGCGACACCCCTTCGCGAGAGGAGGAGTTGATGGCCGAAATCTTTTCGATGGCCGAAACCGCCTCTTCGACCGGCTTGGTGACGGAGGTCTCGATTTCGTCCGGCGACGCGCCAGAATAGACCGTCGTGATGGTCACGTATGGAGTGCTCATGCGCGGCAGCAACTCGTACTGGAGCTGCCGGTAGCTGAAGAAGCCGAGGATGAAGAGCACCGAAAAAATGACGGCAACCAGCGTCGGCCGCTCGATGGCGATCCCCGTAATCGTCCGTTTCACCGCCCGGCCTCCCCTTGCGAGACCGTCACCGGCGAGCCGTCGTCGAGGTCGCTCTGGCCGCTGACGACCACCCGGTCACCGGCGGCAAGCCCCTGCAACACCTCGACGCGAGTGCCGTATTCGCCTCCGGCCACGATCTTTTTCAGCCGCGCCCTGCCGCCGCTGACGACGAACACTTCAGGCGCGGCGATGCTGCCGGTGAGCGCCCGGCGTGGAATCAGCAGCGCCTCACGCGAGGAGCCGCCGACAAAGGCCGAGCGGGCGAACATCCCTGCGCGAAACGGCGTCTCTTTCGGATTCTCCATGACCGACTCGACCCGGTAGGTGTGGTCGCGCGACGATTTGGCGCTGACGGAGAGCACCTTCGCCAGAAATTCCTTGCCCGGCCAAACGTCGGTCGTCACCTGCACCGGCATTCCCTCGGCGATGAGCGAGACCTGTTTTTCCGGAAGCGACGAGACGATTTTGAGCTTCGAGAGATCGACCATGTTGGCCACCTTCATGCCCGGCTGAACGAGGTCGCCCACCTCGACAAGCCGCGAGGTGACGACGCCCGCGAACGGGGCCTTGATGGCGGTGTCCTCCACGCGGCGGCGAGCGGAGACAAGATCGGCCTCGGCATCTTCGAGCTTGAGCCGCATCGCCTCGGCGCTCGACGCCGCCACGGCCCCCTCTTTGAGCAAGCTGCTGTAGCGCTCGAAATCGCGCCGCGCCAGCTCGCGGTTCACGCGGGCCTTGCGCAGAGCGGAGGCCGCCACCTCGTCATCGACCTTGAAAAGCGGCTGGCCCGCCGCCATCTTCTGGCCGACCTCGGAGGAGACCGAGCGGACAATGCCGGAGGTCTCGGCGTGAAGATCGACGTCGCGCCACGCCTCGACGAGCGCGACAAGGGAGAGGCTGTCGCGCACCGAAGCCACGGCGGCAGGCTCGACGCTCACGGCGATGGCCGTCGTCGCCGATGGCTGGCTCGCGCGGACGGGCGTTGCCGTTTCTGGCTTTCTCTGCAAAGCGAGAAACGCCACGGCGGAAACCGCCACGAACAGCGCCACAGCTATGATCCGGTTCCGGTGTTTCATGGAAAAAAGATGGAAAAAATGGACGTTGTGGACGCTTGCCGCGACGCACTCTTACTGCAATGATAGGAAGTTTGGAGGAAAAAAAAGAAGGCGGGACTCGCCCGCCTTCTGAAAATTTTCAATGCCTTGAGTTCAGCAGAAGTGCCGGGCGATCACGCAGGAGAGTTCGGCGGTGGCGTGCACGTGCTCGACGACGGAGAGAATACCGGTGAAGTTGGTGATGTTCGAGTCGTTGACCTCGGCCTTGAGCTTCTTGACTGCCGCCTGGTACAAATCTTCGATCTCCTTCATCATGTCGAGCGTTTCGCTGGCGTGTTTCGAGTTGCCGCTGACGAACGCCTCGACCGCCTTCTTGATCATCTCGGCGGTGATGTCGCCCATCGGCTTCAGGCCATACTCGTCCTTGTGCAGCTCCTTGACATTGGCGAGCTGGATGTATTCGGTCTTGTCGGCAATGTTGAGGCAGAACTGCGCGATCTTCTCAAGCTCCTTGAGAATCATGCCCGCATTGGCCACGATTTTCTGATCGGCCTCGCCAAGCTGCTGGAAGTTCAGGTAGGCAAGGGTCATGTACTCGACCTCGAACTTGCCTTTCTGAATGTAGCGCTCGTCGAACTCGAATGCCGAAGCGGCCAGCGCCTTGTCCTTCTTGGTCGAAGCGCGGACGACCAGCATCAGGTTGTTCTCGACGTTCGAGGAGAGCTTGGTGAGCTTCTGCTTGAGCGTTTCGAGCTGCTCATGCACCGGCCCCGCCGGTTTTGTGGCAAGATTGAATTTCGAGGGGTCTATCTGGATGGTGAACGCTTTTGGAACAGCGACAGATTTTGAAGAATCGGAGGATTTCTTGCCAAACAGTGCCATGGTGGTGATGCTCGTTGCAGAAATTGATGAGATTTTCGTCCCCTTCCATTGATTGTATATACGGAGACGGTTCAAACAGGCCCCAATTTAACTTACCGGAAGGGTTAAGACAAGCCGGAGGCTTAAAAAAAGCAAGATGGAAACCAATTCGAAATACGCACTCGATCCGGCTGAAAAATGCCCTCATCCCGCGAGCCAAACACCATTACGGCTGCGCTTGGCGCACCACCTGCCCGCGCGAGGTGAAGGAGATGCCCTGCTGCATTCCCGTGCCGATCATCACGCTTTCGACGACGGGCGGCGCGGCCTTTTTGGACGACCTCCATGCAACGAGAAAACTCGCCCCGACGCCGCCGGTTTTGTCGGACTCGTCGATCACATAGACGAGCGTTGAGACGGGGCGGACGACGAGAGGTGTTTTCAGCATGGCGCGGATAAAGCGCCCCGAAGCGTCGTAATAGTCAACCCGCGTGACGGTGATCGGCACCTCGGGATCGGAGTTCCGGATCGCCAGAGAGGTGGTCAGGTCAAAGGTTTTCAGCCGGTTGCCGACAAAGATGTGCGAGTACGACGGCACATAGACCGTCTGCCCCGTCGAGAAGGGCAACGGCTCGGCAACGGCTGCCATCAACGGCGCGACGAGAAGCGCAAAGGCGGCAAGAGCGGATGTGAAGAGCGGGAATCTGAGGACAAGTTTCATGGCGGTTGCGGCTAAGGTGACGATGTGGCTCATTCAGCGCAGGCTGTGAGTTCAAGGTAGCATTTCCGGCGGAGAGTGCGCAAATTGGATGGGTGGAAATCAGGGGATTTGGTGAATGCAGAAACAATCGAAGCGATCAACTCCGCGCGACTCGACGAGCTTCAAACAGCAAGCTCCTTAAAAAATCTGATTGACAAATTAAATGCGGATGATCAAATTCACCACCCGCATCAGGCGGGATTAGCGGAGAGAAAAATCGGGTAAGCACGGCAATAAACTGGATGCTAAATGGAAAGCCCCGATTTCTCAGGGCTTATCATTTATTCTGCTCCTGCTTCGTGCTTTTCATAGTAATCGATCGTCGCAAGAATTCTGTCTGCATTCAAGTATAAATCAGTAACCTTATCAAGCGGTATTCGCTCTTCATTCTTTTGCGCATCAAAAACCCCAAGGTATTTTTGCTTTGTATTGAACCATAAGCGACATATTGGTTTTCTGTTGTTGTCATCAAGAAGTATTCCCATATAAGACTTAGTATCCCGATGGGCAACTCTTTCAGGATTCACCTTCCGTGAACAGATGGCAACAATGACTCTATAGCCATCAAGCTCTTCTTCTGTAGTTATAATACCATGGTCATTTTCCGGGATCACTTGGACAACAGTATCCTCGCCATCGTTTTTAATATTTGAATTGACCGAATGCTCTAAAGCAGACCTTAATCGATCATCTATTTTATCATTTATAAACACTCGAAATGCCTTTGAAACCAACGGAGTGAAATATTCTTTCATCGCCACAGTAAACAAGCCTTTTGGTGATGTTCTTTTGAAAAAAAACCGAACAAGCTCTTCGCTCGGATTTTCAACTTCTGCTGTTATCACCTTCTTTATTTCTGAGGTGTACTTCAGCTCAGAGGCCGTACTAAGCATACGATCAAGATCAAAACCTTCCTTCGCCATTTTTTTAATCTCGGCATTTGTCAAATCTTTTTGGCGCTCAAGATCGATTTCTAAAAATGGCTTCTCATCCATCTTGTTAGGCTCGTCAAGATCCGAAAAAAACCAATATTTTGTACCATTGGTAAGAATAGATATTCTTGCCTTCGTCACCGAGAAATATCGATAAAGCTGACTCATGTTTTCCGTACTCAGATCAGCACAAGCTTTTTTGCATTCAATTAAAATACATGGCTCATCATCTTTCATAATAGCATAATCAACTTTTTCGCCCTTCTTCGATCCAAAGTCTGCTGTAAACTCAGGCACAACCTCTTTTGGATTGAAAATATCATACCCAAGCGCGTCAATGAATGGCATGACCAGAGCGTTTTTTGTCGCTTCCTCTGTCTGCAAATGCTCCTTGATTTTAGGAATACGCTGAGAGAGTGCAAGGATTTTTTCATTAAAACTCATAAAACACTCCGATGATTATCCGAATGGATAGGGGGTTCAAAAAAGCAGTATGGCTTTGGCCAACACAAGTTTAATTGTACGAAATAATCCTGAGATTTGACAAGAGTCCACCCCCCACAACAAAAAAATCCCGCCACCGGAGCACACATTCCGATGGCGGGATTCATCTCGTTTCAGCCGCTTCTGCGGCTTATGTAAAACCCCTCAGTCCTTGAGCGACTGGATCAGTTTTTCGAAGGTGTCGTCGCTGTGGCGGACTATTTCGCCGGTGACGAGGTAGATCACCTCGAGGGCAATCCGGGTGGCATGGTCGGCCATGCGCTCGATGTAGCGCGAAACACTCAACACGGCAAGCAACTGCTCGGTGTCGGTGTTGCAGGACTTCATGGCATCGGCAACCTTTTTGAAGACGGAACGATGCATGGTATCGACCTCCTCGTCCATCGCGCAGACTTTGTCGGCAAGCGGCCGGTCTCTGTTGATGAAGGCTTCGATCGCTTGCCGTACCATGGTGGCCGACAGAATTCCCATCTTTTCGAACTCGTAACGCTCCATGACCTCCTCGCCGAGTTCAGGCATGCGCTCGATGATGTGCACGGCCAGGTCACCAATGCGTTCGAGGTCGTCGTTGATCTTGATGATTGTCACCATCGAGCGCAAATCGCGGGCAACCGGCTGATGCAGGGCAAGAAATTCAAGGCACTGCTCTTCGAGACGCACCTCGGCCTGGTCGATCTCGTCATCGACGATCCTGATCTTCCGGGCAGTCTGAATATCTTTGTGCGTTACCGCATACAGGGCTTCGTTAAAATTTTGCAACACCTTCTCGGAAAGCTGAACGAGGGCTTCCGAAAGTTCCTTGATATACTCGTGCACGGGTCTTTCCGACATGGCGCTGATAGTGTTTCGTTAGCTGAATCTTCCGGTAATGTAATCCTCAGTCATCTGATCCTTTGGCCTGGTGAAGAGCTGCGCGGTCGGCGCGTGTTCGACGAGCACACCCTCGTAGAAAAACATGGTGGAGTCCGACACCCTCGACGCCTGCTGCATGTTGTGCGTCACGATCATGATGGTGTAGCTGCCGCGAAGCTCCTGGATGAGATCCTCGATCTTGGCCGTGGCTTTCGGGTCGAGCGCCGAGGTTGGCTCGTCGAGCAGCAGAATCTCCGGCTCCACGGCCAGTGTGCGGGCCACGCACAGGCGCTGTTGCTGGCCGCCCGACAGGCCGAGCGCGTTCTTGTCGAGCCGGTCGCTCACCTCGTCCCAGAGCGCGGCCTTGCGGAGGCTCTTTTCGACGAGGCCGTCCAGCGTCTTTTTGTCCTTCACGCCATGCAGGCGCGGCCCGTAGGCGATATTGTCGTAAATCGATTTCGGGAAAGGATTCGGCTTCTGGAACACCATGCCGATCTTCTTGCGAAGGAGCACTTCGTCGATGAATTTACCATAAACATCCTCGCCGTCAAACATGAGCGCGCCGGTGGTGTGGCAGTTCGGAATGAGGTCGTTCATCCGGTTGATCGCCCGGAGGAAGGTGCTCTTGCCGCAGCCGCTGGGGCCGATGATAGCCGTGACGTATTTCGAGAGAATATCGGCATTGACCTTCTTGACCGCTTCGAACTCGCCGTAGTAGATCGAAAAGTTCTTCGCCACGACGTGCGGCACGCCCCCGCCCGAAATCTTCTTGCGTTCCGGCGGCAGGTAGATGTCGAGTGCGGCAGACTGGCTGTTCTTTTTTATCTCTGTTGCTTCAAGGGACATTGGCATGGGTCTTACCCTTTAAGTTTTTTGGATATGCGCGCCCTGAGAATGATGGCGGACAGGTTGAGCAGAAGCACGACCGTCACCAGCGCCAGCACCATTCCGTACTGGACATGGCGAATTTCGGCGGCGGCTTCATGCTCGCTTGCGAGGTTGTAGATATTCCAGGAGAGTGCCGGCGTGGGCGACGAAAGCACGTCACCGAGGCCGATGGCCGCGCCGACGCTGACCGCCGCCGTGAAGATGATCGGCGCGGTTTCGCCCGCCGCCCTGCCGAGACTGATGACGCCGCCGGTGAGGATGCCCGGCATGGCCGCCGGAAGAATCACCGTGACAATCGTGTTCCACTTGGTCGAACCGAGGCCAAGCGACGCCTCCTTGTAGGTTTTCGGCACGGACAGAATCGCCTCCTCCGAGGCGCGGATGATGGTCGGCAGAATCATGATGGCCAAGGTCAGCGAACCGGCCAGCACACTTTTCGACTCCGACACGTGCAGCGTGTTGATGAAAAAGGCCAGGCCGAACAGGCCGAACACGATGCTCGGCACACCGGCCAGCGTACTGTTGGCGCTGCGCAACATGCTGGTCAGAAAACCGTCGCGGGCGTACTCGGTGAAATAGACCGCCGCGATCACGCCAAGCGGAAAGGCGAAGACCATCGCGCCGATGGCAAGAAAGATGGTGCCCTGGATTTCAGGCCAGATACCACCGAAAAAGTGCGCGTCAAGCGAGTTGTCGGTGATGAAACCCCAATAGAAGGTCCATTCGGGCAGCATCATTTTATCGATATTCTCCTCGACATAAGGAAAAAGCCTCACCAGCGAAGTTCCGGCAAAACTGGCCGCGCGGCTCACATCGTAGGGCTTGGCGATCACGTCGGGGTTGGAGTAGTCCCACTTCTGTTCGTAGAGCAGATTGTGCAGCTTTTCCTCGGCCTTGTCCCATCGGGTCTGGCCGAAACGGAAGCGGGCGAGTTCAGGCTGTTCCTCGCCGGGCAGCGGGCCAAGCAGGGCGCGGAGCGCGGCCTTCACCTGCTCGTAGCTGTCGCGATACTGATCCTGACGCTCCGGCGGCATCTGTTCGAGTTCCTTGTCGAAGCTGGCGAGCATGTCGAACGCCTTCTGGCGGTAGTTGCTCGAGAGCGCCACCTCTTTTTCGAGTTCACGGGCCGCGCCGTGATGAAACTCCGTGAAAAGCAGTTTCCGGTGCTCGATCGTGCCTTTGAAGACAACCGCGCCCACGCCTTTGGTGACAATGGGAAAAAGCACGACCAGCAGCGCCAGGCCCATGATCACGATCGAACCGATACCAAGGGCGGTAAATGAGCGGTCGAGAAGCTTTCGAGTGCCGAGATTCATAAGTTCACAACGTTGAATTGAATTGGCGTCACTGGCCGGAGAGAATCTTGCGCTGGCGGACGACAATCCGCTCGCTGATGAGGTTGCTCACGAAGCTGACGACCAGGAGAATCAGGCCCATCGCGAAAAGCACATGGAAGCGGGCCGAGCCGGTCACCTGATCGGCTTCGCCCATGTCACCGGCAATCGTTGCCGTGAGGGTGCGCACCGAATCGAGGTAATTGAAGAACGGGTCGGGAATGTGCGACGAGTTGCCCGATGCCATCCAGACCACCATCGTCTCGCCAAGGGCGCGCATGATGCCGAGGATGACCGCGGCGAGAATGCCGCTGCTGGCCGCCGGAAGCACCGTCTTGACGATGGTTTCGGCCCTGGTCGCTCCAAGCGCGTAGCTCCCCTCGCGAAGTTCCCGCCCAACCGCCTGGAGCGCGTCTTCGGAGACGCTGACGATGGTCGGCAGCGCCATGAAGCTCAGGATGATCGAGACGTTCAGGGCGTTGGTGCCGCTCATGATCTCAAGGCCGTGCAACTGATTGCCGACGAAGTAGAGAAGCACGAGGGCGACCGCACCGAAAAGCATGCCGACACCGATATGCGCTGTTTTCTTCATCGACTCTTTGGCAAGCGGAGCGGTCAGAAGATCGGAAACCACAATGACCAGAAGCAAAAGAAAAGGCGCGGCGATGATCCACCAGGCCCACATCAGAATCGGGCCGCCGGAGTTCTGCAAGAGCGGCGCGAAGACGACGAGGGCGAAAAAGCCGTAGGCGACCGACGGAATGGCGGCGAGCATCTCGATCACCGGTTTGACGTACTGCCGCACGGTGAACGGGAGAACATCGGAGAGGCAGATCGAGGCGATGATGCCCATCGGCACGGCGATCAGGGCAGAGCCGACCGTCACCATGAGGCTGCCGTAAATGATGGCCAGAGCGCCGAACCGGGGCGGATCGTCCGCCGGATACCACCCGCTGCTGGTGAAAAACTCCTGAAAACCCTGGAGACGAAAGAAGGGAACGGCGTCGCGAGCGACGAACCAGAAGATGAAGAGAACGACAATGGCGACAAACGAAGCGATCAGAAAAAGAGTTGCCTCCCCGCTTTTCTGCGAGATTTTCTGAAGCTTGCGTTTTCGCGCACTGACGATGAAAACGGATGACCTGCCCTGCTTCGATGCTCCGTCATCACTCATACCGCTGCTGTTTTGCATCCTGTCGACCTGTATGGTTTGGTACTCCTGAACACATTCCGCAAGCTGGCCTGTAAGCCGCAATTGGAGGTTGTTCTCTCAAGACGCCCCAAATGTAACAGGCTTCCCGTGAAGAAAAAAATACCTGTGTGTTACAACTCTGGAAACAAATGAGGATCACTTGCGCTCGCACGACCGTCACCGTCCGGAATCTTGCAGCCATCAACAAAAACGGCGGCTGCAAGATTCCGCGCCGTGCTCACGACGGTCGGACGGTGGATGAATCAGTATCTGGAAATGTACCCCAGCTCCCTGATGATGCGCTTTCCATCCGGAGTTTTCGGCAGATCGACGAACTTGCCGACCATGCCGGCGGGGCGGCCATTGGTGTACATGTAAAGTTCGCGGGCAAGCTTGTAGCTCTTGTTTTTGACCGTTGCGGCGGAAGGAAAGACCCCGTTGACGGCGACCTTCTTGACCGAAGCGTCGAGATAACCGAAGCCAACGAAACCAATAGCGCCGCGCGTCTGCGAAACCCTGTTCTTCACCGCGCCGTTGCTGGCCTGGGTTTCGGCGTTGCGAACCACCTGGCGGCCTTTCATGACCAAATCCTTGAAGGTCTCCTGCGTACCGCTGTTCGACTCGCGCTGGATCACCACGATCGGAAAGTTGGGGCCGCCAACCTGCCTCCAATTATTGACTCGTCCCGAAAAAATGTCGCCAATCTGGGCCGCCGTGAGGTTACGAACAGGGTTGGAGGGATGGACGATCATGGCCAGGCCGTCAAGCGCCACGACATTGGCGACGGGGTTGATCCGTCTCGCCCTGGCGGCGGCGATTTCCTGCGGCTTCATCGAGCGCGACATATCGGCGATATCGCAGCTCCCGTTGATGAGGCTCTTGGCTCCGTTACCCGATCCCGATTCGCTCACCGTTACCGGAACCTTGTATTTTTTCATAAAATACGCGGCAAACGATTTGGCGATCGGGCCAACGGTGGTCGAGCCGTCGATCACGATT
Source organism: Chlorobaculum thiosulfatiphilum (assembly GCF_006265165.1). Classification (GTDB taxonomy): domain Bacteria; phylum Bacteroidota; class Chlorobiia; order Chlorobiales; family Chlorobiaceae; genus Chlorobaculum; species Chlorobaculum thiosulfatiphilum. The sequence continues at coordinate 222,334 of NZ_VDCH01000001.1, forward strand.
CCTTTGGTTGCCGCCCCGGCATTGCCGACCACGGTCATGGCCATGATCGCCATCGATGTCAAAACTGCGCCAAGCTTTCTCATTCGTTACTCCTTGTCTGTTTGAAATGACTTCATGTGCCGGAAATTAATGAATGACGCTCCGGTTTACAAACGGCACAGATAGCTCCGACAGACCGACAAAAAAGCAGGAAAAGCTCGGCGCTCAAACCAGCCTCGATTAAGGACTAAAAAGAAAAAGGCTGTTCCGGCAGCGTAACCGGAACAGCCTTTCTGAAATGCGTTGATCGGGGCGACCTTTGTCAGCCTTGCAGATCAATACTTGTTCACAAAACCGACCTCGCTAATGATCTTCTTGCCATCGACGCTCTTTGGCAGATCGATGAACTGCTTGACAGTGCCCGTCGGCTGGCCGTTGGTGTACATGAAAAGCGGACGGGAAATCGGGTACTTGCCGGACTTGACCGTCTGAACCGTCGCCTCCACGCCATCGACATCGAGCGCCTTGACCGAACCATCCACGAAGCCGTGACCAATGAAGCCAATGGCGGTCGGGGTCGAAGCGACGCGGCTCTTGACAGCGCCGTTGCTGGCCTGCGTCTCGGCGCGCCTGGAGATCGGCAGCTCCTTGCCCATCACCAGCTCCTTGAAGCTATCCTGGGTGCCGCTGTTCGACTCGCGCTGGATCACGACGATCGGAGCGTTCGGGCCGCCGACCGCGCTCCAGTTGGTCACCCTGCCGGAGTAAATATCGCGAATCTGCTTTCTCGACAGATTGTTGACCCTGTTGCCGGGGTGAACGATCACAGCGAGACCGTCGAGAGCGATGACGTGCTCGACCGGATTGACGCCTTTCGATTTTGCCGCAGCGATTTCGTTTTCCTTCATCGAGCGCGACATGTTGGCGATATCGCAGGTTTTGTTGATGAGGCTCTTGGCGCCGTTGCCAGAGCCGGACTCACTGACGGTAACATCGACGCCGGTAGTCTTCTTGAAGTAAGAGGCAAAGGCTTTGGCGATCGGACCAACGGTGGTCGAGCCATCGAGCACGAGCTTGTTGCCCGCGGCGGATGCGTCACCCGCAGCCATGAGACTCATGACAGCCGCGCCAAACATGATTTTCCGGAACATCTTCATAGTTATTCTTCCTTGTTTGTAATTGAATTGATGGATAAAAAAGAACGTAAAAACTGAATGATTAACGATTGACACTGCCGTCGGACTCCGGAAAAAGGTCGCCCGGCCAAAACCGGGCGGCCTTCGCAGCAATCCGGATGAGCACCACACACTCACCCAACGGAAAAAGAACAGCACACATGAGAAAAGAGCATGGTCACGGAATCATCAGAACTTCACGACCACATCGGCCTGAAGCAGGTGCTGACGGTCGTCGCTATCGGCCACCGAGACGAGGTCTTTGTTCTTGTAGTCGAAATTATAGTAGGTAGCGCCGATTGTCATGTTCTGCACGAGATGATAGACCGCGCCAATCTTGAAACCTTCAAGGTTGGTGAAGCTGCCGCCGTTGCGGTCGGAGTCGGTAATCGGAGCCACTGCATATTTACCGATGCTGACATACTCGGCGGAACCTTCGAGCTGTCCGGGATTTTTCGCTTTACCAATCTTCAGGCCAACAAGGAAGGCGTTACGTTCATCCTCGTCGAGAATCGCAGGATAATCCGACTGTTTTGCCGTATTGAAAGCGTACTGCGCATAAAGTTTCCACGGGACAGTCTCGGTAATATCCCCACCAACATTGCCGAAGAACTCGACGATGTTAAAGTCATAAGGAGTAAACTGCGCTGCCGTGGGTTTGGTAACGGAGGTGGTGCTTGCAGAATAACCATCGAGATTCACGAAATCATAATAACCAGCACCGAGCCTGTAGCCGAGATCGCTTACCGTGCCTTTGTAGGAAGCTTCTGCGGCAACGATATAGGCATCCTTTTCAAGAGTCGTCACCGAGCTGTTCTCGTCAATGACATAATAACCGGCAACAGCGCTCAGACCATCTTTCTCATTGCCATCGCTATCTTTGCCATACTGAAGCGTAATACCTTCGAAGGTAAGATCGCCATCCCACACAAGATCTTTCTCGACAATGAGAGTCTTGGCTATATCACGCTTTCCGAGAAGCAGGTTGACATTTCCATTGAGGAACATCGGATGGTAATCGATGAATGCTTCGTTCAGGTAAACATCATCGGCAGCAAACAGGTCATCGAAGGTTTCGTTACGCGAAGTCGGTTCGGTTCCACCAGTAGAAAGCTGCAAGCCTGCTGACAGCTCTTCGTTGATCCAGGGATAGACGCCGAAACGGACGCGCATACGGTGGCGATCGCGGCTGTGGTCGTCAGTCGTATTGACGTTATCGTCTTTCAGACCGGACTCGTAGCGGTAGCGGATATCGCCTTTCCAGTTCCAGTCGACGGCTTGGGCGTTGTTGAAACCCAGGGCGGTGGCGAGAGCTACAAAGAAAAGTGTTTTTTTCATGGTAAGGTCTTTTGTGTTGTGCTGTGCTGTTTTATGCTTCTGAAACTGATTGAACACAGAGTAGCGCATGGCCCTCCTTTTCGACAATGAATCTACGCCCGCAATTATTGAGGAATCATTGAGACACTGTGAAGAGATTGTGAATAAACATGCCTTATAGACAGCGCAATCACATCGTCACTATACAAAGGCTCTCTCACACCTGCGGAGCGAGTCCGCGCCGCTTGGCGTACCGGGCTTCGATCTTGCCGCGCAACCCCTCGACCAGCTCCTGATACAACCAGCTCCGGCTGTCCTTGATGCCGTTGTAGAGCTTGATGATGTCAAGCGTCTGAACCGGTTCGGTTTCACATTCACTGTACGGATAGCTCTTGCCGCACAGGGTGGAGGCGATGCCATGGAGGACGTTTAACTCAATGGAGAGCAGCTTTTGTGTTGACGGCATCGAGGAGACGATGAACGAAGCGCTCCGGAAGTATCCGGCCCTTCATATCAGCATGGGCGGCAAGGAACGGGAGGACTATTTGGCAAGCGTTAACTGTAAACGATCGAATCAGTTCCTGGCATACAGCATACCGGAGGAAGTATAACATTCGGAAAAAGCGGGCAAGGCCTGCATCGTTGACCTGTATGAGCCGAAGACCGGATAAAAAATAGCGCTTGATGAAAAAAGGGGCACAACCATAACGCTTCACAAGCAACCAGTTACCAACGAAAACCGAACCACATTTTGTCAACCGGGCGAGGCCCGCTTCATATGGATTGAAACTAATTGCGGCTTTATATACGTTAAATATAAGCATATCAGAATCATATAATTATCACCTGAAACGCTCAGGCTCTTCGATAACTTTCACCGAAAAGGCCATCACTATGAAACCTGTTACTAAAAAAAACATGACTCGAGTGTGGGTAGCTTTGCTGCTTGCTGGCTTGAGTATCGTCTCGATCACAGCGAGATCATTTGCGATTACATACAAGATCGGCGACACTTATGGGGGAGGTAAAGTTGCCTATATTTTTCAGCCCGGTGATTCTGGTTACGTTAAAGGCGAACAACACGGCCTGATTGCTGCTGAGGCTGATATCAATACTACGTATAAAGATGCATGGGATGGCGATTCATATACGGGAGTTTATGTCTGGAGTACCAGCCAGTTCGAGAATACGAACAACACCGATTATGCGTACAAGGAAATTTCATCGACAGGCACGGCAATCGGTGATGGGGCAGCCAATACAGATAAAATACTCTCGATGTATCCAGCGACAAAATATCCAAACAGCGCTGCGGCAATTGCACGTGAATATCGAGGTGGCGGCTTTGATGACTGGTTCCTGCCAAGCATCGACGAGCTGAAACAGCTATATGAAAGCAAAGCTCTTGTCGGCGGTTATGCTGATTACACCTACTGGAGTTCGTCCGAGATTAATCCAAGCATGGCCTGGTACCATATTTTCGTCAATGGTATCCGACGTGACAGCAACAAGAGTTACTTTAAACGTGTTCGGCCAGTGCGAGTTTTTTAAGTTGAATTTCTAAGGGATGTATTCCCCGAAGCTCTGCTTCGTGAAAGCTTCGATACATCGAGGTCATGGAGTGGTCAAAAATTTATGACCGCTCCACGACCGATCCATCCGGCAACCAAGCTATTATTTCCCCCGATCCAACCGCTGAGATCAGTTCGTTTGCCCAAACCTTTTCAATCGTTAGCCTGCTCGACATCGCCATTTATCCGCCTCCCTGTCCATCGGCTCTCAGCTTCGCTCCTCACCACCATACCGCACCCGGTCGCCCTCATGACGTTGCGCTTCACTTCGTTTCGCCGCAGCCAACTCGCGAGCGCACGTTCACTTTCATAACCAACCCATCGATGGTTTTCTGAACGCCACTGTTCGATTCACGCTGGATCATGACAACCGGAGCATTCGGGCTGGCTCTCTCGCTTATGTAATATTCACGAATCCTGTCTCTGTTCAGCGCCTTGATGTGGTTGCTGGAATGCGGATGAACGACGAAGGCAATACCATCGAGAGCGATGACATTCTGAACATGATTCACGCGATAGGCTTTGGCGGCAAAGTGCTCGCCGTGCTTCATCGGTACCGACATATCGGCAAAGTCGCAGGTTTTGTCGATGAGGTTTTTCGCGTCGTTACCGGAAGCGGAGTCGCGGCCAATCACATCGCCACGCCACGGACGCGACCTCACGCCTGCGGACTCAGGCCGCGCCGCTTGCCGTATCCGCCCTCGATCTTGCCGCGCAAACCCTCGACCAGCTCCTGATACAGGCGGCTGCGGCTGTCCTTGACGCGGTTGTAGAGCTTGATGATGTCGAGCGTCAAAATGATGCGGGTCGAGCTGCAATTGAGTTCGCCGAACAGGTGGCTGCCGATCACCTCGAAGCCGAGTACCCGCGTGTGAAAGTTCAGCGGCGAGTGCTCCTCGCCCTCGAAGACGTCGGTGATGAAGTGTGTGTAGCCCCGCTCGACCACCTCGGCGCTGGCCGCGCGCATGAGGCGCAGGGCGACGCGGTGCTGCCGCCGGAACTGCGGACGGATCATGAAGCGACCGATCTCCACGTACTGCCCGGCAGCCCGGAGCGTTTCGAGGTCGATGCCCGGCGCGAACTTCACCTGGCACGCCTCCGGCAACTCCAGCGGCGGATCGTAATGCAAACGCATCACGCCTGCGGGACGGTCGCCCACTCTGGCCAGGAACCATGAATACTCAAGGTTCCCGGCCAAACACTCCGGAATCTGCTCGGCGGCCTCCTTCATCCACTGCTTCTCCCGGACAAACACCTCCTCGATCACCCCAAGCGCTTCGAGCCGGTCGCGGGGCGAGAGCACTTTCGTTACGGTTATGACGGACATAGCGCCTCCATTGATGGTTTGAGAGTCAGAATCGGTTCCGGTTCAGATTCGGTGTACGGATAACTCTTGCCGCAGAGCGACGATATGGCAAGCATCACCTCGTCGGCGATCTCTCCGGCGACGCGCCGCCTGAGAGCGCGGTCGCCGCCCGACGCGGCCACGGAAGCGCGGTGGCGCTCGAAGCGCATCGGCTCGCCGAAGCGCAGCGCGATTTTGCCGACGAGCGGCATGCGGCCACGCCTGCGGGCGGCGATGAACTCGATGCCCACGGGAATGACCGGTACGCCCGATTCGAGCGCGATAGAGCCGATGCCCGGCCTAGCCTTCAGGAGTCGGAAGGGATCGCCGTTGCGCGTCCCTTCGGGAAAAATGCCGATGCTCGCGCCCGCGCGGAGCCGCCGGACGCACTCGTCGCGGCTGGAGGAGGAGGCCGCCTTCACGCGGCGGCGTTCGAGGAACGCCCAGGTCGAGCGCTTGTGCCAGACGTAGATGGGATCGATCTGCTTCATCAGCCAGCCGACGAGCGGCAGGCGACCGAACATCCAGTCGATCACGAAACTGACGCGCTCCCCGCCAAGCAGCCAGATCAGCAGCACCGGCACGAAGAGCGACTCGAAGACATTGTTGTGGTTGAACGCATAAATGCAGGGCGACGAGGCGTTGCGCACGAGCCGCCCGGTCCCCTCGACCTCGGCAAGCAACAGGTTCGGCGCCATCAGCAGCCTCAGCAGCAAGGCTTTGCCACCCGTGAGATGCGGCAACGGCCTGCAAAAAAGCTCGACAAACCGGTTCATAAGAAAATCTTATAGGACTTATACGACCTATAAGACCTATAAGTCCTACAGGATTTGAAGAGGCAGACTCTTCTGCCAACGCTCAAAATTAACCGCCGATTGTTGGGCGCTCATTGAGGGCGGGCAACGATTTGGCAACTTCTGCCGGGCCGAATGGGCGACGGCGGGAATGCCCGCGTTTGTGGCTTTCACTCTTTGCCGGTGAAGCGTATATTGAGCGCAGCCGGAAGCGGCTGGCGCTTTGCGATGAACCGTCAAACCGATGAAAAACGATGAGTGAAAAGAACTGGACCGATACCGAACGCTTCGACAGCAAAGCCGCCGAATGGGACGCCAACGCCGTCCGCGCGGCGCTCGCCGACGCGGTCGCCCGCGCGATCATCGCGCACATGCCGGTCGCCAAGCCCGCCAACGCGCTGGAGTTCGGCTGCGGCACGGGCCTCGTAACCACGCGCATCGCGCCGCATTGCGCGCGGCTGACCGCCGTGGACAGCTCGCGCGAAATGCTGCGGATGCTCGCCGAAAAGATCGCCGCCAGCTCCATCGCCAACGTCACGCCGCTGCATCTCGATTTCAGCCGCCCCGAAGAGGCTGCCGGTCTTGAGCGCGACTACGACTTCGTGTGCAGCAGCATGACGCTGCACCACATTCCCGACACCGCGAGCTTCCTGTGCGAGCTCATCGGCCACATCTCGCCCGGCGGTACGCTGGCGATTGCTGATCTGGACGCCGAGGATGGCCTCTTCCACGACGACGCCACCGAAAAGGTGCATCACGGCTTCGACCGCGCGGCGCTGCAAACGCTCCTCGAATCGGCGGGATTTGCGGGGGTCTCCTTCATGACCGCGCACGTCATCGAAAAGAAAAACCGCGAGGGCAATCTGAAAAGCTACCCGGTCTTTCTGGTCACCGCGCTCAAACCCAAGGCTTAACGAATTATGAATCAGTCAGTTACCCCGAAATTCTCCGCCGTGGTGTTCGACATGGATGGCACACTCCTCGACACGCTTCACGATATTTCCCACAGCCTCAACTCGGTGCTCGAAGAGGAGGGCTACCCAACCCACACGGTCGAGGCCTGCCGGGTGATGGTCGGCTTCGGCATGAGGGAGCTTGTTCGCAAAGCGCTGCCCGAAAGCGCCCACGACGAGGCCATCACAGAGCCGCTGCTCAAAAAGATGCAGGCGCGATACGCCGAACACTGGAACGACAGCTCGCGCCCCTACGACGGCATCGCGGAGCTGCTCGACGCCATCGACCGGCTGGGGCTGAAAAAGGCGATTCTCTCCAACAAGCCCGACCGCTTCACCCGCCAGTGCGCCGAAGCGCTGCTCGAGCCGTGGAAATTCGACGTCATCATGGGCTTCCGCGAAGGCATCGCGCCCAAGCCCGACCCGACCGGCGCATTGATGGTGGCCGAAGAACTCGGCGTCCAGCCCGCCTCGATTCTCTACGTCGGCGACAGCGGCGTGGACATGAAAACCGCCAACGCCGCCGGCATGTACCCCCTCGGCGTCACCTGGGGCTACCGCCCCGGCGAAGAACTCCTCGCCACCGGCGCAGCAAAGCTGGTCTCAACGCCAGAGGAGATCATCCCGTTCCTCACCGCCTGACCTCATAACCGCCGGAAAAATCGAGAGTTAACACGTTCGTAACCTTTCCGGCGGAAACTATTTGCTACTTTTCCCCGTACAAAACAGAAAAGCCGTTCTGTATGCGGCTACTTGCGCGATTCGATCGCCCGGCCAATAACCCGGAACCGGATCGCCCTCATCACCGGACTGCATTGCCGCCTTGAAATCCGTTGAACCATCGACCTCCAGCACCATTTCGCGCGTCATGAATCCTCCCGACTCTGAAAATATTCCGGCGGCTTTGCTCCCGGAAACCCGGAAACTCAACGGCAACGCTCACGCCGAAAAGCCAGACTTGTGCGACCCGTCGCTCTACATCAACCGGGAGTTGAGCTGGCTCTGCTTCAACCGCCGCGTACTCGACGAGGCGATCCGGCCCGGTGAGCATCCGCTCATCGAACGCGCCAAGTTCATCGCGATCTTCAGCTCCAACCTCGACGAGTTTTTCATGATCCGCGTGGCGGGCATCGAAAAGCAGGTCGAGGCCGGAATCCGCAAAAAAACCATCGACGGCTTCACGCCATCCGAACAGCTCGAACGCATCAGAGCGGAGGTGCTCGAACAGCTCAGGCTGCGCGACGCCTGCCTCTACGGCGACATCCTGCCCGCGCTCGCCGCGGAGGGCATCACCATCGCGCGATTCGCCGACCTGCGGGAAAAAGATCAGGAGGCGCTGAACGCCTGGTTCCGCAAGGAGATCTATCCCGTGCTCACGCCGCTGGCGTTCGATACCGGCCATCCGTTCCCTTTCATGTCGAACCTGTCGCTGAACCTGGCCATAGAACTCGACGACATCGAGCACGGCAACCTGAAGTTCGCCCGCGTCAAGGTGCCGAGTGTGCTGCCGCGCCTGTTGAAACTCAACGACATCGAGGGGCTGTGCAGCGACCCCGCGTGTATGCGGTTTCTCTGGATCGAGGAGCTGATCCAGCACAACCTCGGCCTGCTCTTTCCGACGATGAAGATCGTGCAGTCGCACCAGTTCCGCATCATCCGCGACGCCGACATCGAAATCGAGGAGGACGAGGCGGGCGACCTGTTGCAAACCATCGAAAAGGGGGTGCGGTCGCGGCGGTACGGCGACGTCGTGCGGCTCGACATCAGCCCGGAAATGCCGGAGTTCGTGCGGCAGTTGCTGATAAAGAACCTCGAAATCGAGGAGCGGAACGTCTATGAAATCGACGGTGCGCTCGGCCTCGGCTGCCTGATGGAGCTGCTCAAAATCGACCGGCCATCGCTCAAGGACGAGCCGTTCATTGCGCACAATCCCTTCGAGGAGCCGCGAAACGCCGATATTTTCCGGGCCATCGATTCGGGCGACCTGCTCTTTTATCACCCGTACGACTCGTTCCAGCCGGTAGTCGATTTCATCGACCGGGCGGCGAGCGATCCCGACGTGCTCTCCATCAAGCAGACCCTCTACCGGGTCGGCGGCAACTCCCCCATCGTCAAATCGCTGATGAAGGCCGCCGAACTCGGCAAGCAGGTGGCCGTGCTGGTGGAGCTGAAGGCGCGGTTCGACGAGGAGAACAACATCGTGTGGGCGCGGGCGCTCGAAGAAGTCGGCGCGCACGTCATCTACGGCCTGCCCGGCCTCAAAACCCACGCCAAGCTGACGCTCGTGGTGCGCCGCGAAGCGCAGGGCCTCAAGCGCTACCTGCACCTCGGCACGGGCAACTACAACCCGTCAACCGGCAAGCTCTACACCGACTACAGCTTTTTCACCGACGACGACCGGCTCTCATGCGAGGTCTCGGAGCTGTTCAACGCGCTGACCGGCTATTTCAGATATACCGATTACCGCCATCTCCTGGTCTCGCCGATCAACACGAGAAAGCGGATCATCGAGATGATCGAGCGCGAAATCGGGTGGGCCGAAAAAGGCGGCGGGAAAATCATGATGAAAATGAACTCGCTGGTCGATCCTGCCACCATCCAGGCACTCTACCGGGCGTCGCGGGCGGGGGTCGAAATCGACCTCGTCGTGCGCGGCATCTGTTGCCTCAAGCCGGGCATTCCGGGCGTGAGCGAAAATATCCGGGTCATCAGTATCATCGGGCGCTACCTCGAACACAGCCGCGCCTACTGGTTCTCGAACGGAGGCAAGCCGGAGCTGTACCTCGGCAGCGCCGACCTCATGCCGCGCAACCTCGACGACCGCGTCGAAACGCTCTTTCCGATCCTCGATCCGACGCTCGTCGAGCGGGTCAAAAACGACCTCGAACTCCAGCTCGCCGACAACCTCAAGGCGTGGAAGATCGAGCCGGATGGCAACTGCACGCTGCTGCGCAACGACGCACCGCAGGTCAACAGCCAGGAGCGTTTTATGAAACGGCGTACGCAGAAAAAGAAGACGACCGGCATCAAGGGCCGACTCGCCATGAACTGACCCGGAACGGCAACAAAGCGGTAACGATTCTGTCAACTCTTTGCAACGAAACGATATATCCTGTCACGACCAGCTAACTTGCACATCGTAAACACTGAAAAAAATCGTTTCAATCATCGATTGCCGCACGGAAGCGGGAAAGTTCTGGTTGTATAAGAACGCAAGGCGATCATCGATTCCGCCAGCATCCCGGCCACGACCGGCATCGAATCATCAAGGTTTCGCAATGATGCGCACATTCAGAGAAATCATGGGCACGCTCGATGGCACCGGCGATATCGACTGCTCGAACATGGGGCTGACCTCGCTCGAAGGGTGCCCGGAGATTGTCGAAGGGTCGTTCAACTGCTCCGGTAACAATCTGACCTCGCTCGAAGGAGCGTCGCGAATCACCGGCAGCTTCGACTGCTCCGGCAACGAACTCACCTCGCTCGAAGGTGGGCCGGAGAAAATCGAGGGTGACTTCAACTGCTCCTCGAACCGCCTCTCCTGCCTCAAGGGCGGGCCGAAAAAGGTGAAGGGCGACTTCAATTGCTCAGGCAACCAACTGATTTCGCTCCTCGGCTCGCCGAAAAAGGTGAAGGGACATTTCGACTGCTCCGGCAATCAGCTCGTTTCGCTCTACGGCTCGCCGCTCGAAACGGGATCGTTCAACTGCTCGTCGAACCGCCTGCGCTCGTTGCAGGGAGCGCCGGACGAAGTCCGCGCCGGTTTCGACTGCTCGGCGAACCTGCTCGTGTCGCTCGACGGCTCGCCGGAGTTCGTCAACGGAGACTTCTGTTGCGCTGACAATATGCTGGAAAATCTCGCGCACGGGCCTATCGAAGTGGCGGGCAGCTTCGACTGCTCCGGCAACCGCCTCATGAGCCTCAAGCGATTTCCGAAGCGGATGGCTGGCGATCTCGACTGTTCGGGCAACCCGGCGCTCGCCTGCGACGCCATTGGGCCGGAGCCAGACCGGAGCTGCATCCGGCTCGTCCATGGCGGCTCGGTGCGCTGCTGCTGCCAGCAAACCGGCGGCAACCATATCGAAGTCTTGTCTTCATAACCGGTCAAAACCGCGAGCCGATGAGCGATACCCAGGAGACCCTTTTTTTCCGGATCAACGGAGAAGCGCCGTTGCTTCAGGCGCTCGGCCAGAACCTGCCCGAGGGATGGAGCCTCGGCAAAATTTCGACGCGGCGGGAGCGGCTCGTTTTTTACGATACTTTCGAGGAGGAGGCGCTGCGCAAAGGCCTGGCGGTGATGCGCAGAAAGGGTGTGCTCTCGATCATCGCGCTCGACAGCGGCGCGGTACAGGCCGAAACGCCGCTCGCCCAGACGCCGCCGCGCTTCCTGGCCGCCGACCTGCCGGAGGGCAAGGCCCGCAAAAAGCTCTCGCAATGCAGCACGCTCCGGGCCTTCATCAACCGCTGCGCCATCGACCGCTTCATTTCGAGCTGGCGGATTCTGAACGAGGAGAACAAAACCGTCGCGACGCTCGAATACGAATCGATCCATCCGGTGGACAAAAGCAGCGAAACCGTTTTTCCGCGCTACTACTCGATCACGCCGCTCAAGGGCTACCACAAGGAGCTGTCGCCGATGCTGATGGCGCTGCCCGAACCGGTTGACGCCTACCGGATCACGAGCATCAAGGAGCGCTTCATGGCCATCATAGAGGCCGCCGAGCCGTTCGGCAGAGGCTACTCCTCGAAGCTCCACCTGCAACTCGACGCCCGCGCGCCCATCCACGAAAACGTCCGGCGACTCCTGCAATTCACCAGCTCGATCATGGAGCAGAACGAAGAGGGTATCCGCAAGGATATCGACTCCGAGTTCCTGCACGACTTCCGCGTGGCCGTGCGAAGAAGCCGCTCGATCCTCCGGCTGCTCAACGGCGTGTTCGATCCCGAAAAGACCGCCTGGGCGCTCGCGGGGCTGCGCGAACTCGGCAAACGCACCAACGAGCTGCGCGACAGCGACGTCTATCTCTTGCGCCGCGAAGAGTACACGCGGCTCCTGCCGCCCTCGCTCCAGCAGGCGCTCGATCCCTTTTTCAGCGATCTCGAAGCGGAGAAACGCTTGCATCACAGGCAGTTCTGTCGCTACCTTACGGGCGGGGAATATCCCGACTTTATGAGTTCGCTGAAAGAGTTCATTGCGGATGGGGCGCTTCCAGACCCGGAATCCGCACCACTCGCCGCGCAATCGACGGGCGAAGTGGCGACGAGAGCGATCCGCAAAGCGCTGAAAAAGGTGCTCGCGCACGGCCGCCGCGCAGGCAGCGAAACGAGCGACCAGGAGCTGCACGAGTTGCGCATCGGCTGCAAAAAGCTCCGCTACCTGCTCGAATTCTTCGCCTCGCTCTTTCCGTCGAAAGCCACCGCGCAGGCGATCCGGCAGATGAAGGCGTTGCAGGACAACCTCGGCGGCTTCGTGGACATGTCGGTGCAGATGGAGTTTCTGCAAAGCCGTCTCGAAGCACTTCCGGCGGATCGCGGCGGCATCGGCGAAGCAGCGGCCATCGGCGGCCTGCTGGCGACGCTCTACCGCGAACGGGAAAAGGTCAGGGAACATTTCCACGAAATCTTCTCCGGATTCGACAGCGACGAAACCGGAGCACTGTTCGACGAACTGTTGACCGGACTTGCCGAAGCATGAAAACCATCGCCCTGTACAGCATCAAGGGCGGCGTGGGCAAAACAGCCGCCGCCGTCAATCTCTCGTTCCTCGCCGCGACCGCCACGACGCCAACGCTCATCTGCGACCTCGATCCGCAAGGCGCCAGCTCGTTCTACTTCCGTATCACGGCGTCGCGCAAGTACAACAGCGAAAAATTCCTCAAGGGAAACAGCAAAATCCTCAAGAACATCAAGGCGACCGACTTCGCCCACCTCGACCTGCTCCCCTCGGACTTGTCATACCGGAACCTCGACATCGAGCTGTCGGAGTCGAAGAAACCGAAAAAGCTGCTCTCGAAAAACCTCGAAGGACTGGATGACGAATACCGCTACCTCTTCTTCGACTGCCCGCCGAACCTCACGCTGCTCTCGGAGAGCGTCTTCCGCGCCGCCGACCTGATTCTCGTGCCGGTCATCCCCACGACCCTTTCGATCCGCACCTTCAACCAGCTCGTGGAGTTTTTCGCGGAGAACGGCCTCGACAGCTCGAAAATCGTTGGATTCTTTTCGATGGAGGAGAAACGGAAATCGATACACCGCGAAATCGTCGAGGAGTTCAGCGCCAATCCGGCGATGCTCCGCCAATCGATCCCCTACAGCTCGGAGGTCGAGAAGATGGGCCTCACCCGCGCGCCCCTCACCGCCACCCACCCCAAAACCCCCGCCGCGCAAGCGTACAGCAAACTGTGGCAAGAGGTGAGGGGGAGAATAGAATTATGAATTATGAATTATGAATTATGAATTATGAATTATGAATTGTGAATTGTGAATTGAATTGCCAAGCGCAATACTAGCCAAAACACCCTCTTTTTACATTCATCCTATTCATCCTATCTGTCCTATCTGTCCTACTCTTTCTTTTTTACGCCAGCAAATGAATCCGCGAAAAGACGTAATCGAGGTGATCCTCGTTGAGCACAATGCGGTAAAAGCCGCTCTGGCCAAGCTCCTCGGGCGGGTTGAGGCGTTCGCCGGTCGAGCGGCTTCGATGGCCGTCGCGCGTCCAGTAAACGAGGCGGATCATGCCTGCCTCGATCTCAATGGCGGTGAGGCCACGCTTGCCAATGCAGCAGCCTGAATTGAAGATGCTCGGAATGGCGATGGCGTCGTACCGCCCGCTGCGCAGGCTTTTGCGGAAGCCGTTGCGGTAGCATGATTCGAGTTCCGCCCTCACCTGGCCGATCTCGGCTTCGATTGCCTGCCGTTGCGTAGCGTCCGCCGGGGCATAGCCGCGGCACAGCGCTTCGAGGCGATAGTTGAGATAGTCGAGCTTGGACATCGACTCGAAGAGCGGGCGGTGCGTGTGGCCGATGATCGAGATGATCTTCGAGCGGTTCGAGAATTCGTACACCGAACGCTCGATAGCGAAGCGCTTGCGGCTGCTGTAGGAGACCGAGTAGTTGCGAAAGCCGAAAGGCCGCGCCAGGTAGCGAAGCAGATAGAAGAGCGAGCGGCTGAACAGTGACGAGGGTTCGTTGAGGTAGGGCGAAGCCTGGTGGCCGTGAAAAAGCAGAAGAGTCTGTCCCTCGTAACGCAACGCGAGCGACTCGACGAGCGCGGAGGCGAGTCTGTAGTCGTGGTGATCGAGAAGCGCCTGATCGTGATTGCCGTACAGTTTCCGGAAGAAACCGTTCCGCCCGAACGCGAGCAAGAGATCGTACAGCCCGTCCCAGGCGGAGGCGATGGCCTGGAGGTCGAACTTGAACAGCTCCTCGACGTCGCCGTTCAAAACGAGGCTGAAGCCATCGGCAAGGTAGCGCTGGCGCAGCACGGTCTCGAAGAGCTGGCCGTTGTGCCGGAACTCGTCGTTACGCCCGCCATCGCCGAGATGCAGATCGCTGACAACCACCACCCGCGAAGCGCGGTCAATCCCGATCGTTTCCGAGGTGTGCAGCAACCGTTCGAGATTGGAATAGCGAGTCATGCGCCGCCTGTCGGGTGAAAAGAGCTGTTTACCTCGGCAAAGGTAAGCCTTTCCAGAACGCTACGTTGCAAACTTCCGGCAAACTCTTTTCGCCAGATCAGTCGGATCCGTCCGATCCATCCTACGCCAGCAGGCGGATTCGCGAAAAGACGTAATCGAGGTGATCCTCGTTGAGCACGATGCGGTAGAAGCCGCTGTTGCCAAGCTGTTCCGGAGCGCTGCTGCGGTCGCTGACGAAGCGCCGCCCCTGCTTCTCCTTGAACCAGTAAACCAGCCGTATCCGGTCGCCGTCGATTTCAAGCGCCGTGACGCCTCGCTTGCCAATGGCGCAGCCCGAGTTGAAAACGCTCGGTATGACAATATTATTATACCGCCCGCTGCGCAAGCCGATCTTCTTGCCCTCGGTGAAGCAGGCGTCGAGCATCGCCTTCAGGTCGCCGATCTGCTCCTCGATGGCGAACCGCTCCTCCGGCCCGGCATCGGGGTACTGGCGGCAAAGCTCCTCGATGCGGTAGTTGAGATGATCGACCTTCGAGAGCGACTCGAACAGTGGCCGGTGGGTGTGGCCGATGATCGAAACGATCTTGGCCTGGTTCGAGAACTCGTAGATCGAGCGCTCGATGGCAAAGCGGCGACGGCTGTTGTAGGCGGTCGAAAAGTTGCGGATGCCGATGGGCTTGGCCACGTAGCGCAGGAACAGCACGACCGCCCGGCTGACCAGCGGATAGGTCTCCCAGAGCAGAATCGAGGCCTGATGGCCGTGAAAAAGCAGCATCACCTCCTCTTCGTACTCAAACCTGATCGATTCGAGCAGATGGTTCGAGAGCGGGTAGTTCCGCTCCTCGAAAAGATCGGAGTCGTGGTTGCCGTAGGTCTTCCAGAAAAATCCGTTCTTTTCGAATTGCAGAAACAGTTCGTACATCTCGCCCCAGCGGCTGACGATATCCTCTACCGAAAACTTGAACAGCTCTTCGACGTCACCATTCAGCACGAGGCTGTACTCACCCGGCAGGTAGTGCTCCTGAAGCATTGAGCGCACCAGCTCCGAGTTGCGCCGGAACTCGTCACGACGCCCGCCGTTGCCCATGTGCAAGTCGCTCAGGATCAGCACCTTCGACGAACCGTCGAGCCTGACGGGCCTGGACGTTTCAAGCAATTTTTCAAGATGGGGATGTTTCTTCTGATGCAGACTCACTGATGCAAACTCATGGTTTCAGACACATTTTTCCGGAAGGATTTTACCGTTTTCCGATACAACAGAGCGCGCCGTTCAAAGGTTCTCGCCCTCGAGACCTCAAAGCCCCCGGCTCTGATTTTGAAACTGAATATACTTTCAAGCCAGCCATTAACAACACATTGCCGAGGAAAGCGCCCGAACGGATGAGTGATTGAAAATTTAACGAAAAAACGCTTTCTTGACCTGAAGCTCCATCAACCAAACCACGCCCCATTGGTCTCACCCGAACGATTCCGGAAAATCCGCGAGCTGCTCGAAAAGCGGCAGACCGACCTGACCCTCGTCATGGACAACGTCAACAAGGCGCACAACCTGGCAGCCATCATCCGGAGCTGCGACGCGGTCGGCATTCACCGGGTGCACGCCATTTCGTACCGCTCCTCGATCAGAACCAGGCAGAACACGGCGGCGGGCGCGAGCCGGTGGCTCAAGGTCGGCCTCAGCGAATCGATCGCGCCGGTCGGCGAAAAACTCCGCGCGGCGGGAATGCAGATTCTGGTGGCGCATCACTGCCCGGAGGCGGTCGATTTCCGCTCGATCGACTACACCCGCCCGACGGCCATCGTCATGGGCGAGGAGCTGACAGGGCCTTCGCGGGAGGCGCTCGACCTCGGCGATAACTTCATCTACATCCCCATGGCCGGGATGGTCGAATCGCTGAACGTCTCGGTCGCCGCGGCGCTCATTCTGTTCGAAGCGCAACGCCAGCGCCAGGCCGCCGGATTGTACGACACGCGCCACTTCAGCGACGCCGAATTCGAGCGCCTGCTCTTCGAGTACACCTACCCGCGCCTTGCTGCCGTGCTTCGCGAGCGAGGCAAACCCTACCCGAAGCTCGACGAAAACGGCGCGTTCGAGAACGACGGAATCACGGAGTGAAACCGCCGCATCCCGCTGGACTATTTTTTAAAACGGCTAATATATATACATCGCACATAAAAGCAAACACAACAGCCCCCCTTTCCATATATATAATAGACAGTTATCTCGTTTTTTTTCGTTTTGCCCGGCGCGAAAATATTGGTAGCTTTTACACATATTTTAGTGCAAGCATCCTTCTTCATCGACTTGCGTCGATTGTTCATACCCGGCACACAGGTCAGCAACCAACTGTTTTTTTGAAAGAGTTTACCGTTTGTCGAGTGTGCGTCATCCGGTATCGTGGTCGAAAAAGTCACTGGAATGGCCCGCTTCTGCCTGCTCTCTCCGTTTTTCCGGAGATCGGCGCTGAAAAAGCAAAGCTGTTGCCCGCCTGGACGGCAAAAGGAACAATGGACGTCAAACTCTTTCCCTGTCGGCCAAATGAAGAAAATGCAAAGCTGGTTTCATCGAACCACCACAACAAACGATGACCGATGATTTCTCATGCCCTGACAATCGTGGTCAATGAGCTGAACTCGCACCTGAAGGAGATCTATGCAATGGATACCGAAGTGGCGCGTCCTGGTAATCCATCCGACGGTTTCGATACGTCGAACAACGCGAGTTCGAGAGATTCGGTGATCTTTTCGGTCATCAACATCAGGGAAGAAAAGACGCTCAAGAACCAGCCCAATTTCCGGCGAGACGAAACCACGCTCAAGGCGCTGTATGAAAATCCGCCGGTATTCCTGAACTTCCAGATACTCATCATCGCGCCTCACGCGAACTACTCCAACGGGCTCTTGATGCTCTCCCGTGTGTTGCGCTTCTTCCAGTACAGAAACGTCTTCACCCAGGACAACGTCAGCCCGGCCTCGATTACCAGCAACGCGCCCACCAACGACCTCGACTGCCTCGAATCGTTCAAGCTGATCTTCGACCTCCACTCCCCCTCGATGGAGGAGATCAACCACCTCTGGGGAACCCTCGGCGGAAAGCAGTACCCTTTCGTGATTTACTGGATGCGCATGCTCGACCTGAAGTTCCTCGGACGCCCGAAGGAGGGCAGCCTCGTCCGGGAGGTCGTCACCAAAATCAGCCATAAACCCTGAAGCGTCATGGCTGAACGATCCGCAAAAGCTTACGGCAAACTCTTCGAGGTGCGCCTCCTCCATCACTACTGGCTGGACGACGGCCCGACGCTGTTCGACCGCCTTCCGGCTGCGCAGCAGGAGCGTTATCTGTTGAATTATAACGTGGGCGCATTTCTGGAGATCACACCGACGGCGGCGACCGAAAAGAGGCTGAAAGCTTTCGGCGCGCTCTGGCGAAAGACGAAGAGCGGCTTCATCGCCGCCGCGCCAAGCGACGCGGCTCTGCCTCTGGACACGGTGCTGGAGTGGAGCCTCAAGGTCATCGACCCCGAATTTTTCAACTACACGGCGCTCACCTTGCGGCCGCAATCGATCCGCGAGTGCTACACCAGCGACAAGAGTACCCGCTACCGTTTCAAAGAAAACGTGCCGGTCTTCAGCAACCTCACCGGCGCTTCGAGGGGCAGCGGCGAAAGCAAGAGCCTCTTTCTGTCGAAAGAGATCGAGACGCTCGACGCCGGAGATGGCATTGAAGCACTTTTCGAGGACGGCGGCGCGCTCTGCCAGCTCACGGCTGACCAGACCGGCGGCGCTCCGGCCTTTCAGACGCTCGAGAGCGACGCCGGTTCGATGCCGGTTTTCGCCAACCAGAACGACGTTCCGGAAGTCGCAGCGCCGGAGGGCGTAACGGATGCGCCGTCGAGAGGCCTCCTGCTCGCCGACGATCTGCCCGCCGACCTCTTCGCGCTTGTCCGGCTGACGGCAACGCGCGGCGACGACGATGGGTTCAGCTTCGTCGGCAACGATGGCAAGCCTCTGGCGAGCGGGCCGGTCTTCGAGGTGCGCTTCAAGAACCGCCGCGCCTGGTGGAAGTGGATCGGACGCGACGGCAGCGAAAGCCTCTCGACCGAACCGCTCCCCATGACCTTTTACGGCAACGCTTCCATCGAGGGCAAGAAGAAAGCCCCCGCGGATACGGTCAAAACCGAAATGGCCGGAACCGCCATATCGAAACTTGTTTCGGAAATTTTTATCTGACCCAACCTCAACCTAAACGGGATACATCATGGCAACAACGTACAAGACCCCCGGCGTCTATATCGAGGAAATCCCGAAGTTTCCACCTTCGATTGCAGCCGTGGCGACGGCGATTCCGGCCTTTATCGGCTATACCGAAAAGGCGCTCAAACAGGGCGAGTCGCTCGTCGGCAAGCCAACCCGGATCGAATCGATCGCCGAGTACGTCGAGCTTTTCGGCCAGGGGCCGTCGCAGGAGATCGAGCTCTATCTCGACGCAGACAACAACTTCATCAGCAGCGGCAAGCCCGACGGCAGCAGCGCCTGGCTCCTGTACGACAGCCTCCGGATGTTCTACGCCAACGGCGGCGGGAACTGCTACATCGTTTCCGTCGGCAGCTACAGCGACACGCTCGACAAGCAGGATTTCCTCGACGGACTCGCCGCCGTGGAGAGCGAGGACGAACCGACCATTCTGCTCTTCCCCGACGCCGTCAATCTGGAGGATCCGGGCCTGCACGACGTTCAGGTCGCCGCGCTCTCGCAATGCAAAAAGCTCATGGATCGCGTGACGCTGTGCGACACGATCAGTTCGGGCGACTTCGGTGACGACGTCCAGAAGCTCCGCAACGGCATCGGCATCAACAACCTCAAGTACGGCGCGGCCTACGGCCCCTGGATCAACACCAGTCTGCCCCGCACCTTCTACTACCGCGACCTCACGCTCAAGCGCGACAACAAAGACGGCGACCCCATCGCGCTCGGCAGCCTGACCAGCGACAGCGCGATCCAGCAAATGCTCTCGGATGTCGCCGAAGCGCAGAACGCGGTCGATGCGCTCAAGGAGGCCGAAGCCGACGGAACCGACGACACCACCTGGGCGGCAAAGTTCAAAAAACTCTCCGACGCTTACAACGGTTCGTCAGCCACCGCTGCAGCCGATCTGCAAGCGCCGTTGCAAGGCATGTACGACCTGCTCGCTCTGGTCGTGGCCGACGTCAGCGACATGATCGCCTCGCTTCCGACGGTTGTCACCACCTCGCCCGATCCGTCGGTTCCGGAGACCAAAGACTTCATCCTCGAAAAGGACATCACGCAGTACCTCGGCAGCTCGGCGCTGAAAAGCTCGGCCTTCGACGTGCTGGCCGCGCACTACAACTATCTGGCCACGACAGGCATGCCCGGCGAGGCCGAGGAAGGATCTGAAGAAGAACCGGAAAATGTGACCATCAAACTCTTCTCGGACAATCCCTCCAGCGCCACGACCGATCTCGGCAAAGCGATCGAGCTGCTTGACTACGCCAACGCCGCCGCTTTCCTTGCAGTATCGAAAACGGATGTCACCGCCAAATACGCCGACGCGAAGACGCCCAGAGAGATGGCCGACATCGCCCGGAACGCCGCCGCGCAGGCCGCAAGCTCCATCATCGCGCTCTTCCGCTTCGCCGAGAGTTCGGCTGCCGAGTACGAAAAGAAGTTCAACGACGCCCTCTTGAGCGGCTTCGGAACCTACAAGAGCCTGGTCAGCAAAGCGATAGAGTCGCTCAACCAGCTTCCGCCGTCGGGCGCGATTGCGGGCGTGTACGCGGCTGTGGACTCGGATCGCGGCGTCTGGAAAGCTCCGGCCAACGTCAGCCTGAACTCGGTGGTCAGCACGGTCGCGAAGATTTCACACGAGCAGCAGGCGGACTACAACGTGGACGCGAACGCCGGCAAATCGATCAACATCATCCGCAGCTTCACCGGCAAGGGCGTACTGGTCTGGGGCGCGCGTACGCTGGCGGGCAACGACAACGAGTGGCGCTACGTCAACGTCCGGCGCTTCTTCAACTTCGTCGAGGAGTCGGTCAAGAAGGCGACAGAACAGTTCGTCTTCGAGCCGAACGACGCCAACACCTGGGTGCGCATCCAGGCCATGATCGAGAACTTCCTGACGGTGCAGTGGCGGCAGGGCGCGTTGCAGGGCATCAAGCCCGAACACGCCTTCTACGTCTCGCTCGGCCTCGGCAAGACGATGACCTCGCTCGACATCCTCGAAGGCCGCATGATCATCGAAATCGGCATGGCCGCCGTCAGGCCCGCCGAATTCATCATCCTGCGCTTCTCGCACAAGATGGCCGAGTCGTAACTGTTGAACGGAGCATTCGATAACCAGTTTTTTCAATCCATAAACCTCACACGACTATGGCACAGGAATATCCGATACCAAGGTTTCACTTTCAGGTTGACTGGGGAGGCGCCAAACTCAGCTTCACCGAAGTCACCGGCCTGGTGATGGAGCGCGAAAAGATCGAGTACCGGCACAGCGACAGCAAGGACTTCAGCAAAATCGCCATGCCGGGCATGGTCAAAAACAGCAACATCACGCTCAAGCGCGGCAAGTTCGAGAACGACTTCGACTTCAATTCGTGGCTCGAAGCGGTGGCCAACGAGCGCGTAGAGAACCGCCGCGACGTCACCATCCGGCTGCTCAACGAGAAGCACTCGCCGGTGGCGGCCTGGACGGCGGCGCGCTGCTTCCCGGTCAAAATCAGTGCGCCCGATTTGAAATCCGACGCCAACGAGGTGGCCATCGAAAGCATCGAGCTGGCGCACGAAGGGCTGAAACTGATGAAGGTCTGAGAGGAACGACGTTATGGTTGATTACTATCCTCCGTGGGGGTTCTATTTCCGGGTGGTCTTTGGCATCAGCAAGGACAAGAACGATGCGCGCTTCCAGTCGGTCTCGGGCCTGTCGGTCGAGTACGACTTCGAGACCTTCCGGGAAGGGGGCGAGAACCGCTTCGAGCACAAGCTGCCGACGAGGACGAAGTATGCCGACCTGGTGCTCAAGCGCGGCCTGTTGACCGATTCGTCGGTCATCGAGTGGCTGACCGACGCCTTCCGGAACCGCTCGTTCACCCCCACGGACTTGTCGGTCAACCTCTTGAACGAAAAAGGCGAGCCGCTGCAAACCTGGAACGTGGTTCACGCCATTCCCAAAAAGTGGCTCGTCAGCGATTTCAATGCGAACGAAAACAGCGTCGTCGTCGAAACGATGGAGCTGAGTTACCGCTACTTCACCGTCCAGAAAGGATAGAGCCATGCCGGTAGAGATCAGGGAGCTGCATATCAAGGTGACGGTCAATGAAGCGCCGCAGGACGAGGGCGCACAGGCCAGCCGGAACGGCGCGGAGCGGAGCGGCGGCGGCGCAGGCGGCGGTGCGGATCGCGAAGCGATCGTGGCCGAGTGCGTCGAACAGGTGCTCCGGATTATGCAAAACAAACGTGAACGCTGATGGCTGAGAGCGGAAAACTCGAAAAGATGCTGATCCTGGCCTTTTCCGATTCGAAGAAGGCCGAAGGCGGCGGCAAAAAGGAGGCGGACGACTACGTCGAGGCGCTCATCAATCCGGAGAACTATACTCAAAGCTTCAAGCTGAAGTTCTCGAAATCGGGTCAGGCTCAAGGCTCCAGCGGCCAGCAGCTCAAGTACGAATATTCCGAGCCGGGCGAGATGAGCTTCGATTTCCTGTTCGACAACACCGGCATCATCGACGGAAATCCGCGTGACTCGATCACCGAGGATATCAAGAAGTTCCGAAAGGTGCTGACCGATTACAAGGGTGACGCGCACGAGCCGAGGCACTTCAAGCTGGTGTGGGGCGAGAACTCGATTTTCAAGGGACGGGTGACGTCGCTCGATATCACCTACAAGCTCTTCAAGCCGGACGGTACGCCTCTGCGCGCCACGGCCAAGGTGACCTTCAAGAGCAGCATCGAGGAGGAGAAACGCGCCGCCACGGAGGACAGGCAGTCCGCCGACCTGACCCACATCCGCAAGGTCAGAGCCGGTGACACCCTGCCGCTGATGTGTTTCAGAATTTACGGCGACTCGAAGTACTATCTCGACGTAGCCGCGGCCAACGGGCTGGACGATTTCCGCTCGCTCACGCCGGGCGCGGAGATCAGGTTTCCCTCCATCGAAAAAACCGGCAGATCATCGTGAGTCCCGAGAACACCATACCGACACCGGCGACTCCGGATGTGTGCACCTTCGCGGTGCTGATCGACGGCGCGGAGATGCCCGGCAAATTCCAGCTCGTGGCGCTCTCGGTATCGCACGAACTGAACAGGATTCCCTCCGCCGAGCTGCATCTGTTAGACGGGCAGGCTTCGACGGGGACGTTCGAGGCGAGCGACGATGAGCTGTTCCTACCGGGCAAAGAGATCGAGATTCAGCTCGGCTACCGCTCGACGAACGACAAGGTTTTCAAAGGATTGATCGTCAAGCAAGGCATCAGAATCCGCAAGAACGGCAGCTTTCTCGCCGTCGAGTGCCGGGGCAAAGCGGTGAAAATGACGAGGGGACTCAAAAGCCGCTACTTCGCCGACGTGAAGGATAGCGACGTCATGGAGGAGATCATCGGCGAGTACGGACTGCAAAGCGACGTAACGGCGAGTACGCCCGAAGCGGGATCGGTGGTGCAGTACGAATCGACCGACTGGGATTTTCTGGTCTGCCGCGCCGAGGCCAACGGGATGGTGGTGGCGGCTTCGGATGATACGGTGACGGTCGCCCCGCCCGACACCTCCACCGATCCCGCCGTGACGGTGCGCTTCGGAGCGACCGTGCTGGAGCTCGACGCGGAGCTGGACGCCCGTGTGCAGCAGAGCGGCATCAAGGCCGCCGCGTGGAATCCGGCGGATCAGGCGCTGGTGGAGTCCGAGGCGAGCGAACCCTCGACGACCGGCAACGGAAACCTTTCGGCGGACGACCTCGCCGAGGTGCTCGGCGGCGATGCGGCGGTGATCCGCCACGGGGGCAACCTGAGCCAGCCCGAGTTGCAGGCCTGGGCGGACGGGCGACTGATGAAGGAGCGGCTCTCGAAGGTGCGCGGACGGGTGCGATTCCAAGGGCTGGCGTCGGTACTGCCCGGCCAGGTGATCGAGGTGACTGGCATCGGCGCGAGGTTCGAGGGCAAGCTCTACGTCTCCGGTGTGCGGCAGACGGTGAGCGGCGGCAACTGGGAGACCGACGTGCAGTTCGGCCTTGATCCGGAGCTTTTCCCGGAGCGCTACAACCTCCGCCCGCTGCCCGCATCGGGGCTTCTGCCCGGCGTCGGCGGCTTGCAGATGGGCGTCGTGACGGTGCTGGAGGGCGACCCGGAGAGCATGGAACGCATCAAGGTGCGGCTGCCGCTCGTCAGCGATTCGGACGAGGGGGTCTGGGCGCGGCTCGCAACGCTCGACGCAGGCGACGGGCGCGGCGCGTTTTTCCGCCCCGAGATCGGCGACGAGGTGGTGGTGGGCTTCATCGCCGACGACCCGCGCCATCCGGTGGTGCTCGGCATGTGCCACAGCGGCGCCAAACCCGCGCCGGAACCGGCCTCGGACGACAACCACCGCAAGGGCTACGTGAGCCGCGAGAAGCTGATGCTCACCTTCGACGACGAAAAGAAGATCATCCACCTCGAAACGCCCGGCGGCAACAAGCTCTCGCTGTCGGACGAGAAGAAGGGCATTCTCATCGAGGATATGAACGGCAACAAGATCACCCTCGACGACAAAGGCATCACCATCGAGAGCGCGAGCGACATCGTCTTCAAGGCGACCGGCGACCTCAAGGCCGAGGGGGTGAACATCGAGCTGGCGGCGCAAAGCGGCTTCAAGGCCGAAGGCTCGGCGACGGCGGAACTCTCCGGAGCGAGCGCGGAACTCAAGGGCAGCGCCACCGCGAAGATCAGCGGCGGCATGGTGCAGATAAACTGAAACCGGAAAACGAGATGGCATTCGCGGCACGAGTCGGCGACATGATCGTCAGCACCGCAACGCAGGGCGCGCCGGCGCCCATCATCCCGCCCGGAGCGCCGACGGTGCTCATCGGCGGAATGCCGGCGGCGCGCCTCGGCGACTCGTGCGGCGCGGACGCCATCGCGATGGGTTCGACAACCGTCCTCATCGGCGGAATGCCCGCCGCCAGAGTCGGCGACCCGACCGCCGGCGGAGGCGCAATCATGCCCCCCGGAGCACCAACCGTGATGATCGGAGGGTAAAATTGATAATTGAAAATGTAGGGGCAGGCCTCGCGCCTGCCCAGCCCGGTAATTCGCAAATAGATCTTATAAGTCCTATACGACCTATAAGACCCATGCGACCCATAACTCTTCTTCTTTGACATGCAATACCCTTTTCTTGGACGTGGCTGGGCTTTTCCGCCGGTGTTCGACCGGAACCTGCCGGGCGCGAGGATGCTCGAAGACGAGGAGGAGATAGCGTCGAGCCTCGCGGTGCTGCTCGGCACGGCGCAGGGCGAGCGGGTCATGATGCCCTGGTACGGCTGCAACCTCGACGAGCTGATCTACGAAAACCTCGACACGCGCATCAAAACCCTCGTCGCCGACAAGATCGAATCGGCCATTCTCTACCACGAACCGCGCATCCGGCTCGAAAAGGTCTCGATCGAAAAGAGCGCCGAGAACGAAGGCATCCTGCTCATCAGCATCGACTACACGGTCAAGACCACCAATTCACGTTTCAACATGGTTTATCCGTTCTACATCCAGGAGGGTACCGACATCGACATGGCAATAACCGTCAATCCTTTGGGGGAGAACTGAAGCATGGCCGCTGGCAACAAGTGCACAAGGCAGATGGACGCGAACCGGCTCAGGCGTGACGGCACGAGCCGGAAGCAGCGCTTTTCCGCCGCGCTCGATCCGGCAAGCGCGCCCATCGACGGGCGAACGCCGGAGGCGCTCATCGCCTTTGCCCGGAACTACTCGGCCTCGATGCGCTACTACGACCTGAACAACGCCGAGATCGACGACTGGAAACGCTTTTTCAGCGACGACATTGCCGTCCGGGTCGCCTGCACGGCCATCGAAACGGTCGAGCTGTACCGCAAGCGGATCAAGGAGCTGCTCGACCTCCTGAAAAACGAAAGCACCTCGGCATCGGCAACGAAACCGGAGACCGCGCTCGGCTGGCTCTTCAGCGACATCGGCACACTCGCCCGCGAGCTTGACCGGCTCAAGGACGACCTCGACCCCGCCGTCGCGCTCAAGGCGACCTTGCAGAACCTGATTACGAGCCGCCTCGCTCCGGCCTTCGGGAAGCTCGTCGCCGCTTACCGTGGCGGAGTCGAACTCGAACTCATCGAAACGACGGTTGCCGACGACCAGCTTGTCATTTTCGAGGCAGCTCCGGAGCCGTTCGAATCCATCTGCGCGGCGGGCCTCTCGAAGGAATGGATCACCGGCACGGCGACGGATTGGGCGGCATACAGCGCCGCCATCGCAGCGGACGAGACGCTCTACGCCACCCTGCCGGGCCTCGACGCCTACAGCCGACTGGCGAGGCACAACCTCTTCACCTCGCAGCTCGACCTCTTCCTGAAAGCCTACGCCCGCACGGTTGCCGACGCCAAAGCCGCCCTGCCGGAGCTGCTGACGGGACGCAACGACCACCAGCCGCACTACGCCCTCTTCCTCGCTTTCGTGCAACTGATGGAGCTGTCGCGCACTCACCTGAACACGCTGACCGGACGCCATCTCGATTTTTACTACAAGGAGGTGCTGAAACTCGCCCCGAACGCCTCGGAACCCGACAAGGTTCATCTGCTCTTCGAGCTGGTCAAGAACCGGGAAACCGCCCGGTTCGAAGCCGGAACCCTCTTCAAGGGCAAGGACGAAGCGGGCCAGAGCGTCGAGTACGCGCTCGACGAGGAGATCGTGGCCAACCGGGCTGCCATCGAAGCGATGCAGGCCGTCCGCCATTCGCTGAGAGACGACAAACCCCAACTCTACGCCTGGCCGAAGATCGACTCCGGCGACGGCATCGGCGGCGAAATCACTGCGACCGACGGTCAGTGGCATCCGTTCCTGAACGATACCGGCGTGACGAGTCTCGCCGAAGTCGGCTTCGCCATCGCCTCGAACTGCCTGCTGCTTCGGGAGGGGAACCGCGAAATCACGCTCACCCTCGAGTTCACCGGAGGCAAGGTCTCGCAGACGGCGTTCTGCAACAGCTTCGACTTTTACCTCTCGACGGGAAAGAAATGGGTGCAGGCCACGCTCGACACTGACAAGCTTTCGAACTCCTCGAGCAAAAAAATCAAAATTCCGCTCACCTTCGACGGCGCGCAGCCGGCGGTCGAGCCGATGAGCGAGGCCGATCCGGGCAACGCGCTTCCGGCGACGCTGCCGATGCTCAAGGCCGTGCTGAAGCAGGAGTCGGCCCAAAGCCTGCCGCTCTCGACGCTGCAAACGTTGCTGCTCGACGCCGCCAATTCGAAGCTCGACGTCAGCGTCGGCTACGACAGCGACAACCAGCCGGACGGCAACGGCCTGAAAAGCCTCGCCGTCTCCAACAAGTTCGGCGACCTCAAGACCGACAAGCCCTTCCAGCCCTTCGGCGCGACGCCCGAAAGCGGCGACTGGCTCCTGGTCGGTTCGGACGAGCTGTTCCAGAAAAAGGGTGCTCGCTTCCAGTTGCGCATCGTCTGGAAAGGACTCCCCTTCTGGAGAGGCGATATCGACTTCGACTGGGTCAACGAATTCTATCCCAAAGCCGATTTCGCCTTCCTCAAACAGGGTTCGTGGCCAACATCCAGCGACCTTGAGAACCAGCGGCTTTTCAGTTGGAAGTATGCCGAGGTGGCCTTTCCGCCCTCGAAAACCACCCTGCCCGCGCAGGCGTTGACCGAGACGCACTTCGACACGACGCGCTACACGCTCGACAGCCGCAGCGGCTTCATGAAACTGACGCTCGACGGCGATTTCGGCCACAAGCTCTACCCGCTCACCCTGGGCCGGTACATGATGCGCAAGGCACAGAAAGATCCCGAGCTGACGCCCGAAGTTGATTGCATGACCCTCTGGAAAAAGGTGCGCAATGATCTCTATGTATGGAAAGACGGGCGGAAAGAGCCGAAAAACCCCCGGAATTTCACACAGGAGTTTGTCGAAGCTTTTTCCGAATGCCTGCCGGTCGAACCCTACACGCCGGTGATCGAATCGCTGACGCTGAGCTACACCTCCTCCGCATCGCTCTCGGACGCGGCCCTGTACCAGCTCACGCCGTTCGGCTGCCAAACGATGACGCCGGGCAAAAAATCCACCCTCTTCTATCCGTTCGACAACGAGGGCGAACTCTACATCGGTATCGGCGGTTTCACGCCGGGCCGGAACCTCTCGGTGCTCTTCCAGCTTGCCGAGGGCAGCGCCTCGCCGACGGTCTCCAAACCGGAAAAGCATGTCATTTGGAGCTGGCTCCGCTCGAACGAATGGGTCGATTTCGAGACCCCCGAAATGTCGGACGACACGGCCCAACTCACCCGCTCCGGCATCATCCGCTTCGCCGTGCCGTCGTCGGCTACGAGCAGCGACGCGCTTCTCGGTGGCGGGGAGCTGCGCTGGCTGCGGGCGACGGTAAAGGAAAAACCGGAGGCGGTCTGCAAAATTATCGGCATCGCGACGCAGGCCGCCAGAGCGACGCGCGTCACCGGCGGCGACGCCTCCGGTCAGCTCGCGGCGGAGAGCATCAAAAAAGCGGTCACGCCCGATGCGTCGATCAAAAAGATCACCCAGCCCTACGCCAGCTTCGGCGGACGGAAGGCCGAGGATGAAACCGCGTTCCGCACGAGAGTGAGCGAGCGGCTGCGGCACCGGAACCGCGCCATCACGATGTGGGATTACGAACGGCTGGTGCTCGAAGCCTTCCCGCAGATCTACAAGGTCAAATGCCTGAACCACACCCGCTACGAAACCGGCGAAACCGGCGCGGGCATCTACCGCGAACTCGCGCCCGGACACGTCACCATCGTGGCGGTGCCGAACCTGCGCAACAACAACGCGGTCGATCCGCTGCGGCCATACACCAGCCTCGGCGAGCTCGACCTCGTCAGGACATTCCTCGAAGCACACGCCTCGGAACTCGTGACCCTGCACGTCGAAAACCCGGTGTTCGAGACGATCGGCACCGAATTCAGCGTCCGCTTCATGCCCGGAATCGACGAGGCTTTTTACATCGGGCAGTTGCAGCAGGAGCTGGTGAAGTTCCTCTCGCCCTGGGCCTTCGAGGAGGGGATGGACATCGCGTTCGGCGGCAGAATCCACAAATCCTCGCTGATCGATTTCGTCGAGGAGCGCTCCTACGTTGACTACGTCACCGCCTTCCGGATGTACCATACCGGCGGCGATGGCAAAAAAAGCGATGAGCTCGACGAAGCCTCGGCCTCCCTGCCGCTCTCGATCCTCGTATCGGCGGAGGCTACCGGACACGAAATCACGCCGATCTCCGGAGAACTCGACGGATGACCAACGATAACCTGTGACGACAAAAGAATTTCCGACATGGCTGTAACGACCGGAACCATACAGAAAGAGCCTCGGCGCGAGCCGGATCAGGAGTTCACCGCCCTGCGCCGCAAAGGCATCGAACTCATCGAACAGATGAGCAGCCGCTGGTGGACGGACTACAACAGCCACGATCCGGGCGTCACCATGCTCGAAGCGCTCTGTTACGCCATCACCGATCTCGGCTACCGGATCGGCTGGGACATCGCCGACCTCTTGCAAAACCCGCCGGGCGACGGCTCGGAGGACTCGATCCAGCCCTTCTTCACGGCGCGTGAAATCCTGACGGTCAATCCGCTCACGGCGGACGACTTCCGCCGCCTGCTCATCGATCACGAGGGGATCGGCAAGGCGTGGATCGCAAACAGCCAAACGGGCTGCGAAAGCGCCTGGTACGCCGACTGCAAGCACGATCGCCTGAGCTTCATGCCAACGGGCGCGCAGACTTTCGAGCGGGACGCCATTTCGCCGCGCGGCATCCGGGACGTTTTCGTGCAGTTCGAGAACGATCCGGAACTTGGCGACCTGAACGACCGCAAAATCCGCCACGCCTTCGCCATTCAGCCTTCGAAAAGCAAGGCGCTGGAGGTCACGGCGGAGTTCCGCCTGCCCGCGTGGTCAACCAAAGCGTGGGGCGAAGCGTCGAGGTTTATCGATGCAAACGGCAAGCTGGCGGGCGGCATCACCAGCGTGAAGCTGACAAACATTGTCGAGGGCGAACGGAAGCAGAGCTATCTGGCCGATATCGAAATAGTGTTCGAGAAAGATTCCGGGAGTGCGGACGAAGCTGCGGAGGTTGTGACGCTCGAGCTCCCGGCTGTGCCGGTCAGGCTGTACGGCTCCACGTCGGAGTTGAAGGGCTACGGCGACGCCTGGGATTTTTCGGATTTCGACAGCGGCGAGCTGGCGAAAGTCGTTGCCGAGCCGTTCCTGCTGAAATCCGCCGCCGTGCAACGCATCACCGAAGAGGCCGCCGCCTTGCTCCGGGCTCGCCGGAACCTGTGCGAGGAGTTCTGCCGCATCGAGCCAATACAGACCGAAGAGGTGGCGATCTGCGCGGACATTCTCGTGACGGCGGAGGCCGACATCGAGCAGGTGTTCGCGTCGATGATCTTCGCCATCGAAAACTACTTCAACCCGCCGCTCGCCTTTCACACGCTCGACGAGCTGCGGCGGGAGGGCGTGACGGTCGAGGATATTTTCGACGGCCCGATGCTCGCGCACGGCTTCCTCCGGCACGAGGAACTCGAAAAGGCGCGGCTCCGCAAAAGCCTGCGCACCTCCGACATCATCAACGAAATCGTGGAGATCGAGGGGGTCGTGGCGGTCAGGAGCCTGCGGCTGACACGGTACGACAGTACCGGCAAACCGGCGAGCGGCGTGGCCGACATCGGGCGCGGGGCGGACGCGAAGAAGATCAGCGCCGAATGGACGCTCGAAATCAGCGAGAACTGCCTGCCAATCCTCTCCATCGAAAACTCGGCCTTCCTGTTCTTCAAGAACGACCTGCCGTTCGTGGCCGACTTCGTGGAGGTGAGCGACACGCTCAACCAGCTCCGTGGCGAGGCGGAGCGGCTGAAAACGCAACGCTCCGGTTCGCTCGACCTGCCGACGCCGACGGGGCGCTACCGCGATCCGCAGCGCTACGCCCCCATGCAATACGCGCTGCCGGAGTGCTACGGCGTCGGCCCCGACGGAGTGCGCGAACCGGCGACGGCGGAGCGGCGGGCGCAGGTGAGGCAGCTCAAGGGCTACCTGATGCTCTTCGAGCAGCTCCTCGCCAACGCCTTCTCGCAACTGGCGGGCGCGCGCCACCTCTTTTCGCTCGACCCGGCGACGAGGCAGACGATGTTCGTCCAGAGCCTGAACGACGAAAATCTCATTCGCGGAGTGACGGACATTCTGAAAGCGGAACTCGACGAGGCGGCGCTGCACGACATGGTTGAAACCACCACAACCATGCAGGAGCGGCGCGGGCGCTTCCTCGACCACCTGATGGCCCGTTTCGGCGAACGCTTCAGCGACTACGCCTTGCAAGTCACCGACTACGACGGCAAAAAAAAACCGGCAGAAACGCTGATCGAGGGCAAGCTCGCCTTCCTCTCCGCCCTTCCGGAACTCAGTCGCGACCGCGCCAAGGGCATGAACACGGCGGCCACGGCGCTGACGCCGGAGGACGAGGCGGTGCTGAAAAAACGGATTTCGCTGCTTGCCGGTCTCGCGCCCGAAACGGCGGAAAAGATCATCGTCGTGGAGCATCTGCTCCTGAGGCCGCGCTTCCCCGGCGACGCCCTAATGGAGGTGTGCCTCGACGAGCAACCTTGCGGCGAGGTCGATCCCTACTCGTTCCAGCTCACCGTGGTGATGCCCGGCTGGCTCGCGCCGTTCGACAAAAATATCGAGCTGCGCCGCTTCGTCGAAAACACGATACGGCAGGAGCTGCCCTGTCACATCCTCGGCAAAATCTGCTGGGTGGGCAATCAGGATTACGACGCGGCTTACCGCGAAAAGCTGATCGTACCGCTGGCGGAGTTTCTGCGCGAGGAGGGCCGGAACGCCGGAAACGCCCGCCCGTCGGTTGGCAATGCGCAGAAAGGAGCGAACAACCTCCACGACGCCGCCCTCGAATCGTTCAGCGCATGGATGGAAAAAGGAGCGTACCGGAAGGTCGCCGCGAACAACCTCGAAGCATCGCTCCGCGACCTTTTCGTCGCCGAACTCGATCCGTTGTCGGACATTTACGGCGGCGTCAGCAACTACGACATCATCGCCACGGAGATTCACGACATGATGGCGAAGCACTTCGCAAGCATCGTCGAGGATGACCGCTGGTATATTTACAAGCGCTTCAAGGATGCCTGGGACGCATGGCTCGCCGCGCTTCCGGAGAGGCAGCGGAGTGAGTGGAAGCCCGCCGGATTCGTCTCACGCGTGCAGGAGACGATGCGCGGCATGATCGGCTCAAGGCTCGATCCGGCGCAAACCGCCCGACAGGCGCTCGAACAGTTCGGCGATTTGTTCGACCGGGCGATGCGCGAGCTGGCCGCCGCAGGCGACGCCGTGAATGACCCGAAAAGCGTGGTCGCGGAGATTTTCGAAGAGGCGCTCGACTGTGAACCCTTCGACAGCTCATCCCTGTCGGCGGATGAACTGGCCAGCCTGAAAGCGCTTTTCATCGAACTCTACGCCCCGCGCGTCCATGACACCCTGCTCTTGCGGGAGGTCGTCGCCATGCACGCCCGGCTGACCAGCATTTACCCGCCCGCGACCCTGCACGACTGCGTTGACGGCAACGACCTCAACCCGGTGCGGCTCGACAGCACGATACTCGGCGCGTAAGAGGAGCAACAAGGAGATCAATCGCTTAAACAACAGTTTGTCATGATTCCTGAAAACAACATCTACCCGTTATTCGAGGTCAACCAGGTGCTGAGCGCCGATCACCTCAATAGGCTCCACGACCGGCTCGACGAACAGAACCGCCTGACGCGGGCCACGCTGCACGGCATCGGCATCGTCTGCGGGTTGGAGGTCTCGATGAGCAAAAGCGGCGGAAAGGCGACGATCTCGATCTCGAAAGGGTACGGCGTCACCTCGGAGGGGTATGCAGTCGTCATCGGCGACGAGGGATTCCGGGCAGACCGCTGCCGTTCGCTCGAAGTGAAGGATGATTACGAACCGCTGCTCCTCGACGATGCCGAGGGGGCCAAAGATATTGTCGAACTGCTCGACAGCGACCACGAGCACTATGACGAAGGCGTCACGATCGACGCCGCTAAAGCCACGGAGATGGCGGTCGTGCTCTACGTCGAGCTGCTCGAAACCAGTCTGAAAACCTGTACGCCCGGCTCGTGCGACGACAAGGGCAAAAAGGTGACGGTCAGTGTGCGCAAACTGCTCGTACCCACAGTCTATCTCGACGAGCTGCAGGAACGGACGGCGACCGACATTGACGAATCCGGCACCGAGGGCGACTTTTTCCCGAACCTCGCCGCCCGGCTCGACCTCGCCGATCTGCGGATGCCGCGCTTCGACGTTCCGGCCACCACACTGACCGACGCGGAGTCGATCATCGCCGCCTACAAGAAAATCCTGATCGATCCGCTCGACGGCGCGGACAAATCGCTTTTCAAACGCATCGGCGAAGCCCTCGACGCGTCGAGAACCGCCTACGCCCCGCTGCTCGACGAGTCGAAAAAAGAGTTCTCCTCCGCGCTGAACATTATCGAATCGGGCTTTCTGAATCCGGAAAGCAAAAAAGACGCCGCGTTCCAGTATTACTACGATTTCCTGAACGACCTCATCCATGCTTACGACGAGTTCCGCACAAAAGCCTTCGAGCTGACCGCGCTCTGCAATCCGCCGTCGCAACTCTATCCCCGCCATCTGGAGCTTGGCGAGCCTGAAGCATCCTCCGGCGACACGCCCTCCGCCGAGGCCGGAATTCTTTCGTATCGCCACTACTTCCGCCCCTCGCCTGCGCTCGGCGTACTGAAAGCCAGACGCGAAGAGATGCAGTCGCTCTATAACCGCCTCCAGGCGATGGTCACCAGCTTCGACCCGCTCGCGCCGGACAGCTCGAAAAGCGCCGATGAAAATATCCGCGTCACCCCCAGCCGTCCGGCGGACGCCCCGCTGTCGCAACGGGCGATTCCCTGCTACTACGATCCGAAATCCGCCCGGTTGCTCGACGCCTGGGACTTCGCGAAAACCGCCGCTGGCCGAAGCGCCCAAAACTGCGGCTGCCGGATCGAGGGAGACGATTCGCTCGACTGGTCGCTCGACCAGCGCGGCTTTTTCCGGATCGAAGGCCACATCGGCCTCGACTGGGACAAAGCGCTCGACGCATTGCAGAAAAAAATCGCCGCCTACCGCCTTCCCTTCGACGTGCTGGTTCTGAAAACTGATACTCCGCCCGGCGACCTCACCGAAGAGGAGTTGCAGGAATATCTGCCGGAGTTCCTCAAGAAACACCCCGGCATCGAGCACTGCTCCGGCGTCATGCCGGGCGGCACCTTCGTGATGGTCGCCAACAGCGCGGCCTCGACCGCTGGCAGCCCGTACAGCGCGATTCTCTCCAGATTCGGCGCGAAAGCGATTGTCGCCGATTTTGCGCTGCCCTACCGCATCGCCGAAACGCTCAAGCCTGCCGATATTTCCGTCGGCGAGTGCCAATACGACTGGATCGACACCATCCGCCACCTCAACAACATCACGCTGCGGGAGTATCGCAAACAGGCCACCCCCAAAGCGCCCGCGGCCCATGAGGCGGAAGCGAATCGGCTGGCCTCGAACTATGTCGTCAGAATCCGCCATTATGAAATCCAGGGCCGTAACCTCCTCGGAAACAACCGTTACGTCGATGTCGCCGTGCCGCTGGCTGACCTGAAACAGTACGGCCACGCCGCCATCATGAAGAAGCTCAACGAAACGTTTCCGCTCGGCCTGCTCTTCGATCACGCGCCGGGAACCGGCAACGTGCTGATCCGCGCCGTCCGTGGCCAGCGCTTCCGCATCGAAATCGAAGGGGTGCAGGGCAACCGGATACGTTACGCTTACACCGAGAATGGGATGTTCCGCCACCAGAACGACAACTGGGAGCAGATCGGTGGATCGGTCGCCAACAGCGGCTGCCGGATGATCGCCACCGATTACGACGAAAAGGTCTATCGCTGGATCCAGAAAACCTTCAAACCGGCGGCCACGCAAAGCAAAATATCGCGCCCGTCGGTGCAGGAGATCGTCAAGTGGGAGAAAATGGCGCTGAGTCGCGCTCGCCGTTACAAATCCGCCGACAAACTGCCGATCCATGCGCTACTGAACGCGGTAGCCGCGGCCATCAGGAGTATCGATCCGGCGGCCAGAATTGTCCTCGTGGGCAGTTGGGCTAACGGAAGCTGGCTTTCGAGAATCGAATCGGACAATCTCAAGAGTTTCAGTTCGGTAACGCAACTGAATACGTTCCGTACGCTGAACCAGAAGGTGACGGGCAGAACCGGCTTCAGCGGCATCGACCTGCTGATCGAGAGCGCATACGCCATCACGCCGGAGATGATACCGGTGACAAGCGGCTACCAGGTAACGATTTTCAGAGGGAAAAAAGATGCGCAGAGGGGACTTGAACTGTGATACCGGAGAGGGACAATAGGAAAACCACCGAACGCAAATCAGAGGTTTTAACTCTGTCGTACATGCTCGCGTTCGGTGGTGCAGGCTCGGATATTATGCCGAATCCCTTGACACCCTTGCCTTGTGGCTTGAGTGAATCCAGTGGTTTAATTTAGCGCTTTCCGGCAATACGATGCAACTTATTTTATGACAATCGGTCAGCGACATACCATCGGCAAACAGTTTCTCGACATCCGCTACAACGGTTCCGAAACCGGAGCGATGGCGCTTCAGTCGGCTATTTCCGGCCTGAACCGGCACGGCATCGCTCCGAAGATCGAGCAGATTCTCGACCGCCATGCCGACTCCGCGAGCGTACTCAAAATCGACCGGCTCGAAGTCGATGCGGGAGCCGTGCCGCTCGACCAGCTCGAAGCGCGCCTGCCCGCGATGATCGCCGAGGCGCTCGACCAGGCGCTCGGAGAGATGGCGATGCCGGACGCGGCAGTTGCTGACGAAGCAGCCATCGACCGACCCGTCGGCAGACGGATGCCGGAGGCTGAAGCCGCCGTCGAGGCGCTGCTCTTCTTCCTCCGGCACGGCACTCTTCCGGCGACCTTCAGGCCGCTGACGCACGAGAGCTTCGAGACGCAGCTTCTCGAAGCATGGAGCCGCGGCGACCTCGTGCGACAAACCGCCGAAGACCTCGCCTCCCCGACGGCGCGGCAACGCCTGCTCGCGCAGTTCTCGCGCCAGATCGCCGTGAGCCTGCTCGAAGAGCTGCTGCCCGGCGCGAGGCCGATCATCGACAATCTCCTCGACCGCTTCCGCCGCTCCGGTCTGCCGGAGGAGTCGATGAGCCGTATCGAGCGCGAGCTGCTTGACGAGACTCTCGCGATTTCCGCGATTCGGACAAACATCGCGCCCGAAGAACTTCAAGCGACGCTCTCCGCCGCCATGAGCCTGCCGGAGGTTGCGGACGATTTCCAGAGGGACGAATCCCTGAAGAATCCGCGCTCCCGAAAAAAACCGCGTCCGTCCGCCACGGACAGCGCGGCGGGCGATGACACAGCCCGTGTGACGCTCGACTCCGCGCCGCCAGCGCAACGGGACAGCGAGCAAGCACCGCAGTCAACCCCGGCGGAAATCCGTCCGGTGAGCCAAACTCCCGGAACCGCCTCGCTGGACGAGAATCGCACACCGTCTGGCCATCAGCGTTCAGACAGATCAGACGGAGTAACGGAAACGTTACCGGACGCCGTATCCGACGCCATCGCGAAATCACCGACAACGCCGGACTCCTCATCCGGCTCACGCGATACGAATGCAAGTGATCGAACGACCGACAACCTGACGAGCGAACAAACGAGCGAACCGTCGGCATCCGGAAAATCTGCGGAACGACCCGCGACCACTTCGCAGGCATCGTTCTCCGATTCCGGCAGCAACCATGCAGCGGCGAAAAACCGGGACTCCGGCAGACAACGAACAATGCGCCCGGACGCGCCGGAAGTCGCTGGTGAGCACCCCGACGAACGGCGCGGGCTGTACGTCGAAAACGCCGGGCTGGTGCTGCTCCACCCGTTCCTGCCGCAGTTGTTCCGGGCGCTGAAGATTGCCGGGGATGACGAGCTGCTCCGGCCCGGCGAGGCGCTCCGGCTGCTGCACTATCTGGCGACCGGGCTGGAAGATGCACCGGAATACGAGCTTGCGCTGCCCAAAATCCTCTGCGGCCTCCAGCCGGCGAACCTTGCCGGAGAGGCTGCGCCCATCACGGATGAAGAGCGGGAGGAGTCGGAGGCGCTGCTCGCGGCGGTCGTCCGCCACTGGGAGGCGCTGAAGAACACCGGCATCGACGCCTTGCGCGAAACCTTCCTCAAGCGCGACGGCAAGCTGACTCGCTGGCACGACGGCGGCTGGCTGTTGCAGGTCGAATCGAAAAGCGTCGATATTCTTCTGGATAGTTTGCCCTGGGGCATTTCGATGATCCGGCTGCCCTGGATGGCCCGGATGCTCCGCGTCGAGTGGCGTTTCTGAGAGATTAAACGAGCGGATATGAAAAGCAGTGCCGATAAATCATCCGTTAGCAGCGCGAGCAAGCCCGCTCACGCCGCCTCCACAAGCCCGTTTTTCGCCCCGGCGCGGCAAAGCGCGTTCTTCGCGCCAGCCGTTCAGATGAAAATGGAGGTCAGCAAGCCCGGCGATCCGCTCGAAAAAGAGGCCGACCACATGGCCGGAAAAGTAATGCGCATGGCCTCGCCTGTCCCCGCTCCGGCCTCGCCGAAGGAGGAAAAAATCCAGAAAAGCCCGGACGAGAAGCTCCAGAAAGAGGAAAAAGAGGTCGTTCAGAAAGCTCCTGCGCCGGATAAAGAGATTCAGAAAGCGGCGGATGACAAGCTCCAAAAAGCTCCGGAAGCTGACGAGAAACTCCAGAAAGAGGTCGTCCAAAAAACCGCTACTCCTGAAAAGGAAATTCAGAAAGCTCCGGAAGCTGACGACAAGCTCCAGAAACAGGACGACGAGAAACTCCAGAAAGAAGAAAAGGAGGTCGTCCAGAAAGCTCCTGCGCCGGAGATGGCGATTCAGAAAAAGGAGGACGACAAACTCCAGAAAAGCACTGATGACAAGCTCCAGCGAAAGGAGGCCGGTGGAGCGGGCGCGGCTTCGTCAAGCGTGCAGTCGGCGATTTCGGGAAAGACGACTGGCGGACAGCCGATGTCGAGCGAGGTGCGCGGGTTCATGGAGCCGCGCTTCAACGCCGACTTTGGCAATGTGCGCATCCACAGCGACCCGGAGGCGGCCAGCCTGAACAACCAGCTCAGCGCTCGCGCCTTCACCCACAAGAACCACATCTTTTTCTCGCGCGACCAGTACCAGCCCGGCACGAGCGGCGGCAAGCATCTGTTGGCCCACGAACTGACCCACACGATCCAGCAGGGCCACGCCGTGCAGCGCTCGCCGCAGGTTTCGACCACCGCGACGCCGCCGCCGGTGCAGCGCCTCGGCATGCAGGACGCGCTCGACTACTTTGCCGACAAGGCGGCCAACATCCCCGGCTTCACGATGCTGACGGTCATCATCGGCTTCAACCCGATCAACCAGCGCAGTACCGACCGCAGCGCCGCGAACATTCTGCGCGCGATGGTCGAGATGGTTCCGGGCGGCCACATGATCTCGCAGGCACTCGACAATCACGGCATTTTCACCCGCGTGGGAGCATGGGCCGAACAGCAATTCGCCACGCTGGGAGACATCGGCAGCGAGATCGTTGGCGGATTGAGGAGCTTCATCGACTCCCTGAGCTGGAGCGACATCTTCGACCTCGGCGGCGTGTGGGACCGGGCCAAGTCGATCTTCACAGCTCCGATAAGCCGCCTGATTTCTTTCGCCACGAACATCGCAAGCGAAATCCTCGGCTTCATCCGCGAGGCGATCCTCAGGCCGCTCGCCGCGCTGGCGGAGGGCACACGAGGGTACGACCTGCTCAAAGCCCTGCTCGGGCAGGATCCCATCACCGGCGAGGCAGTGCCGCGAACGCCCGACACGCTCATCAGCGGCTTCATGAAGCTGATCGGCCAGGAGGAAATCTGGGAGAACATCAAGAAAGGCAACGCCATCCAGCGAGCGTGGGCGTGGTTCCAGAGTACGCTGTCGGGCTTGCTCGGCTTCGCCCGCTCCATTCCGCAAAAGAT
Organism: Chlorobaculum thiosulfatiphilum; assembly: GCF_006265165.1. Classification (GTDB taxonomy): domain Bacteria; phylum Bacteroidota; class Chlorobiia; order Chlorobiales; family Chlorobiaceae; genus Chlorobaculum; species Chlorobaculum thiosulfatiphilum. The sequence continues at coordinate 261,453 of NZ_VDCH01000001.1, forward strand.
CATCCAGACGCTCACCTCGCTGACGATCATCGATCTGGTGACGGTGGTCGGCGCGTTCCGCAAGATCGGCAGCGCGTTCCTCGGCATCGCCGGCGAGTTCGGAAGCTGGGCGCTCGGCCAGGTCATCAGCCTGCTGGAGATTCTCTTTTCGGTGGTCGCTCCGGGCGTGATGCCCTACCTCAAGAAAGCGCAGGCGGCCTTCACGTCGATTCTCAAGAACCCCATCGGGTTCGTGAGCAACCTCGTACGGGCCGCCAAACTCGGCTTCCAGCGATTCGCGGGCAACATCGTCAACCACCTCAAAACCGCGCTGATCAAGTGGCTGGTCGGCCCGCTGGCCGACGCCGGGGTTTACATTCCGAAGTCGTTCAGCTTGATCGAGATCGTCAAGCTCGTGCTCTCGGTGCTGGGACTGACGTGGCAGAACATCCGCTCGAAGCTGGTGAAGATCATCCCCGAACCGGTGCTCTCGGGGCTTGAGAAAACGGCGGGCGTTCTGGTAACGCTCGTCAAGGACGGCCCGGCGGCGGCGTGGGAGCAGATCAAGACGGAGCTGAGCGAGCTCAAGGATCAGCTCATCTCGCAGGTCACGCAGATGGTCTCGGTCGAGATTGTCAAGGCAGCGATCATGAAGCTGGTGAGCATGATCAACCCTGCCGGAGCGGTCGTTCAAGCGATCATCGCGATCTATAACACCGTCACCTTCTTCATCGAAAAGATCAACCAGATCGCGGCGGTGGTCGGCTCGTTCATCAATTCGATCGCCGCCATCGCCTCGGGGCAGGTCGATGCAGCCGCCAGCAAAGTGGAGCAGACGCTGGCCAACACGCTGACGGTGGTGATCGCCTTCCTCGCGAAATTCGCCGGACTCGGCGGCATACCGGCAAAACTCGTCGGCATCGTCCAGAAAATCCGCAAGCCAATTGATCGAGGTCTCGACAAAATCGTCGCCTGGCTGGGCAAAATGCTGAAGAAGCTTGGCGGAGCCATTGCACAAGCCGGGTTGCCAGCAGATCCAAACGAACGGCTGAGGCTTGGACTGAATGCCGCCAAAACGGCTGTAACAAGGCTCTCTGGAAACCGGATAGGCCGAGCAGTGATCGTTCCTGTGCTCGGCGCGATCAAAGTGAGGTATGGATTCACTTCGCTGGAACCTGAAATCAGAAACGGAAAATGGTGGATCCGGGGAGCTATAAATCCGACCGGAGACGCAGATACCGGCAAAGTGGCTGATAATGGCAATGCACAAGCTGTTTCAGCTACAGAACTTGCGACCCTCGTTCGTAGAGCCGTGCTGGAAGAAATCGTTGCGAACCCTGCCGTCCAGCAGGCGATGCAGAATCCTGTAGGGCAAACGATTATAGCCGAAGGTGGCAGAACAGCTTTACCTGCCGCCGCGTTGCAATCCAGACAGAATATGGGCCAGCATCCCGTGCTGAGCGGTCCGCCGTTTGCGCTTCTTTCGAGAGGAGCGGCACATCCATCACCACCAGCGACAGTACAAATTCAGATTGGCGGCGGTACAGTGGAAGAGAGACGAGCACGATCAAATTCACCAACCGGAGCGCCGCTGGAACGGGTCATGGGCTTCCCGGGTCAGGGCCATTACAGCCCGGACGTGCTGAATGAAATCAGAAGCAGCGGACTTTCCGAACAGGCATTTTCTCTGAACATGAGAATGCTCGTCCAAACCGGACAAATGGAACCAGGTCTGAATGATAATCAACGACAAAAAATTCGCAGGGTAACCTGGTTGCTGTTCGGCACGGAATCGGCAAGAAACCTTGCCAATATCGCTCATGCACCGATGGGCGTCTCGATGGTCGAATCGGGACACGCCTCTTTCTCAAACCTCCTCGTACCTCAAACCAGTGGAGTTTCGGGAGGAATATTGCCGGCCACGATGGGTCAACTGCCTGCTACCGCACGCTCACTCGAGCATCAGATTGCACAGAACAATCCCGGGCTTGGGTTAGTACCTCGCCAAGGCGGCAGACTGGCTGAAAATGACCCAAGAATACAGCGACTGGCAAATAGAGAGTATGATTTTGTCATGCAATTCGTCAGAACCCAACTGACAAATAACGGACCAACAGCAACTGAAGCTGATCCTGTGATTCGCAGAATTATTCGGCAATACTACTTGCCGCGTTCAGCACAACTCGCCAGCCAGTTGCAGTCGATGTCAACACAATAATTTAGCTTTACCCAAATCCTGATTTTTCCGTATCGTTTCCAGATAGAAAATCTTCCAGCAATCTCTCGTTACAGGTGGGAGATTCACTGAATTTTGTCAATCAGGGAATGCCATTATCATGCAATTTGACCGCCCTGGCATAAAATTGATCTGCATCAAGGCATTTACCCGCATTCAGCGCCGATGAAACTCGTACTTAAAAATACATCCGGTGAAACGGATGTGCGACTGATCGCCATGATAAACGCCTGGGAATTCGTTGTCGAATTTCCCCGTGAAAACAACTCGCCACATCAGGTACAATGGAAATATGGCTCAAGTACTATCATTGTATTTATGGAAGATTTTTTACTGAACATGAATTATCTCGTTGTCGATGGAAATGATTGTCAAGTCATTAAAAAACAGGTAATTGACGGTCTCGAAATCTATCAGGAAGCTGATATTGACCGACTGAATACCGAAGTCGTCAACACCCCTGAAGCTTCCTTGTTGATAAACGCGGCCGCATTGATGATAACTGGCTCATTCGAGCAGAGCTATTATGACCTTATTTTACGCGCGATGAACTCTACCTGTGAGGAGGTTCAGCGAAGCGCAATCTTTGCCGTAAATTACACCCCATGGATTGAGTTGAGAGATACACTGCTGTCATTGAAAAACACCTATCCATATTTATCGAAAGACATTGAAATTGTCATTGAAGCAAACGACACTCATGGCTGGATCAAGTAAGCAACCTGACGCTCCGCGAAACTTCAACGTAATCTGAAAACTCATAAACTGACAGGCAATTACATGCCAACGGATTCCACTAACATTCATGTATTGACTGTTTGGTTGCAAGGCATCATCACTGCACGGCTGAAAATCCGGTTCAATCAAGCCGATGCCATCAATATCGCGCCTCCGCCGTTGCATGGCGATGATTCCCGAATAACAGCATTCATTGCCACCCACAACCCGTCATTTGAAGAGCTGAGTCTGTTCGCTTTGTCGCTGACACCGCATATCCTGCCCAACTTCTTCGGCAAAATCATCGCCGAATTCCTCCCCGACGGCGGGGACTTCCCCGAGTTTGGCGGCGTTCGGGGCGTGAACCATCGAGGGTTTTTGCCGACTGGCGAGACAGCGCAGTTCGTCATTGGGGGCGACGATCTCGAAAAGCGGCTCGATGTGCAGCGCTTGCTCGGCGCGGAGCACTGGTTCTCGAAAGAGCACATCCTGTGGCTCGAACCGGTGCCGGAGGGCGAGCCGGTGATGAGCGGGCGGCTGACGCTGAACCCGGAGGTGGTCGAGCAGCTCACGCTCGGCACGGCGAGCAAGCCGCGCTTCAGCATGGACTTTCCGGCGGAATACATCGAAACCGGCATGGAGTGGAGCGATCTGGTGCTGCCCTCGACCACACTCCAGCAGATTCGTGAAATCGAAAACTGGATCACCCACAACGACACCCTGCTGCGCGACTGGGGCATGAAGAAGCGCGTCAAGCCGGGCTACCGGGCGCTCTTCTACGGCCCGCCCGGCACCGGCAAAACGCTCACGGCGACGCTGCTCGGCAAGCAAACCGGCAAGGAGGTGTTCCGCATCGACCTGTCGCGCATCATCTCGAAGTACATCGGCGAGACCGAAAAGAACCTCTCGCGCCTCTTCGACAAGGCGGACAGCAAGAACTGGATTCTCTTTTTCGACGAAGCCGACGCGCTCTTCGGCAAGCGCACCGACATCCGCGACGCGCACGACAAGTACGCCAACCAGGAGACCGCCTACCTGTTGCAGCGCATCGAGAGCCACAACGGCCTCGTCATTTTGGCCTCGAACCGGCGCGGAAACCTCGACGAAGCCTTTTCGCGGCGCTTTCAGAGCATCATCCACTTCCCGATGCCCAAGCCCGAAGAGCGCCACGCCCTCTGGCTGAACACCCTGCCGGAGCGGATGATGACCGACGCCGAAATCGACTGGCGATCCATAGCCTCGCGCTACGAACTAAGCGGCGCAAGCATCCTGAACATCGTGCACTACTGCGCCATCGAGTCGCTGGCCAACCCGGCCCACCCTTTCGACAACAAACGCCTCGAAAAAGCGATCATGCGAGAGTTCATCAAAGAAGGCAAAGTGGTATAATCCCTGAGAATCGTCTTCAACTCTTCTCCCAAGAGTCCCAACTGTCCCAAAAGTCCCAGCGCACCAAACCATGAAAAGAGCCGGAACCAGCATCATCCTGCAAAACCACCGCAACGAGGTCTTGCTCTTCCTGCGGGACGACAAACCGGAGATACCCTACCCAAACCTGTGGGACATTCCCGGCGGCCACTTCGAAGCTGGAGAAACCCCCGAAGCGTGCATCATGCGAGAGATGATTGAGGAGATCGAAACCGACGTTTCCACCTGCCGACGTCACTCGATTTACGACTTCCCCGACCGGATCGAATATGTTTTTCTGATGGATTTTGAAGCTGACGCTGACGCCATCCCGCTGCACGAAGGGCAGTGTTTGCGCTGGTTCGCGGAGGAGGAAATTCCGTGGGACAACCTCGCCTTCGGCTTCGACCTCGTGCTCCGGGACTATTTCGCCGGGCGGCAGCGGTGGGATAAAGACAGTGAATGTCAGTGCTGATTGCTGCCGGAGGCGACAAGCGGAAATCATACCGCCCCGCATTGCAGCGGGACGGTACATGACGTAAAAGAAATGATCAGCTCAGAGCCGCTTCGACGATCTGTTCGGCTTTGGCGTTGGGGAGGTAGAAGTAGCGGCCGCCAAGTTTTTGCGCAAGCCTGGGGGCTTCGCCTCTCGACAGATAGTTCATCTGGGTATCGACCACGATCGAGGCGATGCCGTCGGCCTGGATGGAGAGCGCAAGCGCTTCAACCTCCTTCTCCAGCTCCTCCTTCGGAGCCTTGGTGGCGTTGGCATCGTAGGCCGCGCCCAGCGGAATGTTGCCGCGTCCGTCGGTGATCATGACGAACATGATCTGCGTGATACCCTTGGTACGCGCCTGCTTGGCCGTCTCCCAGCCGGTGAGCAGGGCCGAGGCGAGCGGAGTTCCGCCGCCGGTGGGCAGCACGTCAAGCTCGCGCTTGGCGCGATCCACGCTCTGCGACGGCGGCAGGAGCACCTGCGCCTGCTTGCCGCGGAACGAGATCAGGGCCACCTGGTCGCGGTGCACGTAGGCGTTCTGCAACAAGCTCGACACGGCACCTTTGGCTTGGCGCATGCGGTTCAGCGCCATCGAGCCGGAGGCATCGACCATGAAGATGAAGAGTGTGCCGGACTTGTCGCGGAAACGCTTGATTTTCACGTCATCCTTGGCAATGATGAGCGCGGCGGTGGACTTGATTCCTTTTTTGAGCTGTTCGGCTTTCCTCGCGGCCTGCCACGGCGCGGCGGAGATGAGCGTCGGAATCAGGGCGACCTTGCCGCTCTTGATCTCGCCGGGCTGCGAACGCACGAAGCGGCCACGCTTGTTGTTGAGCGCCTCGCCACGGCTGCCGGACTTCGCCTTCTTTTTCGATGCGAGCGAGATGTTGAGAATGTTGTCAGGCAGATCGGTCTCGATGGCGTCCATCATCAGCTCCTCGATCATGTCGGGAGTCTCCTCCTGCTCCTCGTCGGCATCGGAGTCGGTCTCGTCCGGCGGCGCGTTTTCGTCCTCGCCCTCCTGTTCGGGCTGCTCCTCCTCCTGCGGCGGCGGCTCCTCCTGAGCCATCTCCTCAGGAGAAGGTTCGCGCTCGGGCATACGGGTCGCCCTCGGCACCAGCACCAGCTTCATGGCGAGCTTCAAGTCCTCGTCGTCCACCTCGGTGCGCTGGCTGAGCGCGGCGTTGGCGATGGCGGCGCGGATGGCGAAAATATCGACGCGGTTGCCCTCGACGCCGAGGCTGATGGCGGTCTGGATGAGACCCTTGATCTGCTCGTTGGTCATGGAGACCTTGTGCAACAGCTCCCTGGCCGCGCCGATGATGCCACGCAACATGCGCAACTCGTCCTGCGTGTCCTCCTCGTCTCGCGTACCCATGACGATATTGACGATCTGCTTGCGGGCGCGATAGTCATTGACCGGCGTGAACGGCACGATGATGCCGATACGGTCGAGCAGCCCCATGCGCACCTCGCCGTCGCTCGGGTCGTAGGTGCCAACCAGCATGAAGTCCGCCGGATGCACCTCGCTGAGACCCTCGCGTTCGACAAGCACCACGCCACGGCTCATGGCGTCCATGATGTGCGACACCGCCGAGCTGTCGAGCAGGCTGAGCGAATCGACGTACAGCACACCCTTGTGCGCCTTTGAAAGTACGCCGTGCTGCACGACGCGCAGGCCGGAGGCGAGGGTGGCTTCGAGATCGACGCCGCCGATGAGGCGGTCTTCGGTCACGTTCAGCGGCAGCTCCACGAAGGGCGTGCCTTCAGGCAGAATATCGGAGAAAGCCCTTGCGAGCGTCGATTTTCCCGAACCTACGGTCGAAGGAATCACGACACCGCCAAGGGAGGGATCGACGGCCAAGAGCATGAGCGCCTGCTTGGCCAGATCCATTCCTACAATGTCGGTAAATGCTATCATGCTGCTGCTTCGGCCTCTCCCAGTACTTTTCCGAGTTCGCGGTCGATCTTTTCGCCCGCATCGACGGTTTCGAGCGGATCCTTGCGGAGGCGGTGGCGAAGGCAGAGGCCGGCGATCTCGCGAACGTGCTTCATGGTCACCTCCTTGTCACCCTCCCAGGCGGCAAAAGCGTGGGCGGTGCGGGTGATGGTCAGCTCGCCGCGGTGGCCATCGATACCGAGGTTCATGCAGAGGCGGGCAATGTCGGTGAGCACCGCGTCGTCCATCGAAACCTGCGGCAGAAGCTGCTGCGCGGCGACGATCTTCTTCTGAAGCTTCTGCTGCTCCTTGGTGACCTTCTTCATGAAGGCTTCCGGATCCTCGTCGTACTCGCGGCGGAGCTTAACGATCTGCACCCTCTTGGCGACATCGTTGATGGTGATGATGCGGGCGTGGAGACCGAAACGGTCGAGGAGCTGCGGACGAAGCTCGCCCTCTTCGGGGTTGCCGGAGCCGACCAGGACGAAGCGAGCGGGGTGGCGAATGCTGATGCCTTCACGCTCGACGACGTTCTTGCCGCTGGCGGCCACGTCGAGGAGCACGTCAACGAGATGGTCGTCGAGGAGGTTGACCTCGTCGATGTAGAGGAAGCCACGGTTGGACTGGGCAAGCAGGCCGGGTTCGAACGCCTTGACGCCGCTGGTGAGCGCTTTTTCGATATCGATGGTGCCGCAGACGCGATCTTCGGTAGCGCCGAGCGGAAGGTCAACGACCGGCACGGGAATCATTTCGGTCTTGACATCCTCTGGCTTGATGACGGCAGCGCCCTTGGAGCCTGACTCCATCTCGATGTACTGCTCGACGGTGCGGTTGTAGATATCGCCCTTGACGCGCGGAATGAACGGAAGCACCTCGGCAAGCGCCCTGACGGTCGTGCTCTTGCCGGTGCCGCGATGACCCATGACCAGAACGCCGCCGATCCTCGGATCGATGATGTTGAGAATCAGACTGAGCTTCATCTCCTCCTGTCCGACAATGGCGGTGAAGGGGAATGCCAAGGCACTTTTCTTTTTTGCAGCCGGCTTCTTGACTTCAGTCACAGCCTGTTCTTCTGCAGTTGCCTTTGCCTTGGCTTCCTTGGTGGCCGATGCCTTGGCTGAAGTAGTTTTTTTTGCGGCTTTGGCAGTCTGGGTCATAGTCGATTGGTTGGTTAGTACCCGGCCCGGGTTGCGCCGATCATGGTTTTCCCGGCAGGGGCTTGCTTGGTTAAGACGAAAGACGAAAATCAAATAATAAACTCTGAATTTATGCTTTTACCATAGACATAACAAACGCTTTTCAAGAATGTGACAGGTAAAAGCGCTGTGCCGAAAATCGCCGCGATTGTTGGTTTTTCGGGGATTTGAGATCAGGCGGATCGGACGGATCCGACTGATCTCAAATCCCCCGCCCCCCGCCGTTCACCCCATGCTTTGCAAGGCTGCGAACGCGGCCTCTTTGACCGTTTCCGAAAGCGTCGGGTGGGCGTGAATCGTGCTGGCGAGGCCCTCCGCCGTAACACCCAGGCGACAGGCCAGGCCGAGTTCGCCGATCAGCTCGACGGCGTCGTGACCGATGAGGTGGCCGCCGAGCATTTTACCGTTGGTGGCGTCGAACACCAGCTTGACGAAGCCTTCGAGCTGGCCGAAGGCGTTGGCCTTGCCCGAAGCGGCGAACTGCGAACGTCCGACGAGCACCTGATATCCGGCTTTGATCGCGGCCTCTTCGGTGAGGCCGACCGACGCCACCGACGGCTGGGCGTAAACACAACGCGGAATGAGCGGCTCGGACAGCGGCTCGGGCGACTTTCCCACGATGGCTTCGACGGCGATGGCCGCCTCCGCCGACGCCTTGTGCGCCAGCAGCATCCCGCCGCGCACGTCGCCGATGGCGTAGATGCCCGGCGCTGAGGTGTGGCACAATTCGTCCGTGCGGATGAATCCGCGCTCCGTTTCGACGCCCGCCGCTTCGAGGCCAAGCTCGTCGATCGCGCCGCTCACGCCGACCGCCACGAGCAGGAGCGTCGCTTCGAGCTTTTGCGGCTCCGCACCTTCGACGATCAGCTCGGCGCTCACGCCGGACTCGCTGACGGCGACACGGTCGAGCTTCGCCCCGCAGTGCACCGCGATACCCGCCTTCTCGAACGAGCGCTTCAGCGCCTCGGAAACCTCCGCCTCTTCGGCGGGCAGGATGCGCGGCATCAGCTCGACAATCGTCACCTGCGCGCCCGCCTTGGCGTAGAACCATGCCATCTCGACGCCAATCGCCCCACCGCCAACCACGATCATCGACGCCGGAACCTCCTTGAGAATCAGCGCCTCGCGGCTGGTAATGATCTTCTTGCCGTCCGGCTCCAGCCCCGGAATCACGCGCTGCTTCGACCCCGTGGCGACGATGATGTTCCGCGCTTCGAGCAAACGCGCGGAGCCATCCTGCGCCGTGACCGTCACGCCCGCGCCGCCGGTCAGCACCGCCTCGCCCGCCCACACCTCGACCTTCGCCTTTTTCAGCATGAACTCGACACCCTTCGAGCTTTTCAGCGCCACGTTCCGGCTGCGCTTCACCGCCTGCGCGAGATCGAACGACACCTCGCCGACGTTGACGCCGAAGTTCGCCGGATTCTGCGCAAGATCGTACACCTCGGCGCTCCGAAGCAGCGCCTTGGTCGGAATGCAGCCCCAGTTGACGCACACGCCGCCAAGCGCCGCCTTTTCGACGAGGCACACCTTCAAGCCGTGCCGCGCGGCGTGAAGAGACGCTTCGTAACCGCCGGGGCCGGAGCCGATCACGGCGAGGTCGAACTGCGCCGACGGGGTATCTGACTGCTGCTGCATTGCTGTATAAGGTTATGGATCGGCCATCTCGCGCCTTGACATCGGCTGCGATAAACGATCACGGTTGCAAAGGACGATTCTTTGACTATACTATGTCAAAGAAAATCATGAGCGAAGCTGTCTCGAAAGTGAAGCATATTTTACGCCTCATGTCATTCTGAACGAAGTGAAGAATCCAGTTTTCTGAAAGTGTCACTAACCGACAGATCAGTAATGACTTACAAAACTTACTGGATTCTTCACTTCGCGTTGCTCCGTTCAGAATGACAGTCGTCCGTAAACTCGAAGTTCACCTGTTGCGCACAACTTTCGAGACCGCTTCAAGCCGTCACAAAATGCAAAAAGAGCCGCTAAAAACCGAATTACCAGCCGACCCGCAGCCGGAAGCCGCGCCGAAACAGATGACCATCCAGGTCAGCAAGGTGCAGACGCCGATGCGCATCGACCGCTACCTGGCCCAGCAGGTCGAAAACGCCACGCGCAACAAGGTGCAGGAGGCCATCGAGGAGGAGCGCGTACTGGTCAACGGCAAGCCGGTCAAGTCAAACTACCGCATCAAATCGTGCGACCACATCCACATCACCTTCCTGCGCCCGCCCGCGCCGGAGCTTGCTCCGGAGGACATTCCGATCAGCATCCTCTACGAGGACGACGACCTGATGGTGATCAACAAGGAGGCGGGCATGGTGGTGCATCCGGCCTTCGGTAACTGGACGGGTACGCTCGCCAACGCCATTTTGCACCACCTCGGCAAGGATGCCGACGAGCTCGACAGGAGCGAGATGCGCCCCGGCATCGTGCACCGGCTCGACAAGGACACCTCCGGCCTCATCATCATCGCAAAAAATCCGGTCGCGCTGCACAAGCTCGCCTCGCAGTTCGCCCGGCGACAGGTCGAAAAGGTCTATAAAGCGATGGTGTGGGGCCTACCGAATCCGCCGTCGGGGACAATAAAGACGAATATCGCCCGGTCGCACAAGAACCGCAAGGTGATGGCCAACTTCCCGTTCGAGGGCGCCGAAGGCAAACACGCCATCACCGACTATCTGGTGGCCGAAGATTTGCAGTACTTCGCCCTGATGGAGATGACGCTGCACACGGGACGGACGCACCAGATCCGTGTGCACCTGCAACACCTCGGCCATCCGATCCTCGGCGACGCAACCTACAGCGGCGCGACGCCGCGAACGCTGCCTTTCAGCAAGAGCGAGCCGTTCACCCGCAACCTGCTGGAGCTGATGGCCCGCCAGGCGCTGCACGCCGAGACGCTGCGCTTCCGCCAGCCCACCACCGGCGAGCCGCTCGCCTTCACCGCCCCGCTTCCGGCGGATATGCAAGCCGTGCTCGAAAAAATCCGAACGGTCATCACGGCAGCCCAGAGCTGATCGACCGCGACAGCTCCAATCCGGATGCAAATCCAAATCGAACAGAATTCTGATGGATTTCGATGAAGAGGTGCCGCAGAACTGAAAACGGATTACCTCGCACCGGCGTTACTTCTCCGACCTTATCGCGTATATTGCCTGTACATATTTTTCAACTCACCGGAAAACAACCGCTCTCCGGAACAGCGCAAACCCATGAAAGTCATCGGCATCAACGGCAGCCCGCGCCCGGCGGGCAACACCTCGATCATGCTCAAAACCGTCTTCGAGGCGCTCGAAGCGGAGGGCATCGAAACGGAGCTGATCCAGGTCGGCGGCACGGACATCAAGGGGTGTCGCGCCTGCTACGCCTGCATAAAAACGAAAAACAGCAAGTGCGCCACCAAAGGGGACGGCTTCAACGAAATCTTCGCGAAGATGGCGGAGGCCGACGGCATGATTCTCGGTTCGCCCACCTACTTCGCCGACATCACGCCAGAGCTGAAAGCGCTGATCGACCGTTCGGGCTTCGTGTCGCGCACCAACGGCCAACTCTTCCGCCACAAGGTTGGCGCGGCGGTAGTCTCGCTCCGGCGCGGCGGCGGCATCCACGCTTACGACAGCATCAACCACCTCTTCCAGATTTGCCAGATGTTCATGGTCGGCTCGACCTACTGGAACCTCGGCTTCGGCGGACGCGACGGCGGCGAAGTGGTGAACGATACCGAAGGCATGGAGAACATGCGCGACCTCGGCAAGTCGATGGCGTTCCTGCTCAAAAAACTGCACAACTGATTTGATACCAACATTCACAGCCTGTTGAAACACCGTTCCATGACCCGCAAAACCTTGCTCGCCCGCCGCATTCCGGCCACTCTCTGCCTCTCGGCTCTCCTGTTTTCCACGCCGGTTTCCGCCAGTGCAGGAAGCCCGGCGAACATGGACGCGCCCTCCGCCAATGTCGTCGAAACCATCTGCGGAGAAGCTGTCGCCGACCCGTACCGGCCGCTCGAAAATCTCAAGGACCCGGCAGTTCAGGCCTGGTATATGCGGGAGGCGGATCATGCGCGCGCGGTGCTCGACGCCATTCCGGGACGGAGCGAGTTGATCGCAAAGATGGTGGAGTTCGACAAGCGGCGGCAGGAGAAAATCTTCGACCTCTCGATCACGGACAACGACTGCTACTTCTACCTCAAGCAGACTCCGGCGGACGAAACCGGCAAGCTCTACTTCAGGAAAGGGTTCAAGGGAAAGGAGCGCCTGCTTTTCGACCCGGACACATGGAAAAACGTAACCGGCAGCACGTACGTCGTCAGCGAAATCGCGCCGAACATCGACGGCTCGAAGGTGGTGATCGGCGTCTCGCCGAACGGTTCGGAAAATGCGATCCTGTTCGTAATGGAGGTTGAAAGCGGACGAATTTACCCGGAACGCATCGACCGCGGACGGTTTGCCTCGCCGTCGTGGCTGCCGGACGGCAACTCGTTTTTCTATAATCGCCTCAACAGCCGTGACCCGCTCGACAAGAACCGCCAGAAAGACAGCCGCATCTGGCTGCACGTCGTGGGAACCAATCCCGCGACCGACCGCGAAATCTTTTCGCGCGCCCATGACGCGAACCTGCCCATCAAGGCGGAGGCCATTCCGTCGGTCGTCTATGACCGCAAAAGCGGCAAACTGTTCGCCTTCGTCGGCAGCGTCGATCCGAGAGTCACGGCCTGGTACGCGCCCACCGATGCCCTGAACGAAAAGGTCATTCCATGGCAACCGCTTTTCCGTCCGGAAGACGATGTGTACGATTTCGTTACGACAAAACAAGACCTCTACATTTACACGCCAAAGAACGCTCCTCACTTCAAGGTGCTGAAAACCTCGCTCGACCAGCCCGATCTGGCGAGCGCCGAAACGGTCATTCCGGAACCTGCCGACGCGACGCTCACGGGCCTCGCGCTGACCAGCAAGGGACTCTTCTACACCCTCTCGTTCAACGGCGTCCGCGAGGAGCTGTACCATCTGGAGCATGACGGCCAAAAGCCAGAAAAGCTCGACACGCCGTTTGATGCAGGAACCATGGCTATTACGTCTAAGGGGTTCGACCACCCGGAAATGTGGGCGATCATGGGCGGCTGGAGCCACGATTTCCGCCGCTTCCGCTACGATGAAGAGGACAAGCGCTTCATCGACGAAACGCTCTCGTCGAAGGCAAGCTACCCCGAGTACGACAATCTCGAAGTCCGGGAAGTGATGGTTCCATCGCACGATGGCGTCAAGGCGCCGCTGTCGCTCATCTACAACCGAAGCATGACGAAGGATGGCAAGAACCCTGTGCTGATCTACGGTTATGGCGCATACGGAAATTCGATCACGCCCTTCTTCAGCCCGTCGCTGCTGCTGTGGACCTGGAAAGGCGGCATCCTCGCGGTGGCGCACGTGCGCGGCGGTGGCGAGCTTGGCGACGCCTGGCACAAGGCTGGCATGAAAACCACCAAGCCGAACACCTGGAAAGACCTCATCGCTTCTGCCGAATACCTCGTCAAGAAGGGCTACACCTCGCCAGAGCGCATCGCCATCAACGCAGCCAGCGCGGGTGGAATCCTCGTGGGACGGGCGATGACCGAGCGCCCCGATCTGTTCGCCGCCGCCATGCCGCAGGTGGGCGTGCTGAACGCGGTGAGGGGCGAAACCAGCCCCAACGGCCCGGTCAACGTGCCTGAATTCGGCACCATCAAAAACCCGGAAGAGTGCAAGGCGCTCCTCGAAATGGACGCTTACCACCACCTCCGCGACGGCGTGAACTACCCGGCAGCGCTCATCACCGCAGGCATGAACGACCCAAGAGTCCCCGCCTGGCAACCCGCCAAATTCGCCGCCAGATTGCAGGAAGCCACCGCCTCCGGCAAACCCGTGCTCTTCTTCACCGATTACAAAGCCGGCCACGGCATCGGCGACACGAAAACCAAGCAGTTCGAATCGCTCGCCGATATGCTGAGCTTCGGGCTGTGGCAGACGGGCGGCAGCGACGGCGACAAAGCCACCGAATGATGAATTTTGAATGATGAATTGCAGGGGCACATGGGAGGCCGCCCTCTCCTCCATCGAAATCCAAATCGCTATCGAAATCGTCTTTTCTTCTCTCCCTTGACGTGGCTTCCGTAGGAGCGCATGGCATGAGCCCCTACGGAAGCCATACCCCAGGCTGCTGGACTCTGGTTAAATAGTAATCGCGACACTGCTTAACAGAAGGCTTCAACGGCACAGCTCTCTCGCATCTGTCACCCGAGTTGTAGCGTCTGAATCGAGGACAGGTACAACTCTGAATCCATACTGATTCTCCAACTTTACCCACTGAGGTTTTGTGAGCGCTCCATTACTGACTATCACCGCTTTTTCAAGCACTGTTGAAGTACCTGGGTATGACTTGAATGCTTCCACAATCTGACGATATTCAGGACGATTGCCTCGGACATAAGCGATCTGCTTGAATGCGTGCTCAATATCAGTCCCTTTCAGCTCCACCAGAATAACGCACTTTTTCGAGGAGCCCTTTTTCCAGAGAAACAGGCCCTCGCATTTCGTGGTTTTCTTGTCCCTGAAAACGCAGCCATCCAGAACCAGTGCGACCCCTTCTTCCTCACTTTTGAGAGTCAACCGGATTTTCTTCCCATTTTCTTGAAATGCCAATTTACCATCGCATAAACAATGAGGAACCACCCTTTCTTTACAAACGCAACGTTCATAACCAGCTACTGATATTGTCATTGAATCTCTCCCAACTCGATATCGCGCATCCGATCAAAAAGCATTGTCAATTGGTTAAATGGCTCGATCAGGCGATCATCCAGAAGACCGAGTTCGGTATCCATCAACGGCTCGACGCCTTCCGTTCCTCGCATGAAATATGCCGACGTATCTGCGGGATCGAGCGGAACAAGCTGCCTAATCTCTTCGCTTTCAATTGACAGGTTTCTGATCTGGTGACGTTTGAGATTGTTGTTTGCCGATTCTATGATATAAGGAGAGTGGGTTGTAACAATGAACTGGGTGTTCGGAAAGGTCTTCAGCAAGTCCCCGATGACCCGCTGTTGCCATGACGGGTGCAGATGAAGGTCGATTTCATCAATCATCACAACAGCTTCAGCAGCAAGAGGATCATCGAGGTGGGGATTGGCCATAGCCATACGTCGGCTCAGATCGATCACGACCGCAAGCAAGGTCTTGTAACCATCACTTAACTGCATAATATCAAGCAATTCATCCCCTTGCCTGACCACAAACCGCAAAGGATTGACTTCAATATGAGGTTCAGAAATATCCGGAAACATTCCGGCAATAGCCCGCCGCACAGTGTCGAGTTCTTTAAGGGTCACCTCAAAACTCTGCTCAGCCTGTTTATGACGAAATTCTTCATTTTCCTTGTTGTAAAACCAGATAAATGCCGATTTGAACGAAACGTGAGCCTCAAGGGCTCCCTGAAGCGCTTCAAGACGTTGGTGCGTTTTGGGAAAACCCTTTCTTGTGTATGGTGGATTAAGTAATGCCCGACTCACTCCGTAGAAAGCAAAAACCGGCAACAGAAACTTTTCGTCTCTGTTGATCGGGTCGATCATTTCACCATCGACATATCGGTGAAGCTCTCGAACACCGCAGCCATCTGACGGCAACAACCGTGCAGTGTTTCTGCTTTTGTCCCGCTTTTGCATACGATCCCATTTCAATCCCTGAACAGTTTCAATTGAGATTCGACAATAGGGCGCTTTTTTGTTCTCGAACTGACGAATTTCCTCGCCTGTTTTACTGAAAGCGCGACCGCTCACTTCAGGCAAATGAGTAAGAACGGATCCAAGAGTTATCGACAGCCCCTCCATGACAGAGGTCTTTCCGGAACCATTAGCACCACTTAACAATGTCAGACGACGTCCGAGATCAAGCTGAGCCTCTTCGATAATCCGA
The DNA here is from genome assembly GCF_006265165.1 of Chlorobaculum thiosulfatiphilum. GTDB lineage: Bacteria > Bacteroidota > Chlorobiia > Chlorobiales > Chlorobiaceae > Chlorobaculum > Chlorobaculum thiosulfatiphilum. The sequence goes on from NZ_VDCH01000001.1 coordinate 277,375, forward strand.
AAATTTTCAAGCCTTATGCTTTTAAGTATCATGAACGGGTTATTTTGAAAAAGAAAACGATATGATTAAGGAATATGTGAAACTTGAAGAAAAGTACCATATCAATAGCTATCCCTGTTGTATCCAGCTTCATTGTTTCACCCCCTCTTCAGCCACGCCAAGCGCTGCTCCTCCGGCAAGCGCTCGATAGCGTAGCGTAGCATCGTGCGCGGCATAACCGTAGCATACCGGTCGAGGAAGGCTTCGAGCAGCGGTTGGTCGCGCTTGCCGACTTCTCGGAGCATCCAGCCGGTGGCTTTGTGGAGCAGCGATTCGGGGTCGCCGAGCAGGCGTTCGGCCAGGGCGATGGTGTCAGCGAAGTCGTTGCTGCGGATGAAGTGGAAGGTCGAGACGATGGCGATGCGCCGCTCCCAGAGGTTGGGCGATTCAGCGAAGCGGTAAAGAAGCGAGCGGTCGCGGGAGTGGAGGTGGCGACCGACGATGTGCGGGCAGGTGACATCGACCAGGTCCCAGTTGTTGATGCGGTTGGTTCGTGAACAGTAGAAATCGTACAGCACTTCCCGGCCCGCTTCGTCCGACGCGCGGTAGCGCTCGATGAGCAGAAGCAGCGCGAGCATCCGGTCTTCGTGCCACGGCGAGTCGAGCAGCCCTGAGATCGTCTCGATGCCCGTGTGCCGGAACTCGCGGCAGAGCTTGCGAAGCACCGGCACACGGACGCCGCGAAACCGGTCGCCTTCGCCATACTCGCCGGGGCCGGTCTTGAAAAAGCCCCGGAGAATCTCCGCCGTCGCCTCATCGGCGAGGGATTCGAGGCGGGTGCGGATGGTGGCGATCATGGTGTTTTGCGTTATTTGCAAAGAATAGGTCGCATGGGACGAATGGGTCTTATGGGACACATGGGAGGAAAAAATAACTGGCAATGTCCCGAAAAGGCGAACACGCAGGTTCACCCCCACGAAACCGTTTCATTCCCCGTCCGCGCTGTCCACGCCTCCCTCACGCCAGCTCGGCAAGCTCCGACCAGCGTTCCATGTCTTTATTGAGCTTTTCCTGAATTTTGTGCAGTTCGTCGCCCAATCTTTGCACGGCTTCGAAGTCGGAACCGGCGGCGGCGAGTTCTGCGTTTATCGCTTCCTGCCGCTCTTCGGCTTCGGCGATGGCTACTTCGAGCTGCTCCAGTTCGCGCTTCTCGTTGCTGTTGAGCTTGCGCTGTTTCGGCGATGATGCCGGCTTTGATGCCGTTGGCGCAGGTTTTGCGACGGCTGGTGCTGGCTTTTTCTTCGCGGCTTGCTCTTCGGCGGCGGTTGCGGCCTTGATGTCGAGATAGACGCTGTAGTTGCCGGGGTAGCGCCGCACGATGCCGCCCTCCTCGAAGGCGAAAATGTGCTCGACGGTGCGGTCGAGGAAGTAGCGGTCGTGGCTCACCACCACCAGGCAGCCGGGGAAGGTGTCGAGGTAGTCTTCGAGCACACGCAGGGTCGGGATGTCGAGGTCGTTGGTCGGCTCGTCGAGCAAGAGCACGTTCGGCGCTCCGATGAGCTGGCGCAAAAGATAGAGCCGCCGCCGTTCGCCGCCGGAGAGGTTGCCGATGGGGTTGTACTGCGCGGACGGGGCGAACAGGAAACGTTCGAGCATTTTGGCGGCGGAGACCAGCGTACCGTCCTTCGTTTTGATCTGCTCGGCCTCCTCCTTGATGTACTCGATCACCCGCTTGGAGTCGTCGAGGTGGCGGCTCTCCTGGTCGTAGTAGCCGATCCTGACCGTCGGGCCGACTTCGATGCGCCCGCTGTCGGGCTTGACGCGCCCGGCGATCATTTCGAGCAGCGTAGTTTTGCCGGAGCCGTTCGGGCCGATGATGCCGATGCGGTCGCCCTTTTCGAGCAGGTAATCGAACGAGCGGAGCAGCGTTTTGGAGTCGTAGGACTTCGACACGTCGTGGAACTCGACGATCTTGTTACCGAGCCGCTCCGCGCCGAAGCCGATCTCCATCTCCTGCTGCTTCTCCTTCCTGGGAGCATAGACCAGCGTTTCGGCTCGCTGCAACCGCGCCTTCTGCTTGGTGGTGCGAGCCTTCGCGCCGGTGCGCATCCATTCGAGTTCCTGCTTGGCGAGGGCGTTGCGCTTGCGCTCGTCGCGAACGGCCTGCTCCTCCTCTGCCGATTTCTGCACCAGGTAGCTGGCGTAGCCGCCGGTGTAGGTCAGCGCCGTGTGGCCGTCAAGCTCGATCATGCGGGTGGCGACGCGGTCGAGAAAGTAGCGGTCGTGCGTAATCAGGATTACCGCACCGGCGTAGCGGCGGATGTAGTTTTCGAGCCACTCGACGCTGTCGGCATCGAGGTGGTTAGTCGGCTCGTCGAGAATCAGCGCGTCACTCGGCACCACCAGGGCGTGGGCGAGCGCCACGCGCTTGCGCTGGCCGCCGGAGAGTTCGCCCATCCTGGCCGTCAGGTCGTTCAGGCCGAGCTTGCCGAGCACCGACTTGGCGTTCGACTCCAGGTCCCACGCGCCGCTCACATCGAGTTCGTGCGACAGATGCGTCATCTTCTCGATGAGCTCCGTCTGATCGCCCTCCGCATGTTCGAGAGCCTGCAACGTGAGTTCATACTCGCAGATCAGCGCCATCACCTTGTCGCCTGACTTGAGCACCGCTTCGAGCACGGTGTCATCAGCGTCGTACGGCGAATCCTGCGGCAGATAGGAGATGCGCTTTTCGCGCGAAATCATCACCCGCCCGGTATCGGGCGTCTCGCTCCCGGCCAGAATTTTCATCAGCGTACTCTTGCCGCTGCCGTTCGCGCCGATGATGCCAACCTTGTCGCGGTCATCGATGCCGAACGACACCTCCTCGAACAGTGTTTTCAATCCATACGTCTTGCCAATCCCCTCAACCGTCAGAAGCACCATGCCGAATCCTGTTTATCGCTGAAAAAGCTGAAATATAGCCTATTACCGCCGGAACCCGCACCCCTCACACCTCGAAATCGAAATCGTAAAAACAGCTCACTGGAAAAAGATGGCCGGAACATCATATCGATAACCAGATCAAGCGGGCTGGAACCGTGCCCCATTGCTGAAAACTGACAGAACTATAAGCAGTTGCGCTCGATTTCGATGACGATTTTCAATCTGGATAAAAAAAGCCCCGCGCGAAACGAGGCATTCGGGAGTGATTTTCACAGCCGGGCTTACCTGCCTTCATGCTCGCCGGTGGGTTCCAGTTCGCTGGTGCCGACCATGCCGATTTTGCTGTTGTCGTTCAGGAAGAGATAGAGCGGTTTTTCCTCGCGCAAAATCGTCATCACGTCGTTGAACCTGCTCAGCGGAAAGTGAATCGACGGCTCCGGATAGCTCACGTTGGCCGGAACGTCGGCGCCATCCTTGAAAAAGATGATTCTCCCCACATACGCGCATTCTTTATAGACATAGATAAGCGCTTCGTAGGGCTGGCCGCTGCAATACCAGAGTTTGTACGAGTCGAAATCAACCTGGATGGATGCCATAGCAATCCTCCTTTTTCGTTGAATGCTGAAGTCTAAAAATACGACAAGAGACTCACATAGTTATGAAATATACATTAAAATAGTACTCTAAATTTTTCACATTATACTTTAATTCCGGCAAGGCGCAAGCCAGAGGGGAACCGCAAGCACGAAACAGTTACGGCAAATTACAGACAGCGACAGGCGTAATACCGGCCGCATCAGTATTCTGAAGCGTGGTTTATGTATGGCAATGCGACAGGATTGCTCAATTGAAGATGAATCGCGCTCGGGACGAGCTTTAGCAGGAGAGAAGAATCATTTCTGGGAAATTTGCGTCTTATCCACTGAGATAACTCGTTCAAAAAGGACAATCGAAGTGTTTTCAACATATTATTTTTGCGCCTCTCAATGCACAAGTTCCATCATTGATGCTACAACAGAAATGCGAGGCTCACAAGATAACGACGAAATTATGGCGTCTTACCTGCCCGGAGAACAGAATACCAAAGAAGTTGCAACCAGCGAACATATACACCAACAGATAAGGCAAAGACACCATCTATACCATCATATTTTTCATCAGTCGCGCCATCTCAACCTATTGAAATGAAGGCAAAGAAATAATTGATCTGCTATACAGAATATAGATATTCACAAAATCATTTCCTGAAATAATCGTAGTGCGAATCATATCTGAAATATTCCATAATAACAGGAAAGACAGTATACACGAATCAGTTACAATCCAGCGATCCACGCAAAACAGAAACATCGCATATTTACGTCTGAACACAAAACCAGGAGTGGAGCCTGAAGTTCTCAGCAAACAATCTCCTTTGACCGGGATTGTGCAAAAGCACGAGTTTCATCCAAAAAAAGATAACCCGTTTGAAACGCATGTTCCAGACAAAACAAGCGACCGCTTCCCGAAAATGGAAAAAGCTCAAAAACAGGAAATAATCCCCTGAACGAGAACAAGGAACACGGCAAAATTATCAGAAAACTGAAGATCGATACCGACTGCCTCAAAAGGAAAATCCCTTATAAGACCTTTATATGAAAGGGTTTGCATAATCACAAAAGAACATCCGAACATCAGCGCCCGTCGGCAGTGCGATCTGATGACGATTCACCGTTCAAGCTTCTATCACCAGCCGGGCATGAACTAAAAATACCGAATCTGAAACACGCATGGACAGTATATCCTGAAGCCTTGTACGGCATGTACCGTATGCGGGAATGGATGCACCAGGCATCAGGAACATTACCTGAACCGCCGATGATGGAACTGAGCTCTGAAAAGACTTCGAGAAAGGCTCGACAAAAACAACGCCAAACAACGTCAAAAATCGCTCATATGTGCGATCAACGAAACGATTTACCATACAAAATAAACATCATACTCCAGTGGGCGCTTTAACGACCTCAAGCCCTTTAGACAAGTGTACTGCAAGTGGCGATTGCTTTACATATACCACCGCTGTCACCGTCAGAATCAATGAAAACAGATAGAGCCAGATTGTAATGAAATGCTTTTTCATGAGATCATATGTTTTAGTTAATCGGAACGGAAGAAGCTATAAAAAAATCCATATAACAGCAACACCGGAACGCTTATTAACAATTGTTAAATAATAAATAAATGCAACTTTTCAAAAAATTTTTTGAGCAACCATAAAACACCAATCAGCTTATTTAAAGAATATATATTATTACAATAAGCATCAGGCCCTTCACACACTCAAACTCAATACAGAAAATCCTGCGTAAAAAGTATATCCAGTTATCACTCATGACCCTGGAAGTGGCCTGATATTTCGATACTGCGCGGCAAGCAGTCGCCAGGCCGTAACCTGCTGAAAAATCCATTGCTGATACTTTTCAATTCTGAGGTATTTTGAATACCATTATTGAATGCACTTCGCCGGACAATTCCGGCCCCACCAAACGGCGCTACGGCTCCGGAAAATCTTGCACAACGCGATGGCAACATTCGAAGAAACGCTCGCCTGGACCGAAACTCCCCTTCCCGAAGCGCTGAAAAACCTCAAGGGTGATGAGCAGGAGGCGCTCGTCCGTTACGTCAAAACGGTGGTTGACTCCAAAACCGATGGCTTCGACGAGCTTTACCGCGCCATCGGCTCGATCGTCCGGTTCATTCCGCACTTCATCGTCATTCCGCTCATGGTCGAGCACATCGTCCCGCAGATTTCGGCTGGCGTCTGCCGGACAATGGGCGTTGACCAGGCGGTCAACTACGCCAACGATTTGCCGCTTGAATACTTCAGCGAGGTCTCGCGCCATCTGGACAACGACCTCATGGCTCGCATCCTCGAAAAAATGAAGCGCAACCAGGCCGAGAAGGTAATTCTCTTCGAGCTGCTGCACCACCGCTCGCACATGCTCGGCATCGCCGAACACCTCGACCGGAAAATGCTCGAATTCGTGGCCAAAAACCTCGACACCAACGGCTTCTCCGAGAGTGATCCGGAGCTGGCGGCGCACAAGGTGCTGATTGAAAAAATACGCGATCTGCGCTAAGCAAAAATAGCGGAGAAAATAACCGTCAACCGATAAACCTTTTGAGTGATATTCCTGGTTTAGTTTTTTCACTGATTGATGAAAGATTTTCCAGGTGACAGCGTCGCATTGTATGAAAATGGCGGAATTCGACGTCCCTGCACTTTGAGACCATCCTGATTCCGGCCATTGAAACTGTCTGTGACGCTAAAATCAAACTGTGACGTTAAACTCAAAGAACCGACCCATGAAAAAATCACTCTTTCTGGCCGGCGCCGGTGTTGCGGGACTGCTGCTCTGCACAACGCCCCCAAACGATGCCAATGCTGAAGTCAATCTGAACATCAACCTTGGCGGACCTCTTTATGTCGATGACTACGGCCCTGATTTCATCTACCTCGACGATTACGGCTTCGCCGTCTCCTATGGCTGGGACTACGACGTCGTTCGTTATGGCGATTTTTACTTCATCTACCGCGACGGCGGATGGTTCCGCTCACGGTACTCGCGTGGTCCGTGGGCTCCGGTGAGATACCTGAGCCTGCCCTACCAGATCAGAAGACACCGTTGGGATGACATCAGGAGACGCCGCGACCGCGAATACCGGCGTCACGACAGGACTTACTGGGACAGGCACTTCAGGGAGCAGAGAATTCGCGACAACCGTGACAGACCCGACAGAAGGCCAGATGGCAGACCGGACTTCAGGCCGGGTGACCGACCCGGCGGCAGACCCGATGGACGGCCCGATGGTAGGCCGGACTTCAGACCGGGTGACAGGCCCGGCGGCAGACCCGATGGACGGCCCGACGGCAGACCCGATGGACGGCCCGACGGTAGGCCCGATGGCAGACCAGACTTCAGGCCTGGTGACAAACCCGGCGGCAGGCCCGATGGACGGCCCGACGGTAGGCCCGATGGCAGACCAGACTTCAGGCCTGGTGACAAACCCGGCGGCAGGCCAGACGGCAGACCGGACTTCAGACCTGGTGACCGACCCGATGGACGGCCCGACGGTAGGCCGGATGGCAGACCCGACGGCAGGCGTGACGGCGACAGAAAGGATAGAGATGGCAAGCCTGACGATAACAGAAATGACAGAGACGGCAGGCCTGATGGAAGACCTGACGGCAGACCGTAAAACGTAAAAGCTCTAAACGAGGCTGTCTCGGGATCAAACCTGAGACAGCCTTTTTGTACTCCAAACGAACCTGAAGAAGCGCTGAATTCCGTCAGACAAGAAGAAGGCTGCTTCATACCCCTCCATCTTGCCTATATCTATATTTCAGGTTGTCACCGATGACTGCACGTCAAAATCACGTTGACGAATAAAGACGCCCTCACGATCCGGATGCCGGGCAAGTTCTGCCTCCTGCCGATAGCAACGCCCTCGTCATTACGTTCATTATGTTGTGATTACACGTATTACTTCACGGAGGAAATTTCTTTCAGATCGTCGATTCGGGCATTGGGCGAATAACTCCGGCAGACACAAGATAGAATCGCTCGATTTTTTATGGAATTAAACGTGATTAACAATAGTTCATAAATGCCCGTTTGTTACATTTGTGACATTTGTAAGCTCTTTATATTCTAAAGAGAAGTCGCCGTTGTAGTAAGTCCGTAGCCTCGGCACTACGGTAATTTCGTCGATAATGGAACTCATGGCAGAAAAAAACCCGATTATTACAGCAAGCATCGAGAACGAAGAAGCCGTCAGCCGCCTCGAAGCCGAGAATGCCGAGCTGAAAAAAGAGCTGAACCGGCTCTCCCTGGTTGTGGAAGGCACGAAAGCCGGATACTGGGACTGGAACATCCAGACCGGCCTCGTTACCATCAACAGAGCCTGGGCTGAAATGATCGGCTACACCCCGGAAGAGCTTGGGCAGGTTACAATCGCCACCTGGGAAAACCTCAGCCATCCAGAAGACCTGCGCGAAGCGACCGTTCGCATCGAAAGCCACTTTCGCGGCGAAACCGATTTTTATGAAGCTGAAGTGCGGATGCGGCACAAAAATGGGCATTGGGTCTGGATTCTCGACCGCGGCAAGGTGTTCGAGCGTGACGCCGAGGGCAAGCCGCTTCGCATGGCAGGCTCGCATCAGGAGATCACGAAACGCAAACATGTCGAGGAGAAGCTTCAGCAAGAGCGAAATCTCTTTCTGGAAGGGCCGGTCACGGTGTTCCGGTGGCTGAACAGCAAAGGCTATCCAGCCGAATATGTCTCACCGAACGTCATCATGCTGACGGGATATTCGCCCGCCGACTTCACCTCGGGAATCATAGCGTATAACGATATTGTCCACCCGGACGATCTCGACAAGGTTCTGAATGAAGTGACACGCTACTCCTCAGAACCGGCCCGGACTTCTTTCGAACAGGAGTACCGGATCACCCGCAAAGATGGCCAGGTCGCCTGGATTTACGACTTCACGACCATCATCAGGAATATCGAGGGCGGCATTACCAGCTTTGAAGGCTATGTGCTCGACAACACCATACGAAAGCAGTCAGAACAGGAAGTTGCCTACAACCGAAGGTTCGAGCATCTGATTTCAACGCTGGCCAACCAGTTCATCAGCGCCTCGGCAGAGCAGATCGACGCCATGATCGACAAGGCGTTGCAGGCCATCGGAGAGTTCGTGCATGCCGATCGGAGCTATATTTTTCAGTACTACGACAATCAAAAACTCATGGACAACACCCATGAGTGGTGCGCCCAAGACATCGAACCGCAGATCGATATTTTGCAGCACCTTCCGACCGCCGAGTTCGAATGGTCAACGAAAAAAATCACCGCTGGCGAGGTCATTATCGTACCGAAGGTTTCGGAGCTGCCGGACGAAGCCGCCACGGAGCGGGAGATTCTCGAACAGCAGGATATACAATCCCTGATTCTCATTCCGCTCGTATCGGGCAACGTGCCGTTCGGCTACATCGGCTTCGACGCCGTGCGTGAAGAGCGGCAATGGCCGTCGAATTCAGCCTCGATCCTGGCGCTGGCCGGTGGCATCATCGCCAACGCGCTGCAACGCCAGCAGGTCGAACACCTCATCCAGAGCGAACTCGATCTCGCGTTGAAGCTGAGTGCGTCGAACTCATTCGAAGAGACCATTCAGCACTGCCTCCAGACCGCGATGGAGATTTCGGAAATGGATAGCGGCGCCGTTTATCTGCTCGATGAGAGCGAAAACAGCCTGAATCTTTTCCACTGGGTGGGTCTTTCGGAGGCGCTTCTCGGCGAGATGACCCAATTCACGTACGATACTCCGGAGTACCAGCTTACGACCTCTGGCAAAGCCGTGTACAGCGACGAAAACCCCGCCGTCAGTGACCGGCTAACATACCTTCTGCAAAATGAAGAGCTGAAGTGCTTCGCGATACTGCCGGTTTTCAGCAAAAACCGCCCCGTCGCCACCTTCAATATCGGCTCGCATACGCTCGATCATGTACCGGAGTATGCGCGCAAAGCCCTTGAGACCGTGACGTCGCATATGGGCGCGGCCATCATGCAGGCGCGGCACGAAGAACAGGTCGGCACGGTGAACCGGAATCTCGAAACGCTGTTCGAGTCCATCGACGATATGCTCTTCATTCTCGCCGAGGACGGCTCCATCTTGCACGCCAACTCCGCGACGGTGAGCGCCCTCGGTTATTCGCTCGATGAACTGCGCACGATGAACGTGCTCGAAGTCCATCCGCCAAAGCTTCGCGAACAGGCGCAAAAAAGAGTCGAAAAGATGCTTGCCGGCACTGACACCCTCTGCAATATTCCCCTTTTCATGAAATCGGGCGAGACGATCCCGGTGGAAACGAAGATCACGCACGGCGTCTGGGACGGAAAACCGGTACTCTTCGGCATCACCCGCAATGTTTCCGAGCGCGTCAAAAGCCAGGCCGCGCTGGTCGAAAGCGAGCGGAAGTTCCGCGAGCTGACCGAATACCTTCCCTTCCCGCTCTTCGAAACAGACCTGCAGGGCATCGTCAACTACATCAACCTTTCGGGAATAGAGTTTTTCGATGTTTCTCCGGAAGAGGTCGAAGAGGGAATTTCAGCCTTCAGCTTCTGCTGGCCGGAAAATCTCGAACTGGCCGTGGCCAACCAGCAGAAAATCTTCTATCCGGGCTACATCCCCAAAGGAAACGAATATACCATTGTGATGCGGGATGGGCGCAGAATGCCGTTGCTGCTGTACAATACGCCTATACGAAAAGAGGGAAAATTTGCCGGGATGCGCACCACGGTGGTCGATCTCACCGAGCTGAAACAGGCCGAAGCCGCCCTGCACGAAAGCGCCCTGCAGAAACGGGTCAGCGAAGAGTTCAAGGCCATCATCAACAATATTCCCGGCCTCGTTTTTCACTTGTCGAAAGACAAGAGCGCCAGATTACTGTCGAGTGGCATACAGCCCTGGTCGCAAGCCCTGATTCAGGCGAACAATCTGGAGTCACTCGACGATGCCATTGCATTCGTCCATCCTGAAGACCGCCAGCTTGTTGCCGATGCCTTCAAAAAACTTCACGACAGCCAGACTTCGATAACGATCATGTTCAGGATTCCGGTTCCAGGCGATGAGGTCAAATGGGTCGAAAACCGCAGCACCTCCGTCTTTTCGGATGATGGCCGTTTTTCAGGCATTGACGGCATCCTCTTTGACGTGACCGACAGGGTGCAGGCGCAGGAGGAAAATCAACAGCTCCAGACAAACCTGCAAAAAATACAGCGGCTCGAAACCATCGGCACGCTCGCGGGCGGAATCGCTCACGATTTCAACAACATTCTCTCCCCCATCCTTGGCTATGCGGAGATGGGCGTCGTCATGATGCCCGAAGAGAGCAAGGCGCACGAGTTCTTCAAGCAGATCATGCTGGCCAGCGAGCGAGCGCAGAATCTGGTTTCACAGATTCTGACCTTCAGCCGGTCGGAAGAGCCGGAGCCGGTCGTGGTCAACGTGCAGTCCATCGTCGAAGAGGCCATGAAACTGCTGCGCCCCACGATTCCCGTAACCATCTCCATCCAGACACGGTTCAGAGAGTGCGGCAACGTACTGGCCGATCCGACGCAACTCCATCAGGTCATCGTCAATCTCTGCACCAACGCCTTCCAGGCGATGATGGAATCGGGCGGGCAAATCACCATCGAGCTTGCCGAAATGAGGCTGGACAGCGAGTTTCATAAACAACATCCGAACCTGAAGGCCGATCGCTACGCGCAGCTCAGCGTCACCGATACCGGGCACGGCATGGATGAGGAGACAATGGAACGGATATTCGAGCCGTTCTTCACGACCAAGCCGGTCAACAAGGGTACCGGACTCGGACTGTCAGTAGTTCACGGTATCGTCACCAGCCTCGGCGGCGATATAACGGTCGAGAGTACGCCCGGCAAAGGCAGCGCCTTCCGGATATTTCTTCCCGTGATCGATGAAGAATCAGTAACGAGGCAAACCAATCTCACGCCATTGGAAAAGCAGAACGAAACACGGGTGCTTTTTGTCGATGACGAGCTGGCCGCCGCGGAGGTCATGCGCGTCATGATGGGTCATCTCGGATTCAATATCATCACCCTGAATTCGCCCATCGAGGCGCTTGCCGAGTTCCGCAAGGATCCGGACGCCTTCGACCTGGTGATCACCGACCTCACCATGCCGGAGATGACCGGCATCGAGCTGGCGCGAAATCTGCATGAGCTGAATCCGCAACTCAGGATGATTCTGATGACCGGCTATGGCAAAAACATCGACAACCCCGCCGCGCTCAGCCGTTACGGCTTGCGCAAACTGCTCAAAAAACCGGTAAGGCTCAACAAGCTCGCCGAGGCGATCCGGGAGGTCATGAGCGGCTCGGCGCATCTGTAACGGTGGAGGATCGGCCGCCGGGCGCGGCGCTGATTTTTGATAGCGATGCACTCAGGGCGTTGCGTACGCCGAGGGAGGGTTCGGGCGGAAATTCAGACAATGACGATCGGCTCGGCAAAAGAGTAGCCGACGCCGTGGATGGTTTTCAGCGGAATCCGGATTTCGAGTTCATCTTTTTTGCGCCGCAGCCGGTGAATCAGCGCATCGAGCGCCTTGTTGCCGAGTTCGTCGTTCTCGTAGGCAAGGGCCTGCAAAAGCGCCTGCCGCTCCACGACCTCACTGGCCGACGCGGCCAGTTTTTCCAAAAGATCGAACTCCTTCGAGGTCAGCGAAACCTTGCGTCCCTGCGGCGCGAGCAGGCAGCACTCCTGACGCAGCAATGACCAGCCGACGGGTTCATTCGCTCTCGCCGGTTGGCGCTCGACCGGTTGCCGCTGTTCCTGGCCCTCCAGCTCCGCATCGGCATTGATGCGTCCAAGAAGACTTTGAATCGTAGCCACCAGTTCGGCGAAATCGATCGGCTTGACCAGGTAGATGTCGGCTCCGGAGCGATAGGCGCTGATCTTGCTGTCCAGCGAGGCCTGCGCGGTGAGCATCACGATGCGCGTATCGGTGTTCTTGCGGATAAACTCCGCCAGCACCAGGCCATTCTGGTCGGGCAAGCCAATGTCGAGCACCGCAATCTGATACGGCTGCCTTGTCATGCTGTTGTAAAACTCAAGCGCAGAGGAGACCCCGGTGACGTCGATTCCGGCAAGCGAGAGATACTCCACCATGCTTTCGCGAAAATCACGGTCATCCTCGACAACGATAATCTTGTAATGATCAGCCATGTTACAGTCGGTTATGGATAACGTTGCCGGATAATTAACTCAAACTTTGTTCCCGGCCAAAGGCAAAGTGACCACCGCTTCGACGCCCGACCCGGTTCCACGGAGCGTCACCGAGCCGTGATGGTGCTCGATAATATCCTTGACGAGCCACAGGCCAATGCCCGCTCCGCCCGTGTTGGCCGCATTGCTGCCGCGCCGGTACTTTTCGAACAACTCGCCGGTCTCGGTGCTGGAAATGCTTTTGCCCTCGTTCCGGATGGTGATGATCACCTCGCCGTTTTCAACGCGGCACTCCAGTTCGATCGGCGACTCCGCCGGGGAGTATTTCCTGGCATTGTCGAGCAGATTGAAAATCGCCATGCCAAACTGCCCCTGCTCGCCAATGATTTCGGCTCCATCGAGCTGGCCTGCATAGCGAATCACTCTTTCCGGCCACATGGAGCGGAAGGCTTCGAGCTGCGACAGAATCGTCGGCTCGACCTGAACGTTGGTCACGACCAGACCTTCGCTCGACTCCCGGAGGCGGCTCTCCTGAATCGAAACCTCCATCACCTCCACCAGCCGGTCGATCGCCTGCTTGATTTTGTCGATTTCGCGCTGCTGCGAGTAATCTCCGCCTTTGTGCTTGAGCACGATAAGATCGAGGTTGCCGCGAATGATCGCCAAGGGCGTACGGTATTCGTGCGAAATCATGCTGAGAAAACGGTTCAGGCGCTCCACCTCCTCCTGCAACAGCTCCGTTCGTTCGGCCACGGCTCGCTCGAGCTGGTTGATGCTCGCCTGCTGAAGCTCCTGAACGGTAATATCGCTCATCATGAGCAGCATGTTGCTCTGGCCGGCGATGGTGATCGATTCGGCGGAAAAGAGCACGGTAATCGTCTTGCCCTCGCGGTTTCGCAGTTCGAGCTGCCGGTTCGAAACCCGCCCATGCTCCCGGAGATCGTGAATGATATGGTAGTGATCTCCGGTATTGAGGTACATGCCGAGATCGCCAAGCTTTTTGCCGATCACCTCGTCTTTCGAATAACCGAACAGCCTGAGCCAGGAGGCGTTGACATCGAACAGCGCCCCGCCCCGGTTGTCTCCAATGCCAATGGCGACCGGCGAAAACTCAAAGATGTTCCGGAATTTCTGCTCGCTCTCCTTGAGCAGAAGCTCGGCCTGCTTGCGGACGGTAATATCCTGAACGATGCCGGAAAGATAATAGGTTCGGGTGCTCGTGTCGTAGTTGAACGTGCCGAATACCCAGATCCATCGCAACCGCTTGTCGGCCGTGCGTATCTTGCACTCGAAGGTATGGTTCAGGTGCGTTTTGCAACATTGCCTGATCTTTTCCCTGATCGTTTCGCGCTCCTCCGGAACGACATGGTCGAGAAACGCCTCCAGCGACCACTCTGCATCGACCGAATCGTAGCCGAAAATACGCGCATACTGAAGCGTACGCTGCGCCTTCAAGTCCCGGAGATCGATCGTCCAGACGCCAATATCGCCCTGCTCGATCACCAGATTGAGCTGCTTCTGGCTTTTGCGCCGCTCCTCTTCGGCCCGTTTGCGATCGGTAACATCCATGATCATTCCGAGATAGCTACCGGGCAGTTTATCGGTCGATTGCAACGGCACGCCCCGGCACATCAGCCAGTGAACGGAGCCGTCGGGATGGCAGACGCGGTACTCGGCGCTGAAATCCACCCGCCGCTTCGAGGCCGACGTGATGGTCTGGAACGTCCGGTCGCGATCTTCGGGATGGACGTTGATTCCGAAAAGTTTGTGCGACGAAATGCTGCCTTGCGATTCAAGGCCGTACAGCTTCCATATCTGGTCGGACCAGAAGAGTCGGTCGGTCTGAACATCCCACTCCCAGATGCCCGCTCCGGTGACTTCGAGAGCAAAATTGAATCTGAACTTGCTTTCGCTGAGCCTGATTTCAGCAATTTTTCTGTCGGTAATATCGATCACCGTTCCGATGTAACTCACGCGCTTGCCATACCCGTCTGGCCTTGGTTTGCCGCGCGACATGAGCCAGTGGATGGAACCATCCTCGTGAATCGTGCGGTATTCGATATTCAGCTCGCGCTGCTGCCGGGCGGCGGCAGTGGCCCCCCAGATGGCCATCTCCCGGTCATCGGGATGAATCGAGTCCGTCCAGAGGCTGAAGGAGGGCTTGAGGCCCTCGTTCCGACAGAGGCCGTGCAATGGCCACATCTCGTCATCCCATGTATTTTCATTGGTTTCCAGATTCCACTCCCAAACGCCAGCGCGCGCCGCTTCGAGAGCGTAACCATACACGCTTTTGCTTTCGAGAAGCTCCTGCTCCAGCAGCTTCCGCCCGGTAATATCGATGACGGTGCCAAGATAGCGGTCATAACCGCCATCCTCGTTCCAGACCGGCATCCCCCTCGACATGAACCATCGTACCGATCCGTCTGCGTGGCATATCCGGTACTCCACGTTCATTTCGGTTCCGGCGCTGATAGCCTGCGCAGCGCTCTCCATCGCGTTATGGCGATCATCGGGATGAAGCACTTTCTCCCAGAGCGCGAAGGTGAGCGACTCCCGGCTCCTGTCGAGACCAAAGAGCGTCCACATGGTATCGGACCAGAAAAGCGCGCCATTCTTCAAATCCTTTTCCCAGATGCCTGCTCGCGCAGCTTTAAGGGCTTGCTCCATCATCACTCGGCTCTGGCTCAGCTCTTCCTC
This sequence comes from Chlorobaculum thiosulfatiphilum, assembly GCF_006265165.1. GTDB lineage: Bacteria > Bacteroidota > Chlorobiia > Chlorobiales > Chlorobiaceae > Chlorobaculum > Chlorobaculum thiosulfatiphilum. Next base: position 292,765 of record NZ_VDCH01000001.1, read on the forward strand.
AAGCTGCTTGCGTTCGGTAACATCGATAATGGTGCCGAAATAACGATCCGGCCCGCCATTGGCGCGGCATACCGGTTTGCCTCTCATCATGATCCAGCGAACTGAACCGTCAGGCTGAGCGACCCGGAACTCGATATCGAGAGCGCATTCTGTGTCGAGCGGCTCGGAGATCAAGCGGGAAATTCTTTCACGGTCATCCGGATGGATCGACTCCCTGAAACGGTCGATGCAATGACTCTGGTGTTTTTTTTCAATACCGAATATCGACCAGACCTCGCCAAAGCAGTCGAATTCACCGGTCTTCGGCTCCCATTCCCAGATTCCCGCGCGAGCGCTATCCAGCGCCTGCGTGATGTTTTCCTTCTGGAGGCTCAGGCTTTCCTCGCTTCGCTCTCTTGGCCGCGCAATATCCTGAAGCGAGACAAACAGGCTCGTTATCGCGCCTGTTGCCGAGCGAACCGGATTCAGCGTCACCTTCCAGGCAAGATTGCCATCTTCGAACACGCCACCCTTGCCGGACAGGAGCACCGAAGCGCACTGCGTTTCAAGAACTCCGGCCAATGGCGACAGGCGGCAATCCTCGACAAACAAGCCGTATATATTTTGACCGATACACACATCTGGCGTTTTCCCGATACACGAAGCAAAGAGCGAGTTGACAGCAAGACTCCGGCCATCCGGATGGATGATAAAAGCTGGTGTTTGCAGTGATTCGAGTAAGGAAAAAACGGTTGGCAGCTCGTTTTCTTCCGCCTGATGTTTCTTGCTGGTGGTTATCGGCATCGGAAAAGATCGGATTGTGCGCCTTGGAGAAAGTATAGAGAAAATATTCTGTGTTCGTGCTTGCGAGCAGCTCTCAAAACCGGTTGCGCGATCCGATGGCTGCGTTGCGTGGTGCTCGAAATCCTCATGTACGCCGTGTACGCTCCGGTTTGCGCGATCCAGCAACCATGCACTCGAAGCGCTCATGACACTTTTCAGAGGCGTCATTACGCTGAAAACCGTTGTCCGGTTCATTCGGAAATGTATTCCGGAATAAAGAGCCACGACGTATGCAACCGGGGAATTAGCTGTTTTGAAACCAAAGTTACATTTTTTCATGAAAAACGCAGAAAAGACAAACGCACGAGTAGCGAATACTATCACTTCTATCATGTTTAAAAGTTTTTCAAGCACCGTATATTACGCCTTATTACGTCAATATCTATTACTCTGACCATCAAGAGTATCAACATCATCGAACGCCGGACGCCTTGCCGCTTGTCATTCCGAACGAAGTGAAGAATATGGAACTCTTTGTTGTTCAATAAGATAGATTCTCCATTGCGCGTCCATTCATTCAGAATGACAGAGCCTTCTGCTGCATCTCTTGGCGATTTATTGTTGCCGGAGTAATAAAATCAGTTCAATGAAGAGAAACGACTCGGGTTGAACCTGAAAAGTGGTGCTTAAAAGAACTTCTAAAAAATGTCATACGAAACCGAGTGCATGGCGGAAAAAGCGCAGAAACCGAAGTGTACCGGAGTGGCTGAGAATTTCGATTACCGCGCAACGCAGCCATCGGAACGCGCAATAAGTGTTTAGAGGCATCCTCCAGGCAAAGCATCGTGAAAATACCCAGTGCAGTAAACATCACAATAACTAATATTTCTACAATATCTTACATGGCTTTGAATTCCTGTTCCGACCCGATCCGACGCCCTCCGGCCAGGAATGACAAGCAAAACAGCCAGCATTGAAGAGTCATAACGCACTTTATTTCAGCTTCTCAAACAAGAATGCCGACGTCACACACGTGCGGCCTCGCTCCTGAATTAAAATATATTAGCGCGCCGTTACCCATTAATCCTTCGGCAGCATTGAATGAACTGTATATCGCCGTCAAATCTATTCAGGATTTCTCCCTGAATAGGGCCTTCAAAGGCTTGATAAATAAAAAGTTAGCGGTTATATATTTTCTTCTCTTTTGCCCTTGCCCCTTCTTCTTGATAGAGTAAATATCAATATTTTATCAATATATATAGAAGTGTATTTATAGTATTTTACAGTATTTTTCCTATAATAACCCGCCGATATTCCTTATATTTCTTGCATTTATTATAATTTTTCTTAAATTCATTCAAGTACTTACAGAGAAAAATAAAGTAAAGGGTGATGCATTTTCAGAGCAAAACGGCAATCTCAAGAGCGTAACAACAGAAAACCTGCAACCAAAACCCCGTTAACTCAAATCAAACGTCAGACAAATATTGCGCCGTAGTAACGCCGTAAAGTGTTCCGAGTTATCAATAAATCAGATACTGTCGCATAATTTAGCTGCTTTGCCATCACAACAAAACGGAGATTATTATGATACCGTATCAAAATATCAACCTTTTGTCACCAATTGTCTCTTTTGATTATGGCGATGACTGGATTTGTCTTGAGTGGTTTAGCGGTGAAATGCGAACTTTTCGATATAATGAAGCAGGAAAACGTCATGTCGATCAAATGATAAAATGCGCAAAAAAGGGAAAAGGACTCTCTACATATATAGAAAAAAACAGGCGCAACTTTGAGCCAGATAAAAAAAACAAAAAGAGGTTCCTTTTTTTTAGAAATAAAGGTTTCTGAAACCAAAACAGCTAATTTGGAAACAAATTATAAAATGAGGAACTCAGACGCACGGGCATCTAAATGCATTACATTGTTGAGAACAATATCGCAACAATATTTATTGATGCTTATACTGGGTAACCTGAATAATTTTTTCAAATTCTCTGAAAAATCTTTTCTCACCGGTTATTCAAGAGCCTTGTAAATCATTATTTATTATAAATACAACATCATCCCTTGAAGACTATGAGAAACAATTTGTTTTCAATCATAAAAAAGGAAATCGTTGCAGATAACGATTCGCGCCCGTCAAGTCCGCAGGCAAACGGTCAAACGCCAACCCCTGATCTTGTAAAAGTCAAGAATGGTATAAAATACTTTGAAGACAAAAACTCGACTAAAAATCACATCAACACATCAACAAACACCATGAACCTAATTGCGAAAGGTGCGGCTATAGAAGGGACCCTCATGATTGAAGGCGATCTGAAAGTCGAGGGAAAAGTTGTCGGAGACATCGTCGCTCTCGGCAACATAATGCTCGAAGATGGCGGTCTTATCGAAGGCAACATCAAAGCAAACGCCCTGATCGTGAGTGGAGTTTTCAAGGGCAACGCCGAAGTTTCGGGCGAGTGTCTTGTATCCTCAACAGGAAGCGTTGATGGCGATCTCGTTATCAATATTTTAAATGTCAATGCGGGAGCTCAGGTTTCGGGCAACATAAGCATGTACGAACCTCAGGTTGCCGAATCTTCTCCGGTAAAATTAAACAATAAAGCCCGGTTGGCTGTATCCAATTAATAAAGCTCGAACCTGATTCTATACGTTGCTCTTCGCAGAGTATCCATACATCACTCGAACACCTCAATCACCCATGATGCCCTGCGAAGACGCGTATATAATAACAAAGTCAGCAGGCCAGAAAAAAAACACTCATCAAAAAAAATAATACTATTTTGAAAAAAGCGCTTTTTCTTCTTGCTATACTCTGGCTGTTTTTGACTAATCAGGCTTTTGCGAAAATGGCCAGCATCGACGTCAACTATGGCGATGGATGGCAAACGATTACTTATACTGGTACGACAGAGAATGGCAACGCAGGCGCCACCAGAAATCATATTTCAAAAGTCGATGAAACATTCGTCGATTTCTCACATGGCAGTAACGGCAATATCATGCTCACGCCTGTCAGTAATGAACAGCAGAACAACATCTGTGAGGCTACTGATAATGTAAAGAGCAACGTCGCCTTGAGCGCGGATCTTTCCGAGTCATCGAACATAGTCCTGATCGGAGTGGGGATCGCTCTTGGCATTCTGGTGAAATGGCGAAAATCATTGAATACATCAAGAGCATAAGAGCTTTTTTTCAAAGTCAGAAGAGAGAGAAAGCATCTGAATAAAACATCATTTTTTAGTTTAATCTGCGCCACAGCATAAAACCAGCCATACGAAGGTCAAGCCAACGACATATTATCATCGCGTACCCGTGTTTGATGATCAGTCACGATCGAGCACCAATGCCTGAGGCGCAACGCAAATGCCTTTGCATTGATGAGACTGGCAAAAATCCCCCTTTGTTCAGACGCGAATGTTTTGGTGCGCCTTGTAGCCTTATGAGTCATTTTTATGGAGATATGTAAAAACAACGAATGCTATCGCTCTGACTTTTTTGAGCTGTTTGAAAAATAGCTTCTGTATAAACAAAAAAACTCACTCTTGCAGATATCTCCGTTACCCCTAAATACAGCGTCATGACACAGCCGCATCAGCGCCAAAAATATTCTGAAAAAGCCTCTTTATTCAAACTCATTCTGGAAAACGCCGGCGACGTATTGTGGATCTATGATTTCCGGGAAAACAGATATACCTACGCTTCGCCATCAGTGCACCTCCTGAGAGGATTTAATCCGGATGAAGTCGAACAACAAACTCTTTATGAAGCTCTCTCGCCAGAATCTGCGGCAAAAGCAGAGGCATTGGTGAAACAACGCATCAAAGACATTGAGTCTGGTGATTTGTCAGCCAGGTTCGGAGTAGATGAGTTCGAGCAGTTCAGAAAAGATGGATCGACAGTCATGACAGAAGTCATGACAACCTTTATTATCGACGATACTGATGAAGTCACCGGCATTGTCGGCATTGCTCGCGACATTAGCAAGAGGCTTGAAAAGGAACATAGCCGAAAAGAGCTGGAAAAAAAGTTATACGAAACGCAAAAATATGAGTCGATCAATCGTGTTGTTTGCGGCGTCGCTCATGAAATAAATAACACACTGATGCCGGTATCGGGGTATGCCGAACTTCTTGAAGAACTCTTTCAGGACAATAATGAATCACTCGAATACTGCCGCGAGATTTGTCAATCAGCAAACAAAGCGGCCCGGCTGATCGATAAACTGATCGATTACACAGGTTCTCAATACCTTAATTTACAATATGTTGACCTCAATCAAGCGATAGTCGATATCGAGCAGTTGTTACGAAGCAGCATAAAAGAAAATATCATTATCAAAAGAATACATGACGGCTCTTATCCCTGTGTAAAAATAGACCTTGACAAGCTCAGACAAATTGTATTCGGCCTTGCTTTCAACGCACAGGATGCAATGCGTGATGGTGGCGCTTTGATTATAGATATCAAAACTGTAATGCTTGACAAAAAGCTGGAGATTCACCAAAAAATACACGAAGGCTCTTACGCTCAACTGATTATAAGCGATACCGGCACAGGCATTGACCCCACAATCATGCCAAAAATATTTGAGCCTTTTTTTACCACAAAAAATTTTGGAATGGCATCAGGACTTGGCCTTTCTGCCATATTCGGTATTGTAAAACAACACAATGGAAATATTGAAGTAAAAAGCACCGTTAGCAAAGGAACATCGGTAAGCATCGTCTTGCCTCTCCATGAAAATCATCAAATGACCTCGCCAGCTAAAGATGAAAACAAACATTTTCATAAAAATGAAAATAAAACCATTATGCTGGTCGAAGATGATGAAGATGTCCGAAATCTGCTTCATGAAATGCTCTCCTTGCAGGAGCATACGCTTCTGCTCGCCTCGAATCCAATGCAGGCTTTCGAAATAGCCAAACAGCATGATGGTTTTATCGACCTTTTGATAACCGATATTATCATGCCGGGAATGAATGGCAAACAGCTTGCTGATAAACTGAAAAATCAGCATCCAGCCATGAGTTTTATCTTTATGTCCGGTTATAACAATGAGATTGTGAAATTGCCGCTTAAATCTCACTTTATCCAAAAGCCTTTTTCTTTTATGGACTTTATTCATGTTGTGCAGCAATCGCTTGAACATTGATTATTTCATAACGGAATCATGAGATTCCGCTAACCGAAAAAACATCTTCTCATTGCGCATCGATGAACATGCGTCACCGTGCTTTATCAGTGTTCAAATATTACAATCCTTACACTTATCCGCGCTGCAACAGAATCTCTCCGTGTTCAACGCTCCTGGCAGCCCCGTTTACTGCTCGTGGTGATGCGGAGCGAGGATGATGGCGATCAGGGCGAATACGCTGAAAACGAAACCGGCGCCGAACCAGGCGAACACCGGAGCGCCGCGATACCCCTTCTTCATCGAAATCATCGCGCACGCGATTGAACACACAATACTGACAACAAGCACGAACAGCCAGCTCGCCGGATCCATCAAAGCCATGGGAAAAACAGATTTGGGGTTGATAAAAGATTGCGCAAATCTATGGAAAAACCGGGAAATTGACCACCACGCAACCTCGAAAAGTTCTCGCCTTGCCTGCGGGATTGAAGCAGCGCACGAAGAGTGGCTTCGATTTGCGCTGTTTTGGTGCGCCAAGCATCCGGAACTCTGTGACGGATAGTGTATCGGCAACTATAGATTCTGCATAAAATCACAGCAAATCTGTATATTTGTACCTGTGCGAAACATCGAGGTTCGCCAGCTCTCTCTACCCAAGGACTCCTCCGAAAAGAGTCATGAGCGGTTCCAATAAGTTTTTTGAGGCGCTCCCAACAAATACATTACGCCATTCCGTGTCGATCGCTCCGACAAGACGCCTTCGACTGGAACCAAACCGCGCGTTCCAATGAGTGACAAAAAAAAGCAACGCTCCAGCGATGAACTCAATCCGGCTTCTGGCCCGGCTTGCTCGCTCTTCGAGACCTTTCCCGATCCGGTTTACGTCATCGACCCTGAAGGTTTCGTGCTCGACGCGAATATCACGTTCGCGGAACGGTTCGGCAAAACACTCCGGGAGTGCATCGGCGCAAGCATCTACGAGCTGATCGACGCCTGTGGCATCTACCCGGCTGGCAGCGGCGCGCGGCACAAATGCCAGGTGCAGGAGACGCTGAGCGCAGGCGCGCCCCTCACCTTCGAGGACAAACTGAATGGAGCGATTTTGCTGCACGACCTCTATCCGGTCAATGCGGAAAACGGCTCCATCACGAAGCTGTTTGTCATTTCACGCCAGATCGCCGAAGAAAAATGCGAGAAACTGACCTGCGGGGAAATTCTGGCCCGCACCAACGCCGCGCTTGAAAATGTCTCGGCGGCGATATGGAATCTGAATCTGCAAAGCGGAAACGTCGTTCGCAGTCCGGGGCACGACAAGCTTTTCGGTTATGATTCGGACATACCCGACTGGACGAATGATCACTTTATTTCACAGATCATCGACGAGGATCGCCCCCGGTGCATCGAAGTGATGAGGCAGGCGCGCAACTCCTCCTCACCAAATCCGTGGCAGCTCGAATTCCGCATTCGCAGGCCGAACGGCTCCATTCGCTGGCTCTCCACCATCTGGAGAACCTGCCTCGACGAGCAAGGCGCGCCGGCCTCATGGAGCGGCATCACACAGGATATCACGGAAAAAAAAGAGGCCGAGCAGCGCTACCGGCAGATCGTGCAACAATGGGATTTCACGCTCGAAAGCTGCCGCCTTGGCGTATGGGATCATGATTTCCAGAACGGAATTTCCCGCCACTCACTTGAACACAGCCGCATTTTCGGTTACGACGCGCCTTTGCCGGAATGGAATTACGAGCACTTCCTCGCGCATGTCCTGCCGGAGGATCGAGCCTATATCGAACGGAATTACCATGACATACTGACCAGCCTGAACCACTGGAACTCGGAGTATCGCATTCGCGGAAACGATGGCCAGACCCGCTGGCTGTGGGAAACCGGAGCCGTCGTTCGGGATGAACAGGGCAAGGTTGCTCGGCTCATGGGGGTGATCAGGGATATTACCGAACGGAAAGAGCGAGAATCCGGGCTGAAAAAGTACAAGGCCGAAGTGGAGTTCGCCCTTGAAAACAGCCATATCGGAGTATGGTCTCTCGATCTGAAGAACAGGTCTGTCACGCTGTCCATCGAACAGGCGCGAATTCTTGGCTACGACTCGATCCCTCAAGACTGGAGCTACGAAAAGTTTGTCGACAGACATCTCCTTCCGGAATATCACGCCAGAATCGAGGGCCTGTTGAGCGAAGCATTCGAGCAGCGTACGCCGCTGGAGCTGGAGTGCCGTATCCGCCGCGCTGACGGCGAGATTCGCTGGATCTTGATGCTCGGCGCCCGGCAGCTCGACGCCGATGGCGACATCGACCGGATGCTCGGCATCACCACCGACATCACCGAGCGAAAGCTTGCCGAGATCGAACTCGAAAAGAACCGGCAGCAATTGAAACAGGCTCTTGCCGCTACCCGCGCCGGAGTCTGGTCATGGGATATGAAATCAAACACGATTTTCTGCTCCGAAGAGTTCTGGGCCATAACCGGCCATCACGCCAACGGCAACACGGGTTCGTTCGCATTCTTTGTCGATCTGATACATCCCGAAGACCGCGAAAGGGTCATCGAAACGGCAACGGAGGCAAGCCGCGCGGGAAAGGAGATCGTGGATATGGAACACCGCGTCTGCCGCGCCGACGGTTCGTATCTCTGGCTTTCGACGCGCGGCATTCCGCAACGCGACGAATCCGGGGAGATCGTCCGCTACATCGGCACCTCGATCGACATCAGCGACCGCAAGCGCGAGGAGGAGACGCGGGAACGACTTCAGGAGCAGCTCCGGCAATCGCAGAAAATGGAGCTGCTCGGACGCCTGGCGGGAGGAGTCGCCCACGACTTCAACAACATTCTGACGATCATTCTCGGCAACACCGAACTGCTGAAGTCAAGTCCCGGAACAAATCCGGAATTTGTCGAGAAGCTCACGGTCATCGAACGCGCGGCGAAGCGTTCGACCCGCATCGTGCAGCAGTTACTCGGCTTTGCCCGGCAGCAAAAAATGGAGCCAAGCGCTTTTTGCGCCGACAGCGAGCTCGAAAAGCTCGTGCCCATGCTGCGGCAACTGCTGCGGAAAAACATCCGGCTCGAACAGCGGCTCGAATCTTTTCCGGCGAAGGTGTTCATCGACCCCGGCCAACTGTTTCAGATCGTCACCAACCTGGTTGTCAACGCCCGCGACGCCATTGCCGATGAGGGCGTCATCACGCTTTCGAGCCGCACGGTTCGGCTTGGCGCGTCCGCGACTGGCGACAAACCCGGCTTGCCTGCCGGAGCGTACGTTGTGCTCTCGATCAGCGACACGGGCACAGGCATCGACGCCGCGCACCTGCCGCACATCTTCGAGCCGTTTTACACCACCAAGGAGCACGGCAAGGGAACCGGCCTGGGGCTGGCGACCGTCTATGGCATCGTGAAGCAGAACGGCGGCGGCATCGAGTGCCAGAGCGAACCCGGCAAGGGCGCGACATTCGACATTTTGCTGCCGTTGCACAAAACGGAGCCGCAGGCGGATGAACAACGCGACAACACCGAACCAGTCCGAAAGGCCGCGCAGCGCATTCTCGTGGTCGAAGACAAGCCTCAACTGCTCAACCTGGTCACGGAGATTCTCGAAGAGGAGGGGTTCTGCGTCGTGACGGCGAGCAACGCGGAACAGGCGCTCCAGCTCACTCCGGCGGAGCTGACCGGCATCGACCTCTTGCTGACCGACGTCATGCTGCCCGGCCTCAGCGGCATCGACCTCGGCCACGCCATGCGGAAAAGCTATCCCGGATTGCCGTTTATCTTCATGTCCGGTTACGCAGCCGTCATCTCCACAACGCCGGAGCAGATTCCGGAGCATACAAGCCTGCTGCAAAAGCCATTCACCATCGCCGAACTGAGCAAGCTCGTCAAGCAAATGCTCGCGAAGAAATGAGTGGAAAGGCGGAAAGATTATGGTTCGATGCCGACAATAACCAGCGGAACCGCCGGAACGCCGCGCCCCTGGCGGACGACATTGTAAATCTCGCCTTCGTAATACGGCACCCCCGAACTCATCTGCGCCTGAAGCGACTTCATCGGCAGTATTTCGATGCCAACGTCGATGCGATCACCGACATAAAAGGCGAGTGGTTTGGCAAAAATTTCGCATTCCATCAGTCCATATTTTCCGAACTGAAACTCAACTGAAACACGCTCTTTGATGAAATCCGTCTGATTGTAACTGATTGTTATTGGCGTTTCTGCGTCCGGCACCGTTGACAGATTCTTCGCTTCGGACGATATTGGAAGCGACGGGGAGACAAGATTCTCGCTTCTTGAAACACAATAACTCCGTCTGCTTTCCTGCCACGATTTTTCACGTAGCAACCGGATAAACATCGCATTCATGTCAACCGGACTGAACAAAAGCGCTCCTGCCGCGCTCTTTTCCTGAGCGACTTTCACACAACACTGCGTTGCATCTACTGCAGCAATCACAGATTGAATCTCGCGCCACAATTCCGGCTTGCGAACGAGGAGATATTCAAGCCCGTTCAGATGGGAGTAAGTTTCAGAAATTTTCATGGTATTGTTCGTTATTGTCAAGGTATAAAGCACCAACATTAAGCAGACTCATTTAGTTAGAACTATTTTTCCGCAGAGCGTTCTCAAGTTTTTTTCTGACTCTCGACAGGATCATAAACCGAATTGAAAAACGGACGCACATAGAAATAGCGTTCTACTCTTAGTATATGATCGCTCTGGCATTAAAACAAAAGCTAACAACTTTTCGATTTTTTATAATTTAAAATGGCACTTCATGAAAAACAACATTACTTACGCCATAAAATAACTCAATATATGCCTTCAACATCTTTTCTTGGTTATCAGAAATTAAGCCGACCAATTCAACTTGAGCTTTATCTTCTGATATTGATACCTCAATAATTTTGACGTCAATATCATTATTTTTGGCAAATAATTGCAAGTACGACAAACCTTCATCACCCTTATTACTATCAAGCATTATTTTTTTCCCATAATCAAACAATGATTTTTTCTCAAAATCATCCAGCCTACGCAACATCGATCCTAATTGAAGATTAATCAAATCAAGCTTATTATCTGACCCCGGCTCTCCTTCATATGCTGCCGCCTCAGCTCTTAGCCCAAAATACTTCCATAGCGTATTTTTGCCATCACTTCTTTCATAAGAAGCTTTAATGTGCTCACTAAGTACAGTAATTTCTTTTGCCAAATCCCAAGGTTCGAGAGCACTTAAATATTCATGGAAATTAATTATACCTGTATCGAATGGAATGTGTTTCGTCAAATCATCTTTAACCACACAGACCGGCTTGTTTAACGAAGTTCTAATACCAAACTCAAAAAACACATTTGGATTTAAAGCTGACATGTCGCACAAAACAAGATCAGTTGTCTCAAGTTGTTTTATTATTTCAGCATGAATCAAATCAGAGCCTCTTGCCAATGGCGGTATTGCGTTAAATCCAGCCTTTTCGACAGACGGAATCAGCAAGCAATCCAGTACATGCCTAAAATGTTCGGAGCCATCCCGATAGCGATCCTTAACAATCTCAGGAACTGTCACCGGCATTATAATAAAGCAAGATTTTGAATTTGCCATCGCTTATAACGTTATTGTTAATGAGGCAACCTGAGCAATCATGGTAATACGTACTCAATATAATTCACAGGAAAGAAATAAAACAACAAATGCTCTCTTTAAACCACTCTCACCCCCACGCCTTTGTCACAAACGAAAACGCACTCTCGCCCTGGCTGTGCCAGGCGGCTTCCTTTGGCAGCATGGTGAGCGTCCAGGTCTGGAGGTTTTCAGGGGTTTTTGATTGAAATGCTATCGGCATCAGGATGGCAATGCAGCAATGGGGTTCGGGGTCGCGGACGGATTGCCAGATGACGGCGGCGAGCGGCGCTTCGCGCGCAACACGAGCGAAAGCCTGCGTGGCGGAATAGTCGCCCGGATGCATCCAGAACTTCGCGTCGCGGTCGAATGGCGGGCGTCTCAAGTCCACCATCTCTCCGGCTACCTGAACCGAAAACGCGCTGTATGGCGTGGGCGGTAACCGCTCGAAGCCTGCGTCACGCATGAATCGCAAGCGCCAGTAGCTCATTTCAGCGGCGGCGGTTGCCATTCTTTCAGCGCCGTACCACACGCCCGGATCGGCATCCCCGCGAAAGCGCGAGCCTCCCGGCAGTGGCGAATATCGAAACGGCGTGAAAAGCAGATAGTGCAACCCCTCGGCATCGGCAGGCATCGGCGGTTTGCGCTCTTCGACGACTTCTTCGAGCAGCGCCTGTTCGGAGAGCGAATCAACGAGCTTCATCGTCGAAACGACATGCTGGGCCTCGACGACGCGCCACGCTTCACGGCGCTCGAAACGCGCCTCAGACGATACCTCTGCTGGCGTCCAGATAGGATACGACACGAACCAGCCCCTCCGCGGTTTCGACAAGTTCCAGCGGTTTCCGTCCGGCGAATGCGCGGTTCCCGCTTTGCATCCATCGCGCTGCCAGCTCGTTGTCGCCACCGGCAATCGAATCGAGCGAACGGAAGAGCCGCACCAGCAACACGCCGAACTCCCACTCTTTTTTCCCTTCGGAAAGCTGGTACGCGCCACCGCCAAGACGGGTGATGGTCGCCGGGCTGACGCCCAGAATCTTCGCCAGCCTGGAATTGGAGATTCCCAGAATCTCCGCCGCATTGAGAACCGCTTTAGACAAAACGGCTGACCGGCTTTGCTGCTGTGTGACTGCCGAGAACGACATCGTGCTGAAACATTCTGTTGATTGACAATTTCTTTCTACAGAAAATTTAGACATTATTTTTTTCTATTACAAAAGACTTTCCTCCCGTTTTACAAGCATTAACCAAAATCCCCGCCGTCGTATATTCCCCCCACGCAAACATTCGTGAAACCATACAAATCGCACAATCATGACGACATCGAATAACGGAAAGGTTCTTCTCATTACCGGCGCTTCGACCGGCATCGGGCGGGCGACGGCGGTACTGGCCGTGGCGGGTGGCTGGCGGGTGGTGGCGGCGGCGCGGTCGGCACAAAAGCTGGCGGCGCTTGTCGATGAACTCGGCGCTGAGCAGGCGATGGCCGTGCCGTGCGACGTGGCGGAGTGGAGCCAGCAGGAAGCGATGGTTCGTCAAGCCGTCGAGCGCTTCGGCAGGCTCGACGCGGTGTTCGCCAATGCGGGATTCTCGAAAGGCTCGTCGTTCATCGAGGGCGAGCACCAGCCGCAGGAGTGGCGCGACATGGTGATGACCAACCTCTTCGGCGCGGCAGCGACGGCGCGGCTCACGCTGCCGGAGCTGGTCAAAACCAAAGGGCACTTTCTCATAACCGGCTCGGTGCTGGGCCGCGTCACCTCGATGCGCAACCTCTACGCCGCCACCAAATGGGGCGTCACCGGCATGGCGCAGGCGATCCGCAACGAAGTGGCTGCAATGGGCGTACGGGTCACGCTGGTCGAGCCGGGCATCGTCGATACGCCGTTCTGGGAGGGTTTGCAAAAACCGGCGGCCCCGGAGCTGCGTTCGGAGGATGTCGCCCGCGCCGTGATGTTCGCCATCGGGCAGCCGCCGCATGTGGATGTGAGTGAAATCATCATACGCCCGACGGGACAGGCGCACTGAGTCGGTACGGCCAGAAATGAAAAAGCCGGGAGGGGGGAAACTCCCGGCTTTTTCTACTCGCCGCTCCTTTGCAGGAAACGGCTTATCCTCTGTTGAAACGCTTGCCGCCAACATTGTCTTTCATCTGAAGCAGGCGGTCCATCTGCCGCGCGTCGAGCACGGTAGCAAGCTTACGCAGGTGGCGGCTTTCGAGCTGCGCCATGCGCACACTCTGCTGGCCAATTCTCTGGGTCAGATTGGCAATCTTGCGCTGGTCGGGAAATTTCTTCACCGATTCGAGCGCGAGATCGCGCTTCAGGTTTCTCATCGTTTGCCTGACCGGACGGCTCTCCTGGTAAAAGCCGCGCCTCAGCTCCATCATTTTCGCTTCCTGACTGTCGCTCAGGTCAAGCGCCTGTTTCATCCTGTTCTGCCTCATCTCCTGCTGCCGCGCGAACCGGGCCTCCGGACCCTTGCCATAACCACGGGCATCGACCGGCCCGGAGATACCTGGCCGCGCACATGGCGCTGGCTGATCGTTGCTGGCAGCGAAAACCGTGCCAGTGCTTCCCAAAAGCCCCGCAATGAGGGCCGTCATAACAAACTTCTTTTTCATCGTGTTTCTTTCATTTGCATTTCAAATCCGAGGCGCCTTGAATTCATCGGTTGGGATCCTTTTACACCCCATGGGACGACGCCTCCTGCCGGAATCCTGCGCTCGTCCCGATTTTTTTTTCGAGCCGTAAAAGCGACGGTGAAGCGTTGGCGAAAAATGGAGCGTATGGCAAAAAAAACGCCGGAAGCGAAGTCCGGCGTGAAGAGGAGAAGCGCAGGAAGCGATCGAACGCCCGCGGGTTCAGATCATCTGGCGATGATATTCAAGCGACCAGCGATTTCTGGTCGAGTCGATCAGGGTGATTTTGATGCCGTAGCCCTCCCTGACAAAACTGATGATGTCCCGGTTTGCCCGGTAGGAGGCGAAGTTCTCCTCGTTGCTGAACCGGTCGAAATAGTAGTGATAGACCTCGTCACGGCTACCCTGCGTTTCAAAGGTAACCATGACGACATGATCCACGTTGGCGACGTTCACCAGGTTTTTTTCACGATAGAGATCGATCCATGGCGGCATGTCCCTGAACGATGAGGGAAGAGTGTTTTCGGAAGAAGGGACAATCGCCCCGGTCAGGTCGGAACGGTGCGACTGGGCTTTCTGCTCTGGCTGCCCCGTGCAGCCATTCAGGCTACAGCACACCACTACCGCAGCAACCACGACTGCTCCTGTTCTGTTCACGACCGGTTTCCTTGCGCCCCTGAGGGTACGACTTGTTGTTCTGTTCAATGGTATCGTCAATGTGGTTTCCTTCTGCGTGGCGGCAACATACATATTTTTTTCAACAAACAAAGAGGGGCGGCAATCCGTTTTCAAGAAATATACCGGCAGCAGATGCGGGAGCGCTCTTTTTTGCCGGTCATTGATTATTTTGCTCTCCTGCCAGGCTGGACTCGCAATCGTCACTTCAACCACCCGCCCGCCAATGCCGATCCAGAGCAAATACATCGCCAAAAATTGCGCGCATCGTCCAGCGAGAACTGCCTCACTCGAAGCTGATCGTCTTCGGGAAGTGCGGCCACTCCCCCATGCTCGAATATCCGGAGCGCATTTCCGAGGCCATCACGGAGTTCGTTTTTCAGGAACCACCATTGGTGTAACTACTTATGCTCATCACATTTGAAGGAATCGACGGGGCTGGAAAATCGACCCAGGTCACGAAGCTCAAGCGCCACCTCCAGGAGCGGGGCCGCGAGGTGCTGGCCCTGCGCGAGCCGGGCGGAACGCCGGTGGCCGAAGAGATTCGCGAGCTGCTGCTTGAAAGCCGCAACGACATCACGCCTGTCGGCGAGCTGCTGCTCTTCGCGGCGAGCCGCGCGGAGCTGGTACAGCATGTCATCCGGCCCGCGCTCGAAAGCGGCGCTGACGTGATTCTCGACCGCTTCTTCGATTCGACCACCGCCTATCAGGGTTACGGGCGCGGCCTCGACCTCGCGATGCTGGCCGAAATCAACCGGATCGCCTCGTGCGGCCTGGTGCCGGATATGACGTTCTACCTCGACCTCACGCCCGAAGACGCGCTCATGAGAAAGTTCTCCGAAAAATCGCTACCACTGGCGTTCGAGTCCGGAGAACTCGACCGGATGGAAAACTCGGGACTTGCATTCTACCAGCGGGTGCGGGAGGGCTACCACAGGCTCGGCGGTGAAAATCCGGAGCGTATCGTCATGATCGACGCGCTCCTGAGTCCGGAGGAAATCCACCGCAAGATCGTCGCGAGCATCGAAAATTTTGCTGTCAGCGGGCAGACTGCCGGAACCTGAAAAAAGTTTTTCGTGTTGTTTGATAACCAATCGGTATAAAAATTGTCAGTTACTGGGCAGCCTGTGCTTTTTTTTGTAAATTTACGTTCTAGTTTATCACCACATCTCCTTCAGTCGGCTTCTCATGCATACCACTATTGTCAATGAAAGAAGTCTCCGCACCTGCAACTTTCCCATCACCTTGCAGGACATCAGAACCCTCAAGGAACTTTACCGGCTCAAGGCCGAAACGCGAGACCTGAGAGAGCCGATCGTCCGGAACATCATGAAGCAGCGGGTCGTCGGCAAAGGGTGCCTCGAATCCCTGAAAAACGCCCTCTACTCGCTCGAAACCATCTATATCGACGACTACACCGGCCAGCGCCTGTTGCGCCTCGACGGCATGAAGCAGATCGAGGTTGACCTCACCTACGAAATCCGCGAACTTCAGAAGGACATTTACTACCTCGAATACGGCGAAGACCGCTTCATCGAGTACCTGGCGAAGTTCATTCCCGGCTTCAGCGATTACGTCACCGAAGGGGTCGAGATGCTGCGGAGCAAATCGTTCAGCGCCTTCATCACCGACCGCGACGGAACCACCAACAACTACTGCGGGCGCTACCGCTCCTCGATCCAGCCGATCTACAACTCGGTATTCCTGTCGCGCTTCGCCAAAAACTGCTGCCGCTATCCGCTGATCATCACCTCCGCGCCGCTCAAGGATTTCGGGATTCTGAACGTCTCGATCAACCCGGAGCACATCTTCGTGTATGCCGGTTCGAAGGGACGCGAGTTCATCGACATCGACGGCGATTTCCACAGTTTCCCCATCGATCAGGGCAAGCAGGAGATGATCCGGCTGCTCAACGAGCGGATGCAGTTGCTCCTGCTCGATCCGTCGTTCGAGAAGTTCAACTTCATCGGCTCGGCCTTGCAGATCAAGTTCGGCCAGACCACCATCGCCCGCCAAGACATCACCCGTTCGGTCAACGAAGCCGAATCGGCGGCGTTCCTCGAAAAAATCAAGGGCATCGTGCGCGACATCGATCCGGAGGGCAAGAACTTCAGAATCGAGGATACCGGCCTGGACATCGAGATCATCCTGACCATCGACGTCGATCCCAAAACGGGCCTGATCCGCGATTTCGACAAGGGCGACGGCCTCGAGTTCATCTGCCACAAGATGGACATCGATCACGCCGGCGAGCCGGTGCTGGTCTGCGGCGACACCTCCTCCGATCTTCCGATGCTGAAAAAAGCGATGGAGATGTACGACGATGTCTGGGCAATCTTCGTCACCAGGGATGAAACGCTGATGCGGCGCGTTCGGGATATCTGCCCGAAAAGCTACATGGTGCCCTACCCCGACATTCTCCTGACTATTCTTGGTTTGCTCTCGCTCTGAACGGCACTTTCACCGATAATCCTCTAACTGATTTCATGGAATGAGTATGAATTTCAAAGGCGTCATTTTCGATCTCGACGGAGTCATCACCGGCACGGCAAAAATCCACAGTCTTGCCTGGGAGGCGATGTTCAACTTCTTTTTGCAGAACTACGCCGAGGTCAACAATGAGCCGTATGTCCCTTTCGATCCGGCTCACGACTATCTGAAATACGTTGACGGCAAGCCCCGGATGGAGGGAGTCAAGAGTTTCCTCGCGTCGAGGGACATTGAAATTCCTTACGGCGAACTCGACGACATTCCCGAAAAGGAGACCGTCTGCGGTCTCGGCAACCGCAAGAACAGCCTCTTCACGGAAATCCTGATCAAGGAAGGCCCCGAGGTGTTCCAGAGTTCGGTGGACTTTATCAAGGAACTCATAGCGCGCGGCATCCGCATCGGCATCGCCTCGTCGAGCCGCAACTGCCAGCTCATCCTCCGGCTCGCCAAGCTCGAAGAGCTGTTCGAGACGCGGGTGGACGGCGAGGTCTCCATCGAGCTGAAGCTGAAAGGCAAGCCGAACCCCGACATTTTCATCACCGCGGCGGCAAACCTCGGCCTCGAGCCGCACGATTGCGTCGTGGTGGAGGACGCCATTTCGGGTGTGCAGGCGGGCGCGAAGGGCAACTTCGGCCTGGTGCTCGGCATCGCGCGCGAGATCGAAGGCATTAAACTCAAGGAGCAGGGCGCGGACATCGTGGTGCGCGACCTCGGCGAAATCACCATCGAAGAGATCGAAAAGTGGTTCAGCGAAGGGCTGGAGCACGAGGGGTGGAATCTCCGCTACGACTCGTGGTCGCCAAGGGACGAACGGCTCAGGGAGTCGCTGGTCACGACGGGCAACGGCTACATGGGTGTGCGCGGCGCGTTCGAGAGCGGCATGACCTCGACCCACCACTACCCCGGCACCTACATTGCGGGCGTCTTCAACAAGCTCTCCTCGGAGGTGCACGGCCAGACGGTCTGGAACAACGACATGGTCAACGCGCCCAACTGGCTGCCCATCGAGTTCCGCATCGGCAACGGCGAGTTCATCAATCCGCTGGAGCAGAAAATTCTCAGCTACCACCAGAATCTCGACATGCGCCACGCCGTGATGGAGCGGGAGATGGTGGTGCAGGACACGCTTGGCGGCATAACCCGGATCAGGAGCACCCGCTTTTGCAGCATGGACAACCCGCACATCGCGGCGATCCGCTACACCATCCAGCCAGTCAACTACTCGGCGGAGATCGAAATCCGCTCGACCATCGACGGCCGGGTGCAGAACCGCAACGTCCTGCGCTACAACACACTCTCGACCGACCATCTCGAACATGTCGAACACGGACGCGCTGGCGAGGATGGCCCCATTTTCCTGCACGTGCGCACCAGCCACTCGAAAAACGACATCGTCACCCACGCAAAAACGGTGCTCCGTTGCGGCTACCACGGTAAAACCGTTTGCGAAGGCAGCATCACCAGCAGCCCGCGCTGGATCAGCGAGCATTTCAAACTCGAAGTGACGACGGACAAGGTGTGCATGGTTGACAAGGTGGTTTCGATCCACACCTCGCGCGACGCCGGTCATCGCGATCCGGTGACGGCAGGCCGCGAGACGCTCGCCTCGGCGGGAAGCTTCGACGAGCTGCTCGAAAAGCACCGCGCGGCGTGGGAGAAAATCTGGCAAAAAGCCGACATGAAGATCGAGGGCGACCGCTTCACCCAGAAGGTGCTCCGCCTGCACATCTACCACCTCGTTTCGACCATCTCGCCGCACAACGTCAACATCGACGCCAGCATCGCCGCGCGCGGTCTGAGCGGTGAAGGCTACCGGGGCCACTACTTCTGGGACGAAATCTACATCATGCCGTTCTTCATCCAGCACCTGCCGGAGATGGCCAGGGCATTGCTGATGTACCGCTACCACCGGCTCGAAGCGGCTCGCGAGTACGCGCGCGACAACGGCTATCACGGCGCGATGTACCCCTGGCAGACCGCCGACGACGGACGCGAGGAGACGCCGACCATCCACTACAATCCAAAGAGCGACGCCTGGGATCCCGACCTGAGCTGCCGCCAGCGCCATGTCTCGATCGCCGTCTTCTACAACGCCTGGCGCTACGTGCACGACACCGGCGACACGAAGTTCCTGAACAATTACGGCGCCGAGATGATGTTCGAAATCGCCCGCTTCTGGGCAAGCATCGCCACCTTCTCGCCCGAGACCGGACGCTACCACATCGAGGGCGTGATGGGGCCGGACGAGTTCCACGAGGAGCTGCCCGGCACCGGCAAGCACGGTGTGAGGGACAACACCTACACCAACATCATGACCGCCTGGCTGCTCGACAAGGCGCTCGAAACCGCCCGGAAGCTCGATCCGTCGGTAATGGACGGCCTCATGGAGAAGATCGGCATCGGCCATGACGAGTTCATGCAGTGGCGCGACATTTCGGACAAGATGAACGTGCTCATCGACGAGAACGGCATCCTCGAACAGTTCGACGGCTACATGGGTCTCAAGGAGCTCGACTGGGAGCACTACAAACTCAAATACGGCAACATCCACCGGATGGACCGGATCCTGAAGGCTGAAAACGACTCGCCGGATCACTACAAGGTGGCCAAGCAGGCCGACGTCTTGATGACCTTCTACACGCTCACCCCGGCAGAGGTTTGCGCGATTCTCGAAAAGCTCGGCTACCAAGTGCCAGACGCGCTCCGGTTCGTGCGCGAAAACTACGCTTTCTACGAACCGAGAACCAGCCACGGCTCGACCCTCAGCAAGGTGGTGCATTCGATCATATCGAGCTATCTGCTCAACGGCCAGGAAACCGCGTGGAGCTGGTTCGCCGAAGCGCTCAAGAGCGACATTCACGACACGCAGGGCGGCACCACGCCGGAAGGCATACACTGCGGCGTGATGGCCGGCACCATCGACACCGTCACCCGCTACTTCTCGGGCATCTCGTTCCAGAACGAAATGCTGAACATCAAACCCAACTTCCCGCCGCACTGGAAGAAAATCGAGACGAACCTCAGCTTCCAGGGCAACTGGTACCGGATCGCGCTCACGCCCGAAAGCGCCTCGGTCACGCTCTTCGAGTCGGAGAAAGCCGAGCTCCCGGCCATCATCGGCGGCCACTCCGTCACCCTCAGAAAAGGCGAGGAGGTTACGCTGAGGCTTGAATGAACGTCAAAAACCGGGAGGGCACGAAAACCCTCCCGGTTTTGTTATTTCAACCTGAAACGCTATATACTCAAGTTTATACTTACGGGCACTTCACCCTTTGACCCATAACTACATATGCGGCTCTCGAACTTCCGATACACCCTTCCCAAAACAAGAATCGCCGATCATCCCGAATCGCCCCGCGACGCCTGCAAGCTTATGGTGTTGAGCCGTCGCAAGAAAGAGATAGAGCACAAGGTATTCACCGACATCGTCTCCTATTTCAAGAAAGGTGACCTCCTTGTCGTCAACAACAGCCGCGTTTTCCCTGCCAAGATTTTCGGACAGAAAGAAAAAACCGACGCCAAGATCGAGGTGTTTCTGCTCCGTGAGCTGAACAAGGAGGCCGGCCTCTGGGACGTGCTGGTCGATCCAGCCCGCAAGGTGCGCGTCGGGAACAAGATTTACTTCGAGGATGACGTGGTAGCGGAAGTAGTGGACAACACCACATCGAGAGGCCGCACTATCCGCTTCCTCAATCCCGACATCGACGTGTTCCAGATGGTCGAAAAGATCGGTCACGTGCCGCTGCCGCCTTACTTCACCCGCAAGCCGAAGGAGGCCGACCGCACCGACTACCAGACCGTCTATGCCAACCAGACCGGCGCGGTGGTCGCCCCGATGGCCGGCTTGCACTTCACCATGCCACTGTTGCAGCAGCTCCAGAAGATCGGCGTCAAGATTCTGCCCGTCACCCTGCACCCGAGCCTGAGCACCTTCAACGCCATCGAGGTCGAGGATGTCTCGAAGCACAAGATGGACTCCGAGTACTTCAACATCCCCTACCAGACGGCCATGGAGGTCAACGAGACCAAGATGAACAAGTCGGGCCGGGTGTTCGTCGTCGGCACCACCACCTGCCGCGCGCTGGAGGCCAACGCCACGGTCGAGGGCAAGATCAAGTTCGGCCAAGGGTGGACCGACAAGTTCATCTATCCGCCCTACACCTTCAAAGTCACCGACGCGCTCATCACCAACTTCCAGCAGCCCGAAACGACCTTGATGATGGTGGTCAGCGCCTTCGCCGATCACCGCCTGCTCATGGAGTCGTACAAGACCGCGCTCAAGAACAACTACCGGTTCCTGGCCTACGGGGACGCCATGCTTATCGTCTGAAGCCCATGAAAACAGCAGTCATTATCGCGGCAAGCGGCGTCGGTAAACGCATGAAGCTCGACGGCGGCCAGAGCAAGCAGATGCTCGAAATCGGCAGCCAGCCGGTCATCTGGCACACCATGAAGGCCTGCCAGGAGGCCTCGACTGTCGAGTCGGTCTATATCGCCACGCTGCCCGACAGCATCCCGGTGTTCGACGAGATCGCCCGAACAAACGGCTTCACGAAGATCAAGGCAGTCATCCATGGCGGCAAGGAGCGGCAGGACTCGATCGGCAACTGCATGAAGCTGATCGAAGAGGCGATCGAAAAAACAGGCGTCATGCCCGACGCGATCCTTGTGCACGACGGCGCACGCCCCTTCATCCAGCCGGAGGAGATCGACGAAATCGCCAGACTCTCGGCGCTGCACGGCGCATGTGTGCCCGCCACGAAGCCGAAGGACACCATCAAGTACGTCGGCTGCAATCCGGAGATTTTCGGCGAAACGCTCGACCGCAGCCGCCTGCTCCAGGTGCAGACGCCGCAGGGATTCGCGCCCGGAAAGCTCATCGAAGCCCACCGCCTCGCCGCCGAAGAGGAGTGGTACGCCACCGACGACGCCGCCCTCGTGGAGCGCTATTTCCCGCAGCAAGCAATCCGCATCTACGAAACCGGCTATCACAACATCAAGATCACCACGCCCGAAGATGTCTTCATCGGCGAAGCGATCCTGGCCGGGCTGAAAGCCAAAAAATCGGGAAATTAATCGTCTCCGACCCTTGCATTTGGAAAGGCAACGCCGTATATTAGTGGCCCTTATGGTGAGGTAGCTCAGTTGGTTAGAGCACAGGATTCATAACCCTGAGGTCGAGGGTTCAACTCCCTCCCTCACCACCAGAACAGCACCCGCTTGACCAACCGGCAAGCGGGATGCTTCGAACAAGCGGGTGTAACTCAGTTGGTAGAGTGTTTGCTTCCCAAGCAAAATGTCGCGAGTTCGAATCTCGTCACCCGCTCTCCGGCAAGCCCGGAAAATCTCCGATTCGCCTCTCCTCTCCAGCCCAACCATTGCTTCCCATGACACAGGATTCGATCTTCACCGTTCCGGTCACGCCCGAAGAGATCAATGAAACGCAGATCGTCGAAGGCCAGATGGCCCGCCACCTCGGCATCGAAGTCACCGCCGTCGGCCCGGATTTTATGACCGCGCGGATGCCCGTCGATCAACGCACCATCCAGCGCATCGGCATTTTGCACGGCGGCGCGTCGCTCGCGCTCGCGGAGACTGTGGGCAGCATCGCGGCCTCGTACTGCGTGAATCGCGAAAAACAGTTCATCGTCGGCCAGGAGATCAACGCCAACCACCTCCGCGCCGTGCACGAGGGCGAAGGCGTCGCTGTGCATGCCACCGCCACGCCGCTGCACCTCGGACGCACCTCGCAGGTCTGGGACATCAGGATTCGCGACGACCAGGGCCGCCTGGTCTGCGTCAGCCGCTTCACCGCCGCCGTCCTCGAAAAGCGCGGCTAAACCGTCGATTTCAAGGGCACGAAAACGCTCACACAGCCCCGGCTTTCCATATTCAGCGGGGTTTCAACCCTGCGGACATTCATCCCTTTTTACATTCTTGTTGCCCCGGCTTTCAAGCCGGGGAGAGAGGAGAAAAAAGAGCCGATCGACATCATAACCCCCTCCTGTTTTTCAGGGCTTAACGGGGTTTTCAGGGAATTTTTCATACCTTGTGATTTCATTTTGTAGTCATTTCCATTTATCCTCGACAGGCATGCTGGCAGACGATCTTCAGACCGCCGAATCCGCTTCCCTCACCAACGGCGCAGCTCCAACTCTCGAAAAACTCGCCGCCGAACAGAAGAGCAGAAAGAAATGGCTGCTCGTCCAGCCCAGGAGCCAGACCAGCATGATGGTAGATTCCGGCACGGTGAGCATGCCGCTGAACCTGATCATGGTCGCCACCATCGCCAGCAAGTTCTTTGACGTGACCTTCCTCGACGAACGCACCGGCGACACGATTCCGCAGAACTTCTCGGGCTACGACGTGGTGGCCATCACCTCGCGTACGCTCAACGCCCGGAACGCCTACAGCATCGCTGACCGCGCCAAGGCGCAGGGCAAGATTGTGCTGCTCGGTGGCGTACACCCGACCATGCTGCGCGACGAAGCCACATCGCATTGCACCAGCGTGATTTACGGCGAAATCGAGTCGATCTGGGAAGAGCTTGCCACCGACATTTTCCGGGGCAAGATGAAAAGCGTCTATAAAGCCAGCGAGCTGAAGCCGATGACCGCCATGACGCCGCCCGACTTCAGCTTTGCCCTCAATTCGCCGCACGCGAAAAAATACAGCCAGCTCATCCCGATTCTGGCCACCAAAGGCTGCCCTGTCGGATGCAGCTTCTGCACCACGCCCACCGTTTACGGCAAGAGCTTCCGCTACCGCGAAATGGATCTGGTGCTCGACGAAATGCGCGCGCATCAGGATCGGCTCGGCAAAAAGCTCGTGCGCTTCTCCTTCATGGACGACAACATCAGCTTTCGCCCGCAATACTTCACCGACCTGCTCGAAGGGATGTCGAAGCTCGGCATTCGCTGGAACGCCAACATCTCGATGAACTTCCTGCACAAGCCGGAGGTGGCCGAAATCGCCGGACGTTCGGGCTGCGACCTCATGAGCATCGGCTTCGAGTCGCTCAACCCCGACATTCTCAAGAGCATGAACAAAGGCTCCAATCGTCTGCAAAACTACGGCAACGTCGTCAGCAACCTGCACAAGAACAAAATCGCCATTCAGGGCTACTTCATGTTCGGCTTCGACGACGACAACGAAAAGAGCTTCCAGGCGACCTACGACTTCATCATGGAGAACCGCATCGAGTTCCCCGTCTTCTCGCTGGTAACTCCTTTCCCCGGAACGCCTTACTTCGAGGAGATGAAAGATCGGGTGCGCCACCTCGACTGGGACAAGTACGACACCTACCACTACATGTTCGAGCCAAAGAAGATTTCGGGCGAAAAGCTGCTCGAAAACTTCATCAAGCTCCAGCGCGAGGTCTATAAAGGCAGCGCCATCATGAAGCGAATGCAGGGCAAGCCGCTCAACTGGGTCTGGTTCGTCAACTTCCTCATGAACCGCTTCACCCGCAAACTCACGCCGGAAATTTACCTCTGAGGCGCTGAAGAGAGCGGCGGCTGCCGAATCAGAAAAAGAAAATCCCACAGGACTACTGGTCTTGTGGGATTTTCTTTTTCTGTCCCCTGCTATTTTTGATCCGTTTGCGGGAGAGCATCCACGAAATCAGAAACACCTGCCCGCTTGAAAAATCAATCAACGAATGAGAACAACGAAAAACCGGTTATCGGAAACACACCCGGCGTGGCCGTTCGTCATTGATTATTTCAAATGTCAACGAGGGCCTCTTTCACCATGATCGCCCCTGCGGTCATCCCGACGATCCCAGCGATCATCACGGCGGTCTCTGCGATCATCCCGGCCATCCCTGCGATCATCCCGGCGATCCCAACGATCGTCTCGGCGGTCATCCCGACGATCCATACGGTGATCAATGCGGTCGTCACGACGATCTCTGAAGCGATTCGGATGCACCCGCCGGTAATGGACATCCCGGTACCTTCTTATGTCATTCCACTGGTGCCGTCTGATTCTGTAGGGAAGCCGATGACGGTCAACGATCACCCAACGCCCATGACGATAATGGCTTGAACGATACCAGTAGCCGTTGTAGTACAGATAATAGAACCCGCCGTAGTTGATAATGTCGTACGACCCTCCATACGAGATGGAGTAGCCAAGATCGGGCACATAAAAAAAGTCTGGATTATAACCGACCACAAAGCCGGGGCCGCCGACATTGACGTGCATGTCAACGTCGGCAAGAGCTTGGCCAGAGGGGCTGAAAAACAGCAATCCGGATGCCAGGGTTGCCAGCAAGAGATGTTTTTTCATAATAGCTCCAGTTGCAGCTTTTTTATGTACAAACAAAAAAGCAGGGTGTTGGAAAAAGGAGTGCAGGATAGAGACTTACATACCGGAAGTGCTTATGGCGAATGGCAATAAAATACCTAAAACCCTGATTTCTGATTTTAGTTCCTCTATACGTTTTTTTGTCTGACTTTCGAGAGAAGAGAAGAGTGCGCCGTGAAGCTCTGTGAAAGCCGCAGCGCTTCGCAGATTTGTCGCAATCGCAATTTCACACCATGAACAGGAATCGCAAGACCTACAGGTCTGCCTTTTTGGATAACTGACAAGCCCCGGCAGTGAAGCCCTTGATCGCGTTCAATCGAATCGGGAAGTTGCATCAGCTTGCTGGTTTACCCGTCAATTCCAATCAAACAAAAAACTCCCGC
Source organism: Chlorobaculum thiosulfatiphilum (assembly GCF_006265165.1). Taxonomy (GTDB): domain Bacteria; phylum Bacteroidota; class Chlorobiia; order Chlorobiales; family Chlorobiaceae; genus Chlorobaculum; species Chlorobaculum thiosulfatiphilum. Next base: position 318,792 of record NZ_VDCH01000001.1, read on the forward strand.
AAAACCTTGCGTCTTGCGGGAGTTTTCATTTCAAACCAACTGTGCCGATCAGCCTGCCGTCACTTCTCCTCTTCAGGCAGTTCGACGCGGATGTGCAGCTCTTCGAGCTGCTGGGCGGTGACTTCCGACGGGGCGGCCATCATGAGGTCCTGGGCGGACTGGTTCATCGGGAAGGCGATGACTTCGCGGATGTTCTGCTCGTCGCGCAGGATCATGACGAGGCGGTCGAGGCCGGGCGCGATGCCTCCGTGCGGTGGTGCGCCGTGCTTGAAGGCTTCAATCATGTGGCCGAAGCGGGCGTCAACCTCCTCCTTCGGGTAGCCCGCGATCTCGAAGGCTTTGTACATGATGTCGGGGCGGTGGTTCCTGATCGCGCCGCTCGAAAGCTCGATGCCGTTGCAGACGATGTCGTACTGGTAGGCGAGAATGTCGAGCGGGAATTTCGATTCGAGCACCTCCATCTCGCCCTGCGGCATGGAGAATGGATTGTGCGAGAAGTCGATCTTTTTGGCCTCCTCGTTGTACTCGTACATCGGGAAATCGACGATCCAGCAGAACGACAGCTCGTCCCGGTCGAGCGTGAACACGTCGGCGAAGTAATTCCTCATGCCGCCCATGATCTTGCAGGTCTTCTCCCACTTGCCCGCACCGAAAAATACTACGTCACCAGTCTCGATACCGAGCCGCTCCTTGAGGGCCGTCATCTCCTCCTCCTTGAGGAACTTCACCACCGGCCCTTTCGGCCCCTCTTCGCGGAACTGGATGTAGGCCAGACCCGCCGAACCCAGCTCGCGGGCGCGTTTTTCAGCCTTGTCGTAGAAGAGGCGCGACTCGCCGCCCATGCCTTTCAGCACCATCGCCTTGACGCACGAACCTTCCGCCGTGTTCGAGGCGAACACCTTGAAGCCGGAGTTGACGAACAGTTCGGTCACGTCCTGAATCTCCAGCGGAATGCGCAGGTCGGGCTTGTCCGAACCGTAGCGGTTCATGACGTCGCGGTAGCTGATGCGCGGGAACGGGAACTGCGCGATGCGCTTGTGCGACATGGTCTCGACCAGGTGCTTGAACATCCCTTCGAGAATGACGAACAGGTCGTCCTGCTCGACGAAGGACATTTCGAGATCGATCTGGTAGAACTCGCCGGGGCTGCGGTCGGCGCGAGCGTCCTCGTCGCGGAAGCATGGCGCGATCTGGAAGTAGCGCGGGAAACCGGCCACCATCAGGAGCTGCTTGAACTGCTGCGGCGCCTGCGGCAGCGCGTAGAACTTGCCGGGGTGCATGCGGCTCGGCACGAGGAAGTCGCGCGCGCCTTCGGGCGAGCTGGAGGTAAGGATCGGCGTCTGGATTTCGATGAAGTCCAGATCGGTCAGATATTTGCGCACGGCGGCGGTGAGCTTGCTGCGGAAGATGATGTTCTCGTGCAGCTTTTCGCGGCGCAGGTCGAGGAAGCGGTACTTCAGGCGCAGCTCTTCGGCGGTCGGCATGTCGTCGGCCACCGGGAAGGGCAGCGGATGGGCGTTGCTTTCGATCTGGATGGAGCTGACGACCACCTCGATCGCGCCCGACGCGAGCCTCGGATTGACCGTTTCGTCGGAGCGGAGCACCACCGAGCCTTCGGCGGAGATCACCGATTCGGAGTGCAGCCCTTCGGCAGCCTTGAACTGGCTCTCGTTTTCAGGCAGCACCACGAGCTGGCAGATGCCGGTGTGGTCGCGCAGATCGATGAAGATGAGGCCGCCGTGGTCGCGGATGCGATGCACCCAGCCGCCGAGCCGCACCGACTCGCCCTCCGACTTGCGGCTCAACTGGCCGCAATAGTGCGTTCTGAATCTGTTCTGCAAACCCGTGGCCGTTGTTGGCTCCTTGCTCATAAATCTATTGATAATCAAACGTTATAAAAATTGTGGCATTGCTGCCAGACGTCAATCCCAAAACCGGGACGCGCAAAACCATTGAAAAAGATGACCCTGAATATCGGGAATTTCCGCCGAATTCTGAAATCCCGGATCGGAGCGGGGAGAAAAAGTAACAGGTGGGGGATTTGCGGGGAAAGGATTGGTAACAAGATGTGAGTGAACGAGTATAAAGCAGGGTTAGAAAGTCTCATTTATCATCTATGAGCTTTCGAACCTCCTCCATCACCGCAAGCCCTGGTATCGGCTGAACCTCACCACGCAGCACCTCATCGCGACGTTTTTTTGCCTCATCCAACCAGATTTTACTGACCGATTCCTGATCGAGACTTTCAACCAACCGCTCAGCCAAAAGCGCTCTCGCTTCCCCGGATAAAGCCATCGCCTGCGTTGTCGATTTATCAATTGATTTAGACATAACAACTTATTTGCTGGTATTTTTGCCGTATGATATGTTATGCAGATTATTTAGTTTCTCTAACCAAGCTTAATATTCGACTCAATTGTAACCAGCCCATTCTCATAGTCTACAAATGAAACCTTGCAGTTTCTCATTCCTCTAATACTTACCCCATCCTCTATGACTTCCATTAGTGCAACTTGCTCATTATCTTTGATAAGACTTACTTGCTGCAAGTCATCAAGCTTAAGCGAAACACAATAATTAGCATTGTTTTCCATATGACCTTTACAAACAAATCGCTTTGATTGCGTATAGATTTTCACAAAAGTGCCACCTCTGGATGATAAGCGTTCGGACAGTATTTTCTCACCTTTTATCGGTTCCGCTACTGAAGAGTATACTTCTTTATATGAGTTAATAACAGAATAGTAGTTCAGGTAAAATATATTTTCAAGATCACCATAAGAATAAATAAGATTTTCACGACAATTTATCAACTCGCAAGAAACATATGCCACATTTGGACTTAATAGCATGAAATAGAATGCAAATTCTATGCTTTCATTATCAATATCCAATAAGCACCTTTTAGGTATTATTGTTGATGCATCAACAATAGGGCATCTCTAAAAAGTCAGTACTGACATAAGGTATTGAAATCTATCGATTTAACTGAAATATCCATATCTTGACGC
>NZ_VDCH01000020.1 GCF_006265165.1 Chlorobaculum thiosulfatiphilum
TTCTTTCTGGTCATAGTTTTGCTCCTTGTTTCATGAGTGGAATCTATGACCGTTTACACACTTTATCTCACTGACCCGAATCTCCTCCCAATCCCAATTCCGAACCCGACACTGCACTTCTATTCGAACTGGCTCCAATCGGCAAAATCGTTGATAGCCACGATAAAGTGTGCGCCTAAGGTCTTATAAGTCCTATACGACCTATAGGACTTATAAGAAGGAAGAAATTAAAGACCGGTAGCCGTTTCCTGTGAGCGTTTCATCGAGCAGAAGTCGGGGCCGCACATGGTGCAGTATTTGGCGGTGGCGGCGGTGTCGCCGGTGGCGGCCATGTTCTGGGCGTGAATCTGCCGCGTCTTGAGCGGGTCGAGCGCCAGGCTGAACTGGTCTTCCCAGGCGAAGGCGTATCTCGCCTTGCTCATCAGCTCGTCGCGCAGCCAGGCGGTCGGGCTGCTTTTGGCGATGTCCGCCGCGTGGGCGGCGACGCGGTGCACGATCACCCCCTCGCGCACGTCGTCGCGGTCGGGCAGGCCCAAGTGCTCCTTCGGCGTGACGTAGCAGAGCATCGAGCAGCCGAGGCTGGCGATGAGCGTACCGCCGATGGCCGAGTTGATGTGGTCGTACCCGGCAGCCACGTCCGTCACGAGCGGGCCGAGCGTGTAAAACGGCGCTTCGTGACAGTGCTTGAGCTGCATCTCCATGTTCTCGCGGATCATGTGCAGCGGCACGTGGCCGGGGCCTTCGATCATCACCTGCACGTCACGCGCCCAGGCGCGAAGCGTCAGCTCGCCGAGGGTCTTCAGCTCGCTGAACTGCGCCACGTCGTTGGCGTCGCCGATGGAGCCGGGGCGCAGCGCGTCGCCGAGCGAGACGGCCACGTCGTAGCTGCGCAGGATGTCGCAGATGTCGTCGAAGCGGGTGAAGAGGAAGTTCTCCTGCTTGTGGGCGCGGCACCAGCGGGCCATGATCGAGCCGCCGCGCGAGACGATACCGGTCTGCCGCGCTTCGGCGTAGGGCAGCGTTGCGGCGAGGATGCCGGAGTGGATGGTGAAGTAATCGACCCCCTGCTCGGCTTGCTCGACGAGCGTGTCGCGATAGACCTCCCAGCTCAACTCTTCAGCCTTGCCGCCCACCTTTTCGAGCGCCTGGTAGAGCGGCACCGTGCCGATGGGCACCGGCGAGTTACGCAGAATCCACTCGCGAGTCTGGTGGATGTTCTTGCCGGTGCTGAGATCCATCACCGTGTCTGCGCCCCAGCGGCAGGCCCAGACCGCCTTTTCGACCTCCTCGTCGATCGAAGAACCGAGCGCCGAGTTGCCGATGTTGGCGTTGATCTTGACCCGGAAGTTGCGCCCGATGATCATCGGCTCGATCTCCGGGTGGTTGATGTTGGCCGGAATGATCGCCCGTCCGCGAGCCACCTCGTCGCGCACCATCTCCGGCGTCACCGGTTTGCCGCCGCGCTTTTCGATCCAGCTTTCCAGCGCCTGGTTCTCCCGGATCGCCACGTACTCCATCTCCGGCGTGATGACGCCCTTGCGGGCGAAGTGCATCTGCGTGACCGCCTCGCCCGCTTTCGCCACGCGCGGCTTGCGCCCGGTCATCGAGAGTGCCGCGCCCGCTGACTCGACCGCGCCGCAGTCGAAGCCCCATCCGTCGCGCACCGGCTCCAGCCCTTTGCGCACGTCGTGGCTGAAATCGGGATCGCCGAACGGGCCACTGGTGTCGTAGAGCGGCATCGAGGTGAAACTCTCGCCCTTGCACTCGTAGCTGCGGGTGAGGGCGACGCTCCTCATGCCGACCTCGATCGGGTACGTAAAGCCTTTGACGGTGATTCTGGATGAAGAGGGGCCGAAAAAGTGCTTTTCGGGGCAGGAGGCATTCTCATTATTCATGGAGCAAGTCAGAAGGAAAACAGGGTTTCTCCGTTGGAAGGGAGGGTGAAGCAGGGAAGGGGAGTGTGTGCTTCATCGTTCCTTGCGTCAGCATTACCTGCATCAAGTTGTAGGGGTGTGATCTCAGCCTTGCCGAAGCAAAGCACCCCCAGGATGATATTGTACCCAGTCACGATAACCAAAATCGGCCTGATTTCCAAGAGTGGCCGCCGGGCGCGATCCTTGAGAAAGCAAGGGTTTTGTGTAAATTACGGCCTCTGTTGACGAAGTGACTTCCATCCGGCTCCAATCCATTTTCCGGCGCTCCATGAATAAATTTTTTCGGGTTTTCAATCTTGTCCGGCTCTCGCTGTTTCAGATAGGATTCGGCATCATGCTCGGTTTCGTGCAGGACATTCTGAACCGGGTCATGATCAAGGAGCTGTTCCTGCCGGCGACTATAGCGCTTGGCCTCATCAGCCTCAAGGAGCTTCTCGCCATTCTCGGCGTCAAGGTGTGGGCGGGCAACCTCTCCGACCGCCACAGCATCTTCGGCTATCGCCGCACACCGTATGTGCTCATTGGCCTGGTGAGCTGCATCGTCTCGTTCATCCTCGCGCCAACGGCGGCCTACGAGGTGCGGCTCGACGGAGCGGGAAGCCTCGTCAGCATCATCTTTTCCGCGCTGGGGGATGTCGGCCTCTGGAAACTCAGCGTCATCTTCCTGATCTTCGGCTTCGGCCTCCAGGTGGCCACGACCGCCTATTACGCCTTGATCGCCGACATGGTTGACGAAAAAGATATTGGCAAGATCGCCGGGGCGAGCTGGACGCTCATGGTGCTGACGGCCATCATCTCCAACTACTCCATCGGCGTCTATCTGAAAGTCTTCACGCCGGAGCGGCTGACCCAGGTTGCCGAGATCGGCGGCCTCGTCTCCCTCGCCTTTGGCCTGGTCGCCGTGCTTGGCGTCGAACGCCGGAACGCCGCGGTCGGCACGGGCAAGGAGAAGCACAGCATCCCGTTTTCACAGGCGATCCGCCTGCTCGCTTCGTCACCCAACACCATGCTCTTCGCGTTCTACATCTTCATCTCCATTTTCGCCCTTTTCGCCAACGAGGTGGTGATGGATCCGTTCGGCGCGGAGGTGTTCGGGATGCAGGTTTCGGAGACCACCAAGCTTTTCAAGCCGTTGATGGGCGGCACACAGCTCATCTTCATGCTGCTGACGGGCTTTTTGCTCTCCCGCATCGGCACGAGACGCGGCGCCTATTTCGGTAACGTGTTCGGCGCGGTCGGCTTCGGGCTGATTATCGCCGCCGGGTTCATGCACGACATGCAGTTTTTGCGCATCGCGCTGGTCGTGACCGGCATCGGTCTCGGCGCGGCGAGCGTCTCGAACATCACCATGATGATGAACATGACCGCCGGGCGCAGCGGCATCTACATGGGCTTGTGGGGCACCGCGCAGAGCCTCGCCATTTTTCTCGGCCACTCCAGCGCCGGGGTGATTCGCGACCTTGTCTTCCACTTTTCGGGCAACCACATGCTGGCCTACGCGGCCATTTTCGCGCTGGAGATCATCGCCTTTACCGTCTCCAGCCTGGTGCTGCCGCATGTGTCGCGCGAGGCGTTCGAGGCGGAGAGTTCCGCCAAAATGTCGGAACTGGAAGCCGCCGCAGAAGCGGGCTGATCTTCAATGGGAGCTTTGTTATGAACTACGTATTCGGACCGGTTTCATCGAAACGCCTCGGCCAGTCGCTCGGCGTCGATCTCTTGCCATCGAAAAGCTGCACTTGGAACTGCGTTTACTGCCAGCTTGGGCGCACGAAGGAGTACGTGACGGAGCGGCGCGAATTTTTCCCGAAAGAAGATATTCTGGCGGAGATTCTCGACGCGGTCTCGAGCGGCAAGAAGATCGACTGGATCACCTTCGTCGGCTCCGGCGAAACCACGCTCTACAAGGGTCTCGACTGGCTGATCGCCGAAGTCAAAAAGGCGACGGAAATTCCGGTGGCGGTCATCACCAACGGATCGCTGCTCTGTCTGCCGGAAGTCCGCAAGGAGCTGCTCGAAGCTGACGCGGTGCTGCCGTCGCTTAACGCCGGTTCGGCGGAGCTGTTCGAGCGCATCGACCGCCCCGCGTCGGGCTTTACCTTCGAGAAGCATGTCGAAGGGTTGCGGCTCTTAAGGCAGGAGTATCGGGGAAAGCTCTGGGTCGAGGTGATGCTCATCAGAGGGCTGAACGATTCGGAGGCGGCGCTGAACGATATGGCGGCGGTGCTCGCGGAGATTCGTCCCGACATGATTCACCTCGTCCTGCCGACCCGACCTGCGCCGGAAAGCATGGTCGGCATTCCGGACGAAGAACTCGTCCAGCGTGCGGTCTTCATTCTTTCCGCCGCCGCGCCGGTGCTGCATCCCGCCAAGGGCGAAATGAACCTCGGTTCGGCGGAGAATCTGCTCGACACCGTCGCCGCCATCGCCTCCCGCCACCCGGTGCAGGAGCGGGAACTCGAAACGGCGCTCGGCAAGCTCTTCGACGGCGACGCCGCGAAAATCCGAGAGGCGCTCGACTCGCTCTTCGCCTCGGGCCGCTTCGACAAGGTGCGCCAAGGCGAAGAGCTGTACTGGATCGTCAAAACAGCATAATCCGGGCTTTCAGTCGCTGAATCGCGATTGCCGGATTATCCGGTTTTCCGCCACACGGCCACCGGCCAAGCGCCACCGGCAACGCTTCGCCGGTCACGGGTCACTGATAACGATCTTTCCACCGGTCGTCGTAGCGGTCACGACGATCCTCGCGATCCCTGCGGTCGTCGCGGTCGCGTTTGTACTCGCGGCGATCCCTGTCGTATCGGTCTCCCCGTCCGTCATTATGGTAATACGACCTGCAACCGGCGAGGGAGATCAGCAGTGTCAAGGCAAGCAGTTTTTTCATGATGGCCTCCTGATATTTCATGGTTATCGGAAACGTAGCACAGCATGGATTGCGTCACATATCATTCGACGCCGAAGCCGATTCAACTTCGAGGCGACGCCAGCATTTTTGAAACCATTCCCAGAAAACTGTTGATGTTAAACGGTTTCTGTATGAAGTTCGCCTTCTTATACAGGTTTTTTGGCTGGTAAAAGGTTTCCTGCGCGTAACCGGACATGAAGAGTGTTTTCAGACCGGGCCGCGCGGCTTCCAGTTTTTCGCTCAGATCGATCCCGTTCATCTCCGGCATCATAATATCAGTCACCAGCAGATCGATAGCGGCGGGGTGCTGGCTGGCAACCCTGACGGCGGTTCCGGCGCTCTGGGCGGCGAGCACGCTGAAGCCCTTCTCTTCGAGCACTCCTTGCAGTATCGAGAGAATATCGGGGGAATTTTCGACGAGAAGAATGGTCGCACTGGACGTGCTGATGATGGTCTTGTCGGGTTCATCGCTCCGGATGACGGCCCCGTCGTCGCCAAAGGCGGGCAGATGGACGATGAAGGTCGCGCCCTCGCCGGGTTCGGTCACGCAGTCGATCCACCCCTTGTTCTGCTTCAGGATACCGTAAACCGTGGACAGGCCGAGGCCGGTGCCTTTTCCCGGCTCCTTGGTGGTGTAAAAGGGTTCGTAGATATGCGGGAGCGCCCTGGTGTCGATGCCGCATCCGGTATCGCAGACGGCGATCCGGACATATTCGCCCGGAATCCGGCAGGGGTGACCGGGGGTGGATTCGCCGCCCTTGATGATGATCGGGGCGGTTTCGATGGTGATCGTACCGTTGTCGGTGATGGCGTCCCGCGCGTTGACGCACAGGTTGATCAGAATCTGGTCGATCTGCGACGGATCCATGTGTACGCAGCGTCCGCCGCTTGCCGGACGCCACAGAAAGCGGATGTGGCTTCCGATCAGCGATTCGATCATCGGAAGCAGGTGCTCGATCTCCTGGTCGATCGGGCAGACTTTCGGCGTCACGATCTCCTTTCGGGCGAAGGCGAGCAACTGCCGGGTCATGCTGGCCGAGCGGAGCGCCGATTTGCGGATGTCGTCGATGTGTTCAATGAAGCGCGATGCCGGGGGGACTTTTTTGGCGAGCAGCTCGGCATTGCCCAGAATGGCCGTCAGCGCATTGTTGAAGTCGTGCGCGATGCCGCCGGCAAGCTGGCCGATCGCCTCCATCTTCTGCGCCTGTTGCAGTTCGAGCTGCAACTCCTCCTGCCGCTCCTCCTGCTGCTTGCGCTTGCTGATGTCCCTGACAAGTCCCGACATGAGGTAATGGTTCGCCCGCGCGTCGAACTGAAATCCGCCCGCCACCCATATCCAGCGGATCTGGCCATCGTTGCGGCGGATGCGGCATTCGAAGGCGAAATCCTCCTGTTTCTCCATCGCCTGATGGCACAGGTTTTTCACCATCGCGCGGTCGTCGTCGATGATGTGATCGACAAACAGGCTGAAACTCCATTCCGGCAAGAAGGCGTCGTAGCCGAAAATGCGGTCGTGTTCGAGCGTACGTCTCGTCGAGTTGGTCACGGGGTTGAACTCCCACCACCCCAGGTGAGACTTTTCGAGGGTGAAATCGAGCCGGTCGCGGCTGCGTTTCAGCGCCTGTTCCATCTGCTTGCGTTCATCGATGTCGAGGCCGACGGTAACGACGAACGGCTCGCCGTCGATCTCGGTTTTCCGGGCGTGAATGATGAACCACCTCGCTTGCTCAGGATTGCCATGCACACAGATTTTTGCTTCGACCGTCTCCTCGATGTCTCTTTCCAGAATGGCCCTGAACTTTTCCCGGACAACGTGCCGGTCTTCGGGATGAACGATCTCGAACGGATCGCAGGCGTACAGCTCAGACTCGCTTTTCCCGAAAACCTCCATTGCATAGCGATTGATGCCGCTGATCCGTCCTGCGGCGTCGAGGATGATGACCGAACCGGGCGTGGCGTCCATCAGCGCCTTGAAGACGAGATTGTCCTTTCTTGACTGGAGTTCTTCCGCTTTCGTTTTGGTGATGTCGTGAACGATGACGAGCAGCCGGGTAATCTGGCCTTCAGCACTCCGCACCGGATGGACGAGGTAGCGCCAGTGTATGCCATCCTTCTCGTTGTCGAAGGAGATGTGCCTGCCGGTAAGGAGCACCTGCTGGACCATCGCTCTCCTTTTTGTCGCGATTTCCGGCGACTGGAGCGTACTCGCAAGCAGCTCGTAGATGTTGCATCCCCGGATGTCCGCGCCTGTTTCCGGTAAACGGGAAACGAACGCTTCATTGGCATCGAGGATCGCGCCTTCCAGATTCATCAGGCAGACCGGCTCCGGGAACTCCCTGAGCAAGCCGAACTCCGGGTTTTCAACTGACATGACAAAAAAGATGTATTACTGAAACGCCTTGTCTGATCTTCACAGCGAGCTTTAAATATATATGCAAGGCGCGACTATTCCGCGCATCCCCGTTGACGCGGGCGATGGTCGCGACAGTGGCGGCATCGATACGCAACGTACTGTTTGCAGAAACGAAACCATTCGAAATGCTATGTTCGTACCGGTTGCCGGATCAGGGAGAACATCACGGTCACGGATCGCATTCACTTCAAAAACCGCCGAACAGCAATGAAATTCCAGGCACTGAGATACGGCGAATTTTTCCAGGGCAACATCAGCCTCTACAATTACCAGCGTCCGCTCATGGTCAGGTTTATCGAATGCATCGAAAGGGAGAGGCAGGAGTGGCTGGTCGGGTTCTATCCCGCAAGCGGCCTCAATTCAGGCATGGTGCTGGCTATCGACCATGACGGTCAGCGTGTGCTGTGCGAAATTGTGGGCAGGAGGAAAGGGGCCGGTCGGTGCGTTCGGCTGCTGGATTCCGGCATCGATCTCGAAGCGCTCTGGCGGCAACGCGAACCGGCGCTCGCCGAGGCCTGAGCGAATCGTCACGATCTCGAGAGCCTGTGCGGCAATCCACGGCGAATCAACGATACCCATGAATGGCGGAGGATGACTATGGTACGCGAATCAGTCGAATCGATAAAGCACAAAGTGCTCACCCAACTGCACGACGCCAGAAAAGCGGGCCGGAAACCGGAGTCGATCAAAGCCTCTCCGGAAAACTACCATCTCTTTCTCGTTGCCTTCATGCAGCAACTCAGGATTTCCGAAAACGGTATCGAGCTGTTCGGCATCCCGCTGGTCATCGATCACGAAATCGCCGAAATCGACGTGAGTCTGAACTGACGGCGTGAAAATGATTTACCAGCCGGACGTTCTCGCTTCAAGCTCACTCGTCGTCGTAGTCCGCCCAGTTGTTGGGCGTTTCGTACCAGCGGAGGTTTTTGAGCCTGACGCCTTCGGGGAGTTTGCCACTGATCTGGCGGAAGGCCCATTTGGCAAGGTATTCGGCGGTGGGCGGTTCGTCGGTCACGAGTACGCGGCTGTTGCGCCTGAGGATGAATTCGAGGTCTTCCTTGTCCTCCTTCCAGACCGCGAAGCCGTGGTCGAGCAGGTCGTGGATGTGCTCGTCCATGATCTGGCGCAGGAACTTGAAATCCATCACCATGCCCTCTTCGGCGTCGCCATGGCGCTCGATGACCGGCCCTTCGACGGTCGCCACGATGACGCCGCGATGGCCGTGCAACTGGTTGCAGAAGCTGAAGCTGTTCGGAAGGGTGTGGCCGTAGTCGATCTCGATTTTCCTTGAGATGAGCATGGTGTCGCGCGGTGTCGTTTTCATAAAGCTGTAGCCAATTGTACGCAAAATTTTTTGGAAAACATGGAGGTTATCGACCGGGAGCGTCGGGTGGTTTTCGAGGGATGATCCGGAATGGCGGCAAGCGGGTGGTTTGCCTTGTTTTGCGTACATTGGTCGTCAGCGCCGCTGGTCGCGAGCGGGAAACCTTTAAGCTGCGGGCGGCGCTTTATTGCATGATGCGGCAAGCAGTTGTTTCGCATTGCCGCAATCCATCCACAAGGAAGTTATGAGCGTACAGGATATCTGGTCGTTGATTCTCGAAGAGACGCGCCTCGAATGTGAGCGCGAGCCTGAAATCCGGCTGTTTCTCGAACAGCACATTTTGCGGTATGAGGAGTTCGCTCCGGCGCTGGCGATGCTGCTCTCCGTGAAGCTTGGTTCGAAGCACTTTCCGCCGCCGGTGCTCGAAGGGATTTTCGAGGAGTTCTACCGACAGAGTCCCGACTCCGTCCGCTATGCCGCCTGCGACATGGAGGCCACCCGCGAGCGCGACCCGGCGGCGGTGAACTATTTCGAGATCATGCTTTTTCTCAAGGGCTACCAGGCGCTTCAATCCTACCGTCTCGCGCACTGGCTGTGGCAGAATGGTCGCAAATCACTTGCCTACTTCCTGCAAAACCGTATGTCTGAAGTGTTCGCTGTCGATATTCACCCGGCGGCCAAAATCGGCAAGGGCATTCTGCTCGACCACGCCACCAGCCTCGTGATCGGCGAAACCGCCGTGGTGGATGACAACGTTTCGATTCTGCACGAAGTGACGCTCGGCGGCACCGGCAAGGAGAGTGGCGACCGCCATCCGAAGGTCGGCAAATCGGTGATGATCGGCGCGGGAGCCAAGATTCTCGGCAACATCAAAATCGGCGAAGGCGCCAAAATCGGCGCGGGCAGCGTGGTGCTCGACGACGTACCGCCGCACTACACGGTCGCCGGCGTGCCCGCGCACATCGTGGGCCGTACCGAAGTGCCCGAACCGTCGCTCGAAATGAACCAGCGCCTCATTTTTCCGGACAAGCAAAAGCAGAAAGGAGAGCAACACTCCTGCCTGTGAGCGCATGGCCTGTAGGGGTGGGTTTCATGCCCGCCCTTTCAGATATACAGGTGGCAGGACGATAAATACAGAAAGAGCCCGGGATTGACGCAACCGGAATTTTCGAGGTGTTTTGGATTCGATATTCGGGCCGTGCAGGCTTGGGAGCAGAAGCGCCGCAAACCGGATCGCGAGTAGCGTGTGCTGTTGTCCGTCATCCCCCGCGAGCGCGAAGGCGTCAGACAGGCGTTGGCGGAGTGGGTGGGTGGGATGAGGTTTTTAGGAGCGTATCAAAAGTTCAAAAAAATGCCATAGGGAATAATCCACTAAGCATCTACTAAATACTGTATGAGTTGTGCTCTGTGATGTTTTATGCGAGCTGGATCATAGTTGATGACTCCGGCTCGTTCTTCACACCAACGAAAATACGATTCAATTTCTTTTTTTAATTTTTGGGCGATTGCGTCATTTCCAAACTCGAACCATGGCCACCACGTGTGAGACCATTTTTTTTCATCTCGGGTTGCCATGTCAAGAGCAGAATAATGGAGGATTATGCCAAATGGCGGCGCAAATTTTTCGCCTTGATTGGCAAGAACTACAGGCATTCCGAGTAAGATAGAGTTTTTGTATTCTTCGTTCTCTTTAAGTACACCACTGGCAAAGCTGTTGACATTATGACCATGAATTACAAGGCCAAATGCAACTGATGCTTTTGCTAAAAAGCGGTGTTTGTTTTCATTTTCTTCATTAAAACAGGTAGCAAGTCGGTGAAAAACCTCTGATAAAAATGAACGCATCTCTTCTTTGTCTGGAGTTGTTACATAAACACCATCCATTATTGGATAGAGGCGCATTTTTGGCTTTTTCTGTTCCAATGCTGCGACATGAAGCTTGAAGATAAAATTTGCTGCTGTATGAAGCGATCTCATCATGCTTGATTGAATTCCCATAACATCAAGCCAAGCTACATATTCGGCCACTGGTTCTGGAAGTTTATTTTTGGCTTCAAAATATGGGGGTTTGAATTCTGTATTATTCACGCTTGTACCCTTTGGTGGTAAATTATATGTTAAATCATCCCCCGAATCTCATCCTCAGCGCTTCCCGGTAAGCTTCAAGCCTTTCCTTAATCTCCGCCATATGATCGCCGCCGATTTTTTCCAGTAAAGCGTTGGCGATGACTGGCGCGACTACGGCTTCGGCGACGACTCCGGCGGCGGGGACGGCGCAGGTGTCGCTGCGTTCGAAGCGCGACTGGACGGCTTCGAGCGTGGCGAGGTCGAAGGAGCGGAGCGGGGAGACGAGCGATGAGATCGGCTTCATGGCGGCGCGGATGTGGATCGGCTGGCCGCTCGACATGCTTCCTTCGATGCCTCCGGCGCGGTTGGTTTCGCGCCTCAATCCCTTCTCTCCACCGGCAAACAGCTCATCGTGCACCTGTGAGCCGGGTTTGCGGGCGTTGTCGAAGGCTGGGCCGATTTCGACGCCTTTGATCGCCTGGATCGACATGATGGCGGCGGCAAGCGCCGAGTCAAGGCGACGGTCGTGCTGGACGTAGCTGCCGAGGCCCATCGGGACGCCGGTGATGTAAATCTCGACGATGCCGCCGAGGGTGTCGCCGTCGGCTTTGGCCTGGTCGATGGCCGCAATGGCCGCGGTTTCGGCTTCGGGGTCGAGCATACGCACCTGCGATTTGTCGGCTTCGGCGGCGAGGCTTTCGGCTCCAGCATCGAGCAGCGCCTGCAACGAGGCTGGCGTGGCTGATTCAGCGGCGGGGCCGATGGTGGAGATGTAGCTACCGATCTGGATGCCGAGCTGGCGGAGGAACGCTTTGGCGAGCGATCCGGCGGCCACTCGGGCGGCGGTTTCGCGGGCCGAGGAGCGGTCGATGACCGGGCGGATGTCGTCGAAGCCGTACTTGATGACGCCGGTGAGGTCGGCGTGGCCGGGGCGCGGGATGGTGATCTTCTGCACCTCGGTGGCGTGATCTTCGAACTGCGCCATCGGCGTCGTCCAGTTCTCCCAGTCGCGGTTGCGGATGACGAGGGCAATTGGCGAGCCGATGGTTTTGCCGAACCGGACGCCGGAGAGCACTTCGGCGCGGTCGGTTTCGATCTTCATGCGACCGCCGCGTCCGTAGCCCTGCTGGCGTCGGGCAAGCTGGTCATTGATGTCAGCTTCGACGAGCGCGACGCCTGCGGGAAGTCCTTCAACAATGGCCGAAAGCGCCGGGCCGTGCGATTCGCCTGCGGTGAAATAGCGTATCATATCAGTGCGGGAAGAGATAAAGGTAGAAATTCAGAAAACTCAGAAGTTAAAGCTGAGTTGTCTTGTTGATCGTTTTTCGTTTACGCCTCCTGTCATTCTGAGCCTGACGTAGTCGGGCGAAGAATCCAGAAAGTTACGTCAGATATTTCTGAGTAGTCAAGTATTGTGCCACTCGAAAAAGACTGGATTCTTCACTTTGTTCAGAATGACAATCACTAAAATCAAGTGCAAGAAAGATAACGAAAAGCCCGGCGATTGCGCGCCGGGCTTGGTGTCGTGACTACTCAGCCGGAAATCAGCGCAGTTTTTTTGCGGCTTCTTTGGCGTAGTAGGTGAAGATGATGTCGGCGCCGGCGCGTTTCATGCAGAGGAGCGACTCCATCATGACGCGCTCTTCGTCGAGCCAGCCTTTGGCGGCGGCAGCCTTGACCATGGCGTATTCGCCCGAAACGTGGTAGATCGCAACCGGCACGTCGAAGCGCTCTTTGGTGCGCCAGACGATGTCGAGGTAGGCCAGGCCGGGCTTGACCATGACGATGTCCGCGCCCTCGATGATGTCGAGTTCGATCTCTTTCATCGCCTCTTCGGTGTTGGCCGGGTTCATCTGGTAGGTGGTCTTGTCGCCGAACTGCGGTGCGGAGTGCAGTGCGTCGCGGAACGGGCCGTAGAAACTCGAAGCGTATTTTGCGGCGTAAGAGAGAATGCCGACATCGGAGTGGCTAGACTCGTCGAGCGCCTCGCGGATCGCGCCGATGCGGCCGTCCATCATGTCGCTCGGAGAGACGAAGTCAGCGCCAGCCTCGGCGTGCGAAACGGCCATCTTCTGGAGCACTTCGACGGTTTCGTCGTTGAGAATGATGCCATCCCTGACGAGGCCGTCGTGGCCGAAGGGGGTGAACGGGTCGAGCGCGACGTCGGTCATGATGCACAGCTCGGGCACGGCAGCCTTGATGGCGCGGATCGCCTGCTGGAGAATGCCGTTGTCGTTGTAAGCCTCGCTGCCGTCCTCGGTTTTCTGTTCCGGGATGCCGAACAGGTCGATCGCCTGGATGCCGAGATCGTACAGCTCCTTGCACTCCTCGACAGCGCGGTCGATGGTGAAGCGGAAGCTTCCGGGCATGGACGAAACCTCTTCAATGTTATTGCTGCCGGGCATGACGAACAGCGGGAACACGAGGTCGTTGACCGTCAACGTGTTTTCCTGAACGAGGTTGCGGAGAGCGGCGGTTCTGCGAAGTCTTCTCGGGCGGTGAACGATATTGAGGAGGTCGAGCTGGCTCATGGTTCTGGATGATTTTGTTGGAAAGAAAAACCAAGATAAGAAAATCCGTCAACATCGTGAAGGCGGCCTTGCGTTTTTCACTGCATATCATTAGGTTCGGTCTCCGTTGATTATCTTACGTCATCATTTGCATTTCCAACCACTTAACCGGACTGTTCACCCATGACTCCCGAACTGCAGCTCGCGCTCGAACTGGCCGAACAGGCAGGCAGGCTCACGCTCGATTACTTCGGCAAGCGGTCGCTTCAGGTCTTTTCCAAACGCGACGATACGCCAGTGACCGAAGCGGATCGCAAAGCCGAGGAGCTGATACGGCAGGGAATTACGTCACGCTTTCCAGACGATGGTGTATTTGGCGAGGAGTTCGACGAGCGCCCCTCCAGCAACGGGCGGCGCTGGATCATCGATCCGATCGACGGCACCCGCTCGTTCATCCACGGCGTGCCGCTCTACGGCGTGATGATCGCGCTCGAAGTCGATGGCATACTCAGGCTTGGCGTCATCAACTTTCCCGCTCTTGGCGAACGCTACCACGCCGAAGTTGGTGGCGGAGCGTTCATGAACGGCACACCGCTGCAAGTCTCGGCAATTTCGGAGACGGCGGCGGCCACGGTGGTTTTCACCGAAAAAGAGTACCTGCTCGATCCGCCATCGACCCATCCGGTCGATCAGCTCCGTTCGAGCGCCGGGCTGGTGCGCGGCTGGGGCGACTGCTACGGCCACATGCTGGTCGCGTCGGGCCGCGCCGAGGTGGCCGTGGACAAGATTATGAGTCCGTGGGACTGCGCGGCGGTCATTCCGATTGTCACCGAAGCCGGTGGCTGCTGTTTCGATTATCATGGCGTGACAACCATCATGGGTCAGGGGCTCGTCAGCGCGAACCGGGTGATGGGAGCGGATCTCATGGAGGCCATCGGCAAAGGGGAGAGCGCTCAATGAACCTCTTGATTCTGCTGCTGGTGGTCATTATTCTGCTCCTTTTTGTGATCGTCGCGATGCTCGCGACCGGCTGGCCAGGCAAGCAACGCGAGGAGATCGAGCGGCTTGGCAACAGTTTGCGTCGCGAGATTCTGGAGCAGCGGGGCGACAATCTTCAGCTCATGAAATCTATCCGCATCGTGATCGAGGATGCCGTGAAGGAGTCGGTCGAGAAAGAGATGGCCGCCGCCGCACCGAGAAGTCGCTCGCGAAAAAACGCTCGCGCCAAGTCGCCGCAGACTGCCGATCCAGTTGTCGCCCCGATCATTGCCGAGGAAGAGGATGCTGACAACGGTAGTCAGCTTTCCGTGTTGCAGGCCATACAGATTCCGTTGTTCTCTGGTAAAGCAGATATGAGTACAGACTTGCCAGTCAATTCGCCAACTTCAAGTGAAGCGCTTGCCCCAAAAACACCTGAGCCGGAGACGATCCACATGGGCTACGTCGATGACATCCCGGATGCGGAGTGAGCGCGGGAGGCGAATGATGAATTATGAGTGTCGAATGATGAACTGGGGGAGAAGAGCGGCTGGCGACTGTCTATAAGGTGAATCCTATAAGTCGTATAAGACCTATTCGACCTATGTGCCGGAAATTCGGACGAAAGCTCAGGCTTTCATTGCCGCCGCAATCGCTTTGGCGAAGCTGGGGCCGTCGAAGTATTCGGGGATGATGTCCACCTTGATGCCAAGCTTTTCGAGCGCGCCGGAGGTGGTGGTGCCGATAGCCGCAATCTGAACGGATTCGGGCAGCTCTTTCGAGCCTATCGCGTCAAAAAAGTTGATGGCGGTCGAGGGACTGGTGAAAGAGAGGCAGTCGAGCTTGCCTTCGGCGAGCAGCGATTTGACCTTTTGAGTTTCTTCGAGCGAAGGCTGGATGTTGTCGTAAACGGTCAGCTCCACGCAGATGCCGCCTCGTTTGGCGATGACTTCGGGAATGGTGCCGAGTGAGAGGCTGCCCCGAACAAAGAGGAAGGTTTTGCCTTCGATTTCACTGGCGTCGATGCCCGACATGAGGCTGACCGCATCGGCGCTTTTGGGGAGCGGCTCGATGGTGACGCCATGCTTCTCCAGATCGCCGCCGGTGGTTTTGCCGACCGCCCAGACACGGGCCTGTTGCAGGTTCGGCAGTTCGGCGGCAGACTCTTCGAGCAACCGTTCGAGGAAGAACTGTACGCTGTTTGCGCTGGTGAAGAAGATGCCCGCGAACCGGGTGAGGTCGGGGACGCTCCAGCCGGCAACCGGCCTGATCTCGATCGTCGGGAAGACAACCGAGTTCAGGCCGTACTGCGCAAGCTCCCTTACAAAAGGCTCCGCCTGATGTTTCGGGCGTGTAACGAGAACAGTTTTCATCAGCGGGTTTTGCGGATGTCAGCGAGAATTTTCTCCGCGCCCATCGAAAGGAGCACCTCGGCCAGTTCGATACCGACAGCCTCGGCCTCTTCCGGAGTGTTGACCGGCTTGGTCAGCTCGTTGCGCAGGGCGGTTTTGCCATCAACTGAACCGACGTAAGCGAGCAGCTTCAGGTCGCCGTTGATGTAAGAACCATAGCAGCCGATCGGAATCTGGCAGCCACCCTGCAAGTGGCGCAGCAGCGCACGCTCGGCGCGGCAGCAGATTTCGGTGTTGTCGTCGTTCATGACGCGGACGATCTCTATGGTCTCGGCGTCATCGGTGCGGGTTTCGATACCGAGCGCGCCCTGGCCGACCGCGGGAAGCATCACGTCGTGCGGCAGGATTTCGGAGATGCGGTCGCTGAACTCGAGGCGGAAAACACCGGCGTAAGCCAGCATCATGGCGTCGAACTCGCCATCATCGAATTTCTTGAAACGAGTGTTGAGGTTGCCCCTGATGTCCATGATCTGCAAGTCGGGCCTCATGCTCAGCAACTGCGACATTCTGCGCAGGGAGCTGGTGGCCATTCGTGCGTTCGGCGGCAGATCCTTGATGCCCTTGCCGGACTTGGAGATGATGACGTCGCGGGTATCTTCGCGCTCGGTGAAGGAGGTGATGACCAGACCTTCAGGCGTACCGGTCGGAACGTCCTTCAGGCTGTGCACGGCCAGGTCGATCTCGCCAGCAATCAGGTGTTTTTCGATGTCCTTGGTGAACAGGCCCATGTCTCCGATCTTTGAAAGAGGGGAGTCGAGCAGCACATCACCGGTCGTTTTGACCAGCTTGAGCGTGATGTTCATGTCGGGAAAGCGCCTGGAAAGTTCTGCCTTGGTGAATTCAGCCTGCCACAGGGCAAGGGGGCTGGATCGAGTGCCGATGATAAGCTCTTTTTTCAAAATTCGATGACTGATTGATTTTATTGGAGTGACTGGTTTGGTTCTTCAAGATCGAAGATATTTCTGACGAGGTTGACCTTGCTGGGGATGTTGTCGGCGGTATCGACCGGAGCCTTGAGCATTTTGATCGGATGATGCAGAATCTTTTTCAGAATTCTGTCGGTCAGGTGCTCCATGCGACGCAGCTCCTCTTCGCTCACCTTGTAGCGGTATCGTTCGAGCTCCTTCTCCTTGATTTCGATGAACTTGGACTGGAGATCGACGATGGTCGGACGCACCTTGAGGGTGTTGATCCACTGGCCGAAGCCGACCAGCTCCTCGTCGATGATCGTCTTGACCTTCGGAAGTTCCGCGCGGCGGCGTTCGAGGTTCTTGTCGATGATGTGCTTGAGGGCGTCGATGTCCTTGAGGAACATGTTCTGCAACTTGCCGACTTCAGGATCGATGTTCCTCGGCAGACCAAGGTCGAGCATGATGACCGGTTTCAGGCGACGGCGCTGCATCGCTTGCTGCATCTCGGCATCGTTGAGGATATACTCTTTGGTGCTGACCGCCGTGATGATGATATCGAATTCGTGCAGGTGCTCCTTGTACGATTCATAAGGAAGCACACGGTTGGTGCCGAGTTCTTCGGCGAGCGCCTCCGCCTTGGACTGCGTCCTGTTGGTGATGACGATGTTCCGGGCGTTCTTGGCGTAGATGTGCTTGGCTGCAAGCTCTCCGGTTTCACCGGCGCCGACGAGCAGCACCTTCTTCATGGAGAGGTTGGAGAAAATCTTCTGGGCGAGTTCGACGGCGGCGTAGCTGACCGAAACCGCGCCCTCCATGATCTTGGTCTTGGTCTTGACCTTCTTGGCGACGCTGAACGCCGTGTGGCAGAGCCTGGTGAGGAGAATTCCGGCGGTTCCGACCTCGGCGGCGATGCGGTAGGCATCCTTGACCTGGCCGAGAATCTGGCCCTCGCCGAGCACAAGGGAGTCGATGGCGCTCGACACCTCGAAAAGGTGACGAGCCGTGCCGCAGTAGAAGCGATTGAAGAAGTGTTCGGGGCGGACATCCTTGCGGGCGTCCTTGTAAGAGATCAGGTAATCCTTGAGATAATCGCAGTTCACCTCCAGCATTGCGGGAACCACGTACAGTTCCGTGCGGTTGCAGGTGGATACAACCATGGCCTCGCTGGCCAGTCCGCTCGATACCAGGTCCGTGACGAACTCCTTGTTTTGAACTTCTGAAAGCGCGATTCTTTCACGGATTTCAATAGGTGCAGTCTTGTGGTTGACACCAACTGAAATGATGTTCATAGCAGGGTTAGTTTAAATGAGCCGTTGGTAAACCGATTCAAAAGAGAGCTTGACAGAGTATTCTATAAAAGTGTGTTAATATACCGCAATGTGGCGAATTTTCAAATCGAGCATCGGTTAAATCCTCATTCCGTGAAAACTTGGCGTAACCAGGCTCATGATGAACAGGAGCGCCGTGACCAGCACGAAGAGCGCGATGAGCAGCACCGCCATGTGCTTGATATCCCATCCGAACAGCGGCTTGATGACCAGGCTGACGCCATAGAGCAGCCAGATGACGAACAGGGCGATGAGTCTCGGCTCAAAGAGGTTGATGACCTCTTTCGAGGCGTGTTGTTCGAGAACGCCCGCGACGATAGTGACCGTCAGGAAAAAGAAGCCGAACGCCACGGCGTGCATAATTAGCAGGCCCAGCGCTTCGAGGTTCGGCAGGCGTTGGAAGAGCAGGCCGAAGCGGTTGAGCCGAATCTGGCGGAAAAGCACCAGGTACATGCCGCTGTACAATCCGGCGATGGCTACCGAGCTGAAGCCGAAAATTGCCGCGATCAGGTGGACGCCGATGCGCAGGCCGCTGAATGCCGGTCCCGAATCGACAGTCTGCGCGCTCAGAATCGACGAAAAAAGCGCCGATCCCGCGGCGAAGGCGATGACGAAAAAGCCGGTCTTGTCGCTTTTCGTGGTGAATTCGATGAACATGTAGGTGATGGCCAGCGTCAAAGCCACCATGCTCATGAGGTTGTAGGCCGAGTAGCTCAGCCGGTATCCTGCTGTCGAGGTGAGCAGGCCGAGATCAGCTACATGCATGACGACGGTAAGAATGAGCGCCGGCTGCTTGAGGCTTCCGGCAAGCGGCGTCTCCTTGAAAAAATGGATGCCGTACAGGGCGGTGGTGACGATGTAAAACAGCGGCACGATTTGCGTCAGGGCAAAAAGGAGGCTGTTTTCAAGAAATATATTAGCCATACTCCGTAGGAAGAGGTCGTTTCAAGGACAGGATTATTGTGACAATACTTCAGTTATTGCTGCGTCTGAGGCGAGTCCGGTTCATTCAATAAACTGAAAAGAAAAATATCTTCACTCCCGCCCGGTAATAATATTCAATGGAAAAAGTGTATATTCGGCCCGATTGAAAACCAGAGCAATAAAATATACTTATTTATCGCAAAAGATGAGCAGGAAACAGAATATTCGTAATATCGCCATTATCGCGCACGTCGATCACGGCAAGACCACCCTCGTGGACTCCATTTTCAAGCAGACTGGCGCGTTCAGGGAGAACCAGCATGTTGACGTCAGGGTGATGGACTCCAATCCGCAGGAGCGGGAGCGGGGCATCACCATTTTCTCGAAAAATGCGGCCGCGCAGCACAAGGGCTGCAAGATCAACATCGTCGATACTCCCGGCCATGCCGATTTCGGTGGCGAGGTGGAGCGCATCCTGAAGATGGTCGATGGCGTACTTCTGCTCGTCGATGCCTTCGAGGGGCCGATGCCGCAGACCAAGTTCGTGCTTCGCAAGGCGCTCGAACTACACCTGAAGCCGATCGTGGTCATCAACAAGATCGACCGCCCGCAATCGGATCCGGTCAAGGTGCATGACCAGGTCATCGATCTTTTCATCGCGCTCGGCGCCGAAGAGGAGCAGCTCGATTTTCCCTACATTTTCACTTCGGCCAAAAACGGCATCGCCAAAT
Organism: Chlorobaculum thiosulfatiphilum; assembly: GCF_006265165.1. Classification (GTDB taxonomy): domain Bacteria; phylum Bacteroidota; class Chlorobiia; order Chlorobiales; family Chlorobiaceae; genus Chlorobaculum; species Chlorobaculum thiosulfatiphilum. The sequence continues at coordinate 19,435 of NZ_VDCH01000020.1, forward strand.
ACAGCATGGATGACCCGGATGGCGATATGAGTCTTCTGCTCGACATGATCGTCAAGGAGATTCCGGCTCCGGTAGCCGACGATGACGCCGGATTCCAGATGCTTATCACCACCCTCGACTACAACGACTACATCGGCAAGATCGCCATTGGCCGCATCCTGCGCGGCAAGGTCGCGCCCGGCAACCAGCTCACGCTGGTAACGCCGGATGGCATTGTTGGCAAGGGCACCGTCACCAAGCTCTTTCTCTTCGACCGGACGCAGCGCGTCGAGGCGCAGGAGGCGACGGCGGGCGACATCGTCGCGCTTGCGGGCATCGCGGCGGCCAACGTCGGCGAGACCCTCGCCTCGCCCGACCAGCCGGAAGCGCTCGATTCGTTCGACATCAGCAAGCCGACCCTTTCGATGCTCTTTTCGGTGAACGACTCTCCGTTCGCCGGCCTGGAGGGCAAGGAGGTGACCAGCCGCAAGATTCGCGAGCGGCTCATGAAAGAGATTATGACCAACGTCGCGCTCAACGTCGAGGAGACCGACAGCGCCGATACCTTCAGGGTTTCGGGACGCGGCGAGCTTCACCTCTCTGTACTCATCGAGACGATGCGCCGCGAGGGCTACGAGCTGGCGATCTCCCGTCCCGAGGTGATTCTCCGCGAGGAGAACGGCGTGACGATGGAGCCGGTCGAGCATGTCACCATCGACGTTCCGGAGGAGTACACCGGCGTGGTCATCGAGAAGATGGGGCGCAGGAAGGCCGAGATGACCAACATGAGCACCCTGCGTGGCGGTATGAACCGTCTCGAATTCGAAATTCCGACGCGTGGCCTGATCGGTTACAACCTTGAGTTCACCACCGACACCAAGGGCGAGGGCATGATGTCGCACGTGTTCCACAACTACCAGCCCTACAAAGGCAAGCTGCCGTCGCGCGAGACTGGTGCGCTGGTCTCCGCCGAAACCGGCGTGGCCGTGGCCTACGCCATTTCGAGCCTCGAAGATCGCGGCATCTTCTTCATCGGGCCGAACGCGAAGGTCTATGAAGGCATGGTGATCGGCGAATCGACCCGCGACCTCGACATCACGATGAACATCTGCAAGACCAAGAAACTCACGAACATGCGAGCATCCGGCTCTGACGAGTCGATGCGCCTGACGCCGCCGAAGCGACTCTCGCTCGAACAGGCGCTGGAGTTCATCAACGACGACGAGCTGCTCGAAGTGACGCCGGAGAACATCAGGATTCGCAAGAAGATTCTCAACGCCGACCTTCGCGCCAAGGCGACGAAAAAAGCCAAGGCGATGGGGTGAGGAGAGAATTATGAATTATGAATTCTGAATTATGAATTGAAAAGGCTGCTCCGAGTGGGCAGCCTTTTTTGTTGGGTGGGGGAATCGCGAAGCATAGGTCGTATAAGTCCTATGGGTCGTATACGACTTATAAGAGAAGCTGATGCTGGAACTGGTTTTTACTGCTCGAAAAACAGCTTGCGCATCGCTTTGCGGGCGGTGGCGATGTGGGCTTTCACCTCCTGCTCGCTGAGGCTTTTCAGCTCGGCGATCTCTGTGGGGGATTTGCCTTCGACTTCGTGCAGGGTGTAGAGTTCGCGTTCTGGTTCCGGCAGTTTTTCGATGCAGGCAAGCAGGCGCAGGCGTTCGGCGTCAGGCGCGGAGTCGTTCACCGTGGCTTTGGGGGCCGGTTGCGCGGTGTTGCCGTCAGCGGAGGGGCGGCGGAACAGCTCATCCGCTGTTGCGGCTGCGGGCAGCTCGTCGCTGACCTCGCCGAAGAGCTTGACGAAATCGCCGAAGCCGAGGCCGCTTGCTTCGCACGGCGTGATGGCGTTGTCGAGAATGTCGGTCGCGAGTTTTTTGAACGGCTCGCCGATTGCGGGCAGGCGGACGGCGAAGTCGAAGCTGTCGTCCATGTCACGCGCTTCGAGGTTGTAGGGAACCTTCATCAGCACGTTGATGCCCGCGGCTTTGGCGTAATTTTCGGCCATGCCGCTGCCGTCGTCGCGGTTGACGATGAGGCCGAGCAGGCGCGAGCGCCCGCCGATGGTGCGGAAGTAGTTGTTGGCTTGGCAGATGTTGTTCGAGGTGAAGATCGACTGCCGGTCGTTGCTGGTCACCAGAATCACCTCTTCGCTGAGCGAGCGGGCCAGAGGCGTCGCGAAGCCGCCGCACACCACGTCGCCGAGGAAATCCATCAGAATAATATCGATGTCCCACTCGAAGATGCCGAGCTTTTCGAGCACGTCGAAGCCCGAGATGATGCCGCGCCCGCCGCAGCCGCGCCCCACCTGCGGGCCGCCAAGCTCGATGCCGTAGATCGGCTGCGGAAATCCGGGAATGTCGCGCCGGAAGACGATGTCACTGATCTCGACCTGCTCGTTTTTCGCGTTCTTTTCGGCGAACACCTCGGTCACCGTGGGCAGCGAAATGCCGCCGAACAGCGAGGTGGTCGAGTCGTGCTTGGGATCGCAACCGAGCTGCAAAACGCGCTTGTTCATCATGGCGAAGGTCGCGCTGAGGTTCGTGGTCGTGAAGCTCTTGCCGATGCCGCCCTTGCCGTAAATGGCGATGGTTCTTGGCGCCATGAGTCGCTCAGTGCCCGGTTTTGCAGATTGGAAAGTTCTCGCCCGCCTCGTCGCCATGCTTCCAGTGGATGATCATCTTCAGGCAGTCGGGGTCGCCGAAAGCCCGCATGTACGCCGCTTCGAGGTTTTCGTCAACGGTGCACTGGTGGGTGAAAATCTTTTCGGCGTTGATTTTACCGGCGGCGATCAGCTCGCGCACCCGACGCAGGTCGCCTTTGGCCCACTGGCGGGCGGCGATGAAGGAGAGTTCCTTGTTGAACGCCTGCGAGTAGTCGATGTTCATGCGCTGGTAGTAGCCGCCAAAAATCACCTTGCCGTGGAATTTCAGGAAACGCAACCCGGTTTCGATGGCGCTCATGATGCCGGTGCTGTCGATGAGAATATCGAACTCGTGACCCGCCAGCGCTGCCGACACATCCTGCGTTTCCGGGTTGACCTTGATGTCCGCCGTCGAGATGTCGAGCCGCCGCTGGTGCGGCTCGGTGACCGCCACGAGGCTCGCGCCGAAGCGCTTCGCCAGCTCTGCGGCGAGGATGCCCACCGCGCCCTGGCCGAGCACGAGCACCTTGCGGTTCTTCACCTCGCCGAGATCGACGATGTGCAGCGCCGTCGCGCCGAGCGGCAGGGCGATGCCGCATTGCGGATTCGAGATGCCGTCGAGCACCGTGATGCTTTCGACCGGACAGACGATGAACTGCGACGCGCCGCCGAAAGCCGCGTTCACATCCTCGTAGCCGAACGACCCCGCCACATAGGCGAACTTGCCGATCAGCCCCTGATTGACATGGTCGCCCGCCTTGACGATCCGTCCCACCGTTTCGTAGCCGGGAATGAAGGGAAAGATGAAGGGCGGCGAGGGGATGAGGCCGTTGAGGGCCATCTTTTCGGTGCCGGTGCTGATGGACGACCACCAGGTTTCAACCAGCACGTCGGTCGAACAGACCGGTTTGAGGGTCACCTCCCGCAGCTCGATCTTGTTGACGCCGCTGAAGACGATCGCTTTGGACTTTTTGGCTTCCATGCTGTGGATGGGTTTACAAATCAGACCGCGCCGCGGGCCTTGAGTTTCTTTTCGTTATGCTTTTCAAGCAGCAGGCGGATGACGAACTGCGCCGCGTTGATGAGGTAGCTCAGGTAAGCCAGGTAGGCGGTGAGAATGAGAATGTGTTCAGACGGCTTGATCCAGAAGAAGAGGAAGAAATAGGATACGTGCACGATCATGGCGATGGCGCTGCCGAAATCCTCCCAGAAAAACTCGTGCGCGAAGGCGAATTGCCCGAATACCTCAAGTTCGAAAAAGCCTCCGGTCACGAAAATCAGCACGAGCATGAAGGTCTTGAGCGCGACGAAGAAGGTCACCCACCAGAAATCGGTGATCCAGATGCCCTGCGAATAGAGGTACGTCACCGTCAGACCGGCCAGGAAGATGAGGAACTGGATCGGCGCAAGAATCGCCTGCGAGGTCGTCCACTTGGACGCATTTCTTTTTTCAAGCTGTTCCGGTGTATAACGAGGCATGGTGGATGATCGGTTCAGTTCGGTGATGGAAACGGCGCGCATCGCGCGCCAGAACGACGGAGAATATAGTAAAATAGGCCGGATGGCAAAACTGGGGGAACGAGGGGTGACTGGACAATTGAATCAAAAGCCCCAGCCTCCTCGCGCAAAAGAGCCACCGGAAAACTTGACTCTTTTGCGTTGCTCTTGGCGTCTTGAGCTATGGGGAAATCACGTATAGCCGGGCGCTCTTCAAGACGATGTTTATCCTGAATGTATCGTCTTTGCAATTCAATCGTTCGCTCCTCTACTCCTTCTCTCTTTTCACGCTGGCGACGAAACCCGCTGGGCGTCCCTGTACGGGCAGGCCGAGCAGGCTTCGCGCGCGGTCGAGGGCGTCGTCGATGTTGCCGAAGATGTTCTCCTCGCCGATCTCGTCCGAAAGTCCGTATTGCTGCATGGCGAAGAGCGGCTGGACGTGAACGCCGGAAAGAATCAGCTTCGTGCCGGTTTTCCGGCTGTCGGAGACCAGCTCCTTCATCATGTTCAGGCCGGTGGCGTCGATGCTCATTACCTTGCGCATCCTGAGAATCCGGATCGCCGGGGCTTTGCCGACCACGTGCATTGCGTCCTTGAACTTCGAGGCCGCGCCGAAGAAGAAGGGGCCGCTGACCTCGAAAACGTCCACGCCCGCCGGAATGGCGCGGCTGACGATGGCGTTCGGGTCATCCTCGTCCTCGGCATCTTTCAGCTCGCCGGTGATGACGCCGACGTTGCTCATGCTGGCCATGCGCTTCATGAAGAGGATGGCCGAGAGCAGCATTCCCACCTCGATGGCGATGGTGAGGTCGAAAATCACCGTCAGGCCGAAGGTGGTGAGCAGCACGGCCACGTCGCTTTTCGGGCTTTTCAGCAACTGCCGGAAGACGTGGTGCTCGCTCATGTTCCAAGCGACGACAATCAGAATCGCCGCCAGCGTCGGCATTGGAATCAGCTTTGCCCACGAGCCGAAAAGGAGCATGATGGCGAGCAGCGTGATGGCGTGAACGATTCCGGCGATTGGCGTGCGCCCGCCGTTCTTGACGTTGGTCGCCGTGCGGGCAATCGCGCCGGTGACGGGAATGCCGCCAAAGATCGGGGAGACGATATTGGCCACGCCCTGGGCGACCAGCTCCATGTTCGACTTGTGCCGCGAGCCGATCATGCCGTCGGCCACCACCGCCGAGAGCAGCGCCTCGATGGCTCCAAGAATGGCGATGGTGGTGGCGGGCATGATGAGGTGGCGGATGGTCGCCATGTCGAGCGACGGAAAGCTCGGCGCGGGAATCGAGGCCGAAATGTCGCCGAAGCGCGTTTCGATGGTATCGACCGGGAGATGCAGCATCCGCACGGCCAGCGTGGTGACGATGAGGGCGATCAGCGGGCCGGGAATTTTGGTGGAGACCTTCGGCCAGAAGATGATGATGAGCAAGGCTGCCGCGCCGACCATGATGGTTTCCGGGCTGGCCGTCGGCAGGGCTTTGAAGTAGGCGGCCCACTTTTCGATGAAGTCGGCGGGTACGCTGGCCATTTGCAGGCCGAGGAAATCCTTGACCTCGCTCGAAAAGATGATGATGGCGATGCCGCTGGTGAAGCCGACCACGACCGGGTAAGGGATGAACTTGATGAGCGAGCCGAGCTGCGACAGGCCCATGATGATGAGAATCACGCCCGCCATGATGGTGGCGATCATCAGGCCGTTGACGCCGTATTGCTGGACGATGCCGTAGAGAATGACGATGAAGGCGCCGGTCGGCCCGCCGATCTGGACGCGGCTACCGCCGAGGAAGGAGATCAAAAACCCGCCGATGACGGCGCTGATGAGGCCCTTTTCGGGCGAGACGCCAGAGGCGATGGCGAAGGCGATGGCAAGCGGCAGGGCCACGATGCCGACGAGAATTCCGGACACGATGTCGCGGACGAGCTGATGCCTGTTCAGCTCGGGAAGAACGGTAAACAGTTTGGGTTTGAACATTTGCTGGAAATGGTCTGATGTGAAGGAACGGCAGTTCTCTGCAATCCGTTACGGCAAATCGATCAATCGCCCGAACGGGTAATGCCCGGAAGGTCTCGACTCTCCAGGATTGATTCGGGTTGACTGGTGTCATAGGGGAGCTTGTCTGGTCAAGCCCGAATCCGCATCCGGATTCTCGCGGGGCTTTTCCGGCAAGCGTTGCCAGGTTGGCGCAGGAACTGTCAACTGTTGTACAATGTATGATTTTAACGGAATTATCAATGGCCGCGCCATAAAATTCCGAAGCCATTTGCGCCTTTTATATTGCGGTGTTACACTACAATAACAGAGAACTGGCCAGCATAAACGCCCGGACGGGTTGCCGCAGGGAACTCGCGAGACTCTACAATATTTGCTCTTTGTCATCGCGATGACGGAGCACAAGGGTGATCATGATAACTTTGCTGTCAAATCGGACAGCCTCTTGGGTATGGTGATTCGCAATGATTTTCTCCTCTGTCTATTCCGTTTCTGAACAAGGTATTTCATGCATCAGTACGAATTTCTCGGGCAACTGGTCCTGATCGGGGCGCTTGCCATTGTCAACATTCTCGTGTTCCAGAAGATCCGGATTCCTCCGGTGATCGGCTTGATCTTCACGGGCGTCATGCTCGGGCCGACGGGGTTCCATGTCATTCGGGACAGCGGGCTGATTTCGACGCTTGCCGAGATGGGCGTCGTGCTGCTCCTTTTTACCATCGGGCTGGAGTTTTCGGTCGATGATCTGAAAAAGCTCCAGAAGATCGTCCTGTTCGGCGGGACGGCGCAGATTCTGTTGACCGGCCTTGTCGTCGCCCTGTTATCATACTGGCTGATGGATGCTATCGGCACGTCGGTTGGCAGCAAGGAGGCGCTCGTGCTCGGCTTTTCGTTTTCGGTCAGCAGTACGGCGCTGTGCCTGAAAATTCTCTCCGACCGGGGCGAAATCGGTTTCGATCATGGCAGGATCGCTCTTGGCATCCTGATTTTCCAGGACATGGCCATCGTGCCGCTGATGTTCGGATTCAGCTTTCTGACGAGAGGCAGCTCGATGCCGCTTGAAGCTTCGCTCGAGGAGATTGCGCTCGTTCTGTTGTTCACCATCGGCATGTTCGGCGGGTTCCGGTTCCTGATGCCGAAGATCGTGCGGGTCATCACCGAGCTTCACGCGGGCGAGGTGCTGGTGCTCGGCGCCTTGGTGCTCTGCTTCGGCGCGGCGTGGCTCGCCTCGCTTATCGGCCTGTCGCTCGCGCTCGGCGCGTTCATGGCGGGCATGGTGATCGCCAGCACCGACGGAAGCCACCGCATCAGCCGCACCATCGACCCCTTCCGCGAGGCGATGACCAGCATCTTTTTCGTCTCCGTCGGCCTCTTGCTCGACGTGAACATGATCGAGCTGCCGTGGCTCGTCGCCATCGCCCTGGTGGTGCTGGTGGTCAAAGCGATAATTATGACCGGCATTTCGATGGCGCTCGGCTTTTCGCTGCGGGTCAGCCTGATGTCGGGCATGGTGCTGGCGCAAATCGGCGAGTTCTCCTTCGTGCTCGCCGGAACGGCCCGGAGCGCCGGGCTGCTCGACCAGCACATGTTCCAGTCGATGCTGGCCATCATCGTCGTCACCATGATCGTCACGCCGACGCTGATCGCCGCCGCGCCGAAGTTCGCCGCCCAGATGGCTCCGGTGTTCGGCTTCATGCCGCTCGCATCCAAGCCCGAACCGAAACAGCCTGCTCGCGCCGCCGCCGGGCTTATCGCGTGCAGGGGCGAAATTCACGCCGCCATCATCGGATTCGGCCTGATTGGCAGGAACGTCGCCGCCGTGATGAACGCCACGAACCTCGCCTACACGGTGCTCGATACCGATCGCAAGACGGTCAAGACGATGCGCCGCCAGGGCGAGCCGCTTTTCTACGGCGACTGCACGGAGCGCAAGTCGCTGTTGCGCATCGGCGTCGATCACTCCCGCTCTGTGGTGATCTGCATTCCGGAGATCGACGCCGCCGTTCAGTGCATCCGCCTGGTGCGGGAGATCAATCCCGGGGCGTTCATCATCGCGCGCTCCCGCTCGCTTGAATCGGCAAACCGGTTTTACCGCGCCGGAGCCGATGCCGTCGTGACCGAAATCTTCGAGACCTCGATCCAGATGTTCTCTCAGTTGCTCAAGCATTTCCGGGTCGCACCCGAAACGATTCTGACGCAGCAGGAGATCATCAGGCGTGAAGGCGGCAATATTTTCCGTGAACCGGCAAGCGACGCGGACGGCTCCGGCAGCGATCCGGCAGTGAAGTGACGTTGCGGCATGGCTTCGGTCACTCCTGGAAAGTGGCGCAAAAACTGCGTGCAGTCAGGATTTTTACCTACATTTAACGGTAGTGTCTCTCTGAAACTTCAGCGTGAAAAGCCATGGATAGCCTGCCGGAGCCATCGTCAGAAAAATTCAGGGCTTACCGCCTGAAGCTGCTCGACCAGCTCGAGACCTCCACCCAGGGCGAACGCAACCGCGCCCGGTACGAACTTGGCCTGATGCGAAACAGCCATTTCGTCAGCGTCGGCGGCCTCTTGCACCACTATCACGATTCCGGCCCAGCCAATCCGGTAGGCACCGTCTTGCTCATCCACGGCTGGGATTGCTGGTGGATGTGGTGGCACCGCATCATCCACGAGCTGAACGCGGCGGGCTACCGCACGGTGGCCTACGACATGAAAGGTCACGGCTGGTCGGAGAACGATCCACAGAATCGCTACCACATCTCCGACTTCGCGCGCGACCTTGACGGGCTGATCCGGACGATCGGGCTGAAAGATTTGCATATTGCCGCGTTTTCGTTTGGCCCGTTCGTGGCGCTCGACTATGTCAACAAGTACCCGAACAGCGTCAGATCGATGGTGTTTTTCAACTTCGGCTATCTGCCGAACAACGAATTTATCTCGAAGGCCGCGCCCGCCACGATCAATTTCATCTTCAACATCATGATGCGGAAGCTCACCTGGTGGCTTCCGGCCTACATGTTCGCGCGGCTCGCGCTGTCAAGGAATTCGGTCATGATGCACGACATCAAGGTCGGCTTCGAGAGCCTCGGTTTCTGCGCTTCGGAGGCCATCGAGCAGACGACCGCGCAGATCACGGCGATGGAGACGACCGGGATGCTGCCCGAAATGGTGCGGGCTGTCAGGGTGCCCATACTCTTCGCGGCGGGAGAGGGAGATGTGGTCATGACCTGCGAAAATGCCAAAAAATTGCAGGAGATGACCCCATCCGGCAGCTACCTCTGCGTGCCGGATTGCGGTCATCTCATCACGCTCGAATTGCCGCAAACGGCGGCGGAGATCGTGCTTCGGCACATCAGCAGCCATTCGTGAGCGAGCGGTCGGCCTCGCGCACCGCTTCGACGAACCGCCGGATCTTCAGCGCATCCTTGACGCCCGGCGACGACTCGACGCCGCTTGCCGTATCGACGCCCCAGGGGCGCACGAGTCGCACCGCGTCGCCGACGTTCTCCGGCTTCAGCCCGCCCGCCAGCAATGCCCAGCCGACATCGCGCGTCTCGTCAAACAGCATGGAAGCCGTCGAGGATTCGATGGTATTGCCCGTGCCTCCGGCCATTTCGGCGCTGAACGCATCGAACAGAAATCCCCGGCAACCCGTCCGTTTCGCGTAACTCCTGACCTCCTCGACGCTGAAACCGGGGCCGGGCCGAAAAACCCGGATCACCCGGACGCCTTCGATCCGCAACGTCTTATCAGCGTCGTAATCATCCGAATGGAGCTGCGCCGTCTGCAAGCCGCAATAGCGGCAGAGATCGACTATCTCTTCGGGCGACTGCTCGACGAAGACCCCCACGGCGCTGACGAGCGGCGGAAGCGCGGCGACGATGGCGCGGGCCGCGTCGGCATCGATGCGGCGCGGGCTCTTTCGGCTGAAGTTGAAGCCGAGCGCGTCCGCGCCCCAGAGCGAGGCTTCGAGGGCGTCTTCGGGGCGGGTGATGCCGCAGATCTTGATTTTCGTCATGAGCGAGACTGAATGTTCGTTACAGAAAGTTGAACAGAAAGGTAAAAAAGCCCGCGCGGTTTTTCACGCTTCATTCAGGCTTCGGGTTGTGTTTTAAGCTATTTATCCGTATAATTCAAGCCGTTTTCAGAACGATCTCTTCCGAACGATGGGGCGTCGCCAAGTGGTAAGGCATCGGCCTTTGGAGCCGACATTCGCAGGTTCGAATCCTGCCGCCCCAGCAAGACAGTCGGACGCCATTTCGTCCGGCTACCGTTCCGCCACCTTTCAGGGCGACGCTTTTTGCCCCGTGATTACCGTGTCAAAATCATCCCGACAGATAACAGCGCCGTTCGTCAGCCCATCGCTCGCCATCTTCTTGAAATCCATTCCAGTCCGTTGTCTCTTTTCAGGAATTCCATTGAACAGAACCGACGTTACCATTGAACCATGAAAGTGCTTGAACCGAACCCTGTCGCCGCCTCGTATCGTGATGCCGTCCGTAGGCAGATCACCGAGGAGCAGCTCACGATCAACATCGTCGGCATTCTCGCCTCGGATGATCCTGCCTCGATCACTTACGCAGACTACACCCGCGCCGGATGCGAAGATGTCGGCATTCATTTCGATCTCAGGAGGTGCGAGCCGGAATCGGTCAGAAGTGTGCTCGAAGAGGCCAACCGCGACAGCGCCGTTCACGGTATTTTCGTCTATTACCCGATCTGGGGCGACGAGCGGGACGCGGAGCTGCGGGATCTGATTTCGCCGCACAAGGATGTCGAGGGGCTGTCGCCGCACTGGATCGGCAAGCTCTACGCCAACGAGCGCTTCGACGACGCCGGGCGGAAGTTCAAGGCGATCCTGCCCTGTACGCCGCTGGCGATCATCAAGCTGCTCGAAGCTACCGATGCGTATCAACCTTACGGCCTGCCGTTCGGCGGTCAGCAGATCACCATCTTCAACCGCTCGGAGGTGGTCGGTCGTCCGCTCGCCTACATGCTCTCCAACGATGGCGCGCGGGTTTACTCTTTCGACATCAATGGCGGCTTCGTCGTTGACGTCAACAGCTCCGATCACGAAGCGCGCCCCGTCTCGCGCCAGGATGCGCTTGGCCAGTCGGACATTGTCATCACCGGCGTACCGTCGCCGCACTTTGAAAAAGTGAGGGCGGGGGAGCTGAAGCCGGGCGCGATCTGCCTGAACTTCTCCTACATCCAGAATTTCGAGCCGGAGGCCAGGGAAGCCGCCTCGATCTACATTCCGAGGGTCGGCCCCATGACGGTGGCCATGTGTATGCGCAACGCCCTGCAACTCTATCGCAACTACCACCATGAAGCCTGACGGCACACTCGGCTGGAGCGCAATCTCCGCCTATCTCGACACTCTCGCCAGCGCCGATCCCACTCCCGGCGGCGGCGCGGCGGCGGCGGTCACGGCGGCGCAGGGCGCGGCGCTCTTCTCGATGGTCTGCAACCTGACCATCGGCAAGAAGAAATTCGCCGACGTCGAGCATGAAATCCGCTTGATTCTCGACCAGTGCGAAACCGCCCGTCGCCAGATGCTCAACCTCGGCGACCGCGACATGGAGGTGTTCGGCACGATCATGGAGGTTTACAAGATGCCGAAGACGACGCCGGAGGAGGCTGAAGCCCGCCGCGCCGCGATCCAGTACGCGCTGCGAGCAAGCTCCGAAGTGCCGTTCGAGCTGTTCCGCCGTTGCATCGCCATGCTGCCGATTGCCGACCGGCTCGAACAGATCGCCAATCCCTCCGTCCTCAGCGATGTTTTCGTAGGTCGCTACCTGCTCGTCGCGGGCCTGCTCAGCGCCAAAGCCAACGTCGAGGTAAACCTCGACAGCATCGACGACGACGCGTTTTGCGAAGCGAAGCGCACGGCAATGCGCGAGGCGCTCGACGGACTGGAGGAGAATTGTCGGAGACTGGTTGGGAGATGAAGAGAGCTGGCAGGTTGCTGTCGCCGATGCCCTTGAGTCATTGAAATTAACTGTAGGCCACAGCGTCGATGAGAAAACGAAAAAAGCCCTGCAAGATCATGACTTACAGGGCTTTCTCTGGTGCACTCGCAAGGATTCGAACCTTGGACCCACTGATTAAGAGTCAGTTGCTCTACCAACTGAGCTACGAGTGCAAATCTTATTTTGCCGGTGCCGCCGGTTGTTCCGCCGGTGCCGCCGCAGGCTTGATGTTGCCGGTCGGAAGCGACTGCGGGAGGTTGCCTGCGGGAAGCGACGCCGGAGCGCTCTTCTGCAGGATGCTGCTGCCTGCGCCCTCCTGATGACGGGTCGGAAGCGTGAACTGTGCAATGAAGCAAAGAACCATAACCACGCCAGCCAGAATCGCCGACGTCTTACTCAGGAAATCACCGGTACGTCTGACGCCGAGGGTCTGAACAGTACCGAGGCTTGAAATCCCGCCGGTCAGACCGCTGCCTGCCTTGGGGCTTTGCAACATCACCGCCACAATCAGGAGGAGTGCTGCCAGCATGGCGAAGATGACGATGAAACCGTTGAGCATGACCAGCTATCTGATGAAATTTCCGTTTACTATCGTATCTTTCAACAACGTGGGCTTAATTTAGCAACTTTTCCACAATATGCAAGACCCGTTTTCTGGAATTGGAAAAATGCTCATTTTTCTTGGAGTATCGATCGCCGCGCTTGGCCTGCTCGTCGTGCTGGCCCAGAAATCGGGCGCGAACGGCTGGTTTGGCTGGTTCGGCCACCTGCCGTTCGACATCAACATCCAGAAAGAGAATTTCCGGCTCTATTTTCCGCTCGGCAGCTCCATTGTACTTTCGATCATTTTGAGCATCGTCATCGGTCTCATCAACAAACTTTTCAGATAACATCTTTCATGACAGATTCGACATCCATGAACCTGCGCATCGCCTCGCACAGCCGCAAAACCGCTGAAACGGATATCTCCGCCACCGTCAATCTCGACGGATCGGGCGCCTCGTCCATCAAGACCGGCGTGGTTTTTCTCGATCACATGCTGACCAGCTTCAGCCGCCACTCCGGCATCGACGTGCAGCTCCGCTGTAGCGGCGACCTGGAGGTGGACGACCACCACACCGTCGAGGACGTGGCGCTCGTGCTCGGCAAGGCCATCGTGGACGCACTGGGCGACAAGAAAGGCATTGGCCGTTACGGCTGGGCGATTATCCCGATGGACGAGGCTCTGGCCCAATGCTCGATCGATCTCGGTGGACGGAGCTACTGCGTTTTCAAAGCCGAGTTTCAGCGCCCGGTGATCCAGGGGCTTTCGACCGAAATGGTGGAGCACTTCTTCGTGTCGCTCTCGCGCACGATGAACGCGAATCTGCACCTGGCCGTGCTGGAGGGGCGCAACACGCACCACATGATCGAGGCGCTTTTCAAGTCGCTCGCCTACGCGATGAAGCAGGCGGTGAAAATCGAGGGCGCTGAGATCAAATCGACCAAAGGCGTGATCTGAGGCGCGAGTATCAGCAACAAAAAAAAGCTGCCTCAAAAGCGCGGCTTCTTGGCAGAAAAGAGTCACCGGAAAAGGTGGCTCTTTTGCGTTGTTTTTATTTTAAGCTATTGAAAAACAATCGTATAGCAATGTAGTCATCAAGACCCGCCAGCAGAATCGGCTCATACTGATTCCGCCTTCGTTCGACGAACTGAATCAAAGCCGATAATCCTGTTTGCATCATCACGTTTACCCCGCTGTCCTTTCTGTCACTTTGAACTCCTTGCCGTCCCTTTTGTCGGCTTGCAGTTCTATAACAATTGTTAGAAACTATTTCCCGAGTCTGCGCTGTTATGGTGAATATGAAGCGATTCACTTCATAAACATAAAAACATACAGTTATGAATATCACCATAAACGACAGGGAGTGTTCGGCTCAGGTCGGGGATAGATTGCTCGATGTGGCTCGCCCTCATCAGGGCCATATCGGTTACTTTTGCGGCGGAAACGCCATCTGCCAGACCTGTTACGTAAGGGTGCTCGAAGGCGCGGAGCTGCTTTCGCCGATGAGTGACGCCGAAAAGGCGATGCTTTCCGACAGGCTGATAAAGGAGGGTACGCGAATGGCCTGCCAGACCCTCATAGAAAAACCGGGCAAAATTACGATTCTCTCCGAGGTCGAGGCGGCCAAAAGGATGACCCTCGAAAATCCGCTCCAGCTTCCGGCATATATGGGCAAGATGGGTTGGGAGTCGGCGGTCAAGTTCACTGACACGATCGCCTTTCAGGCGCGGCGTGAACAGGGGGAATATGCGCTTGAAGCGACACAACTGCTTCACGATGTGGCCGTGGCCATCAGCGACGCTGTTCAGCTAATATTCGACGCCTTGCAGTCGGCGTTCGGCGTGAAGCGCCCGGCGGACAAGCCGGAGGAGAGAGCGGGCAACGGCTGCTGCCGGGATGCGGCCCTCCTTGCGAAAACGGTAACCGGTGACAACGGTCACACGAGGATCGTCTCTGCCGAGGTACTCCAGCTCCATCAGGAGAGAGGCGCGGTCTGTAACTGACCCGCGACTGAAAAAAGCCGGAACTCCCGGCTTTTTTCATTTTCGCTCATTTGGCGAAATAACGCTTGAAGTACTCTTTGAAACCCATCGTACCGGAGGTATATTTCTGCATGGAAAATCTTCCAGCGATTCTTTCGACAAGCCATCGTTCACCAATGAAAATCTTACCGCCATGATTATCTACATCAACGACAAACCTTGTGAAGCGCAGGTCGGCGATCTGCTGCTCAACGCCGCAAAACGCAACAAATCGCACATCGGTTACATCTGCGGCGGCAACGCCATCTGCCAGAGCTGCTTCGTCTATGTTCTCGAAGGAGCTGATTGCCTCTCGAAACCGGGCGAAGATGAAAAGGCTTTTATCTCAGACCAGCTTTTCGCCGAAAGTGGACGCCTCGCCTGCCGCACCACAATAGTCAAGGAGGGAACGATCCGGGTGCTGACGCGTGCCGAAAAATTCCGCCGGATTGTGCTCGGGCTGAACGTTCCCGGTTTCATCACCTACGCACAGACGATTGGTTACAACGTGACCACCAAACTTCCGTCTGGCGTTTCGAGCATCGTGTCGAGAGTGCAGACGGGACGGCTCAATCCTGTCGATACCGTCGGCAAGATCGCCAGCGGCCTCGGCCCGGCATCGCAGCTCGCCATGAACAATTTCATCGAGACCTTCCCCTTCATGCAGATGCCCCTCGATATGGCTGGCAACGCGGCCAAAGGGGCGCTCGATACTGCGTCCGGCGCGCTGTGCTCTGTCAGCGGAGGGCGGTTGCACTTGCCGGGTTCGACCTGCACAACGCACGACAAACCGGCGGAATCCATCGAGCGCATTACCATCTCGACGAAATAAGCCACCGAACCTTTGACCAGCCCCCCCGGAAGCCATCGACGGCCACCGGGGGGCGCTCAGTTTTGCACGAAGCTGTTTCAGAAAATCCTGACGATTATACCGACGATGGGTTACTCATCCGATCTTGGAACTCTTGAATTCGAACTCGGGGTCAAAACGCTCGAGCGCTGGCTGCTCAAGCCGGAAAAGACGATGAGCATCGCCATCGCCATCCCGAAGGAGCGCGCCCAGGACGAGCGGCGCGTCGCGCTTTCACCGGCGGGAGTTCAGATTCTGTCGGAGCAGGGCATCCGGGTGGTGGTCGAAAGCAAAGCGGGCTGTTTCTGCAACTTTCATGATCAGGATTACGCCGAAGCGGGCGCGGTCATTGCAGCCTCTCCGGAGGAGCTGTACCCGCAGGCCAATGTCATCGTCAAGGTCTCGCCGCCGCAGCTCGAAGAGCTGCACCTTCTCCTGCCCGGCCAGATGCTTATCTCGGCGGTGCATCTCGGCACGGTGAGTCGTCAGATGCTCAAAACGCTGATCGACAAGAACATCACGGCGCTTGGCTTCGAGTTCATCGAAACGCGGGACGGCGAGCTGCCGATCGTTCGGACGCTCAGCGAAATCGCCGGATCGCTGGCCATCCAGACGGCGGCGAAATACCTCGAAACCGGTTACGGCGGCAGCGGTATTCTGCTTGGCGGCATCGCCGGGGTGCCGCCCGCGCACGTCACCATCATCGGCGCGGGCACGGTGGGTCTGTTCGCCGCGCAGGACGCGCTCGGCCTCGGCGCGCAGGTGACGGTGATCGACAAGGAGATCAACCGCTTGCGGCGTTTTGAAGCGTTCTTCAACCGCCACTTGGTGACGGCCATCGCCAACGAGCACTATATTTCGCAGCTCGCGAAAATGTCCGATGTGATGATCGGCGCGCTCAGCCCCAAGCTGAAGCTGATCAAGCCGCTGGTGAGTGAGCAGGTGGTGCAATCGATGAAGCCCGGCTCGGTCATCATCGACGTCTCGATCGACCAGGGCGCGTGCTTCGGGACGAGCCGTCACACGACGCACACCAATCCGATTTACGTCAAGCATGGCGTAACGCACTACTGCGTCCCGAACATTCCATCAGCGGTAGCCAAAACCGCGACCTACGCCTTGACCAACACACTCCTGCCGTTCCTGCTCAAGTTGAACGCCTACCAGACCATTCCGGAAATCCTCTGGAACAGCCACAGCCTCCGGAAAGGCGCCTACCTCTACAAAGGGTACGTCACCAGGAAAATCCTCGCCGAACTCACCGACATGCCCTACCGCGAAATCGACATGCTGCTCGCCACGGCGTAGCGAAGAGAATGATGAATTTTGAATTGAAGAATAATAACCTCTGCGCGAATTTTTTTCCTCTTTTGTCCACGTCGTCCACATTGCACCCAACTCACAGGTAATCCAGCGGCTTGCCGAGTTGCCGCGCAATGTACGAGGCGCACGAGACGCCTGAGTAGGTCACGGCGATCACGCCTTGGCCGGGGAAGGTGCTGTCTCCGGCGGCATATAAATTCTTTACCGGCGTACGGTTCTGCGGCTTCAACAGAATGTTCTGCCCCGGCTTGAGCAGCGGGCCGTACGAGCCGTCGCGGCGGTTGAGGTAGCGCACGTGGCTCTGCGGCGTGGCCGTCACCGTGAGTTCGACGGCCTCCCGCAATCCCGGCAGCAGGCTTTCGGCTCGCGCGATGAGCGAGCGGGCGAAGGCCTCTTTGGCTGCTTTGTATTCCGCGCCGCGATAGTCAAACTGCTCCCACTGCCACGTCTCGGCGGTTACGAACAGGTGCAGCGCGTGCTTGCCCGGCGGCGCGAGCGACGGGTCGAGCACCGAGGGCGCGGAGAAGTAGATCGTGCCGCCAAGCTGGTCGTATTTCGACCAGTCGCCGACGATGATGTGGTGCATGTGAAATCCCGGCGGCACGATCGCCCCATCGACTCCGAGCCAAACCTGGAACCAGCTCGGAGCCTTGATGAAGCGCTCGTCGGGAATCCGCAGCCGGGGATCGTCCACGAGCTTGCTGAAGGTGTCCCACGCGGTGGCGTTGCTGACCACCGCCCTCGCCCTCACCTCCGTGCCGTCACTCAGCCGGACGCCGGACGCCGCGCCCTTCTCGACGATCACCTTCGCCACTTCACTTCCGAACCGCACCGAGCCGCCGAACTTCTCGAAACCCTTCACCAGCGCCGCCGGAATCGCCCCGGAACCGCCGACGGGATAGTTGATGCCGCCGTGATGCCGGTCGGCCAGGCAGATGCCCGCGTTGACCAGCGGCGTCGAAATAGCGTCCTGCACCGACCACGAGTACGATTCGAGATCAATGAAATGCAGCAGCTCCGGATCGCTGATGTAACGCCGCGCCGTCTTGCCCATCGAAAAGAGCGTCTTGACGCCAAGCGCCGCCGTCTTGAGCGGATGGCGAGCGCCCACAATCCCCAGATGCATCACATCTTCGAGCGATCCGGCGGGCAGGGCATTCAGAATGGCATAGACCGATTCGAGCTCGTCGTAAAATTTCCGGATGCCCGTCCGTTCATGTGGAAAGCGGCGACTGAGCGATTCGAGAAAGCGGTCACGATCGAACCACGCCGGAACCTCGAAACCCGCGGGCAAGTGGTAGTGAATCTGCACCGGATCGGCAATGGTCTCGATCTCGACGCCGAGTTTGCGGAAAATCCGCGAATGCAGGTTGAGCGTCCCCTTGGCATCGTCATCACGGAAGCCGTAAAAGACCGACGCCCCGGCGTCGAAGGTGTAGCCGCCCTTCCGGAACGAGGAGCAGCTCCCGCCGGGAAACCTGTTCTTTTCAAACACAATGGTCGAAAAGCCGCGCTCCTGCAACAGCGCAGCCGCCGTCAGACCTCCGATACCCGCTCCAACGACAATGACATCAACCGTTTCAGCCATCTTTTACATTTTTTTGTAGAAAGTCAAACTCTCTTTTATAAAGAAACTTTTGCCGCTTGACTCCAAGGCCTCTAAAGATATATATTTATATTGTTTGTCATGGATGACATTATCGCGGTTCAACGATTCTAAAGCTCTGTCAGGAAGAAATCCCCTCAATGCTTACGGCAAAAAAACACCATATGAAAGAGAAAAAACAGATTCTCACAGCTCAGGAACAGCTTAAACAGCAGGAGTTTCAAGCGGAGGCTGTCGCCCATATCAATTCCCTCTACAACTATGCGCTGCACCTGACGATGAACCCGGACGACGCCCATGATCTGGTGCAGGAAACTTACCTGAAGGCGTATAAATTTTTCAATTCCTTCGAGCGGGGAACAAACTGCAAGGCATGGCTGTTCAAAATTCTCAAAAACAACTACATTAACAAGTTTCGTAAAAACGCGAGAGAACCCGGCAAAGTCGATTACGACCTGATCAAGGATTTTTACCATACGATCAAGGACGTGCAGAGCGACACCACCGAAGCCGAGTCGGATTTTTTCCACTCCCTTTTGCACGAAGAGGTTTACCAGGCATTGCAGTCGCTCCCCGAAGAGTTCATGGAGGTTATACAGTTGTGCGATATCGAAGGATTCACCTATGAGGAGATCGCCAATATGGTCGAAAGTCCTATCGGAACGGTTCGGTCACGTCTGTACAGAGGCAGAAAACTGTTGCGTGCCAAGCTCGAAGATTACGCCAAAAAGCGCGGTTACGACACCGAATCCGGTGAGTGACTCCTTGAATTCAAACAACCTATCAGTTGACCGCCATGAATTGTAACAAAGCGATGGTGCTCATGAGTGCAGCTATCGATGGAGAGCTTTGTCCGAAAGAAGAGGAAGAGCTTGCACAACACCTTGCTGAGTGTCCTGAATGCCGCGCTGAATTTCAGGATGCAAAAAAAACCAAAATCATCATCAGAGAGCGTATCGTGCGCGTCAAGGCGCCATCAGCCCTTGTCGAATCGATCACAAGGCTGACCAGTATCACCTTTTGAGGACATCCCTGCCGGTGCAGTACTTTCCTTGAATTTCAGCATTCCGGATACGAATGCGAAGGACTATTTTTGGTTTGATTAATATGATTAAATAAGCATATATTTGTATGAGTTTCTTATTTCATGCCGTTGAATGGGTTCAAGGGCTTCCTAACAAAGTTTTGACATGAGCAAATCGATTACCATATCAGATGAAGAGGTTAAAAAATGGCAGTTCAACATGCCGGACGAGATGCTCGATGCCGTATCGAACCGTTTCAAGCTGCTTTCCGAGCCGATGCGGCTTAAAATTCTGAGGACGCTCTGCGACAAAGAGCACACGGTTCAGGAGATCGTCAAGGAGGTCGGCGCGAGCCAGGCCAACATCTCCAAGCATCTGGCGCTCATGCACGACAACGGCGTCGTCAATCGCCGGAAAGAGGGTTTAAAGTGCTATTACCGTATTTCTGATGACAGCATCGTCTATGCCTGCTTCCTCATCTCGAAAAGCGTGGTTGAAAATCTTCAGGACCGGTTGAGCTGGATTCAGAAAGTCAACACCAACCTGACCACCTGAGTTTTTCCTTAAATAGAGCTGACCTTTGTGGGCGATGTTTCTTCATCGCCCTTTTTTATTTTTGCCCTCGATTCAAAATCATCCATTCCCGACCGACTCCGGCTGACGGTAAAGGCAAGTCCTTCCGCTCTCCTTTTTCCTTGCCACCTGTCTCGCTTTTCGCAATCATCTTCTCCCGCCCGACTGTCTGACAAAATGAATGTTCCTGTGTCAGATAACGCCAATTTGCGCACAGATTTGTCAGACAAAAACAGAGCAAAAACCGAATTTCAAGCTTTGGCACGGCTTTTGATGATTTAATATCAGAGGCGGTCAGAGATCGCCAGATACCATGGAACATCATATAAAACAAAGCATACAGGAGACAACCATGTTGATGAAAATCGCGAAAGACCCGATGAGGCTGTTCGACGACATCTGGAGCGGAACCCAGATGCCTGCCGCCCCCTCCTTCAAGGTTGATATTTCCGAAGACGAGCATGCGTTTCATCTCGATGCCGAGTTGCCTGGTCTCACCAAAGAGAACATCGCGCTCAACATCGAGGATGATGTGCTGACCATCAAGGCTGAGCGCGCTCAGAACGAAGAGCAGAAAAAGAAGGATTATCATCGCATCGAAAGAAGCTACGGCTCGTTCTCGCGCAGCTTCAACATCGGCGAACTGATCGATCAGGAGAACATCGGCGCGGCTTTCGACAATGGTGTGCTGCACGTCACGCTGCCGAAAATGCAGCCGGTCAAGAAGACCAAGGAGATTTCGATCAGCTAAAAGTTATTCCCCCGGCAGATGCCTTCTCGCAAAAGGAGCCGTTTGCCATACATCAAAACCAGTTAAAAAAAGGAATTACACATCATGGGAAAAATTATCGGAATCGACCTCGGCACCACAAACTCCTGCGTAGCGGTCATGCAGGGTACGCAGCCGACGGTCATAGAAAACTCTGAAGGCAACCGCACGACTCCGTCGATGGTCGCTTTCACCAAGACGGGCGAAAGGCTCGTTGGTCAGGCGGCGAAGCGCCAGGCCGTTACCAACCCGAAAAACACCATCTTTTCGATCAAGCGCTTCATGGGCCGCAAGTACGACGAAGTGCCGAACGAAAAGAAGTTCGCGTCGTATGACGTGGTCAACGAGGGCGGCGACGCCAAGGTGAAGATCGCCGACAAGAGCTACTCGCCCCAAGAGATTTCGGCGATGATCCTTCAGAAGATGAAGCAGACCGCCGAAGACTTCCTCGGCGAGAAAGTGACTGAAGCGGTCATCACCGTTCCGGCCTACTTCAACGACGCCCAGCGCCAGGCCACCAAGGACGCTGGCCGAATCGCCGGTCTTGAAGTCAAGCGCATCATCAACGAGCCGACGGCGGCAGCGCTGGCTTACGGCCTCGACAAGAAGCAGCAGAGCGAGAAAGTCGCCGTGTTCGATCTTGGTGGCGGTACTTTCGATATTTCAATTCTCGAACTTGGCGACGGCGTTTTCGAGGTCAAATCGACCGACGGCGACACCCACCTCGGCGGCGATGACTTCGATCAGGTGGTCATCGATTTTCTGGCCGACGAGTTCAAGAAGCAGGAGGGCATCGACCTGCGCAAGGACGCCATCGCCTTGCAGCGCCTGAAAGAGGCTGCCGAAAAAGCGAAGGTCGAACTCTCGTCGCGCACCGACACCGAGATCAACCTCCCCTTCATCACGGCGACCCAGGAGGGGCCGAAGCACTTGGTGATCAACCTGACCCGCGCCAAGTTCGAGGCGATGAGCGCAGCCCTCTTCGACAAGCTGCTCGAACCCTGCCGCCGCGCCGTCAAGAACTCCAAGCTCGACATGAAGGAGATCGACGAGGTGGTGCTGGTTGGCGGTTCGACCCGAATCCCGAAGGTGCAGACGCTCGTGAAGGAGTTCTTCGGCAAAGAGCCGAACAAGAGCGTGAACCCCGACGAGGTGGTCGCCATCGGCGCGGCGATCCAGGGCGGCGTACTCAGGGGCGATGTCACCGACGTCTTGCTGCTCGACGTCACTCCGCTGTCGCTCGGCATCGAAACCCTCGGCGGCGTGATGACCAGGCTGATCGAGTCCAACAGCACGATCCCGACGCGCAAGCAGGAGGTCTTCTCGACCGCCGGCGACAACCAGACTTCGGTGGAGGTGCACGTGTTGCAGGGCGAGCGTCCGATGGCCAGCGACAACAAGACCCTCGGCAGGTTCCACCTTGGCGACATTCCGCCGGCTCCGCGCGGCATGCCGCAGATCGAGGTGACCTTCGACATCGATGCCAACGGCATCCTGAACGTGTCGGCAAAAGACAAGGCGACCGGCAAGGAGCAGAGCATCAAGATCGAGGCCAGCGGCAAGCTCACCGATGCCGAGATCGAGAAGATGAAGGATGATGCGAAAGCCCACGCTGCCGAAGACCAGAAGCGCAAGGAGGAGATCGACCTGAAAAACTCCGCCGACTCGCTCATCTTCAGCACCGAGAAGCAGCTCACCGAGCTTGGCGACAAGCTTCCGGCGGACAAGAAGGGCCAGATCGAGAGCGCGCTCGAAAAGCTCAAAGAGGCGCACAAGAGCGGCAGCGCTGACGCCATCAAACCCGCGATGGACGAATTGAGCAAGGTCTGGAGCGAAGCCGCATCCAATCTCTACGGCCAGCCCGGCGCGGAACCCCAGCCCGGCCCGCAGCCGCAGACCGACGGCCAGGCGGGTCAGCCCGGCAAGGGCGGCGACGGCGCGGTCAACGCAGAATACGAAGTCATCGACGGCGACGACAAGTAAGCGCCATCGAGCCAACCACAACCAAAAAGCCCCGTGTCAGCAGGAACGGGGCTTTTTGGTTTTCTTGCCGTTTTGAGAATTTCTGTACTTTCTTTGACCGAATCCGGAAGCATTATCCATGAATTAATGGTAAAATGATTAAACAGACACTAATCCGAAATTCAGGGAGATCAGAGGAGAAGAGATCATGCTTCCGAGAACAAAAATGAAAACGGCTCATCCGGGAGAGATTCTCTCCGAAGAGTTCCTTGCTCCCATGCAACTGAGCAACGCGACCGTCGCCCAAGGGCTGAATCTGCCGGAATCAGAGATCGAGGAGATTCTGCAAGGCAACCGCGACATAAATGCAGACACCGCTTGGCGTCTGGCCCGTTTTTTCAGCAACTCGGCGCAGTTCTGGTTTGGAATGCAGATGCAGTACGACCTCGAAAAAGCTTACGAGGTCAATGGCGAAGTCATCAGGCGTGAAGTCTCCGTTTTTCAGATGGAAGAGTGAGCGCTCGGCGGCGATCTCAAACTTTCACGAAACCTCAGCGCCCAGCATCTCCTCCAGAATATCCGATGCCGTGCCGACAGCATCGACGCAAACCGTCTCGAAGAGCTTCAGCTCACGCGCTTTTTGCAGATTTTCCTGCTCGCCGATGCAGAGACCGAGCATCGACTCGCAACGGCATGAACCCATGCGTTTCTCGAACTCCTCCATGAACTGCCGCCCAAGCTCGTACGTCCTCTTTTTGTTCGCCAGCTCCCCGATGCCGCCCATGTCGTAGCGCATCGACAACGCCATCAAGGCCCCGGTTACCGCGCCGCACATTTCGCCGCCTGAACCGGCCACGCCGCCACCGAACACTGTTGCAAGCCGCAACGCGCTCGCTTCGTCAAGCACCTCCGCCTGCCGAAAAGCCGCGAACACCGCCTGGCTGCAATTGCAACGGTTGCCGAACAACTCCAGCGCTTTTTCTTTTCTCTGCATGAATATTTTTTGGCTCTTCGCAGAATATCGTGGGAAGAAGGGTGTGTATGAGGTAACATAGAGTAATTTTGAGCTTTACCCAACCGCACCTTGATACTCCCATGCAGAGCCTGACGAGCCATTACCACCAACTTTTAGGTCTTTCCTCAAACTGGAAGGTCGAGAACGTTCATGTGTCGATGAGCGGCAAGCGGGTCGAGATCAGACTGGTCTGTACCGGCAAGCAGGTCGCGTGTCCGGTATGCGGTGCATCATGCAGCATTTATGACCATGCCACTGAGCAACGATGGCGTCATCTGGATACCATGCAGTTCGAGACCATTCTGGTGGCCTGTTTGCCACGTTGTCAA
>NZ_VDCH01000021.1 GCF_006265165.1 Chlorobaculum thiosulfatiphilum
TTGACAACGTGGCAAACAGGCCACCAGAATGGTCTCGAACTGCATGGTATCCAGATGACGCCATCGTTGCTCAGTGGTATGGTCATAAAGGCTGCATGATGCACCGCATACCGGACACGCGACCTGCTTGCCGGTACAGACCAGTCTGATCTCGACCCGCTTGCCGCTCATCGACAGATGAACGTTCTCGACCTTCCAGTTTGAGGAAAGACCTAAAAGTTGGTGGTAATGGCTCGTCAGGCTCTGCATGGGAGTATCAAGGTGCGGTTGGGTAAAGCTCAAAATTACTCTATGTTACCTCATACACACCCTTCTTCCCACGATATTCTGCGAAGAGCCCCTTTTTTAAAATTGTTGATGACAGGTTCCTTAGGTTTTCACGTCCCTCTGCATCTAACCGAGCAAAACGTGCTTCTGATTTTGCCTCTGCTGCATTTCGGGCGGCTTGCGCAGCTGCGTAGTTATAAGTTGTACTTGAGTAGCTCCCGTAGCCATATGCACTCTTACCAGTGTTAGAATATGCTGAACCGGAATAGGTGCCATAAGTATGCGAGTAACCTGCATTTGTCGCATTCATAGAATCGGATACACCTTGCAATGCAGCGGCAACAGCAGCCCATGTCTGGCGTTTCTTTTCTTCAGCTACCAACTCATCGTAACTGAAGACTTTAAGCATAGTAAGTTGACCATTTATGTTGGTAGATGCGCTAATATCCTCTGTAGAAAACAGTATATCTTGAGATGTCCCGTTATTTACCGCTACGATGAAGTCACCTCTTTGGCCACTTGTAACAGTTTCAGTTTCAGGCGCAATCGCTACGGTGTTTTGTTTTATTGATAGAAGTGTATTTCGGCCATCTTTGAAGATTGATTTCTGTCCATCGGATGCTATCCCACTCACTTTTCCGTAGGTGGCGCATCCTTGCATTCCTGCGATAAGCATTGCAATTGCTACTCTGGTGATAATTCTCATTAAAGGTCTCCTTTGCTGGCTAACGCTGGTTAAAAGTTTTCCGGAGTTGACACCTGTTTCATGATTTTTTCTTTAAAAGAACTATCTGAAAAAATCAGGGTGGCGTAATTTAGTGTTTTTTTAAAAGAAAAACGTATAGTAAACTTTTTTTGGGGGGGGGCGTTGGCTGCTATTTCTTTGTGTAAAAGTAAGATAGCCGTTGCTGCATTATCCATAATGCAGCGACTTATCCTGTGTGTATGGCTTGTCTGTTTGATGCTAATCGTGTGCGAGAAGGGCAGGTGCGAGACCTGCCCCTACAAGATTGAGGTCGTTACCGTTTACCTTACCACCGGCGGGAATTGGGCCATGATCTTCGTTACCACTTCGTCGATGTCGCGCTGCATCTGCATGGAGGTGTCGTAGTTTTTCAGGATGCCACGCGCCACGCCGCTCCAGGCGATTTCGTCGCTTTTGGCGTCGATGATGTCGATGATGAGTGTGCCCTCTTCATAGTAGCTGATCGCCGGGTACGGATACGGGTCGTACCAGATGGTCGTGTAGCCACGTCGTCCCCAGCGGTGGTAGTAGCCGTTGCTGTAGGCGAATCCTACCGGCTGCGTAACAACCACCCGCTCCCGCACTCGTGCATGAGGCGACACGGTGAAATCGACCGGGCCGGAGGCTTTCAGCACGAAGCCTTTTGCGGCGAGTTCCCGATCCACCGCCGATTTGATATGCTTGTAAATGAAGGGGTTACGGGCGAGAATGTCGTCGTCGATGCCGGCGCTGCCCTCGCTCGACCAGCGGTAGGTTTTGTAGCGCTCGAAGGGAATGGAGCGGTCGTAGTCGCTGACGACCCGGTAATTTGAGCAGCCCGCAAGCGTCAGAAGAGCAATCATCGGGAAAATCCAGAATCGTGTTCGCATGGTGACACCTCGTCTGTTCATCGATTAGCTGAATGGTTTTGTCTCTCTGCAATTTCGCTGAGGTCAACGGGTCAAAAAAACTGTAACGCGCCTTTGACCGGAAAAACTCCGCAAGAGGAATAAAGAGACGACCTGCCAATGAGCTGGTTTTCCGGTTTCATCGGCAAATGCATGCGCGAGGATTCCGAAAGTGGCTTGGCTTCAAACCGTATGAATTTTTTGTTGTATTTTATTGTATACATTGCATTTGACCATGATACGGTCAAGCAGGCCGAAGGTTCGAGGTTGAGAGCGAAGCTGCCGAAATCCGGTACGCTATTGGCGGCTTCGATCATGGAATTGCTGCGTCAGAGCGAGTGGCGTAGTATTGCCGGTCAATTCGATGGCGAGCCATGCGGCATGAACCCTAAACCGGTACGAAAGCGTTGAATCACTACAGAATGCCCCTAACGCCATATCAAAGAAAAATGAGGCGTTATGCGCGATTGTCAATCACATACATAGCCAGAATTTCGCTCATTTTTGCGATCTGCTTTATTCTTTACGAAGCGGCCATCCCGCACCCGATTCCACCGCCGAGGATGGATTTTGGAGACAAGGTACTTCACGCGGCGGCTTTTTTTACGTTGACCATGCTGACGGAGCTGTCGTTTCCATCACTGAAGCTCCTGCTGTGGAAAGTGATTTTCCTGCTGGCTTTCGGGTTTTTCATCGAGTGGATTCAGTCTCTGCTTCCGTGGCGGAGCGCCGCGGCGTCGGATTTTCTTGCCGACGCTATCGGTATCGCGGCATTTATGGTACCGATGCTCCTGACGCGCCTCGTTATCCGGCTTTACAAAGGGAGAGGCTGAATCCTCGCCCGGAGAGTCAGAGCCTGACCGGAATGCCCCGTTCGCGCAGGTATTCCTTGGCTTCGCGGATGGAGTGCTGGCGGAAGTGGAAGATCGAGGCCGCAAGCGCCGCGTCGGCGTGGCCGTCCGTGAATCCTTTGTAGAGATGTTCGAGGTTGCCTGCGCCGCCGGAGGCGATGACCGGGATGTGCACGGTGGTCGAGATCATTTTGAGGATTTCGTTGTCGTAGCCCTCCTGGGTGCCGTCGCGATCCATGCTGGTCAGCAAAATCTCGCCCGCGCCAAGCTCCTGCACCTTGTGCGCCCATTCGATCGCTTCGTATTCGGTCGGCTTTTTGCCGGAGTGGGTGTGCACGACGTAGCGCCCATCGACCTTTTTTACGTCAACCGCCACCACGACAGCCTGCGAGCCGAACCGTTCGGCGATGCGCGAAATCAGCTCCGGCTCGCTGACCGCCGCCGTGTTGACCGACACCTTGTCCGCGCCGTGCAGAAAAGCGTCCCGCGCCCGTTCGACCGAGCTGATGCCGCCGCCGACCGTGAGCGGAATGAACACCTCGCCTGAAACTTTCAGCACCTCTTCGAGAGTTGTCCTTCTCGATTCCAGCGACGCGGAGATGTCGAGAAAGACCAGCTCGTCGGCCATTTCGCCGTTGTAGAAGCGGGCCTGTTCGAGAATCGAGCCGGCGTCGCGGAGACCTTCGAAATTGATGCCTTTGACCACCCGTCCGTCGCGGACGTCAAGGCAGGGTATGATACGTTTGGCTAACATCGCGTGGTGCTGTTTGTTGGCCGGACTCCGGCCCGGCGCATCAGAAAACTTTGAATCTGCCGCAATATATTAAAGTCTTCTTATATTGAGCCGCATTCAAAGCAGCCAACAGAAAAAGAGAAACTGTCATGAAATTTCCTGTTTGCGATTTCGCCGAATCCGAAGAGGGCTTCTACTCCCAGTGCGCAAGCTGTCCCATCGAGCCAAACAAGGCAGGATGCGCCCTCGATGCGCTGGATGACGGCAACTATATGTTTACCGGCGCGACTCCGCATGGCGGCGTCAAGGCGGTCTTTTACTTCAGGAACGACGCGGGCGACCAGGTGGCCAAGCAAGAGGCCGTGCATGTCGAAATCCATGAGTTCGACGAACAGGATCTGCTCGTCGCCATTCTGTATGGCATGGTCGATCCCGAGGGCATGATCTATCTGAAAAAGTCAGAAAACGGCAATTGACGCTTCGCTGCCGGGCAAACCCCATCAAGGCATTCATACGATGTTCGATATTCACCATCCAGCGACCGATCACCACGATATGAGAGATCTCACCATCATCGGCGGCGGTCCCACAGGTATCTTCGCGGCGTTCCAGTGCGGTATGAACAATATCAGTTGCCGCATCGTCGAGAGCATGTCGCAGCTTGGCGGCCAGCTTGCGGCGCTCTATCCGGAGAAGCACATCTACGACGTGGCGGGCTTTCCTGAAGTTCCGGCCATCGATCTGGTCGAGAGCCTCTGGAAGCAGGCGGAGCGCTACAATCCCGATGTGGTGCTCGGCGAGACCGTCACGAAATACACCAAACTCGACGACGGTACCTTCGAGACCCGCACCGCCGCGGGCAACGTCTATCGTTCGCGCGCCCTGCTCATCGCGGCGGGCCTCGGCGCGTTCGAGCCGCGCAAGCTGCCGCAGCTCGGCAACATCGATCACCTCGTCGGCAGCTCGGTCCATTACGCGGTCAAGTCGGTTGATGATTTCAGGGACAAGCGCGTGGTGATTGTCGGCGGCGGCGATTCGGCGCTCGACTGGACGGTCGGGTTGATGAAGACCGCCGCGTCGGTGACGCTGGTGCATCGCGGCCACGAGTTCCAGGGGCACGGCAAGACGGCGCATGAGGTGGAACAGGCGAGGGAGGCCGGAACGATTGACGTGCATCTCGAAACCGAGGTGAGGTGCATCGAGGAGTCGAACGGCGAGCTCTGCCGCCTGGATCTTCGCTCCAGCGCCGGCGAGGTGACAAGTCTCGAAGTTGACCGGCTGCTGATTCTGATCGGCTTCAAGTCCAACCTCGGCCCGCTGGCCGGGTGGGACCTTAAACTGTGCGACAACGCGCTCGTGGTCGATACCCACATGAAAACCTCGGTGGACGGCCTTTATGCGGCTGGCGACATCGCCCACTACTCCGGCAAGCTCAAGATCATTCAGACCGGCCTGAGCGAGGCGACGATGGCCGTGCGCCACAGCCTCTCCTACATCAAGCCGGGCGAGAAAATCCGCAACGTCTTCAGCAGCGTCAAGATGGCTAAAGAGAAGAAGGCCGCCGAGGCGAACAATGCGGCGGAGGGGGCGAGCAAAGCGTCAGAGAACAAGGCAGAGTAAAGAGTTATGTCCGTTTCCACTTCGACCCGACCATCGGCGTTCCAGGCGTGGATGCTTGCCATCCGCCCGAAAACCCTACCGGCAGGCGCGATGCCGGTCGTCGTCGGCTCGGCGCTCGCCTTCGCCAACGGCGTCTTCAAGCCGCTTCCGGCGCTGGTCGCGCTCATCTGCGCGCTCGGCATCCAGATCGCAACCAACTTCATCAACGAGATTTACGACTTCCGCAAGGGGGCTGACACCGCCGAGCGGCTCGGGCCGACGCGCACCGTGGCGGCGGGCATCATCAGCGAGCAGACGATGACGCGGGTCTCGATCGGCCTCGGTGTTTCGGTCTTTGCGCTCGGCATGTACCTCGTCGCCATCGGCGGCTGGCCGATTCTGCTGATCGGAGTCCTCTCGCTGCTCTTCGCCTGGGCCTACACCGGCGGGCCGTTTCCGATCGCTTACTCAGGGCTTGGCGACGTCTTCGTCTTCATCTTCTTCGGCCTCGTGGCGGTTGGCGGCACTTACTATGTGCAGGCGCTCACGCTGCCGATGCCGGTGCTCGTGGCCGCCGCCGCGCCCGGCGCGTTCTCGGTCTGCATCCTGCTCGTCAACAACATCCGCGACATCGCCACCGACCGCAAAGTCGGCAAGATGACGCTTCCGGCCCGCATTGGCGCTCCGGCGGCTCGCGCGCTCTACGTCGCGCTGACGGTGCTCGCCTACGCCGTGCCGTTCTGGCTCGTCGTCCGCGCCGGGTATTCGCCGTGGTGCCTGATGAGCTTCGTGAGTATTCCGCTCGCCGTCGGCCAGATTCGTACGCTCTACGCATCCGAAGGGCGGGCGCTGAACGCGGTGCTGGCGGGAACCGGCAAGGTGCTGACTGTTCACGGCGTCCTCTTTTCCGCCGGGCTTGTTATTGCCAACATTATCTCGATTGTCCGTCCATGAACACCGATCAGGTTCGCATAGCGCTCGTCCAGATGAGCTGCGTTGAAAACCCGCAGGAGAATCTCCAGAAAGCGCAGGAGCGCATCCGCGAGGCCGCCGAGGGCGGGGCGAACATCGTCTGCCTGCAAGAGCTGTTCAGTACGCTCTACTTCTGCCAGACCGAGGCGTACGAGCCGTTCGGGTACGCCGAGCCGATTCCTGGCCCATCGACCGCCGCGTTGCAGGAGCTGGCCGCCGAGCTTGGCGTGGTGATCGTGGCCTCGCTCTTCGAGATTCGCGCCAAGGGGGTGCACCACAATACGGCGGCTGTGATCGACGCCGACGGCAGCTACCTCGGCAAGTACCGCAAAATGCACATTCCCGACGATCCCGGCTTCTACGAGAAGTTCTACTTCATACCCGGCGACCTCGGCTACAAAGTGTTCAACACGAAGTTCGGCGCGATTGGCGTCCTCATTTGCTGGGATCAGTGGTATCCCGAAGCGGCGCGACTCACGGCGTTGCGCGGAGCCGACATTCTCTTCTATCCCACGGCCATCGGCTGGGCGACCTCCGAGACTTCGGAGACGGTTCGCGCCAGCCAGCGGCAGGCGTGGAAGACCTCGCATCTCGGTCACGCCGTGGCCAACGGCGTCTTTGTCGCCGCCGCCAACCGCGCGGGCACCGAGGGCGAGCTGGAGTTCTGGGGCAACAGCTTCGTCTCCGACCCCTTCGGCCAGGTGGTCGCCGAGGCTGCGCACAACAACGAGGAGATTCTGTTTGCTGACTGCGACCTCTCGAAGATCGCCTTCTACCGCTCGCACTGGCCCTTCATGCGTGACCGGCGGATCGATTCGTATGGCGACATCACGCGGCGCTGGATCGACGAATAAACCGGGATGACGATGAATCTGTACGGAACCATCATTCTCGCCACGCTCGCGGGCACTTTTCTCATCAAGGTGGTGGCCGACTTGTTGAATCTCCGCGCCGCCTCGCCGGAGCTTCCGGAGGCGTTTCGCGACGTTTACGATCCGGCGGATTACCGCCGCTCGCAGGAGTACCTCCGCGCCAATACGAAATTCTCGCTCATCAGCTCGACCTTCGATCTCGCCCTGCTGCTCGTTTTCTGGTTCGCCGGAGGCTTCAACGCGCTCGACCAGCTCATCCGCGCCTGGGGCTTCGATCCGGTCATCAACGGCGTGTTTTACGTCGGTGCGCTGCTCTTGCTTCAGGGCTTTGTCGGCCTGCCGTTCAGTGTTTACCACACCTTTGTGCTCGAAGAGAAGTTCGGTTTCAACCAGACCACGCCGAAGGTGTTCGCCGCCGATCTCGTTAAAACTGTGCTGCTTGCCGCCGTCATCGGCGCACCCGTGCTGGCGGCGATCCTCTGGTTTTTCCAGAGCGCTGGGGCGCTTGGCTGGCTTTGGGCGTGGGGCGGTGTGACGGGTTTCAGCCTGCTGCTGCAATATGTCGCGCCGACCTGGATCATGCCGATGTTCAACAAGTTCGAGCCACTCGAAGATGGCGAGCTGCGCAAGTCCATCATGGATTACGCCGCCGAGGTGCGCTTTCCGCTCACCGGGATTTACGTCATGGACGGCTCGAAGCGCTCGGCGAAGGGCAACGCCTTCTTCACCGGTTTCGGCAAAAACAAGCGCATTGCGCTCTTCGACACGCTCATCAAGAACCACTCGACTGGCGAGCTGGTCGCGGTGCTCGCTCACGAGATCGGCCACTTCAAGAAGAAGCACATCCTCATGTCGATGGTGCTGAGCATGCTCAATCTCGGCATGGTGTTTTACCTGCTTTCGCTCTTCATGAACAACAGGATGCTCTTCGACGCCTTCGCCATGCAGCAGACCTCGGTCTATGCGAGCCTGCTCTTCTTCATGCTGCTCTACAATCCGGTGGAGTTCATCCTTTCGATCCTGATGCAGATGCTCTCGCGGCGCAACGAATTCGAGGCCGACAACTACGCCGTCACGACCTACCGGAATGGCGCATTGCTTGCCGACGCGCTCAAGAAGCTTTCGCGGCAGAACCTCTCAAACCTGACGCCGCACCCGTTCAACGTGTTCCTGAACTACTCCCATCCGCCGGTGTTGCAGCGCGTCGAAAGGATCGAAGCGGCCGCCCGGCACTGAACCTCCAACCCTTTCCAGTCACAACGCACCGATGAGCGAACCGACCTACTTCATGCCGCCCGAGTGGGCGCACCATACCTCGACCTGGCTCTCCTGGCCGCACAAACTCGAATCGTGGCCCGGCAAGTTCGAGCCGGTTCCGGCAGTCTTCGCCGAACTCGCTTATCAGCTCAGCCGCTCGGAGACGGTGAACATCAACGTGCTCGACGACGCGATGGAGTCTCAAGCTCGTGCGTTGCTCAAGGAACGCGATCCCGAGGGTAAATACGCCGACCGCATCGTTTTCCACCGGATTCCGACCAACGACGCCTGGTGCCGCGACCACGGTCCGAACTACGTCATCCGTACGCGGGATGGTCAGCGTGAAAAGGTCATCATGAACTGGGAGTACAACGCCTGGGGCGGCAAGTACGAGCCGTACGACGACGACAACGCCGTGCCGGAGCGCGTGGCGAAAATTCAGGGTCTCCCGATGATTTCGACCGGCATGGTGCTCGAAGGGGGCGCGATCGACGTGAACGGCGCGGGCCTCTTGCTCACCACCACTGCCTGCCTGCTCAATCCCAACCGCAACCCATCGCTGAGCAAAGAGGACATCGAAGCGCAGCTCAAGTGCTATCTCGGAATCGAAAAAGTGCTCTGGCTCGGCGACGGCATCGCGGGCGACGACACCGACGGCCACGTCGATGACATGGCCCGCTTCGTCAGCGAGAACACCGTGGTGATCACCGTCGAGGAGGATCCCGAAGACGAGAACTACCAGATCCTTCAGGAGAACTACGAACTCCTCAAAACCATGACCGGCCTCGACGAAAAGCCGCTCAACGTCGTGAAGCTCCCAATGCCCGAGCCGGTGTATTATG
Organism: Chlorobaculum thiosulfatiphilum; assembly: GCF_006265165.1. Lineage (GTDB taxonomy): Bacteria > Bacteroidota > Chlorobiia > Chlorobiales > Chlorobiaceae > Chlorobaculum > Chlorobaculum thiosulfatiphilum. Next base: position 9,026 of record NZ_VDCH01000021.1, read on the forward strand.
ACGGCGAACGCCTGCCCGCCAGCTACGCCAACTTCTACATCGCCAACACCGTAGTCCTCATCCCCACCTACCGCTGTTCGAGAGACCAGCAAGCCATCGACATCCTGCAGCAATGCTTTCCAGGCCGCGAAGTCATCGGCATCGACTGCAGCGACCTCATCTGGGGCCTCGGCGCCATTCACTGCGTAACGCACGAAGAGCCGGAAGAATGAGGTGTTTTCGTTGGAATCGCTACCGGGATCGGATGACTCCGCTTGTCTTTCTCAATATTCTGTGCATAATCCAATAAGTGGAAAAGATGAAAAGCAATCTTTTAAAAATTACGCTCAGTATCATCATCCTTATAGCTCCGAAATTAGCTTTGTCAGAAACGATATCAGAGGCAAGGATTGTCGAGCTTGAGCACACCGTTCAAAACTTGCAGCACCGGGTTGCTTCGTTGGAAGCCTGTTTCCCTAAAGCCGATGATGGAGAGTGGAATATTCCGATCAAGCCAGGAAACTCCCAAGATTTAAAGAATTGGCGGCAGTTGCGAAGGGGGATGTCTGAGAATGAGGTAGAGCGATTATTGGGTAGCCCTGCAAAAATTATGGCCTTTAGCTCGTTTTCGGAATGGTACTTTCGAGGTGGAACAGTCAATTTTAACGGCTCAGGAAAGGTCGATGGATGGCACGAGCCATGATGTATGGTATGAGTATCTGCTCTGATAAGAAGAACGAAAAAAAGCGACCATTACTGGTCGCTTTTTTGTTGCTCTATCGCCACGCACTCAACGGATGCCAATCCTTTGCCTTCCCCCCGATAATCGATTCGAGCACTTTATTCCGATTCCATATCGTTTCTGCACTGACCATCGCGGTCATGCCAGAAACAAGGCACTAAAGTGACCTTGTTAAAAGGTGCTTTGATTTGAAAATGGAATTACAGCCCTCATTGACGATTTTGGCTGACTCCCGCAAGAGGTTGAGACTGTTTTGAACGTTTTTCGGTCAAGTCTGGTTTATTTGCTTGATATTTCGTGATATGAGTATGTTTGTTTAAATAAATAAGAGCGATAGCCTTTCGTTCCTTTGTCGCTTTATGGCAGGCATGAGGCGAATCGCATCGAAGTTCACAACACAGCGTAGTATTTATCTAAAGTAACTTCAAGAAGTAAAACCATGTCAGAAGAGGCCAAAGACCTGAAAAAAGAGCTTGCCAAGCGTAAACGGATGGCAATCGATATCGCATCGGAGATTCATGATATTGTCGAAGATACGCTCTGGGTAGATTACGAGAAGATGCCCGGGCTTGCCGAAAAGCTTTTGGCCGCCGTGCAGGAGGCTAACCGGTTCAAGGCAGACAACGGCCTCCAATGAAATCTCCGCGCCGGGCGTGTTCCGGGATGGCCGGCAAGGACGGCAAGGGCGCGATCCTCCACATATAGAAGCAGCGCGGTCTCCGGTGCCATCGAGAACCGGTAAATCTGTAAAACGCCAAGAGGCTGCTCCGGTTTCGCTTCCGGAACAGCCTCTTTTCATTTCGTGCATTTGACCGCAGAACGCGGGACTGGTCGTTTGGCTTGGCGTCAGGTGAAAGGCGCTTCGAGCATTTTGCAGTTTTCATCGACAATCAGCGCCGACTTCTGCAACAGGTCGAGATCGGCCTGGTCGAGCTTGATTTCGTAAACCTGTTCGACGCCGTTCTTGCCGAGCTTGACCGGGACGCCGACGAAGGTTTTGTCGATGCCGTACTCGCCGCCGAGGCTCACGGCGCAGGTCAGTACGCGCTTGCGATCCAGCACGATCGACTCGACCATCTCGACCACCGACGCCGCAGGAGCGTAGAAGGCTGAACCCTGCTTGAGGTAGTTGACGATCTCCGCGCCGCCGTTGCGGGTGCGCTCGACCAGTTCGGCGATCCTTTCGGCGGGAATGAGGTCGGCAACCGGAATGCCCGCCACCGTGGTGTACTTGACCACCGGCACCATCGCGTCGCCGTGGCCGCCGAGCACACAGGCGGTGACATCCTGCATCGAAACGCCAAGCTCCATCGAGATGAACGAGCGAAAGCGCGCCGAGTCGAGCACACCAGCCATGCCGATGACCCGTTCTTTCGGTAGTCCGCTCTGCTTCCAGGCGACGAAGGTCATGATATCGAGCGGATTGGAAACCACCACGATGATCGGATTCTTGGAGTGCTCCATGATCCGGCGGGTCACTTCGCGGACGATGCCCGCATTCATCATGAGCAAATCCTCGCGGCTCATGCCAGGCTTTCTCGGCAGACCCGCCGTGATGACGACGATGTCGGAATTCGCGGTGTCGGCATAGTCGTTCGAGCCGGTCACCTTCGTGTCGAACAGGCCGACCGGGCCGCTTTCGTACATGTCAAGCGCTTTTCCCTGAGGTATGCCTTCGACGACATCGAGCAACACGAGCTCTCTTGCAAGCTGTTTTTCTGCAAGACGGAAAGCCGTGGTTGCCCCAACGTTGCCTGCGCCAATAACGGTGATTTTCATAATGCACTTACGGGTTTTGGTTTCTGTTGGAATGATGTCCTTGCCTCGTAGCCGCATCGGACATGTTTAGATTCAGCGAAACCGCTGAAAAATCAGGGAGTCTCGACCATCCCGCACTGTTTGAACGAGCCGATGCCTGGAGTGGTCTGTAAACTCATCGAGACGGATTTGCGATGAAATCCGCGTTGTATGCTCACGAAACTGAATTCAATACGAGTGGCAAAAGCTGCCGGGAACTCGCACTATGAACCCCCGACGCTTCCGGATCGAAGCAGAAGCGGCAGGAGAAACGCTGAAGTCTGTAGCCCGGGCAGGGGAGTGAGTTACACCGTTAGCCCGAAGGTTATGCGCGTTTCAATCGACGATGGTAAAGCGGTGCTCTCTGGAGAGCGCAAAAAAAGCAAGCCGTTCTTGATGGGATCCGGCTTGCTTTCAATATAAGCGTAATGCATCTCCGTCCAAAGATCAGGAGGGGATGATATCGACCTGTTTTTTGTTGTTGCGGCCGTTCCTGAAGTGAACGGTGCCATCGACAAGGGCGAAAATGGTGTGATCCCTGCCGAGACCAGCGTTGTCGCCCGGCTTGATGGCCGTGCCGCGCTGACGGAGAATGATGGTGCCAGCGTTGACCGTGGAACCGCCTGCGGCTTTCACACCGAGGTATTTCGGATTGCTGTCGCGGCCGTTTTTGGTCGATCCGCCGCCTTTTTTATGTGCCATGAGACTAAAAAATTTGTGTTATCAATTTCTGTTCAATCAGAGCGACAGCACTTCGACCTGGGTCATGTACTGGCGGTGTCCGTTTCTTTTCTGAAAGCGTTTGCGGCGTTTCTTCCTGAAGACGATGATGGTCTCGTCCCGGACGTGGTCAAGAACCTTGACCGTCGCAGTGCCTGCTTTCAGGGCCGAATCCGCCTGATTGACCTGCATGAGAGTCTTCACTTCGATAACGTCGCCTGCGGCGGCCTTTTGCCTGGGGACAAAAATTTTGTCGCCCGCTTTTACCAGATACTGTTTGTCGGAAATCTCGATCAGGGCCTGCATCATTAGTAATAGTTTGGTGATAAAGAGCAAGAATATACAAGAAAGAAACCGTTTTTCAAATCATAGCAAACTTCTTTCGCGGAGAAGTTCAGCGCAGAAAAAAAGTCACCAGCAGCACGATGGCGAACATGCTGAGCGAAATGGCGAAGAGCCGGTACCAGGCGCGGTATTTCGCCGTGTCGCAGGGGTAGCTGATGGGCTGGATCGCCTTGACGATATAGCCCATCGTGAAGGCGATCTGGAGGATCATCAGGCCGATCTTGGCGAAGACCCACGGCGTCCAGCCCTCGTAAAAGTGCGCGAGGAGCAGGCCGGAGAGCAGTACCGAGATGACCGCCACGTCGGCCACCTTCGTTTCGAGCTTGATGAATCGGCGAAGCAGGAGCGAGTGCTCCTCTGCCTGCTTCTTCTCGCCGGTGAGGCCTGCTTCGAGCGTTTTCAGCAGAAAGAGGGTCGCCAGGATCGTGCCGAACCAGGCGGCGAATCCGGTGATATGCACGAGCCGCAGGAGAGCGTGAAAATCCATGAGAGAACGATGGTTGATGATTGTGATGCCGATGCCAAGATATTGCGCCGTATTCAGCTTTTCAAGCTTCCGTGAAAGCTTGTTTTTTTTGCGTGACTGCTTTAGTTTGACTGTCCACGAAATCCGGCGGTAACAGACAATATCACGAAGAAATATGGCCAAAGAGGCGCAGGCCCGAAAACAGGAGGCGACACCGATGATGCGCCAGTATCTCGATGTCAAGGAGCGTTATCCCGGCTACCTGCTGCTCTTCCGCGTGGGCGATTTCTACGAAACCTTTTTTGACGACGCCGTCACGGTCTCCTCGGCGCTGAACATCGTGCTGACGCGCCGCTCGAACGGCAGCTCCGCCGAAATTCCGCTCGCCGGATTTCCGCATCACGCCAGCGAGGGGTACATCGCCAAACTCGTGATGAAGGGGTTCAAGGTGGCGGTGTGCGACCAGGTCGAAGACCCGGCGACGGCCAAGGGGATCGTCCGCCGCGAGATCACCGACATCGTCACGCCGGGCATCACCTACAGCGACAAGATTCTCGACGACCGCCACAACAACTACCTTTGCGCGGTCGCGCCGGTGAAGCGCGGGCGCGAGCACCTGGCGGGCGTGGCGTTCGTGGACGTGACCACCGCCGAGTTCCGCATGACCGAACTGCCGCTCGGTGAGCTGAAGGATTTCCTCCAGTCGCTGCGCCCGTCGGAAATCCTGATCTCTTCGCGCGACAAGGAGCTTCGGGAATCTCTCGCCAAAAACCTCTTCACCGGCGCGCTCTTCACGGTGCTCGACGAGTGGATGTTCACCGATGAGCAGGCGGCGCGGGTGCTCGAAAACCACTTCAAGACTCACTCGCTGAAAGGCTTCGGCATCGAAGGGTACGAAGCCGGACGGATCGCCGCCGGAGCCATCCTTCAGTACCTCGAAGAGGCGAAGCAGGGGAGTCTGAAGTATCTCGTGCGGATCGGCCTCGTCGAGAGCGGCGAGAGCATGACGCTCGACATCCAGACGCGGCGGAACCTTGAAATCATTTCGTCGATGCAGGATGGTACGCTCAACGGAAGCCTGCTTGAAGTGCTCGACCGGACGAAGAACCCTATGGGCGCGCGCCTGCTCCGGCGCTGGCTGTTGCATCCGCTCCGGAAGCTGGAGCCGGTGGTGCGGCGGCACGATGCGGTCGAGGAGCTGCTCGACGCGCCGGAGCTGCGCGAAGAGGCTCGGCGGGCGCTCGGCGGCATCATCGACCTGGAGCGGGCGCTGGCGCGAATCGCCACCTCGCGGGCGATGCCGAGGGAGGTGCGCCAGCTCGGCTCGTCGCTGGCGTTGGTTCCACAGCTTCGCTCGATGCTCGACGGATGCCAGTCGCTCCGGTTGCGCGAGCTGGCCCTCCGGGTCGATGCGCTGCCGGAGCTGGCCGACACCATCGAGAGTGCGCTCGATCCCGAAGCAAGTGGGACGTTGCGCGACGGCGGCTACATCCGCGCCGGGTATCACGAGGAGCTTGACGAACTGTGTGCGATCTCGTCGGGCGCGCGTGACCGCTTGCTCGAAATCCAGCAGGAGGAGCGCAGACGGACGTCGATTTCGACCCTGAAGGTGCAGTATAATAAGGTGTTCGGCTACTACATCGAGGTGAGCCGCGCCAATAGCGACAAGGTGCCGGAGTACTACGAAAAGAAGCAGACGCTGGTCAACGCCGAGCGCTACACGATTCCGGCGTTGAAGGAGTACGAGGAGAAAATACTGACCGCCGAACAGAAGAGCCAGTTGCTCGAACACCGGCTGTTTCAGGAGCTGTGCGCCGCGATTGCCGCAGAGGCGGCCTCGATCCAGACGACCGCCGCCGCGCTTGCCGAACTCGACTGCCTCGCCAGCTTCGCGAGCTGCGCCGACGAGTATCAATACTGCCGTCCGGCGATGAACGAAGGGACGGAACTCGTGATCACGGCGGGCCGCCATCCGGTGCTGGAGCGCATCCTCGGCGCGGACGAGCCGTACATCTCGAACGACTGCCGGGTCGGCGCGAGCCAGCAACTGCTCATCATCACCGGCCCGAACATGGCGGGAAAAAGCTCGTACCTCCGGCAGGCGGGCCTCGTCGTGTTGCTCGCGCAGGTGGGAAGCTTCGTGCCTGCCGAGAGCGCCGAGATCGGCCTCGTTGACCGGATTTTCACCCGCGTCGGCGCGTCGGACAACCTCACCTCCGGCGAGAGCACCTTTTTGGTGGAGATGAACGAGGCGGCCAGCATTCTCAACAACGCCACCGACCGCAGCCTGCTGTTGCTCGACGAGATCGGGCGCGGCACCAGCACCTTCGACGGCATGTCCATCGCCTGGTCGATGTGCGAGTTCATCCACGACCAGCTCCGCGCCCGAACGCTTTTCGCGACGCACTACCACGAGCTGGCCGAGCTGGAGAGTCGCTTCGACCGGATTGTCAACTTCAACGCCACGGTGGTCGAGACCGCCGACACGGTGATTTTTCTGCGCAAGATCGTTCGCGGCGCGTCGGACAACAGCTATGGCATTGAGGTGGCCAAAATGGCCGGAATGCCGCCGGAGGTGATCGAGCGGGCGCGGGAGATTCTGGCCGGAATGGAGAGGCGCGAGGTCGAGGTTCCGGTGCAGCGCGAGGCTTCGCCGCTCCGGGTCGAGTCGCGCCAGATTTCGCTCTTCGAGGAGGAGGAGAGCCGCCTGCGCAAGGCGCTTTCGGGCATCGACATCAACCGTCTCACGCCGCTCGATGCGCTCATGGAGCTGAAGCGGCTTCAGGAGATCGCGCTCGGCAAAGGAGCGAACTGAATCCCATGAGCACGGAACATCGTCCTCTCTCGGTTCTCCTCGTCTTCGTCCAGGCATCGAGTGGTGTGGACGGCGCGGCCTCGCTCGAAGGTACGCCAAAATCCGGCTTCTCGCTTCTGAAGGATCGCGCCATGAGCGCGGTCATCAAGCGGGCGCAGTTCGCCATTCCGCCGCTCTCGCTCATGATTCTCAGCTCCGTCGAAGCGCCCGGCGTCCGGCAGGAGATCTGCGACCTGCGCTTCGAGAAGCTGCCGCTCGACCAGCCGTGGGATCTGGTCGGCATCAGTGTGCAGACCGGCGCGGTGCGCCCGGCGGTCGAGATCGCCTCGCTCTTCCGCGAGCGGGGCGTTCCGGTGGTGCTCGGCGGGCCGTACGTCTCGATCTTTCCGGAACGCTGCCGCGAGTATGGCGACACGCTGGTGATCGGCGAAGCCGACGAGCTTTGGCGCGAGGTGCTCGAAGATTTGCGGCGCGGCGCGCTCAAGCCGGAGTACCGGCAGGGCGTGTTTCCCGACCTCTCAGCGCCGCGACCGGTCAGCAAATCCGCGCTTGACATCCGCCGCTATTTCACGACCAACGTCGTGCAGACCACGCGAGGCTGCCCCTACAGTTGCGACTTCTGCAACGTGCACGTCATGAACGGCCACAAGCTGCGCCACCGTCCGGTCGCCGAGGTGGTGCGCGAGGTGGAGGCGTTTCTGCGCGAGGACAAGCGAATCTTCTTCTTCCTCGACGACACGGTCAACGCCGACGAGGCCTACGCTTCGGAGCTGTTCTCGAAGCTCATTCCGTTCAACATCAAATGGGTCGGGCAGGCCACCACGCTGCTTGGCGAGAATCCGAAGCTGCTCGACATCTTCGCCCGGTCGGGCTGCGGAGCGCTGCTCGTGGGCATCGAAAGCCTCGCCGACGAGAGCAACCGGGCGCACCACAAGTTCCACAACCCCGCCGAGCGGCAGGTGCGCTGCATTCAGGAGATTCGCAAGGCGGGCATCTGCGTCTATGGCAGCTTCATCTACGGCCTCGACGGTGACACGCTCGACATGCCGGAGCGGATCGACGCCTTCATCGACGAAGCGGGCGTTGACGTGCCCGGCATCAACCTGTTGCGCCCGATTCCCGGTACCGGCGTCTTCACGCGCCTCGCCGAAGAGGGGCGGCTCCTGCACCCGAGCGAAGACCACGACGCCTTTCGCTTTTCGTGGGGCCAGGAGATGCTCTACTATCCGAAGCAGATGAGCCTCGACGAATTCATTCCAAGCTACACCGAACTCACCTCGAAGGTCTTCACCCCGCGCCGCGCCATCGAGCGAGCCATGCGCGCCCCCACGCTCCGCTCCGCAGTGCTGATGTTCAACATGCTCTACGTGCACATGTACGGTCTTTCAAGAAAAGACTTGCGGCGGCAATTAGCGGCGCTGGCGGGAACCTGAGCAGTGTGGACGTTGTGGACGAAGTGGACTCAGTGGACGAAGACTGAAGAACGATTCTTCGCGGGTTTTGTCCACCAAGTCCACCCTTTTCAGCTCAGAGCGCTGATCTCCTCTTCGAGCATTTGCTGCATGTAGAGGTCGGCGTAGTAGCGGCCGTTTTCGAGCAGCTCTTCGTGGGTGCCGCTTTCGGCGATGGCGCCGTCGTGCAGCACGATGATGCGGTCGCAGTTCCTGACCGTCGAAATGCGGTGGCTGATGAGCACGATGGTTGTGTCGGGCAGCTTTTGGAGCAGGCCGTCGAAGATGCTCGCCTCGGTGGCGGTATCGACCGCCGAGAGCGCGTCGTCGAGCACGAGGATCGACGGTTGCCACCGGAGTGCGCGTGCGATGCAGGCTCGCTGCTTCTGGCCGCCCGAAAGGTTGATGCCCTTTTCGCCGAGCATGGTGTCGAAGCCGTCCGGAAAATCCTCCACGTCGTCGTGCAGCATGGCGATGCGGCTCGCTTCGATCACATCGATGCCGTCGCCGTTGCTGCCGAAATCGATGTTGTTGCGGATGGTGTCCGAAAAGAGGAAGTTTGACTGCGGCACGAAGCCGATGGTGCGCCGGATCGCGCCGAGCGACAGGGTTTTGATGTCGCGCCTCGCAATCGTGATGCGCCCGCTCGTCGGGTCGTACAGGCGCGGAATCAGGTTGACCAGCGTCGATTTTCCGGAGCCGGTCGCGCCGACGATGGCCAGCTTCGTGCCCGGCTCGACGGTAAACGAGATGTCGCGAAGCACTTCGCGGTCGGGCTGCGAGGGATAGGCGAAGCCGACATGCTCGAACGTCAGCTCGCCCTTGAGCGGCCTCTTCGTCTCGGTCGCCTGCCCGGAGGCCGGTTCGACGATCTCCGGCTTCGTGTCGAAAATCTCGTCCAGCCTGCCCTGCGCAGCCGCCGCTTTCTGGATGATGTTGGTCACCCAGCCGATCGAAATGATCGGCCAGCTCAGCATTGTCACGTAGATGACGAACTGCGCGATGTTGCCGATGCTCATCGTGCCCTTCATCACGCCGAGGCCGCCCGCCCAGATGACCGGAATCAGCGAGAGCGCCGTCATCGCGGTCAGCACCGCCATGAATCCCGCCTGGATTCTGCCGAGCCGCAGGTTCTTGTCGTAATATTCCCGGTTCAGCGCCTCGAACCGGCTGGTCTCCCACTCCTCGCGGTTGTAGTTCCTGACGACCCGGATGCCGGAGATGTTTTCCTGCACGAGGTTGGTGATGGAGGCGTAATTTTCCTGGATTTTTTTCGACTGATGCTGAAGCGACACCCCGGTTTTGTACACCGACCAACTGAGGAATGGCGCGGGAAGCAGCGCGAAGAGCGTGAGCAGCGGAGAGATCGAGAGCATCGCGACGATCGCGAAGAGCAGCCGGAAGAGCGTGTTGATCGAGTACATGATGCCCGGGCCGAGAAAGTCGCGGATGGCGTTCAGGTCGTTGGTGCCTCTCGAAATCAGCTCGCCCGATCCGATGCTGTCGTAAAACGAGGTGGAGAGGGTTTGCAGGTGCGAGTAGTAGTCGTTCTTCAGGTCGAACTCGATGTGCCGGGAGGTGACGATGATGAGCTGGCGCACGAGATAGAGCAGGATGCCGCTGAGGGCAGCGAAGAGAATGTAGAGTCCGGTCTTGTGCAGAATCTCGCGCATCTCGAACGGTTTGCCCATCAGGTCGATCGCCTCGCCGAGAAAACGGGGCGCGGCGACCGCGAAAAAGTTGGTGGCGACGACGCAAACGATGCCTGCGGCAAGCGACTTCCGGTAGCGGAAAAGATATGGGCGCAGGGCCAGCAGATTTTTCATCCGTTCTTTTTTGATGTGACGCAGTTAATGTATAATAAGTGGAGAGAAAACAAAATGGCGCTGCTATAAACTTGTTGTTTCGGCTTGTCATGGCTGCACACAACGCTTTTTTGCGCCAAAACAGAGTTCAGTCATGGCCTTTGAATCCAGCAAAAGTTACTATTCGATAGGCGAGGTGAGCCGGATTTCCGGTATCCCCGCCTACCTGCTCCGGTACTGGGAGGACTATTTCAGCGAGCTTGTTCCGGCCAGGGACACGCGCGGGAACCGGCGTTACACCAATCGCGATATAGCGATGGTGCTCAACATCAAGGAGCTGGTTTACGAGAAAGGGTACAAGCTGAACAAGGCGAGCCAGATGGTCAAAGGCGGCAAGGTCGATAGTGAGGGCGCTGATCACAAAACCAACGAGATTCTGAAGCTTCAGAATCAACTCTCGCGAGAGCAGAAGCAGTACGAGATCACCAGCGAGCGCCGGAGAATGCTGCTGCTTGAAATCAAGGATGAGATCGAGGAGATTCTTGAGCTGATGGGGTGATTGCTTCTGGCATCTGTGCCCAGCGCAGGATCAGCCTGAGCCAAATTTAAATCGAAATCGAGTCTGGATAAGCCTCTGGCTGGTGATGCCCTTCTGCTTCACGAAAAAAAAGAGACCGGCGCGAAGGCCGGTCTCTTTTTTGCATTCGAAACGATTGTTTTTCGCTTACTGGGCGTACAGAACTTCAAACTGTCCGACGCCGCCTTTGCAGACGTGTTCAACCCAACGGGCATAAGCACCACCGCTCCAGCGGTACTCTTCGAGATTCTGCGAACGGTACTGAGGCGCGGCATAACGAACCTTGTAGCCCTTCGGCAGGACAACCTTGAGCTGGGCGTCAACATTGAAGTTGTTGAACTTGCCGACCATGCCGTGGTGAACCAGCGGGATGAGCGGGTGATTGAGGATTCTGCGGAGACCGCCGCCTGCATCGACCGATACGCCAGGGAACTCGCCGTCAACCTTGACTTCGATACCCTGTGAGTCAGAGCGGAATCCTGCTTCGACCTGTGCCGGCCTGTTGAGCTTGTCGGACGGGAAGAGTTCTGCCCAGCGGGAGATGGAATCGACCATGCCGGACCCGCCGTGCGAGAAGCGCCAGCGCGAAACGCCGACCGGGCCCTTCGGGCCGCTCTCGGTGTTCAGACCGTTGACCTCGATTCTCGAAATCCTCTGGCCGCCTTCGTTCAGAGCGGTGAAAGCGGGGCCGATGAACCAGAAGTCGCGGATCCAGTCGTTGAACGTGCCCGTGCTGCCAATCGCTCTCACGGTGCCTTCCCAGGTGTCGATGAGGTCGTTGTTGTCGAGTGGAACTTTCATGAGGATGTCGTGGAACTGACGGCCCTGCATGTAGATCGGGTTGGGCACGTTGCGGCGGACAGCGTCGGAACGGTAGTAGAACATGTTCACGACGGAGCCTTCGAAAGAGAAGGAGTGGCTGAAGTCGCCAACCGATACCATGCCTTCACCGACGGAGATCCTTCTCTCCTTGGTTTCGTTGGCGATGTCGGCCTCGATGGTGAGCTTGTTCTTGGTACTGTCGACAATCGACTCGAATACGGCGGAGATGCGAACGAAACCTTTTGCCGGATCGAGCGGTTTTACATTCAGCTTGACATTGCAGTCTGCGGGAAGCAGGGGGCTGGCCGGAGGTACATTTACCTTAGCCCGGGCCTTCACCTTTCCCCAAGAGCTGGAACCGCCTTCAAGTACGATTTCATAATCGGAGTGAGCGGTGGTCACGTCGTTTGAGCCGAAAAGAGCCATAGTGATTCTCCTTTTTCTGGTGGCGTTTAAAATGGTATTTTCAGGAAAAACATGGGTTGCTTCCTGTTAAATAACAGCTTGAAACAAATTTAAAGAATAAATATTAATAAGTAAAGTAAAATATGTCTCTTCCCGGCTTTCGGCGATCTTCGTTGCGTTTCCCTGTGGCCTCTTTTTCAGTGTTCCGGGAAACCATTTTTCTCCCTTTTTTTCGTCCAGTAACGCTTTGCAAGTCGTGAGCATCGTCGGCAGGGGCGCTGGGCTTCGTCCGCTATCCGGAACTTTTTTTCTTCCACTCCTGAGCGGTCTGCTTCTCGGTATCTCATTTCCAACCTGGCCATCCGTTCATCTCGAACCTCTGGCGTGGATAGCGCTGGCGCCGTTATTGCTTTCTCTTGAACACGAAGAGCGCTTTGGCCCATTTTTCAGAAAGAGCTGGATGGCGATGCTTCTGTTCTGCCTCATTACCCTCTGGTGGGTGTCTCTTGCGACACTGGTTGGCGGCATTCTCACTGTTTTTATCCAGTCTTTTTTTTCAACCGTTCCGTTTCTGGCGTTCTACTACTTCAGGAAAAAGGCCGGGTTTCGTTTTGCCCTGCTCGCCTTGCCGTTCGTCTGGACGGGGTGGGAGTGGGCCTACATGCAGCAGGACCTTTCGCTTGGGTGGCTGACCTTCGGCAATTCGCAGGCCAATCTGCTCTGGATGGTGCAGTATGCCGATGTGACCGGGGTGTGGGGGATCAGTTTCTGGCTCGTGACGTTCAATGTGCTTGCGCTGCTGCTTGTCAGGGGAGGGGAGTCGTTTGCGGTGAAAGCGGGCATTGCGATGGTTATTACGCTCATGATTGTTGTTCCACTGCTGTATGCGCGCCAGATTTTTCGGAATACGTCGCTGAATGCTACTTCACCCGAAGTACGGGTGGCGCTGGTTCAGCCCAATATCGATCCACACGAAAAATGGACAGGATTAGGCCCGGCGCAGACCTTGTCGCGATTGTACAGTCTTACCGGACAGGCGGTGGGCGAGGAGCGCCCGGAGCTGATTATCTGGCCGGAAACCGCCATTCCGTTCTCCATTCGCCTGCCGGAAAACAAGCCCTACATGGATTCGGTCAACAGCATGGTCGAACGCTGGAACACGCCGCTTCTTACCGGCTTTCCCGATGAGGAGCTGGTCATGCCGCACTCCGCGAGCAACGAGGCCGTGGCCGCTTCCGGTGGCGAGTACGCCGCCTACAACGCATCGATGCTGCTTCAGCCAACTGTGCGTATGGTACAGATTTACCGCAAGATGCGGCTCGTACCGTTCGGCGAGCGGGTTCCCTATATGGAATATTTTCCGTGGCTGGAGCGGCTCAATTTTTCGATGTCGGGCATATCGAGCTGGCAGAAGGGGCGGGAGGCGACCGTCATGCACTTCACGAGTCGCGACGGCCATCCGGTGAGCATGGCAAATATCATCTGTTATGAATCGATCTTTCCCGGCCAGGTTTCGCAGTTCGTCAGAAACGGCGCACAGTTCCTGACGCTCGTCACCAACGACGGCTGGTACGGTACATCGTATGGCCCGTGGCAGCACGCGGCCATCGGACGGCTGCGCTGCATCGAAAACCGCCGGGCGATGGCCCGCTGCGCCAACACCGGCGTCACGCTCTTCTACGACACCTGCGGGCGAAGCTACGCCGAAACTCCGTGGTGGCAGCAGTCGGTGCTGATCGCCGCCGCCCCGCTTGAAAACCGCATTACGTTTTACACCGCCCACGCCGACCTTGTGCCGCAGGTGTGCCTGGGGATTTCAGGCCTGCTGGCGCTGGCGGCGGTGGCGAGAAAGCGGCGGTAGGCTTGGTGCTTTGTGGACGTTGTGGACTGAATGGACGGCGCGGGGCTTTTTTTCTTATTCTTGTCCACAAAGTTCCATTGCGTCCACTTCGTCCATGCTCTTTCTACAGCCCGTACACCTTGATTTTGCGGTAGAGCGTTCGCTCGTTGATGCCGAGGGTCTGGGCGGTTTTGCGTTTGTTGCCGTCGAATTTCGCGAGCGCGTCGGCGATGGCGCGCTTTTCCAGCTCTTCGAGCGGCATCGGGGCCTCTTCTTTTGCGGGTGCCGAGGCCGCTACGGGCGGTTGCGGCGGAAAAGCGGGAAGGAGAAGCGGTGACGCATGTTGGCGGTAGGGGAGCACCTGCTGGAGCATCTGGCGGATTTCGCTGATCTCCTGCCGGAGCTGGATGAGGCTGCTGTAGATCAGGTTCAGCTCGTTTTTGTCCGACTTGCCGGGTTCGTGCACCAGCCCCTTGTGGCGGCTGCGCTGCACCAGATGCTTTTCGAGAATGTCGGGCGTGATCTTTTTGCCCCGTTCGAGAATGAGCAGCGATTCGATAAGATTGCGCAATTCGCGCACGTTGCCCGGCCACGGATAGCGCAGCATCAGCTCGCCCGACTCCTGACTGAATCCCTCGAAGGCGATGGCGTGCTTGCGCTCGAACTCGCGCACGAAGTGCTCGGTCAGCATCAGAATGTCGCTTCCTCGTTCTCGGAGCGGCGGAATTTGCAGCTCCACGCTCCGGAGCCGGTAGTAGAGATCCTCCCTGAAGTGCTTTTCGGCGACCTCCTGGGTGAGATGGCGGTTGGTGGCGGCGATGATCCGGGCGTCGGCGGAGATCGTCTCCGAAGCGCCAACGCGCTGGAACTGTCCTGTTTCGATGATGCGCAGGAGCTTGACCTGCGTTTCGAGCGGCATCTCGCCGATTTCGTCGAGGAAAATCGTGCCCTTGTCGGCGCTTTCGAAGTACCCCTTTCTTGCCTGTACCGCGCCGGTGAACGCCCCCTTTTCGTGTCCGAACAGCTCCGATTCGAGAATGCCCGACGGAATCGCGCCGCAGTTGACCGGGATCAGGCTTTTGCCCGCCCGGCGGCTGTGGTCGTGGATGAAGCGGGCCAGCACCTCCTTGCCGGAACCGGTTTCGCCGGTGATGAGCACCGTCACGTCCGTGGCCGCGACCTTGATGGCCAGCTCCCGGAGCTGGAGCATTCCCGCCGAGCGGCCAATGATGTCAAGCTCTTGGCTCATGATCGGGCGCTGTCATCATCAATAGCGAGAATGGTCATGGCAACTGCGGCACCACGATTGATTCGATCGGGAACGTGCGGGCGAAAGCCTCCGCCTCCTGCTCCGTCGCGAAGGTGCGTTGCAACCGAACCTTGTAAACGCCGTTGATCTGCCTTACCCTTGCCGGGGCGCGGGATTTGAGCTGAGCGGCCATCTGGTCGGCATTGGTGACGCTGTCGAAGCTTCCGAACTGAAGCGTGAAGCCGCCTGTCGCTGTCGAGCTTTGAACCTGGGCCGGAGGCTTGGGCAGCGCCATGACAGTAGCGTCACTTTTTTTCACGGGCTTGGCCGGAGCGGGCGGCGGAGAGATGCGTTTCAGCGAAGAGTCGGGTTTGACGGCAGACTGGGTTGGCGGCGAAGGCTGGTATGATGTTGTGGCCAGCGAGGGTCTCGGGCCAGTCGAGGCTTTGGCCTGCATGACCGGCAGGCCGGGAATTATCGTGATCGCCTGCTCGTAAGCCGCAATCCTGGAACGACTTATCGTGTCAATCTGTGGATCGGGATAGTCTGCAAGCTGCTTCCGGTACAGCTTCGCTGCTTTCGGCCCATCTTCGGTCAGGAGCGCATCGACGAGAACTTTCTCGGATGGCTTTCTGATTTGCGGGCGGATATTTTCCAGCAAATAAACCTTATCTTCCCTCACGTATTGCGCGATCTCGGAAGCGTAGGAAATTTCGTCCGCCACGGCAGCCTGTTGAAGGATCGGAACGCCGAAGCTGGTCATGACGCAAACAAGGATGAACAGACGTACACGCATCGTGAGCATGGATAGGTAAGAGATTCGTTGCAAAGGTTCAGCCTGCCGGTGGATGCCTGCGGGATGACTTTCAAATGAATATGGGAAATATATTACGATAAAATCAATCGCTTTCCATGAAGCACTTTTCGGTCAAAGCCTGCGCCAAAATCAATCTTGGCCTGCTCATCACCAGCCGTCGCGATGACGGCTATCACACTCTCGAAACGATCTTCGCGCCGATCGACTGGTTCGACACGCTTGAATTCACCGAGTCGGACGCCATTTCGATGGAGTGCACCAATCTCGATCTGCCCGTCGATGACTCGAACCTCTGCATTCGCGCCGCCAAAGCGCTGCAAGCGTACGCGGGCGTGACGAAGGGCGTGGCGATGAAGCTGGTCAAGCGGGTACCGTTTGGCGCGGGTCTCGGCGGCGGCAGCAGCGACGCGGCGGCGACGCTCAACGCGCTCTGCCGACTCTGGCAGATCGACGTTCCCTCCGCCGAGCTGCACAAGCTCGCCGTCAAGCTCGGCGCGGACGTGCCCTATTTCCTCGAAATGAAAGGACTTGCCTATGCTGCGGGCATTGGCGAGGAGCTGGAGGATTTGTCCCTCGTGCTGCCGTGGCACGTGGTGACGGTTTTCCCGGAGGTGCAGGTTCCCACCGCCTGGGCCTACAAGAATTTCCATCGCCAGTTCGAGCGCCCCGTGCCCGAACTGAAAACTCTCGTCCGCCGACTCTGCGACGAGCGAGACCTGTCTGTCCTCGGCGCGTTCGAGAACGACTTCGCCTCGGTGGTGTTCGAGCACTATCCGGTGGTGCGCGAGGTGCGCGACGCGCTTGAGGCATCCGGCTCGCTCTTCGTCTCCCTCTCCGGCAGCGGTTCGGCGGTTTACGCGCTTTTCGAGGAGCGCACCGCCGCCGTCAAAGCCGCCGAAGCGATGAGCGCCCGCTTCCGCGTCAACATGACCCCGGCGGGTTTCCGGATGGCGTGAGGGGGGATTCTCATCAGGGTGGGCACAAGACCCGCCCCTACAAAAAAATCAGATTGACAGGCAGATTGACCACAGCTTTCACCCCCGGCGATTCGCGCCGAGCAGGCTTTCGAGTTGGGAGGCGAAGAGTTTGGTGTCTTCGTCGAGGAAGTGCGACGATTGGAGGCGCACCCGCTTGACCACCGAGTAGTCGATCACCGCATCGAAGCTGTGCTCGCTGAACATCGGCGCACAGGCCGCCAGCGAGCCGTCGGGCGCGGTGACGGCCGAGTTGCCCCAGTAGGTGAAGCTGTCCTCGTTGCCCACCCGGTTGATGCAGGCCACATAGCAACTGAAGAGGAATGCCGTGGTCGCGGCGATGGTCTGCCACTGCGTCACGATGGAGGGAACGCCCGCGCCCGGCGAGAGGCGCAGCGGGCTGGACATCAGCACGAGCAAGAGTTTGGCCCCCTGATGGGCCAAGAGGTAGGGTACCGACATGTGCCAGAAATCCTCGCAGATGGCGACGCCCACCTTGCCGATGCGCCGCGAGGTTACGGTTTCGATCTGCCGCCCCGCCGAAAAGTAGCGCAGCTCCTCGAACATGCCGTAGGTCGGCAGATAAATCTTGCGGTGTACGCTCTTTCCCGCGCCATCCTCGAACATGAAGGCCGAGTTATAGACGCCGTAGTCGTCGCTCAACTCGATTCCCCCGCAGAAGATACAGATGTCGCGGCTCAACTCGCGGAGCGGATCGAGCCGCCGGTCGTCGATGTGCATCGCCATGTCCTGCGCGGCGTCCTGCACGTTGTAGCCGGTCAGAGACAGCTCCGGGAAGGCGATGGCGTCCGCGCCGTCACGGATCGCCGCTTCGATGGCGCTGATGTGCCGTTCGAGATTCTCGTCGAAATTGGCGAGCGTACAGTCCGACTGGACGATTCTGAGTTTTGCTTTGAGCATCGGTTCTCTCAATGGTAAGGATAGAAAATATAGAAGGTTGCGGAGAGGAGCGCCAGCGCCGCCATGCCTGCGTTGATCTCGCGGAAGCGTCCGGCCAGCAGCTTGATGACGACCCAACTGATGAAGCCCATCGTGATGCCGACGCCGATGTTGAAGGTGAAGAGCATCATGACGATGGTCAGGAAGGCGGGCAACAGCTCGGTGTAGTCGCTGAAATCGAAGTGGCCCGCGGACTCGATCATGAACATGCCCACCAGCACGAGCACCGGCCCGTACGCCTGCGGCGGCACGATGGTCAGGATCGGCGCGAAGAAGAGCGCGAGCAGGAACAGCCCCGCCACCACGAGCGCCGTGAAGCCGGTCTTGCCCCCCTGCTCGATGCCGGAGGCCGACTCGATGAACACCCCGGCGGTGGTGGTGCCGAAGAGCGCGGCGACGGTGGTCGAGAGCGCATCGACCAGCATCGGCTTGTCGATTTCCGGCAGGTTGCCGTTCTCGTCGAGCAGTCCGGCGCGGGCGGAGAGGCCGATGAGTGTGCCCATCGTATCGGCGAAATCGAGCACGAGTACGCTCAAAATAACGCCGACGAAGCCCCAGGTGAGCGCGCCCGCGACGTCGAGCTTCAGGAAGAGCGGTTCGAGCGAGGGCGGCAGACTGAAAATCCGGGCGGGCGGCGGGATCAGCCCAAGCGCGAACATGGTGCCGGTCGTGAGCGCGATGCCGATAAAGAGCGCCCCTTTGACTTTGCGCACCAGCAGCCCGCCGGTGAGCGCGAGGCCGCCGAGACCGCAGAGCGCCGGTGTCGTCGTCAGGTCGCCGAGCTTCACCGGAGCGCCGGGTACGCCGAGGGCGACGACGCCCATGTCGCTGAGGCCGAGGAAGGCCAGGAACAGCCCGATGCCCACCGCGAAGCTGTGCTTGAGGGTCATCGGAATCGCCTCGGCCAGCCACTTGCGTGTGCCGGTGAGCGTGATGAGCGTGAAGAGCACGCCGCTGATGAGAATCGCGCCAAGCGCCGTTTGCCACGAGTAGCCGAGCGTCTTGACCACCGTGTAGGCGATGAAGGCGTTCTCGCCCATATACGGCGCGACCGCGAAGGGGCGTTTGGCATAAACGCCCATCAGCACCGTGCCGAACACCGCCGTCAGAATCGTCGCGGTCATCGACGCGTCGCGAGGCATTCCGGCGGCTTCGAGGATGGCCGGATTGACCACGATGATATACGAAAGCGTGAAAAAGGTGGTCAGCCCCGCCAGAAACTCCTGCCGGTAACTCGCGCCGAGCCTGTCGAATTCAAAGAAGTTCCGCATGGGCGTGATAACTGATAAGTTCCGATTATGCTTAAAAGTACGAATAATGCGACAGAATCCGTATGCGTGAGCTATTCACACTGGCATGATGGGGGAGCGATAGAAAATAGTTCAGTTTCCTGTTTGACTCTTTCATCCGGTTTTTTATATTGGACTAAATTAATCTTATTTAAAAATCACCATCAAACTCACTATCAGGAGATATTATCATGGGTGTACTTGTAGGCCGTCCAGCCCCCGATTTCAATGAAGCCGCCGTCGTCAACGGTTCGACCTTCGTCGATTCCTGCCAGCTTTCGTCATATCGCGGTAAGTATGTCGTGCTGTTTTTCTACCCGCTCGATTTCACCTTCGTCTGCCCGACGGAGTTGCATGCTTTCCAGGAGAAGATCGACGAGTTCAAAAAGCGCAACGTCGAGGTGCTCGGCTGCTCGGTTGACTCCAAATTTTCGCACTTCGCCTGGCTCAACACCCCGCGCAGCAAGGGCGGCATCCAGGGCGTGACCTATCCGCTCATCTCCGACATCAACAAGACCATCGCCAGGGATTACGACGTGCTGACTCCCGACGGCAGCGTGGCGCTCAGGGGGCTGTTCCTGATCGACCGCGAAGGCGTGGTGAAGCACCAGGTGGTCAATGACCTCGGCCTCGGCAGGAATATCGACGAGGTGCTTCGCATTGTCGATGCGCTCCAGTTCACTGAAGAGTTCGGCGAAGTCTGCCCGGCGAACTGGAACAAAGGCGACAAAACCATGAAGCCGACCGACGAGGGATTGAAAGAGTACTTCGCGGAATAAGTTATAAGGGCGAACTTCAGTGTTTGCTCTTTAATAAGGGCATCCCGACTGGTCGGGATGTCCTCGAATTAAAGGCTTCCTCGCAAGGCAGTATCGCGGGGGAGTCTTTTTTGTTGTAGTGGGGGAGTGCGGATGTTGTGGACTTTGTGGACGGCGTGGACGGGGAATAAAAAACCGGGGCGGTTTGTGTACCGCCCCGCTCCGATAGATCACTGCTTTTTCTTCTTTTTTAATTCATAACTCAGCATTCAAAATTCATCATTCGCGTCAGTACGCCTTCGCGAACACCACTTTTTGCGTGGCGGGGTTGCCGCTGCGGATGCAGGTTCCCGGTTCGTCCATGCTGTATTGCTGGCGGTACTCTGCGTCCATAGGCATCACCCGGATCGTGGCTTTGGTCTCCTCCTTGATCTGCGCCTCGGTTTCCGCCGTGCCGTCCCAGTGGGCGATGACAAAGCCCTTTTCCACCTTTGCCTTGAACTCCTCCCAGCTCGAAACTTCAACCGTGTTCTCCTGCCTGAACAGCAGGGCGCGGTCGTAGAGGTTCTGCTGGATGTTGTTCAGAATCTCCTCGATGTTGGCCGGGAGCGTGTCGTCGAGCAGCAGCTCGGTCTTTTCGAGCGTGTCGCGGCGGGCGGCGACGCACTTGCCCTGCTCGATGTCCCGCGGGCCGAGTTCGATCCTCACCGGGATGCCCTGCAATTCGTACTCGGCGAACTTCCAGCCGGGTGAGTTGTTCTCGCTGTCATCGACGAAGGTCGGGATGCCGTGGTGGTTCAGCGCTCTGGCGATGAACCTCGCGTGGGCGCGAACCTCGTCCTTGTTGCCCTTGAGGATCGGGATGATCACCACCTGCCGCGTGGCGAGTTTCGGCGGCAGCACTAGACCCTTGTCGTCGGAGTGCGCCATGATGAGCGCGCCGATGAGGCGCGTCGAAACGCCCCAGCTTGTCGCCCACACATATTCGAGCACGCCTTCCTTGCTCTGGAACTGGCAGTCGAACGCCTTGGCGAAGTTCTGGCCGAGGTTGTGCGAGGTGCCCGCCTGCAACGCCTTGCCGTCCTGCATCATCGCCTCGATGCAGTAGGTGGCGTCCGCGCCGGCGAACTTCTCGCTGTCGCTCTTTTTGCCCACGATCACCGGCATCGCCATGTACTCCTCAGCGAAGGTGCGATAGACGTTGATCATGCGGATTACCTCCTCCTGCGCCTCCTCCGGCGTGGCGTGGGCGGTGTGCCCCTCCTGCCAGAGGAACTCGGTCGTCCGCAGGAACAGGCGGGTGCGCATCTCCCAGCGCACGACGTTGGCCCACTGGTTGATGAGGATCGGCAGGTCGCGGTAGGACTGGATCCATTTTTTGTAGGACGACCAGATGATCGTCTCCGAGGTCGGGCGAACGTAGAGCTTTTCCGACAGCTCCTCGCCGCCGCCATGGGTCACCACGGCGCACTCCGGCGCGAACCCTTCGATGTGCTCCGCCTCTTTGGCGATGAAGCTTTCAGGGATGAAGAGCGGAAAGTAGGCGTTGACGTGCCCGGTCGCCTTGAACATGCCGTCGAGCGCCGCCTGCATCTTCTCCCAGATGGCGTAGCCGTTGGGACGGATGACCATGCAGCCGCGCACGTCCGAATAGTCAGCCAGTTTGGCCGACCGGACAAGGTCGATATACCATTGTGAATAGTCCTGCTGCCTCGAAGTGATTTTGTCAGCCACGGTAATGCTTGCGATTTGATTATGGGGAAATGCGGAGGCTGGATTCCTCCGCGCCAATGCGTTTTGTAAAAGTAATGAAATGAAAGCAGATAACATCGTTTCGGCCAAACCGGCGCGATGAGGCGGCGTCACTCTTCGAACTTCTTCATCTTGTTCATGAGCTGGCGCAAGTGCTCCTTCTGCTTGCTGTCGATGGTGGTCTGGCCCGCTTCGACGCGCTGGTAGCCCGCCGGAACGCGGAAGCTCGACTCGGCAACCGGCTTCGGCGTAACTTTTTTCAGTTCCATGACATAGAGGCCATTGCCGTTCTTCTGGACGATTTTGACCGGGAATCCATCCACGCCATTCTGCCTGAGCACGCGCGAGAGCGAGGTGTTCGACAGGCGCGGATTCTGCGATTGCAGCAGCCGGAAGGTCGAGAAGTCGGCCAGCCCTTTGGTCATCCAGAGGTCGAGCGTGTCGGTGGTGCTCTGGAGCCGGACGTGCTCGCACCGGTAGCCTTTGACGGCCTCGGGGCCGATGCGCGTGAAGCGGTAGTTGCTGTCGAAATCGAGCAAGGTGGCACTCTCGGCGGCGCTTCGCAGGTTCACGACGCTCCAGCTTTTCGACTTGTGATTGACGATGGTCGCCTCGTCGGGCCTCGCGCTGCGGGTGATGACGGTCGTTCTGAGCGGTTCGGGAATCCGGTCGAGCGTCATCGCCATATCCATTTTCTGATCACGCTTGCCGAACAGGTAGGAAATATCCGCCTTGCCGTTGGGCATGACAAGCTTCATCTCCATCGCGCCCGTGAATGCCGCGCGGGCGCTCGACGGAACGGCGAGAATCAGGAGGAGGAGGGTGGCGAGAATGTTGGGTAGTCGTTTCATCGGTTGGAATCAGTTGCTGGTATTTGGCAAAATATCGCAAAAAAACGGAAGATGTTCGTTTTTCCGATTATGACGCCGTTGCGTGGAGGTTCTTGCCGGGAGCGTTGTCTTGCGGAAGAAAGGACAGCAAGGACGACAGCCAACGGAAAAGCGGGATTCTGCGATACCATGCCGCGCTGGTTCGTATGGAAAAGCGTATCTTCAATGGACATCGTGCTATAAAACCGAATCTGTCAGAGGAGCGCCATGAGCACTAAATCCATCAGTCATACAAGCCAGGACAGGCCAGCGGCTCAGCGTCATGAGAGTCCGGAGGCTCCGGTCGAGATAAAAATTCCGCAACGGATGGTGATCCTGCCGGCTATCCCGTCGAAGATTCTCAGAAATATCGTTGTGCTTGTTCTGACGGTAATAGCGCTTGTCGCCGGATGGGTTTTTTATTCTTTCTGACAGCGTTGATTCTCAGGCTGATTGTATCTTTCTGAATATTGTCGTACCCCCGCAAAATTCGTAAATACCCCCCCAACCCCCGTAACCAAACCAGATCCCATGCCCGAAGAGAAAGTGTGGAGCGTTGTCGAGTTGCTGAAGACGACGACGGCGTTTTTTATCGACAAAAAGATCGACGAGCCTCGATTGTCGGCGGAGCTTTTGCTTGGGCGGGTGCTGGGGTTGCAACGGCTTCAGCTCTATCTTGATCATGAGCGGCCCGTGACGCCGTCGGAGCTGGTGGCGTTTCGGGCGGCTTGCCGGGAGCGGATGCAGGGCAGGCCGGTGCAGTATATCGCGGGAGAAGCGTTTTTTTACGGCTACCGCTTTTTCGTCGATGAGCGGGTGCTGATTCCGCGCCCGGAGACTGAGCTTGTGCTCGAACATGCGATGGAGCGGCTCGCGGCGAGCGGCCTTGCGTCGGCGCAATCGCCGTCGATTCTCGACATCGGCACCGGCAGCGGCAGCATCGCCATCACGCTCGCGCTGCGGCTGCCCGGCGCTCGCCTCACCGCCGCCGACGTCTCCGCCGCTGCGCTCAACGTGGCCCGCTGCAATGCCGATGCGCATGGCGTGAGCGAGCGCATCACCTTCGTCGAGGCCGACGCGCTCGATTCGTCGTTTGCCGAAAAGGTCGGCGGGTCGTTCGACCTGGTCATTTCCAATCCGCCCTACATTCCCGAAGCGGAGTGGGCTACGTTGCAGGAGGAGGTCAAGCGCTACGAGCCGAAGCTCGCGCTGGTCGCGCCCGTCGGATTCGAGTATTACGAGCGCATCGTCGCTGCCGCTCCGGCGCTGCTTGGCAAGGGCGGCGTGCTCTGCTTCGAGCTTCACGCCGACGGCGCGGCGGGGGTCAGGGCGTTGCTCGGTTCCGGCTTTGGCGGCATCGAGGTGATGCAGGATTACAACAAGCTCGACCGAGCGCTTTCGTGCATTTCGGCGTGAACCCTCGCGGTTTATTCAAAGTTAAATTTCTGTATATTGCTTGCCGTCGTGGCTACGGTTCTCGAGGCAACTATCGGGGTACTCTCGTTGTTCATGAATGTCGGCCCCGAATGGTCTTGCCGCGCCGATCCGCGCGAAATCAGTTTCAAGTACAGGCAGTTACCAGATGATCTATCGTGATTTGAGCCTGCGTGAACGTCAGGTTCTCGGTATTA
Organism: Chlorobaculum thiosulfatiphilum; assembly: GCF_006265165.1. Classification (GTDB taxonomy): domain Bacteria; phylum Bacteroidota; class Chlorobiia; order Chlorobiales; family Chlorobiaceae; genus Chlorobaculum; species Chlorobaculum thiosulfatiphilum. The sequence goes on from NZ_VDCH01000021.1 coordinate 33,089, forward strand.
TCATACAGTCCTATGTCGTCTCGGCGATGCCGGTCGGCTCGCGCACCATTGCGCGGAACTACAATCTCGGCCTGTCGGACGCGACCATTCGTAACGTCATGGCCGATCTGGAGGCGGACGGCTTCATAAGCCAGCCGCACACCTCCGCCGGACGGGTGCCGACCGACAAGGGGTATCGCTACTACGTCGATCTCATCATGAACGTCAGCCGTATCGACGACGAGGAGAAGCGGATGATCGACGACCGGTTCAGTGCTCGCGGCTCGGAGCTGAAGGGCACCTCCGCCGAGGTGCTGGGCGCGGCGGCGCGGGTGCTCGGCAGCATCTCCCGGCAGCTCGCCGTGGTGCTGCCGCCGAGGCTCTCCAACGCGGTCTTCGAGCGGCTCGACATCGTGCAGCTCGCCTCGTCGCGGATCATGGTGGTCATCGCCATCCAGTCGCTCTTCGTCAAGACCATCGTCATGGAGCTGAGCGCTGAAATTTCGCGCCAGAAGATCGACGCCGTGGTCAACGTGCTCAACGAACGTCTGTCGGGACTGACGCTCGAAGAGATTCGCAGCACCATCGGCAAGCGCCTGTCGGACTTCAAGGGCGGCGAAGGGCTGATGAACAGCATCGTCAGTTCAGCCGACACGCTCTTCGACGAATCGTCGATTCTCGAACGGCTTTACGTTTCGGGTACCGGGAACATCGTCGATCAGCCGGAGTTCAAGCAGCCGGAGCGGGTGCGCGACATTATCACCATGATCGAGGACAAGTTCGGCATGGCAAGGCTCGTCGATAACGCCGCGCCATCGGCGCTGCGGCAGGGGCGCGAGGTGGCCATCAGCATCGGCACCGAAAACCGCACGGGCAACGCCGCCGACCTGACCATCGTCTCCTCGCCCTACTACGCGGGCAAGATGATCGGCAGGGTCGGCGTCATGGGGCCGAAGCGGATGGATTACGAACATGCCGTGCGCGTGGTGAACTACATGGCGGGCTGCCTGTCGGAGGCGCTCTCCGGAAATAATTAATTATCAATACTTTAGCTGCAATCATGACCAGAAAGCACCACAAGGAACAGGAAGAGATACCGGAGACGATCAACACCGAGGCGGCTGAAACGGCTGCCGACGAGACGGCAGCGATTCCGGCGGCGACCGAGGCCGACATGGAGGCTGAAATCGCGGCTCGCGATGCAGAGATTCAGAAGCTTCGCGAAGAGGTGATGCGCCGCGCCGCCGAGTTCGAGAACTTCCGGAAGCAGAAGGAGCGCGAAGCTGCGCTGTCGGGCACACGGATGCTGGAGAACACGGTGCGCGACCTGTTGCCGCTGATCGACGACCTGAAGCGCCTCATGAGTCACATCCCCGCCGAAATGCAGGAGATGGCCGAGGCCAAACCCTTCATCGAGGGCGTGGAGCTGATCCGCAAGAACTTCATGTCGCTGCTCGAAAATAAGGGTGTCCAGGAGATCGAGGCCAAAGGCAAAGTGCTCGATGTCAATTTCCATGAAGCGATCACGCAGATCGACGCGCCGGGCGCGGAGCCGGACACCATCGTCGAGGAGTACCAGACCGGCTACACGCTTGGCGACAGGGTGATTCGTCACGCCAAGGTGATCGTCGCCCGATAACTATCAGGTTCAGATATAAATAGCGAGAGCATACACGATGAAAAGAGATTACTATGAAGTTCTTGGCGTCAGCCGTTCGGCGGACAAGGACGAAATAAAGAAGGCCTACCGCAAGCTGGCCCTGAAATATCACCCGGACAAGAATCCCGACAACAAGGATGCCGAGGAGAAGTTCAAGGAGGCCAACGAGGCGTACGAAGTGCTGAGCAACGACGACAAGCGCCGCCGCTACGACCAGTTCGGTCACGCGGGAGTCGGCTCGTCGGCGGCATCGGGCGGCGGCCCCGGCGGCGCGGGATATGGCGATATCAACGATATTTTCAGCGCCTTCAACGACATGTTCGGCGGCGGTGGCGGCCGCGCGAGAAGCGGCGGATCGCCGTTCGGTGGATTCGAGGATGTCTTCGGCGGCGGCTTTTCCGGCGGTGGCGGCGGACGCAGACGCTCGGCGGGCATTCACGGTACCGACCTGAAGATACGGCTCAAGCTCACGCTCGAAGAGATTGCCAAGGGGGTCGAGAAGACGCTCAAGATCAAGAAGCAGGTTACCTGTCAGGAGTGCAACGGCAGCGGCTCGAAGAGCGGCAAGACCGAGACCTGTCCGACCTGCCACGGCAGCGGCGAGGTTCGCCAGGCCACCAAGACCATGTTCGGCCAGTTCGTCAACGTCGCCGTCTGCCCGACCTGCGGCGGCGAGGGGCACGTCGTCAAGGATCGCTGCACCTCTTGCTACGGCGAAGGGATCAAGCAGGGAGAGACGACCGTCAAAATCACCGTGCCGGCGGGCGTGCAGGATGGAAACTACCTGACGCTTCAGGGGCAGGGCAACGCGGGGCCGAGGGGTGGAGCGTCCGGCGACCTGATCGTGGTGATCGAGGAGAAGCCGCACGAGCAGTTCAAGCGCAACGGCGACGACATCATTTACGATCTCCCGGTCGGATTCCCCGACCTTGTCATGGGCACCAAAATCGACGTGCCGACGCTCGAAGGCCACGTCAAGCTGACCGTTCCGGCGGGCACCCAGCCGAACACCATGCTGCGTATCGTCGGCAAGGGCATCGGCCACCTGCGGGGCGGCGGCAGCGGCGACCTGTACGTCAGGGTCAACGTCTTCGTGCCGAAGGATGTCAGCGGCAAGGATCGCGACCTGTTGAAGGAGTTGAAAAAATCCTCGGACATCTGCCCGAATCATGGCGATGAAAACCATGAAAAGAGCATTTTCGAGAAGGCGAAGGATATTTTCAGTTGAGGCGTTTCCGTCGCCACGGAGAGCATAGAAACGAAAAAGCCGTCACATTGCGTTGACGGCTTTTTCCGTTTTTATCAACGATTTCAGTCTCACATGCCCATCGAGCTGGAGCGGGCCACATCGAGCACTTCGGGCGTGATACAGGTGATGCCGTTCTTTTCGGCATAGACAGAGAGCGCGGCCTTGATTTTGTCGGCGAAGAACGGAGGCATCTGGCCGATGATTTCGAGCGCTTCGCTGCTCCACTGAAGCTTTTCGGTGCGGAAGCCGGTGCGAGGCCTGCTCGACCGGCGGAATCCCTCGTCGATCTCATCGACGAAGTCGGCGATAATCTCCTCGTCGTCGATCTGATGCGGGGCGATCACCTTTTCGGCGAGAATCCGGTTGCGAATCAGATGAATCTTGAGCTGCGGCAGGTAGAGCGTCTGGGCCATCGGCTCCGGGCTTCCGCAGGTCACGAAAAGGGCGATGTTCTTGTTGCGCAGGTAGCGCTTGAGGTTGCTCTGCACCAGCGCCCCGAGCAACTGGGAAGATACAACCAGGTAATAGACCGGAGCGCCGAGAATCACCACATCGAATTCGCTGACGAAGCTGTAGTCGGCGGTTGCCTTGCAGCGGGCTTTTTCGACGTAGGCTCCGGTTTCGGCGAGCTGCTGGCCAATCGAGTCGATCAGTCTGTCGGTCGATCCGCCGGTGGAGCGGCTGTCATAGAGGATGATGGCTCTCATCTGGCGTTCGTTGTCGGTCGTCATAGAATAGGTTTTGTTGAATCAGTTGGCCTTGCCGTAGGCATCGAGTATGTTCTGAGTGAACTCCGCAATTGCTTTCGGATCGCTGGTCTCTGCGGGCGAGAACGCTTTTTCGGCAAGGATCACCGGGTTGTCGAGATTCATCTTGAGTTGCGGCAGATAGAGGAAATGCGCCATCGGTTCGGGGCTGCCGCAGATGACGAACAGCGCCACTTTTTTGCCTTTGAGCGTGGCTCTCAGGTTGGTCTGCGCGAGCGCGCCACTGAGCTTCGAGGCGACGAGCAGGTAATAGATCGGCGCGCCGAGAAGCACGAGGTCGAACTCCTCGACGAAGCGGTAATCCGCATTGAGCTTGCAGCGGGCTTTTTCAACATACGCTCCGGCCTCGGCAAGATTTTTACCGATAGCATCGATCAACCTGTCGGCTGAACCGCCGACGGACATGCTGTCATAGAGGATAATGGCCTTTTTCGGCTTGTCGAAAGTGCTGGTCATCGGCGTGAACTTTAAGGTTTTGCCTGCCTCTGAAATGTAGCTCAATAATAAGACATTACTCTTTCACGGCAAAATTTGGAGTGAGGCGGGGGGGGGAGAGCAAGCCGGTCCGTCGTTCCTCGTATAGTCCTATGAGACCTATACGACCTATAAGTCCTACAGGTCTCATAAGTCCCATAAGAAAAATGCCCCGCACACTCACCCCCCCCCAACGCAAAAGGGCCGCCTTTTCGGGCAGCCCTTTTTGCAAAATTTCCGCGGAACCGGAACTTACACGAAATTCGAGTAGATGCCGAGCAGGTCAACCACGCGGCTGGCGTAGCCGAGTTCGTTGTCGTACCAGCCGACGATCTTGACCATGGTGCCGGAGCTCATGGTGAGCGGCGAGTCGAAGATGCAGGAGTGGGCGTTGCCGACGATGTCCGACGAAACGATAGGATCGACGTTGTATTCGAGGATGCCCTTCATGTCGCCCTCGGCGGCAGCCTTCATGGCGGCGTTGATCGCCTCTTTTGTGGCGGTTTTCTCAACAATGACCGACAGGTCGGTGACCGAGCCGTCCGGCACTGGAACCCGCATGGCGAAGCCGTCGAGCTTTCCGGCCAGTTCGGGCAGCACTTCGCCGATGGCTTTCGCCGCGCCGGTCGAGGTCGGGATGATCGAGCAGGCTGCGGCGCGAGCACGGCGCAGATCCTTGTGCGGAAGGTCGAGGATGTTCTGGTCGTTGGTGTAGGCGTGCACGGTGGTCATGAAGCCCTTGACAATGCCAAAGTTCTCGTGGAGCACCTTGGCCATCGGAGCGAGGCAGTTGGTGGTGCAGCTCGCGTTGGAGACGATCTCCTCAGCGCCGGTGATGCTCTTGTCGTTGACGCCCATGACGATGGTGGCGTCGATCTTGTCCTTCGCCGGGGCGGAGATGATCACTTTCTTTGCGCCAGCGGCGATGTGCTTCGAGGCGGCTTCGCGGCTGGTGAAGATGCCGGTCGATTCGACGACGATGTTCGCGCCGAGCGCGGCCCACGGGAGCTGGGCGGGATCTTTCACCGCGCAGATGGCGATAGTTCTGCCGTTGACGACCAGGTTGTCGCCCTCGATGCTTACTTCACCTTTGAACTTCTTGTGGGAGGTGTCGTATTTGAGGAGGTGGGCAAGGGTTTTTACATCGGTCAGGTCGTTGATGCCGACGATCTCCATTTCGGGATTCTCAACGGCTTGTCTGAACACCAGACGGCCAATGCGGCCAAAACCATTGATGCCAATTTTTACTTTCGCCATAACGGGTCTTTCAGTATGGGTTTAACGGATGATGATTACTCTGTTTCGGATCGTGACAGCGTGATAAACCGGTCATTCGCTGTCCATGAAAGGCTACAAGATAGAAAAATAGACTATCGCCGGAGAACTCTTCATGATTTTTTTTCAAATCTTTCGGCCAGTCGCTCTTTCAGGCCGCTGAAACTGCCGTTGCTCAGGAGCACGATGACGTCGCCGGGCTGCCGTTCAGCCTCGATGAAGCGGACAATGTCTTCCGGATACTCTTCGCCGCCCGCTGCAAAAACGCGCTTGCCCGTTGCCTCCAGCTCCCGGCACAAGAGCGCCGCGTCGAGCCGCTCCTCCGAGGCGTAGCGCTCTGGGCGGTTCACCTTGCCGAGCACCACCACCGCTGCGCCGCTGAAGCACTCCGAAAGCTCGCGCTGGAAGATGTTGCGGCTCGTGGTGTTCGAGCGCGGCTCGAAGCAGGCCACGATGCGCCTGCCGGCATAGCGCTCCGCAATCGCGCCGAGCGTGAGGCGGATGGCCGTCGGGTGATGCGCGAAATCCTCGATGAGCGTGAGGCCGCCCGCGAACTCGCCCACCAGCTCCATGCGGCGCTTCGGGCGCTTGAACGAAGCGAGGCCGCGCGTGACCGACTCGAAGCTCACGCCCGCGCGAATTGCCGCCGCCGTCGCCGCCAGCGCGTTCATCACGTTGTAATCGCCAAACAGCGGCACCCGCACTCGTCCGATCGCGTCGCCGTCGTGCACGATCGTGAATGACGTATAATCCGCGTCCGACGTAATATCCGCCGCCGTCCACTCCGCGTTGCCGTTCAGGCCGAAGGTTTCGACGCGGCAGAAGGCTTTCGCGGCGACCTCCATCGAATTCGGGTCGTCGCCGTTGACGATCAGCAAGCCGCTCGACGGCACGAGGTTCACCAGCAGGCGGAAGCTCTTTTTGATCTCGTCGAGCGAGTCGAAGATGTCGGCGTGGTCGAACTCGACGTTGTTGATGATGGCGATGTCGGGGCGGTAGAGCAGGAACTTGCTGCGCTTGTCGAAAAAGGCCGAGTCGTACTCGTCCCCCTCGGTCACGAAAAAGCCCGGCTCGGAGAGGCCCGACGGGCGGCAGCCGTCGCCGAAGTTCTCCGGGATGCCGCCGATGAGGAAGCCCGGCAACAGGCCGCCCGCTTCGAGCAGCCACGCGGCCAGCGAGGTGGTCGTCGTCTTGCCGTGTGTGCCCGCCACCACGATCGAGGTGTGGCGGCCAATCAGCTCGCGGCGCACCAGCTCCGGCATTGAGACCAGCTCCATGCGCTGGTCGAGCGCGTACTCCAGGTCGGGATTGCCCCTGCTGATCGCGTTGCCCACAACCACCAGGTCGGGCGATGCGCTTTTGAGGTTCTCCGCCGAGAAGTTGTTGAAATAGCGGATGTTATGGTTTTCCAGGTAGGTGCTCATCGGAGGATAGAGCTGCGTGTCCGAGCCGGTGACGGCGTGGCCCATGTGCGAGAGCGCCACGGCCACCGAAGCCATTGCCGAACCGCCGATGCCGATGAAGTAGATGGAACTCATGGTTGGTAAAAAGTGTGGGATTGGTTGGAAATCCTCTTTCTCGATTTCGATGAATAATAGTAAGCAAAATCGGCACTTGGGCAAAACACGTCGCGATCTGTCCGAAGCTTCGGGAATGAGGCGATGAATCCGTATTATAACGGATCGAATTCCATTTCAAATTCTTAGACCCCAACTCCATGCAGTTCATAGACCTTGTCACGCAGAAAAACCGTATCCGCGAGAACCTCATGAAGCGCATCGAGCGGATCATCGACAGCGCCCAGTTCGTCATGGGGCCGGAAGTGCTCGAAGTCGAGAAGCAGCTCGCCGAATACGTCGGCACGAAGCATTGCGTTTCGTGCGCCTCCGGCACCGACGCGCTGCTCATTCCGCTCATGGCGAAAGGCATCGGCCCCGGCGACGCCGTGCTCACCACGCCCTTCACCTTCGTGGCCACCGCTGAGGTAATCAGCCTCGCGGGCGCGACGCCGGTGTTCGTCGATGTGCTGCCCGGCACCTTCAACATCGACCCCGACAAGGTCGGCGCGGCGGTCGAAGAGGCCCGTCAGAAAGGGTTGAACCCGAAGGCGCTGATTCCGGTCGATCTCTTCGGCCTGCCCGCCAACTATGACCGCCTCGAAACGGTGGCCGACGAGCATGGACTCTGGATTCTCGAAGACGCCGCGCAGGGCTTCGGAGGCACGGTTGGCGGCAGGAAGGCGGGCAGCTTCGGCTTCGTCGGCGCGACCTCCTTCTTCCCGGCCAAGCCGCTCGGCTGCTACGGCGACGGCGGCGCGATCTTCACCAATGATGACGAGCTGCTGGAACTCTTGATCTCCGTCCGCGTGCACGGCGGCGGCGACGACCGCTACAACAACGTGCGCATCGGCCTCAACGGCCGCTTCGACACCATCCAGGCGGCGGTGATTCTCGAAAAACTCACCATCTTCGACGACGAACTCGCTTTGCGCCAGAAAGCCGCCGACGCCTACAGCGCCCGCCTCAAAGGCCGCGTCGAGGTTCCCGAAGTGCCGGAAGGCTACACCTCCTGCTGGGCGCAATACTCCGTGCTCGCCAACTCGACCGACGACCGCGCCAGGCTCATGGCCGCGCTGAAAGATGCGGGCATCCCCTCAGCCATCTACTACCCGATCCCGCTGCACTTGCAAAAAGCCTACGAAAACCTCGGCTACAAACCGGGCGACTTCCCGATCACGGAAGACTTCAGCGCAAGGGTCTTCGCCCTGCCGATGCATCCGTACCTGAAGGCAGAGGAGATCGAGCAGATTTGCGAGGTGATTCTGGGGGCGTGAGAGTAGTCCTGAGCTGAGGGCTCAAAGTTTTTGTTTGATGTGCAAAAAAGCGATGAAGTCGGGATCAATTGGTTTCCAGCTTCATCGCTTTTTCTTTGACTCTTTTTGCGTCTTAAGTTCCTCGATAGCCTTGCGTAAATCGGCTTCCCACGGGAACGGCTCGTCTTTTAATGGATCGTATGGCGGGAGATTGGGAATAGGAACATTCAACTCTTTGAGCAGCTCGGTTGCTTTGTCAAGCTCATATCGATGTACATAAGGCTCGCCATCTGCCCAAGCCCACTTATAAGCCGCAAAAGCGTGCTTTTTTGCTTGCTCAAGATCGTCGATTTCTCGCCAGAGCATGGCAAGATAATGGTGTGCTGGTTCACGTAGATTGGATAATCGTTCAGCTTCGTGTCTCGCTTCATCTGGGGAATAGAATTGTCCGAGATGAACCTTAGCAAGTGCAAGGCCGGTTTCCGATTCTTCATCTATCAAGCCTCGTTCTCTGGCCATTTTTAGAGACTCATGGAAACTGTCTGTGGCAAGCATCCATTCCTGCTGTGCCAGTCGCCAAGTACCTCTTAATCTACAAATATTGCGGAGTGTTGAGCGATTACTATCATCTATAGCGAGCTGCTCGGCAGTTTTAAGGTACTCTTCCTGCAATAGCCCTTGGAAGAACTGGTTAAGAGCAAACATAGATTCGGCATAACCTTCACGATAAATTTTTTTGACCCAATTGCGCCCTATATTATCAAGTTCTTTCCATGTGTATTTTGCCTCATCCCAACAACCAGAAAGAGACTGATAAGAAAATAAAGACAATCGGTTGATAAATAATAATTCCTTATCATCGAGAATTAAACATAAATCATAGTTAAGAATATCTATTCGATGCTTTGCTGCAAGTAAATTTTGATATAATAAACATAAAGAAATATTATTGATTGCAATAGCTACGTTTGATTTATTAGCACCATTTCCTAGGGCTGATTTTAATGCTGCGCCATAGGTGATAATAGCTTCTTTATATTGCTTCATAGCAAGCAATGCATTTGCTGCACTGTTTGCTATATGGCCACCTTTGAATTTATCTATATTTTCGGCTCTTCGCAGAATATCGTGGAAAGAAGGGTGTGTATGAAGTAACATAGAGTAATTTTGAGCTTTACCCAACCACACCTTGATACTCCCATGCAGAGCCTGACGAGCCATTACCACCAACTTTTAGGTCTTTCCTCAAACTGGAAGGTCGAGAACGTTCATCTGTCGATGAGCGGCAAGCGGGTCGAGATCAGACTGGTCTGTACCGGCAAGCAGGTCGCGTGTCCGGTATGCGGTGCATCATGCAGCATTTATGACCATACCACTGAGCAACGATGGCGTCATCTGGATACCATGCAGTTCGAGACCATTCTGGTGGCCTGTTTGCCACGTTGTCAA
>NZ_VDCH01000022.1 GCF_006265165.1 Chlorobaculum thiosulfatiphilum
CGTCAAGATATGGATATTTCAGTTAAATCGATAGATTTCAATACCTTATGTCAGTACTGACTTTTTAGAGATGCCCTAAATTTGTAATATGAATGCTGTATTATGAATGTATATAAAATGCGTGTTTAACTTGAGGTCTGTTTTTTATTATTCTATTGATTAAAAGGAACTTGTGTTTATGAAGCAGAAAAGTGTTGCTGCTGTAACTCTTGGTTGTAAAGTGAATTATGCTGAATCATCCTCCATAATCGATATGCTGGTCTCGGCAGGATGGCAATTGAATGCAATCGATGACGGAGCTGATGTTATTATTATTCATACCTGTGCCGTTACCGGTGAAGCGGAAAGGAAGTCGAGGCAACAGATTCGGAAAATTATAAGAAATCATCCGGGATGCAAGGTTGGGGTGATTGGTTGTTATGCGCAACTCGATCCGGAACGGATTGCCGCTATCGAGGGGGTTTCATTCGTGCTTGGCACATCCGACAAATTCGCAACTGAATGGTACGGATATGAACCCTTGCCGAATGATCCCGTCCCCTTGGTTAAGGTCTCTCCTTCCGATCAGGCGAAAATCGCTCATCCGGCCTGTTCGATACTTTCCCGGCCTGAAACGGGCAGAACCAGAGCTTTCCTGAAAATACAGGATGGTTGCAGTTTTGGTTGCGCTTATTGTTCGATTCCGCTCGCCAGAGGGCGTTCTCGTTCGGTAACGCTTCCTGAGGTGCTCGACAGGGCGCGAAAAATTGCCGATGCCGGTTATCGTGAAATCGTGCTGACCGGCATCAATATTGGCGATTACCGGGATGGTGATACCCGGCTCGCCGCGCTGCTCAGGCGACTCGAAGCCATCGATGTCAGCCGGATTCGCGTCAGCTCGGTCGAACCGCAACTGCTCGATGACGAATTGATCGACATCGTGGCGGCTTCCACCAAAATCATGCCTCATTTCCATTTGCCGTTGCAGAGCGGCTCCGACACAGTGCTTCGGGCGATGGGGCGGCATTACGATACGGCGTTCTATCGCGAGCGGCTCATGAAAGCGGTTTCGTCGATCAAAGGGTGCGCCATTGGCGCTGATGTGATGGTCGGTTATCCCGGCGAGAGCGATCGGGACTTCGAAGAGATGTGCCGTTTCATCGATGAGTTGCCGGTTGCGTACCTGCATGTTTTTAAATGTTCGCCGCGGCCTCGCACCAGGCTTTTCGCGGAGATCGCCGAAAAGAAGCTGATTCGCGTACCTTCAGCCGAAGCGTCGTCGAGAGCGGCCCGGCTTGGTGAGATCGGCGAAACGATCGAGCGCCGTTTTGCCGGGGCATTCATCGGCAGCCGCCTGAAGATACTGTTCGAAGAGTCCGAGGCGCTTTCCGGAGGAGCGATGCGCTGGAGCGGGTACAGCGAGAATTACCTTCGGGTAAGCGTCGAGGTCGGCGCGGAATTCAGTGCCGGGGAGTTGAGAGGCCAGGTCCGCGAAGTGCTCGTCGATGGCTTTGGCGAGGGTTGGCAATTACAGGGCAGACTCTTATCTTAAACACTTTGCATGGAACGGGCGTTTTTCCGCGGCCTCGCTTCGGAGGCGTTCCGCATCCGGCAGTTTTCATCAATTCCGAAAAACCTCCACAGCCATGCCCATCAAATCCAGAATTCGCACCGTTCCTGATTATCCGAAAAAAGGGATCATGTTTCGTGACATCACCACGCTCATCAAGGATCCGGTTGGCTTCCGTCTGGTGATCGACAACATGACCCAGCACTATCTGTCCAACGGAGTCGATTTCGATGTGATCGTGGGCATCGAGGCAAGGGGTTTCATTCTTGGCGGCGCGCTTGCCTACACGCTCGGCAAGGGATTTGTGCCGGTCAGGAAGCCAGGCAAACTGCCGGCGGATGTGGTGCAGCTCGAATACGAACTCGAGTATGGCACCGACAAGATCGAGATGCATACCGACTCTCTGGTCGAGGGGCAGCGCGTGCTTCTGGTCGATGACCTGCTGGCCACGGGCGGCACGGCTCTTGCCGCTGCCGGACTGGTCGAGAAGCTGGGCGGCGTCGTGGCTGGCATGGCTTTTATCGTCAATCTGCCCGACATCGGTGGTGAAAAGAAAATTCGTGAAAAAGGATATGACATCTACTCCCTGACCGAGTTCGAAGGGGATTGAGTCTTTTCGAAAACTGACTGATTCATGAAGCCTCACGCTGGCTTTTTGAAAGGTGGCATGGCCACGGCGGCAATGACGGCATTGTTCTGTGCCGCGCCGTCCGTGGCCTTTTGCGCGACCGGAGGTGGGGAGCACTCCTTCCTTCCTCCGGTATGGCTGGCCCTTCCGTTTGTGCTGCTGCTGCTGATGATCGCCACTGGCCCTCTCTTTTATCCGAAATTTTGGGAGCACAACTATCAGAAGATCGCTCTTTTGCTTGGCGGCGGCGTTTCGCTCTATTATGCGGTTGCCGTGGCGGGCGGGTTGCGTCAGCTCGAGCATACGCTCGAAGAGTACATCTCCTTCATCGCCCTGATCGCCTCGCTCTTCGTCGTGGCGGGCGGTATTCTGATCAGGATCGAGAGGCGGGGAACCCCGGCGCTCAACGCACTGCTGCTGCTGTTCGGCGCGGTGCTGTCGAATCTGGTCGGAACGACCGGAGCTTCGATGCTGCTGATCAGGCCCTATCTCAGGGTCAACGAAGGCCGCCTGAAGCCGTTCCATATCGTCTTTTTCATCTTCATCGTCAGCAACATCGGCGGCGCCTTGACGCCTATCGGTGATCCGCCGCTTTTTCTCGGCTTTCTGCGCGGCGTACCGTTTTTCTGGGTGCTCGAACACCTTTGGCTGCCCTGGCTGGCGACGGTCGTTCTGCTGGTCGCGATTTTTTTCGCGTTCGATGTGAAGACTGGACGGAGCAAGAGCGACGCGGCCTATTCGGGCCGCATCACGCTGACGGGCCGCAGAAATTTCATCTACCTGATTCCGCTTATCGGGTCGATCTTTCTCGATCCCGCCGTGATTGACGGATTTCCGAGTCTCCAGGAGACGCTGCATGTGCCGTTTGGCATCAGGGAGGTCATCATGCTGACGATCGCGGTCGTGGCATACAAGACAGCAAACCAGAACGCGCTGAAGGGCAACGAGTTCAACTTCGAGCCGATCAAGGAGGTCGCGTTTCTTTTCGTGGGCATCTTCGCCACCATGATCCCGGCGCTTCAGCTCATCGGCGCTTATGCGCAGTCCCATGCAGCCGACTTCACCGTCACGAAGTTTTACTGGTTCACCGGACTCTTGTCCGGAGTGCTCGACAATGCGCCGACCTATCTGAATTTCCTCGCGGGCGCGATGGGCAAGTTCGGTCTCGATGCCGGAAGTTCTGCGGACATTGCCAGATTTGCGCACGGCATCTCTTCATCGGTCGAGGGAGATGTCGAGTCCTCTCTGTACCTGATGGCTATTTCGGTGGCGGCGGTCTTTTTTGGCGCGATGACCTATATCGGCAATGCTCCGAACTTCATGGTCAAGAACATCGCCGAACAGACGGACGCTGACGTCCCCTCTTTCGTGGAATATATTTACCGCTATTCGATTCCCGTGCTGCTGCCGGTATTCGGGATCATCTGGTTTGTCATGTTCAACTGGTAGGCGTACCATGACACCTGCCGTTTCAGAGAGTAAACGGCAGGATCGAAAGCCGGAAAACGCGTGGCCACTCTCATCCGGTACTCAATGACAAGAGTGACGAAACCTTTTCATTCCTCAGTTATCCTGAAACAGGCGCACTCCCTTGTGCGCTGGCGCTTTCTTTCATCAAGATCGTCGCCGCGCGGGATGTGCCGCCAGGGCGGTTATTCATCGGATTTCAGGCTTTCGCTGACCGCGTGCTTGAACTCCTTGGAGATTTTGAACGTCGGCACGTTTTTCGGTTCGACGGTCACCTTCTCGCCCGTTCTGGGGTTTCTGGCCTGCCTGAGATTCTTGTAGCGGATGTTGAACGATCCGAAGCCGCGAATCTCGATGCGTTTTCCGGCCTTGAGCGAGTCGATGATGCTTTCGAACAGGCAGTCAACGACTGCTTCTGTTTCGTTCTTGGTCAGACCTGTGCGCTGGGCGATAACGTTCACCAGGTCGGCTTTGGTGGTTGTCTGTCCCATGGTAGTGTGTGCTTTGGGGTTATAGGTTTGCCAATACTTCTGATTAATACCAAAGGCGGATTGCTACTAAAACAAGAAAAACAGCGAACATCCGTCTCAACAGATCGCTTGAGAGTTCGATGGCCAGCTTTGCTCCGAAGAAAGCTCCGGCGAAAAGACCCAGGGCGATGACCAGCCCGAACCAGACGTGCTCGGTCGTGATCTTGCCGGATTGATAATATTCGTAAACCCCGAGCAGTCCGACCGGCAGCAAGAGCGCCATGAGCGAAGTCGCGCTGGCGGTTTGCTGGCTCATGCCGAAAAAAAACACCAGCGCCGGAACGATGATCACTCCGCCACCGACGCCGAACATGCCGGAGAGCAGTCCGGCAGCGATTCCCGTGATGAACAGAATGAGCAATTGCATGATGGTTTTCGAAATGATGTTCCGTTGTTGACTTGTCAGTGCTGCTCATGCCGGAGAGCCTTCAATGGCCCCCTCCGAATTGACGATCGAGTCGATTTCAGCCGAATCGAGTGACTCCTTTTCGATCAGCCGGGCAGCCATCTCGTGCAATATCCGGCTATGCGCCGACAAAATTTTGCGCGCATTGTCCATGCATTCGGTAATGATTCTGCGCACCTCGACGTCAATCTGAAGCGCGGTATCCTCGCTGTACTCCCGGACGTGCGAATAGTCCTTGCCGAGGAACACCTCCTTGTGCCCGTCGCCGTAATTGATCGGGCCGAGTTTGTCGCTCATGCCCCAGTTCTTGACCATTTTGCGGGCGATCTCGGTCGCCTTCTCGATGTCGTTGGCCGCCCCGGTGCTTACCTCGTCGAAGATCAGCTCTTCTGCCGCCCGCCCGCCGAGAGCGTAGGTAATCATGGCGATCAGGTACTCGCGGTTCTGCGTGTAGCGGTCTTCGAGCGGCAGATAGGCGGTCTGGCCGAGGCTCCGGCCCCGCGGGATGATCGTCACCTTGTGGATCGGGTCGGAGCCGCTGGTGAACTTCGAGACGATCACGTGCCCCGCCTCGTGGTAAGCGGTGAGCTTTTTCTGGTCGGGAGAGATGAACATGCTCTTCCGCTCCGGCCCCATGAGCACCTTGTCGCGCGCATCTTCGAAATTCTGGCCGGTGATCTCCGTCTGCTCCTTTCTTGCCGCCAGCAGCGCTGCCTCGTTGACCAGATTGGCCAGATCCGCGCCCGAAAAGCCAGGTGTGCTCTTGGCGATGAGCGCCAGATCGATGTCGCCGGAGAGCGGTGTGTTCCGGGTGTGAATTTTCAGGATCGCCTCGCGCCCCCTGATGTCGGGCTTGTCGATGACCACCTGTCGGTCGAACCTGCCGGGGCGCAACAGCGCGGTGTCGAGCACGTCGGGGCGGTTGGTGGCGGCGATGAGAATCACGTTATCCCTGGCGGTGAAGCCGTCCATCTCGACGAGAAGCTGGTTCAGCGTCTGCTCGCGCTCGTCGTGGCCGCCGCCGAGACCCGCGCCACGGCTCCGGCCAACGGCGTCGATCTCATCGACGAAGACGATGCACGGCGAGTTTTTCTTGGCGGTCTCGAACAGGTCGCGCACCCGGGCCGCGCCGACGCCGACGAACATCTCGACGAAATCCGCGCCGGAGATCGAGAAAAACGGCACCTTCGCCTCGCCGGCAATCGCTTTGGCGAGCAGCGTCTTGCCCGTGCCGGGAGGGCCGAGCAGGAGCACACCTTTGGGGATCTTGCCGCCAATTTTCTGGAACTTCTCCGGGTTCATGAGGAATTCGACGGTCTCCTTCAACTCTTCGACTGCCTCGTCAACTCCAGCCACATCATCGAAAGTCACCTTGACGTCGAATTCGCTGACGAGCTTGGCGCGGCTCTTGCCGAAGCTGAAGATGTTTTTCTGCGCACCGTTCTGCATCGACATGCGCTTGAAGATAAAGAAGTAGGCAAAGCCAAAAAGCACCCACGGCAGCAGGAGCAACAGGATATTGGAAAATTCGTCGCTGCCCTGCACGATCTTGAGCTGGACGCTGCTTGCCGAGAGGCTGTCGGCCTGAACGCGGTCGAAGCCCGGAAGCCTGACCATGAAGCGGTCGGAGAGGATAGTATTGCCGCTGGTCAGCCGCAGGCTGTCAGCCGCCTTGAGTTTTGCTGTAAGGAGCGCGGAGCGATCCTGGCTTATTTTGACAGTCACTTCGGTCAGCGAGCCGCTGTCGAGGATCGAACGGTATTCGTTATAGGAAATTTCCGGGGAGAGTTCCTGGGAGAAAAAGCGCTGGAATACAAACAGACCGAGCAGCGCCAGCATAAGGAAAAGGATGAACTTGGGAAACCTTCCCTCACGGCCATCTTTTCCGGGAAAACGCTCATCTGGATCCGAGCCTTTGTCTGGCGGCATGAAGCGGTTGCCGGGCCTGGTTTTCGGAGCCTTGTCGCTGCTTTTATTTGACTGCATCGGCTGTTGTTCGTATGATGCAAGATAACTTACGGAATAATAAGTAATTAAAAGTAAAACTTTGGTGGAAACCAAAAAGTTTATCGTGAGCCTTCTCCGGCACGTTTTTTTATATGTTATTTTCTTGCCGCAGCCGGAGATATGGCTGCCGTCGAGCGCCCGGTGAGCTTTTTGTTTCGCGGTCGTTCAAATTCGGTTGCGATTGCCGAATGCAGCGAGATTTTTTTAAATTCCATGCGTTTCGACGGCGCTGCAAGAACATCTGAATGTCCGGGTTCGCTTGCCGTCACAGTTTGCCGAAATCACAAAATCTGGATCTTCGTACTATGGCCGGTCAAAAGGTTAGAACGCGATTTGCCCCATCTCCCACGGGATATCTCCATGTCGGCGGTCTTCGCACCGCGCTGTACAACTATCTGTTCGCCAAGAGAATGAACGGGGACTTCGTCATCAGAATCGAGGATACCGACCAGAGCCGCAGGGTCGAGGATGCCGAAAAGAACCTCATCAGCACACTCGAATGGGCGGGCATCATCGCCGACGAAAGCCCGATTCACGGCGGCAACTACGGCCCCTACGTGCAGTCGCAGCGCCTGTCGATCTATCGCGACTACTGCACCCGCCTGCTCGAAGACAAGAACGCGTACTACTGCTTCTCGACCTCCGAGGAGCTCGAAGAGAACCGCCAGCTCCAGCTCAAGCAGGCGCTTCAGCCCAAGTACAACCGCAAGTGGTTGCCCGAGGAGATGGGCGGCAACATGCCGGAGTCGGAGATCAAGAAGAAGCTCGACGAGGGCGCTCCCTATGTGGTGAGGATGAAGGTGCCCGATTACATTTCGGTCTGGTTCGAGGATATGATTCGCGGCCCGATCGAGTTCGATTCGGCCACCATCGACGACCAGGTTTTGATGAAGTCCGACGGCTTTCCGACCTACCACTTCGCCAGCGTTATCGACGACCATCTGATGGAGTTCACCCATATCATCCGCGGTGAGGAGTGGCTGCCGTCGATGCCGAAGCATCTGTTGCTCTATGAATTCTTCGGCTGGGAACCGCCGAAGTTCGCGCACCTGCCGCTTCTGCTCAATCCCGACCGCTCCAAGCTCAGCAAGCGCCAGGGCGACGTGGCCGTGGAGGACTACATGCGCAAGGGCTACAGCAACGAGGCGATTGTCAACTTCGTCGCGCTGCTCGGCTGGAACGAAGGCGAAGGCAGCGAGCAGGAGGTGTTCAGCATGGACGAGCTGATCTCGAAGTTTTCGCTCGAACGGGTCGGCAAGGCTGGAGCTGTGTTCAACGTCGAAAAGCTCTCCTGGCTCGAAAAGCAGTATATCAAGACCCGGCCCATCGAAAAGATCGTGGAGGGCATCAAGCCGGTGCTCCAGGCGAAGCTGGCCGAATTCTCTCCGGAGATGTCCGTCGAGCGCATCAGCTCCGACGACTATCTTGGCAAGGTGGTCGAGCTGATGCGGGAGCGTGTCAACTTCGAGCACGAGTTCGTGACCTTCAGCAGCTACTTCTTCTTCGAGCCGGAGAGCTACGAAGCAGAAGCCGTGGCCAAGCGCTGGACGCCCGAGGTGCCGGCACTTATCCAGGAGTTTGCCGAGCTGCTCGAAGCGAGCGACGACTTCACTGCCGAGAACATCGAGGCGCAGCTCAAGGCGTTCGTGGCGCCGAAGGGGCTGAAGCCCGCCGTGCTGATTCATCCGCTCAGGATCGCCGCCTCCGGCGTCAGCTTCGGGCCGAGCCTCTACCACATGCTCGAAGTGCTTGGCAAGGAAGCGGTGCTCCGCCGCATCCGCCGCGCCATCGAGCGCATCGAAGCGCCCGTGGCCTGACCCGTCCGACTGCGGGGCATTCCGGTGTCCCGCAGCAAAAAAAGTTTTTTCTGTTTTGAGTTAAAAGTGCAATTGCTATATTCACCTCACTTCAGTTGGACAGATAGCTCAGTTGGTAGAGCAAAGGACTGAAAATCCTTGTGTCGGGGGTTCGATTCCCTCTCTGTCCACCAATCATACCTCGCTCCCAAGCCCCGGAACTCCCGGGGTTTTTGCTTTTCTGGCGATCCGGTTTGCCTGTTTGCTGTTCGCCTGTGGGGTTGGGCGGGGGCGTAGTGAATCTTGAATCACTATCAGTCAATTCCTCGTCACTCCTGTGGTAAATCAAACAGCTTGCGGCGAACTTCTTTGCAGGATCCACAGAAAAGAACGCAGTTTTTACTCACTCTTGCCGGTAGTGATTTAAAGCCGGGAAAGCGCTATCTTGGTTGAAATTTTTTTGACTTTCATGTCGGTATTTGTGTGTTTAACAAGATCGTTGGCGAAGTTTTTGACGTATGCGCATCCGATTCCATCTCTCTCCTCCAATCTCCCTCGCGTGGGCCTTTCGGCCTTTCCGCCCGTCGTGCGGTGATTCCGTCGGCTCGTCATCTCATCCTCAGCGCTCGGCATGAACATCACGACCGATCCGCTTCAGGAGGCCTGGCACCGGCTCGATGCTCCCGGTTCCTACGAGTGGTGGTACTTCGACGCCGAAGACGAGGAGCAGGGAATCTCCGTCGTATTCATCTGGTTTGCCGGTTTCGCCTTCTCGCCATACTACCTCAGCCATTACGAAGAGTGGAAAGCCCGCCGCCGGGACGACCCGCCGAATCCGGTGGATTACGCCGGGTTCAGCTTTCAGCTCTACCGCGACGGGCGCGAGGTCATCAATTTCATCAAGGAAGGGCCGCGGGAGCTGTTCGCCTCCGAAGATGGCGGCATCGGCGTCCGGTTCGAGGAGAACCGCTTCGTCTATGACCCCCAGCGCGACGAGTACCGCCTCGGCATCGACTTCACCTTTCCGGCGCGAGATCGCTCGGTTCACGCCTCGTTCTCCTTTCGGCCACTGCACCGTTTCGACTACCGCCTCGACACCGCCGTGCACGATGGCGTCGATTTTCGCCACCAGTGGGTTTTGAGCGTACCGAAAGCCGAGGTGCTTGGCGTTCTCGACATCAAAATGCTAGCGTCCGGCAAGCGCAAGGTTCTGCAATTCCGCGGACGGGGCTATCACGACCACAATCTCGGCATCGTGCCGATGTATGAATCGATCGACCGGTGGTACTGGGGGCGGGCGTTTTCGGCGCGTTACGACCTGATCTATTATGTGGTGTTCCTGCGTGGCCGCTCATCCTCGCCGCAGGCGCTCATGCTGGTTCGCGATCACGAAAGCGGCAACCCGTCAGCGTTCGACGCGGTAAGCGTGAGCGAGAGCGGCTTCAGCAGAGGCCTGTTCGCGCCGGTTCACGGTCAAACGTTACGGCTTGAGGCGGCGGGCGTCAGCGTTGATATCCGGCATCGCAAGGCGCTCGATGCCGGTCCGTTCTACCTTCGGTACGCTTCCCGTTTTTCGATGACGATTGGAGACGAGCGGCTGGAAGAGGTCAGCGGTATTTCCGAGTTTCTGAATCCAGGGCCGTTGAATTCAAAGCTGATGCAATTTTTTACGGCAAGCCGCGTCTGGCGAGAGGGAAAACGGTCAGCAATGTATTTCCTGTACAATTTTTTCAAGCATCAGTTTGATTTCCGGCGCTTCTAACTACTTATTAAACATTTCGATAACACTCAGGTTGCTTATGATGCCTTTTTAAGGCGGCATTGTATAAAAAGGAAATAATTTTAAATTGAATGTCAGTCTGTAAACGCCCTCGGCACTTCCGGTAACCGTAGTGATACCGGAACACCATTGAGCCCCCGGTAAATCTTTGACGAGATACCGTCAGACGGAGGAAGCCTGCTTTATTCATACAACTCAAGTCATTTAAAGGAGATAGATAGAAATGGCGCAAACTGGTAATTTCAAAAGCCCGGCAAGAATGAGTTCGCTGGGTCAGGGTGCCGCTCCCGCTTCATCTGGTGCGGTTACTGGCGGAAAACCTCGCGAGGGCGGACTCAAGGGAGTCGATTTCGAACGCAGAGGCTTTCTGCACAAGATTGTCGGCGGAGTGGGTGCCGTCGTGGCCGTCAGCACACTGTATCCTGTCGTGAAGTACATCATTCCTCCGGCTAGGAAGATCAAGAACGTCGATGAACTTACCGTCGGCAAGGCATCGGAAGTTCCGGACGGCAAGAGCAAGATTTTCCAGTTCAACGAAGACAAGGTCATCGTGGTCAACAAGGGTGGCGCCTTGACCGCTGTCAGCGCCGTTTGCACGCACCTCGGCTGCCTGGTGAACTGGGTTGATGCCGATAACCAGTATTTCTGCCCCTGCCACGGCGCGAAGTACAAGCTTACCGGCGAGATCATTTCCGGCCCGCAGCCCTTGCCGCTGAAGCAGTACAAGGCAAGGATCGAGGGTGACAGCATCATCATTTCAAAAGCTTAAGAATCAATACCTGAAAATCAAGAGAGTCAAAACAATATGGCTGAAAATACTCCAAAGCCGGCAGCAGGCACCGCTCCTGCCAAGCCGAAACCGGCGGCTCCCGGAGCGGCGAAACCCGCTGCCCCGAAAGCTGCTGCGCCGGGCGCTGCGAAACCTGCCGCCAAACCGGCGGCTCCGGCTGCCGCTGCACCTTCAGGCGTTTACAAACCCCCGGTAGATCGTCCGGATCCGAATCCTTTCAAGGATTCCAAAATGAGCGCCGTGGCCGGATGGTTTCAGGAGCGCTTCTATGTGCTCAACCCGATCATCGATTACCTGAAGCACAAAGAGGTGCCGAAGCACCGCCTTTCCTTCTGGTACTATTTCGGCGGTCTCGGTCTCTTTTTCTTCGTTATCCAGATTCTCACCGGCCTTCTGCTCCTCCAGTACTACAAACCGACTGAAACCGATGCGTTCGCTTCGTTCCTGTTCATTCAGGGCGAGGTGCCTTTTGGCTGGCTGCTTCGCCAGATTCACGCCTGGAGCGCTAACCTGATGATCATGATGCTGTTCATCCACATGTTCAGCACCTTCTTCATGAAATCGTATCGCAAGCCTCGTGAGCTCATGTGGGTCAGCGGCTTCGTGCTGCTTCTGCTCAGCCTTGGCTTCGGCTTCACCGGCTACCTCCTGCCGTGGAACGAGTTGGCCTTCTTCGCCACCCAGGTTGGCACCGAAGTTCCGAAGGTCGCCCCCGGCGGCGCGTTCCTGGTCGAGATTCTTCGCGGCGGCCCCGAGGTCGGCGGCGAAACCCTCACCCGCATGTTCTCGCTGCACGTCGTGCTGCTTCCCGGCTTGGTCATGCTGGTGCTGGCCGCTCACCTGACCCTCGTGCAGATTCTCGGCACCTCCGCTCCGATCGGCTACAAAGAGGCTGGTCTCATAAAAGGCTACGACAAGTTCTTCCCGACCTTCCTTGCCAAGGACGGCATCGGCTGGCTCATCGGCTTCGCCCTGCTTATCTATCTGGCCGTGATGTTCCCCTGGGAGATTGGCGTTAAGGCAAACCCGCTCTCCCCGGCTCCGCTGGGCATCAAGCCGGAGTGGTACTTCTGGGCACAGTTCCAGTTGCTCAAGGACTTCAAGTTTGAGGGCGGCGAGCTTCTGGCCATCATTCTCTTCACCATCGGTGGCGTTGTCTGGCTGCTTGTGCCCTTCATCGATCGCCAGGCTTCGGAGGAGAAGAAAAGCCCCATCTTCACCATATTCGGTATTCTGGTGCTGGCCTTCCTGCTCATCAATACCTACAGGGTCTATGCCGAGTATTCGATGCTCAAATAAGATTCCTGTTTCATAGGACAATGAAAAAGCCCGGATTTCCGGGCTTTTTCTGTTTGGAGATTTTTTGGGGGGGGGGAGTATTTACAGGTCGTATAAGTCCTATAGGATAAGATTTCAATGCTCAACTGCTCTTTTCCAGCAGCGCTCCCATTTCGTAGCCGCTGAGGAAGGCGGTGATTTCGAGTTGTTCGATGGTGTCAAGCCAGGTGCCCAGCATGGCTGGTTCGTTTGCCGCCGCTTGTTGTGCTTCGGTGGTTTCAATCAGCGCTTGCACCATGATCCAGTAGGCGAAAAGGCTGAGCTGGCGTTCGCGGAACCACTCCTTGCCGTGCAGGTGCTGCACCTGCATGAAGGCTTTGAAGTGGCGGTCGCCCGATTCGTGGAGTGCCCTGATCGAGTTCATGAGCTGCTCATCCGGAGTTTCATCGCTGCCGGTCTCTGTCCGCCGGGCGAGCAGGCAGGAGAACAGATCGACAGCTCCCGCGCCGCTCACGGGCCACGAGGGGTGGTCGGCTATCACCGTTTCAAGCGTGTCGCCGAGCATCCACTGATCGATGAGCTGCTTTTCGAGAAGCCCGTCGGCTCGCAGCATCTCCTGAAGGCTTTCGAGTGCGATGAGGATTCTCGCCATTGGTCGGAATGCGTCGTTCTTCTTTCCATTGATGCCGAGCACGGCTTTGATCCGGTTCGATCCGGCAGTTCCTCCAAGCTCCGTCTTGAAGCGCAGGGCGTTGAGGTAGCTCTTCGCCGCCTGGTCGGCAATGCCGTCAGGCAGGGTCAGCGGTGTTTCCATGAGCTCGCCGAAGCGTTCCGCGACAGCTTCGAGCATTGTCTGGCAAGTAGTGCCGAACGTGGCGGCGAGTTGCTCCGGTTTGGCTGATTGCGCCTCCGGCTTTCCTATGATGCCGCCGATTGCCGCTTCCACGATCTGGTGGATCGGTCGCAGGCTCATCAAGAGCGCCTCGATTTCGATCGAGCCAACGCCCCGTCCGTTCAGCTCCTCAGAGACCCGGTCGAACGGCTTGAGCTTCGATGGGCGGACGACGCGGAACTCCATGAAGATGTTGTACTGGTAGCCGCCGAGCGAGGCGTAGAGGCCCTGTTCGCGTACCAGCGCGCACGAGCGGATGAACTCCAGGCCGCTCCGCTGGTCGCGGAAGATGACGTAACGGTCGTGCTCGCCGGGCAAGCCGAGCGCGTCGCCAAGCGTGGTATGCGTGAACGAGCCGTTGTCGAGCCGCGCGGCGGAAATCCTGATCCATCCCTCCGAAGCTTCGTAGCGGTTGTTGTAGATGAAGAGACTCTGCTTGCCTTCGTGCCGGTTGGTGTAGGCGAAGACGTTTTCGTTGACCTGTCCATCCGGCGCGTAGAGGTCGAAGAGCTGGAAATGCGCGACTTCGGCGAACAGCGAGCGCTGCTTCATGACCGGGAAGATTTCGCGGTAGTGGCGCTCGACCAGCTCGTGGTCGGGCTGTTCGTCGTAGTAGGCCTTGGCGTACTCCATGCCGTACTTTTCGGTGAAGCCCTCCACCTGCCCGTGGCCGATCATCGGCAGGCCGGGCATGGTGAGCATCATCATGCAGACGCCGAAGTATTTGTCGCCCCGCCCGAACTGCGCGATGGCCGTGTCCTCATCCGGATTGTTCATGAAGTTGACGTAGCGCTTCAGAATCTCCGCGTCGAACTCGAGCGTCTTTTTGATGAGCACCCGGTAGCCCGCGTTGTCCTCCTTTTTGAGCATGTGCATGAAGGCGCTGTTGTAAACGCGGTGCATGCCGAGCGTACGGACGAAGTAGCCTTCGAGCATCCAGAACGCTTCGGCGAGCAGCAGCGTGTCGGGCGCCTCCTGCGCTACGCGGTCAACCACTTCGCGCCAGAACTCCTGCGGCATGGCGGCCTCGAAATCGGCCATGCTCATCGACCATGCCCCGCGCGACGGGATGCCCGGCGCGTGGCCATGCAGCGGGAACCAGAGTCGCTGGATGTGCATCTTGGCCAGCACCATCGCCGCGTCGAAGCGGATCACCGGGAACATGCGGGCCACGTGCAAAATCTGCTGGATCACCCCTTCGCGCACCTGCGGGTCGAGGAAGTTGAGCTGAGCCGTGTCGTTCCACGGCATGGTGGTGCCGTCGTTGCCGTGATAGACGTAGCGGGTGTCGCCGGTCAGGTGATCGACCCGCTTGAAGGTGACCGCTGCGTCGGAGCGGTTCCAGTAGCCGTCCTCGATGTGGATGCCGTAGCGGCTGTCTTCGCTGAGGTTCGGGCCGTTGTAGGTGTAGTTCTGGTATGGCGGTTCGTTTGCCGAGAGGAACCACTCGGGGCGGTTGCGCACCAGCTCCGAGTCGATGCCGGTGTGGTTCGGCACCATGTCGCTGGCGAGCCGGATGCCGCGCTGCATGGCGCGGTTGCGCAGATCGACGTAGCCGTCGTAGCCGCCCAGCTCCTGGGCGATGTCGTAACTTTCGAGCGCGTAAGCGGAGGCCTTGGCTTCCGGATTGCCCTGCAACTGCTTGATTTTGCGCGATGCGTAGCTGCGCTCCCAGAGGCCGATCAGCCACAGCGAGGTGAAGCCGCGCCCGGCGAGCAGGTCGAGCTCCTCGTCCGGAATCTCCTGCAATCGCGTGACGCGCCGCCCGTACTGGCGCGAGAGCTGGTCGAGCCAGACGTAGGTGCTCTTGGCGATCATCACCACTTCGGGCATCCACGACGAGTCGTGCGAGTAGCGGGCCGGAGCGTTGGCGAGGTCGTCATACGAGGGCGCGTGCGCCTCCTTTTCGCCGAACGCGCCGTGCGCCTGTCCGCCCCCTTGCTGGGCCACGTTTTCAAAAAAGAGGTAGCGATCCTCGTCCTCGATCAGCACGATCGCCTCGTCGAGCAGCGGCCACCACGGCGAGTCCGAGAGCATCTCTCCCCAGTTCAGCCTGATGAAGCGGAGCTGGTCGAGCAGCGAGCCGGGCGCGTACCGCGAAGGATTCAGGAGCAGCTCCTCCAGGTCGCCCGCGTTACTGACCGGCCCCGAAGCGCGAATGGCCTCCTGCATCGCCCTGACGAGCTGCGGGTAGGCCTCGTCGCCGTGCAGCTCGCGGTCGGAAATCAGTCCGGCAAACTCCTTCAACGCCGGATTCCTGTTGTTGAGCCACACGAGGAACGCCTCTTCGAGCACGTCGGCCCGGCCGGAGCGGCTTTTCAGGCAGGCTTCGGAAGTTGTTTTCGCGTGGTAGATCTCCGTGGTAGGGAACCGTTCGAGGAACTTGCCAAGATACTCGATGGCGTGCCAGTTCGAGGTTCCGTGTTCCAGCGCGGCGAGCGCTCCGGTTTGCAAGCCGGAGACCTTGTCGATGATATGGTGTTGCAGCTCGTGCAGCAGCTTCATGCCGTGAAACTGCGCGGGCAGGAGCGGTTTGGCGTCCTCACCCTCAACAAGCCGCCGCCGCTGGTTGAGCGCTTCGGTCTGCCGCTCGGCCAGCGCCATCGCTTCGTGGCGTTCATTCGGCAACAACAAAAGATCGGGATCGTCGAGGTGGAAGCGATTTCTGGCCGCTTTGCTGATGTAAAAATGCTCTTTCGCGGAAGTACGGATGTCGGTGCTCATAAGACTTGCCTGTCAGGCTCGGGATGGTTCGTAGGTATTACGCAAGGTACGCAAAATAATTGGTTCCGGCTGAAACACTGGTTTCAGGAGTCGGCTAAGGAGGAACCCTTGAATAAAGCCGTCCGCGAAGTGGTTATATCGCTCAAATTTTCGGCCAGCAGTTTTCCTGAATGCGCGAATAAAAAAGAAGATATTTTATCTATATTCGTAGAGTTGACGGCCCGGAAAGCTGCGTATCGTAAACATTCGTTGACCAAAGACCACCAACCATCATGAAAGGCATCATTCTCGCGGGCGGCTCCGGAACCCGCCTCTATCCGGTGACCAGGGGCGTATCGAAGCAACTGCTTCCGGTGTATGACAAGCCGATGATCTACTATCCGCTGACAACCTTGATGCTTGCCGGTATCAGGGACATACTCGTCATTACCACTCCTGAGGATCAGTCATCGTTTGTCAAGCTTCTTGGTGACGGCAGCGAATGGGGCATCTCGATTTCCTATACCGTCCAGCCAAGTCCTGACGGCCTGGCGCAGGCATTCATTCTCGGACGCGATTTTATCGGCGACGACGATGTCTGTCTCGTGCTCGGCGACAACATTTTTTTCGGCTACGGCTTCAGCGGGATGCTCGAAGAGGCGGTGCGCGTCGTCGAGAGCCGCAGAAAGGCGGTGGTTTTCGGCTACTATGTGAGTGATCCGGAGCGTTACGGCGTGGTCGAGTTCGATCCGGAGGGGCAGGTGCTCTCCATCGTCGAGAAGCCGGAGAAGCCGAAATCGAACTACGCGGTCGTGGGTCTTTACTTTTACACGAACGATGTCGTTCGCATCGCCGCCGAAGTGAGGCCGTCGTCGAGAGGAGAGCTCGAGATCACCTCGGTGAATCAGGCCTTTCTCGAACGTGGCGAGCTGTCGTGCTCGATCATGGGGCGCGGATTCGCCTGGCTCGATACCGGTACGCACGAATCGTTTCAGGACGCGGGCAGCTTTATCCAGACCGTCGAAAAACGGCAGGGTCTCAAGATCGCCTGTCCCGAGGAGATTGCCTGGCGGAACGGCTGGATCGGCGACGCCGATCTCGAACGCCTTGCCTGGCCGCTCCTCAAAAATCAGTATGGGCAGTATCTGCTCAAACTGCTGGAACGGAGAATCTGAACCGGGCGATTGCATCTTCATCAATCCATCAGCCGCTTTGTAACCAATGCAGATCACACCGACCTCAATTCCTGATGTTTTGCTGTTCGAGCCAAAAGTGTTCGGCGACGAACGCGGCTGGTTTTTCGAGTCTTTCCGGCAGGATATTTTCGAGCGTCATGCCGGAAGCTATCGTTTTGTACAGGACAACGAGTCTTTTTCGCGTTATGGAGTGGTTCGTGGACTGCACTATCAGAAGCCGCCCCATGCGCAGGGCAAGCTTGTTCGCGTGATTCGGGGCGAAGTGCTCGATGTGGCGGTCGATATCCGGACAGGCTCGCCGGACTTCGGCAAGCATACCGCGCAACTGCTCAGCGAAAGCAACCATCGCATGATGTGGATTCCGCCCGGCTTCGCGCACGGTTTTGCTGTGTTGAGCGAGACGGCGCTGTTCAGTTACAAGTGCACCGATTATTACGCGCCGACGCATGACGCCGGTGTCCGGTGGAACGATCCCGCCATTGGTATTGACTGGCGGTTGCCCGAGGCCGACGTGAGTCTGTCGGACAAGGATCAACGTCAGCCGATGCTGCATGAAATCGAGCCTGTAGAGCTGACCTCATAACTCGTTATGTTGTTTTGTAAAACTGTCGTGAAAACCCGATGAATCTTCTCGTTACCGGAAGCCGCGGCCAGCTTGGCTCGGAACTGCGAATGCTGCATGAGATGCAGGACAAGCCGGGTGCTCACACCTGGTTTTTCAGCGATCTGCCCGAACTTGACATCACTGATGCAGGGCAAGTCGAGGCTTTTTGCCGCGACCGGCGGATCGACGCCATCGTCAACTGCGCGGCCTGGACGGCGGTGGACAGGGCCGAGAGCGAGCCGGAAGCGGCGTTCAGGGTGAATCGCGACGGCGCGGCGGCGCTTGCTGCTGCGGCGAAGGCAACCGGCGGGCTTCTGGCGCACGTTTCGACCGACTACGTTTTCGACGGATCGAGCAGCCGTCCCTATCGCGAGGACGACCCGGTCGCGCCGTGCGGCGTGTATGGTCAGTCCAAATGGGAAGGGGAAGAGGCGATTCGCGCGAGCGGATGCTCGCATCTGATTATCCGCACCGCCTGGCTCTATTCGGCTCACGGGCAAAATTTCGTGAAGACCATGCTCCGTCTCGGACGCGAGCGCGAGTCGCTCGGCGTGGTGTTCGATCAGGTCGGCACTCCCACCTGGGCGGCGGATCTGGCCGGAGCCATCGTTTCGATCCTCGACCGGATCGATCCGGCGCGGCGCTATGCCGAAACTTTTCACTACTCGAACGAAGGCGTTTGTTCGTGGTACGACTTCGCCAAAGCGATCATGGACGCCGAAAGGCTTCGGTGCATGGTATCGCCCATCGAAACCAGCGACTACCCGACGCCAGCCGCAAGGCCGCCATACAGCGTGCTGAACAAACGCAAAATCCGCGAAGCCTGGAGCCTCGAAATCCCGCACTGGCACGACAGCCTGCTGCGGATGCTCGAAGAGCTGCGAGAGAGTGGCGGTAGCTCTCAGTGAATCTGGTTGTCATGGGACGGTTGGGACAATTGGGACTTGTGGGTCGGGAAGACCGAAAGACGATGAACCAATTCATAATTCAGCATTCATAATTCATCATTCTCTTCATGCACATTCTCATCACCGGCGGGGCGGGGTTTATCGGCTCTCATGTCGTCAGGCATTTTCTGGAGCGCTATCCCGGCTACACGATCACCAATCTCGACAAGCTCACCTATGCCGGTAATCTGGCTAATCTGTGCGATATCGAGTCGAATCCGAGCTACCGGTTCGTGAAGGGCGACATTGCCGATGGCGCGTTTCTGCTCGACCTGTTCAAAGAGCACAAGTTCGATGCGGTCATTCATCTTGCCGCGGAGTCGCACGTTGACCGCTCCATCGAAAGTCCGGTGGAATTCGTCATTACCAACGTGCTCGGCACGGTGAACCTGCTCAATGCCGCGCGGGCCACGTGGGACGGCAAGTTCGAGGGCAAGCGCTTTTACCACGTCTCCACCGACGAGGTCTATGGCTCGCTTGGTAGCGAGGGGATGTTTAGCGAGTCAACGCCCTACGATCCGCATAGTCCTTACTCGGCCTCGAAAGCCTCGTCCGATCACTTTGTCCGCGCCTTCCACGACACCTATGGCTTGCCGGTGGTTATCAGCAACTGCTCGAACAACTACGGCTCGCATCAGTTTCCCGAAAAGCTGATTCCGCTCTTCATCAACAACATTCGCCTTCAGAAGCCTCTGCCGGTTTATGGCAAGGGGCTGAACGTTCGGGACTGGCTCTGGGTGGTCGATCACGCGCGCGCTATCGACGAGATTTTCCATCGCGGCGCTGTCGGCCAGACCTACAACATCGGCGGCCACAACGAGTGGACCAACATCGATCTCATCCGCGCGCTCTGCCGCATCATGGATCGCAAGCTTGGTCTCGAGGCGGGAGCGTCCGAAAAGCTCATCACTTACGTCACTGACCGGGCGGGCCACGACCTGCGCTACGCCATCAACGCCTCGAAGCTGCAACGCGAACTCGGCTGGGTGCCATCGGTGACCTTCGAGGAGGGGCTGGAAAAAACCGTCGATTGGTATCTTGGCAATCAAGCCTGGCTCGATGAGGTCACCTCGGGAGCCTATCAGCATTATTACGAAAAGATGTATGCGGGACGGTGAGAGCCAGTTACATTGCATGTATATATTGCATGTAAATAACTTCTCGTACGTTTTGAGTCGATGATCATACCTGTCATTCTGAGCGGAGGTTCGGGGGTTCGCCTCTGGCCATTGTCGAGAGCTATGTATCCCAAACAGCTTCTGCCTCTTTTCGGGCAGTACACGATGTTTCAGGATACGGTGCAACGCGTTTCGGCGGTGGCGGAAACCGGCCCACTCATCTGCGTCTGCAACGACGAGCACCGGTTCCTCGTGGCCGAGCAGCTCCGGCAGATCGATGCGGAAGGGGCTATCATTCTCGAACCTTTCGGCCGTAATACCGCGCCAGCCGCCGCTATTGCGGCGCTGACCATTGCCGGGAGCCATCCCGGCGCTCTCATGCTGCTTCTGCCCGCCGATCATGTCATTCTCGACAGGCAAGCCTTTGCCGCCTCGATCGAGTCGGCCCGGAGCGCGGCTGAATCTGGCCGCCTGGTGACTTTCGGCATCGTGCCGTGTGCACCTGAAACGAGGTATGGGTACATCAGGGCGGTTGCCAGTTCCAAGGGGGAGGCCCGTCCTGTCGCCGAATTCGTCGAGAAGCCTTCCCTCGAACGGGCGGAAAGCTACGTGGCGTCGGGAGACTATTTCTGGAACAGCGGCATGTTTCTGTTCAAGCCCGAAGTCTATCTCGCCGAACTCGAAGCGAACTCGCCCGAGATGCTCGCCGCCTGTCGGAACGCCCTCGAAAAAGCCCGGCGCGATCTCGATTTTCTGCGGCTCGATCCCGAAACTTTCGCGGCTTGCCCTTCAGATTCGATCGACTACGCGGTCATGGAAAAAACCTCCAACGCCGTGGTTGTGCCCATGCAGGCAGGCTGGAACGATGTCGGCGCGTGGTCGGCGCTGTGGGGCGTACATGAGCGCGATGCCGAGGGCAATGTCAAGCGGGGCGACGTGTTGACGCACGGAGTGCGGAACAGCTATATCCACTCCACGAGCCGACTGGTGGCGGCGGTCGGGCTGGACGATCACGTGATCGTCGAAACCGCCGACGCGGTGCTCGTCGCCTCGAAGGATCGGGTGCAGGAGGTCAAGGCGATTGTCGAGCAGCTCCGGTTGCAAAAGCGCCAGGAGCCGATGATTCACCGGCGGGTCTATCGACCCTGGGGTTCGTACGAAACCGTCGATGAGGGCGAGCACTTCAAGGTCAAGCGCATTACGGTCAAGCCCGGCGCGGCGCTCTCGTTGCAGATGCACCGTCATCGCGCCGAGCACTGGATCGTGGTGACGGGCACCGCTGCGGTCACGCTTGATGAGCGGCAGGTGGAGCTTGCGGAGAACGAGTCGATCTACATTCCGGTCGAGGCGCGTCACCGGCTCGAAAATCGCGGCCAGGAGCCGCTTGAACTCATCGAGGTGCAGTCGGGCGAATACCTCGGCGAGGACGACATCGTCCGGTTCGAGGATCACTACGGGCGCTTGTGAGCGCTGTGCAAGGTTTGGCGTTATAGAACTTATAAGTCCTATAGGCCCCAGACCCGGAAAGCCGCGGCCACCTTGTATGACACCGATTATTGTGATACATTGACCTGTTGCGGTTTTGCGGCATTACAGACGATTTTCAATCAAAAATTCCGGTAGCATATGGCTGAAGATATGAGAACTCCCAACCAGGGACAGCAGGTCGGTGACGTCGTGAAAGGTGATTTCGCGACCATTCTCGTCGGTCTGGGCACGATGCTCGACGGAGCGCTGACACCTCTGAGCAAGGTCGTGGCTTCGGCGCTCGATTCGATGACCGTCGTGGCCAAACAGATTCTCGACGGCATCAGCAACTCGACCGGCGGCAATAAGCAGCAGTGACCATCAGTCGCCGGGATTTTCCAGCGCACAGTATCTGAAGGCAGCCCGATTCAGCACGATCGGGCTGCCTTTCTCTTTTCCTGCCGATTCTCGTATATTCAGACTTTTCCGCGAAGAGGGGCCGCTTCCCGCTTCCGCTCATGATTTTCCAGCTTGACATTCTCTACGCCATGCCCGACACCTATCCCGAGTACCCGTCCAGCCTTTCGTACAGCGCCATGGAGGCGCAAATCCGCGAGTTCTGGATCGAACGGAACATCTTCAGGAAGAGCCTCGAAAAGGATGCGCCCAAGGGCATCTACTCCTTCTACGAAGGCCCGCCGACGGTGAACGGCAAGCCCGGCGTGCATCACCTGTTCAGCCGCACCATCAAGGATGTGGTCTGTCGCTACCACGCCATGCAGGGCTTCGAGGTGCCGCGCAAGGCTGGCTGGGACACGCATGGCCTGCCGGTCGAGATTTCGGTCGAAAAGAAGCTTGGCCTGAAGAACAAGTCGCATGTCGAGGAGTATGGCGTGGGCGAGTTCAACCGCGAGGCGCGCTCGCTGGTCTATCACCACATCGACGACAACCGCGAGGGGTGGGGCAAACTCACCGAGCGGATGGGCTACTGGGTCGATATGGACAGCCCCTACATCACCTGCGACAACAACTACATCGAGTCGGTCTGGTGGGCGCTGAAGACCATTTTCGACAAGGGCTTGATCTACAAGGATTACAAGATCGTGCCGCAGGATCCGAAGTCCGAGACCGTGCTCAGTTCGCACGAGCTGGCGCTTGGCTACAAGGAGGTGCAGGATCCGAGCGTCTATGTCCGCTTCCGCCTCAAGGATTCGGAGGAGAGCATGCTCGTCTGGACGACCACGCCGTGGACGCTCATCTCGAACGTTGCGCTCGCCGTTGGCCGCGACATCGACTACGTGCGCGTCCGCAACCGCGAGAACGGCGAGGTGCTGATTCTGGCTGAATCGCGCCTGTCGGTGCTGGTCGAGAAGATCGGCGACGAGTCGGCGTGGGAGGTGATCAGCCGCTGCAAGGGGAGCGATCTCGAAGGGCGCGACTACGAGCCGCTCTTCAACTACTTCTCGCCCGAACGCCGCGCCTGGTACGTGGCCTGCGGCGAGTTCGTCTCGACCGGCGACGGCACGGGCATCGTGCACATCGCCCCGGCCTTCGGCGCGGACGACTACGAGCTGTCCAAACAGTACCAGCTTCCGATGCTCCAGCCGGTGGCGCGCAACGGCTGCTTCACCGCCGAGGTTCCGGACTACGAGGGGATGTTCTTCAAGGATGCCGACAAGCCGATCATGCAGCGGCTCAAGGAGGAGGGCAAGCTCTACCGCCGCGAGACGATCCAGCACACCTATCCTTTCTCGTGGCGCTACGACGTGCCGGTGATCTACTACGCCCGCGAGTCGTGGTACATCCGCACCACCGAGATCGCGCCGCGCATGGTGGAGCTGAACAAGACGATCAACTGGAATCCGCCGGAGATCGGCGCGGGGCGTTTCGGCAACTGGCTCGAAGAGAACAAGGACTGGGCGCTCTCCCGCGAGCGCTTCTGGGGAACGCCGCTGCCGGTGTGGGTCGCGGAAGACTTCGCCATCGGCGACGGCCCCGCCTCCGGCAAGCTCTTCGCTGTCGGCTCGGTCGCGGAGCTGCGCGAGGGCTTCATCGACATCGACGGCGAGGCGATGGTGCTCGGCGAAGCGCTCGACAAGGGGTTCGTCGAACTCGACCTGCACAAGCCCTTCGTGGATCGCATTTACTTCATCCGCGACGGCAAGCGCTTCAACCGCACGCCGGAGCTGATCGACGTCTGGTTCGACAGCGGTTCGATGCCCTTCGCCCAGCTCCACTATCCCTTCGAGAACAAGGAGCTGTTCGAGAAGACCTTCCCGGCGGACTTCATCGCCGAGGGTGTCGATCAGACGCGCGGCTGGTTCTACACGCTTCACGCCATCGCCACGCTCATCTTCGACCGCCCGGCCTACCGGAACCTCGTCGTCAACGGCCACATCCTCGACAAGAAGGGGCAGAAGATGTCCAAATCGAAGGGCAACGTGGTCGATCCGTTCGAGTCGATGGAGCAGTACGGCGCGGACGCCATCCGCTGGTACCTCATGATCACCAGCCCGCCGTGGCGCCCGAAGCTCTTCAATGCCGCCGAGATCGAGGAGGAGCAGCGCAAGTTCTTCCGCGCCTTCATCAACAGCTACAACTTTTTCGTGCTCTACGCCAACGTCGATGGCTTCACGAATGCCGACGCGCCCATCCCGTTCACCCAGCGCTCGGAGCTTGACCGCTGGGTGCTCTCCAGCCTCAACACGCTGGTCGCCGAAGTGACGCGCCGCATGGAGGGCTACGACCTCACCGGCGCGAGCCGCCTGATCGGCGACTTCACGGTGGACGACCTGTCGAACTGGTACATCCGCCGCTCGCGCAAGCGCTTCTGGAAGGGCGAGATGGGGCCGGACAAGCTCTCGGCCTACCAGACTCTCGCCGCGGTGCTTGAAACGCTCTCGAAGCTGATGGCTCCGTTCGCGCCCTTCATCGCCGAAAAAATCTGGCTCGACCTGAAGAGCGTCGGCGGAAACGCGAAGGCCGAATCGGTGCACCTCGCCGACTGGCCGGTGACGGACGAAGCCTGCATCGACTCGGCGCTCGAAGAGCGCATGAAGAAGGCGCAGATCATCACCTCGCTGGTGCGCACCATGCGCGAAAAGGCCACCATCAAGGTGCGCCAGCCGCTCAGGCGCATCCTGCTCGCCGCCGCCGAACCCGGTTCCCGCGCCGCCTACGAGCTGGTCTCGGACATCATCCGCGAGGAGGTCAACGTCCAGAAGATCGAGTATGTCGAGGACGAGGAGGGATCGGTCATCAGCAAAAAAGCCAAGCCCAACTTCAAAACCCTCGGCCCACGTTTCGGTAAGGAGATGAAGGTGCTGGCCGAAGAGATTCGGATCATGAGTCACAAGCAGATCGCGCGGCTCGAAGAGGTCGGCGAAATCGAGATCGACCTTGGCGGACGACTTTTCAAAATCGAGCGGGCTGACGTCGATATCGTGCACGAGGACATCGAAGGGTGGCTCGTGGCGGCGGACGAGGAGCACCGCATCATGGTGGCGCTCGACACCGAGATCACCGAGGAGCTGGAGATGCTGGGCCTGGCTCGCGAGCTGGTGAGCCGCATCCAGACCCTCCGCAAGGAGAGCGGCCTCGAAATCACCGACCGGATCGCGCTGACGGTCGCGGGTAGCGAAAAGCTGCTGGCGGCGGCCAGGAAGAGCGAGAGCTACATTATGGATGAAACGCTCGCCACGGCTATCACGATGCTGCCGCTCGACGCTTCGCAGCCGGCTGAGGCCGAGCAGGTGAACAATGAATTGTGCCGGTTGTCGCTTGAAAAATCGGGTTCATGATCGTATTATATCACTTCGTGTTTTTTTACGGTTTGCCGCTGGGTTACCGTTGGAACCTCTAAACCATGACCATCATGTCGAAGAAAACCAGCCCTGTCAAGGAAACCCCGGTCGAGCCTGCGGAGGAGACGAGATTGACCAAGACCTACCTGAGCGACGACGAACTCGAACACTTCAGGCAAATTCTGCTGAAACGGCGTGATGAAGTTCTCCGTGACCTCGATATTCTGCGCTCATCCTTGTCCGAAGAGAGCGTCGAGGACTCGATCAACTCGAACTACTCGATGCACATGGCCGATCACGGCACCGAAACCATGGATCGCGAACAGCGCTTCATGTTCATCGCCCGTGACGAAAAATACTTGCACTACATCGACCAGGCGCTCGACCGCATTCGCAACAAAACCTACGGCATCTGCACCAAATCGGGCAAGCCTATCCCCAAGAAGCGCCTCGAAGCCGTGCCGCACACCTCGGTGAGGATCGAGTTCAAGCAGACGAAGAAATAAAGCGGAAGACTCTCTTTCCGGGTCATTGACTAAGCGTAGAAGGGCTGCCTCAAAAGGCGGCCCTTTCGCGTTGCTGGCTCGGCAGACGAAAGCGTTTATCTGATTGTTTTACTATCTGATTTCTTTTTCTCATCTTGACGGTTATTTTGCGTTTTATATATTCAAAGGCTGAGCTTGTGTGGTCTGGTGAAGTGATTTTTCGCATACTGATTGTTTCGTAACGGGTTATGCGTTTTGTCGTGAGTTTTTTCTGCTTCGTTGAGTCCATGCCGCCAAGACGGAAATTCCCAAGGACATACAATATTTATCCGCTTTTTTTATGAAAATAGCCATTGCCGGAACCGGTTACGTCGGTTTGTCTATCGCCTGCCTTTTAGCTCAGCATCATGAAGTTGTCGCGCTCGACATTGTTCCCGAGAAGGTCGAGCTTATCAACAACCGCAAGTCGCCGATTGTCGATGCCGAGATCGAGGATTTTCTGGCCCACAAATCCCTGAATCTCAGAGCGACGCTCGATAAAGAGGATGCTTATGCCGGTGCGGATTTTGTGGTGATAGCCACGCCGACCGACTATGATCCCGAGACCAACTACTTCAATACACGCACGGTCGAGTCGGTGATCCGCGATGTCATGGCGATCAATCCGGACGCCGTGATGGTCATCAAGTCAACCATTCCCGTGGGCTATACGGCCAAGACCCGCCAGGAGATGGGGTGCGACAATCTGCTCTTTTCGCCGGAGTTCCTGCGCGAGGGCAAGGCGCTGCACGACAACCTCTATCCGTCGCGCATCATCGTCGGCGAGCGCTCCAGGCGCGCTGAGACCTTCGCCAATCTTCTGCGCGAAGGGGCGATCAAACAGGATATTCCGGTATTGTTCACCGACAGCACGGAGGCCGAGGCGGTCAAGCTCTTTTCCAATACCTATCTCGCGATGAGGGTGGCCTACTTCAACGAGCTGGACACCTACGCCGCGACGCATGACCTCGATACGCGCCACATCATCGAAGGCGTGGGTCTCGATCCGCGAATCGGTTCGCACTACAACAATCCCTCGTTCGGCTATGGCGGTTACTGCCTGCCGAAAGACACCAAGCAGTTGCTTGCCAATTATCGAGAGGTGCCGCAGAACCTGATTCACGCCATCGTCGAGTCCAATACGACCCGCAAGGATTTCATCGCCGACAGCATCATCAAGCGGAGTCCGAAGGTGGTCGGCGTCTATCGCCTCATCATGAAAGCCGGGTCGGACAATTTCCGGGCGTCGAGCATTCAGGGTATCATGAAGCGCATCAAGGCCAAGGGCATCGAGGTGATCATTTATGAACCGGTGATGACCGAAGAGGTGTTTTACCACTCGCGGGTGCTCAACGATCTGGAGGCGTTCAAGCAGCAGTCGGACGTGATTATCGCCAACCGCAAGACGGCGGAACTTGAGGACGTCGCCAGCAAGGTATTCACCCGCGATCTGTTCGGCCATGATGCCTGATCGCCCTCTTCGGCAGTGGAGATGACCGTCGGGCTTTTGCGCGGCCGGGCGCGTGTCGGAGAACGATGAGGTGACTGACAAAAAAAGCAGCTCTGACTTACAGGCGATCAGGGCTGCTTTTTTTCATTCACTGATGAGTCCCCGTTCAAGCCAAAAACAGAAAAGCCATCCCGAACACTTCCGGGATGGCTTTGACATGTATCTGCTGACGAGACCGGGAGCGCTTCAGTCGTTCTCCTCCTTGTCGGTCGTGGCGTCGGTGATCGGGATCGGGTAATCTCCGCTGAAGCAGGCGGTGCAGTAGCTGCACTCTTCGCCTTCGAACGTTGGTACGCTGTTCAGCAGCCCCTGCATGGAGAGATATTTCAGCGAGTCCACGCCGATGTACTCCCTGATTTTTTCGACGTTGCCCAGCTCGTGCTCGGCATCGGCCAGCATGTGGGTGAGCAACTGGCGCTTGGTCGGGAAGTCCATGCCGTAGAAGCAGGGATTGGTGATCGGCGGCGAGCTGATGTGCAGATGGATTTCCGCGGGATTGGCCTCGCGCACCAGCTTGATAAGCATTTTGGCCGTCGTGCCGCGCACGATCGAGTCATCGACCAGAATGATCGGTCGTCCCTGCATGACGCCGCGCACGATGTTGTATT
The DNA here is from genome assembly GCF_006265165.1 of Chlorobaculum thiosulfatiphilum. Taxonomy (GTDB): domain Bacteria; phylum Bacteroidota; class Chlorobiia; order Chlorobiales; family Chlorobiaceae; genus Chlorobaculum; species Chlorobaculum thiosulfatiphilum. Next base: position 27,604 of record NZ_VDCH01000022.1, read on the forward strand.
TGGAGCGAACCTTGATTTCGCGGCTCTGAATGCCCGGCTGTATGAAGGTGCGCCCGACGTAGTGGTTGCGGATGAGGCCGTGCTCGAAGCGCGCCGGTTTGCCGAGCTTGTTGCTCTCGCGCACGAAGCCGAGGGCGGCGGTGTTCGAGGAGTCGGGAACGCTGACCACGGCCAGCTCCTTTTCTTTATCCTTGCGCTCGACGGTCGATTCCCGCGCGAGGTTCTTGCCGAGGTTCCGGCGCACCTTGTCCACCGAGTTCCGGAAAATGAAGCTGTCGGGGCGGGCGAAATAGACATACTCGAAAATGCAGCGGGCCTTGCGTTCCACGGGCGGCAGGTAAAGCGAGACCGGCTTTTCGTTCTCCACCGAGAGATGGTCGATCAGCAAAATTTCGCCCGGCGCGATGTCGCGGATATACTCGGCCTTGATGATGTCGAACGCGCAGGTTTCGCTCGCCACGACGTAGGCCATCTCGCCGGTCGCCGGGTCGATCTTCTTGCCGAGAGCCAGCGGGCGGACGCCGTACGGATCGCGGGCGGCGATCATCTGGTTGTTGGCCAGAATGACGATCGAAAACGCGCCCTCGACCTGCCGCAACGCATCGTAAATCTGGTGGAGCGGCTCCTTTTCCTTGCTTCTGGCCGCCAGATGCGGAATGATTTCGGTGTCCGAAGATGCCTGGAAAATGACTCCCTGCTCGGTCAGCTCCTTGCGAAGCGCTCTCGAATTGGTGAGGTTTCCGTTATGGGCGATGGCGAGGCTGCCGGAGCGATAGGTGAGGGAGAAGGGCTGGATGTTGTTGTTGGATTTCGAGGCACCGGTGGTGGAGTAGCGGTTGTGGCCGATGGCTGCGTAGCCGCTCAGGTTCTCGAAAATTTGCTCATCTCTGAACACTTCCGAGACCAGGCCCGGTCCCTTGTGCTGTTTGAACAGCGTTTTCTTCTTGGCTTTATTGTATTCAGCTACCACGATACCGGCGGCTTCCTGCCCTCTGTGTTGGAGCGAGTAGAGACCGTAAAAGGTATCTTCGGCGGGAGTTTTTGAATTAAAAACGCCGAAAACTCCGCACATATCATTGAAATCTTGAGATTGTGTAAAATAACGTCGCCTTTGAAAGGCAGGTGAAGCTAATATATCAAGGTCGGAATTAAAAACAATCAGAAAGGCAAAACCGTTCGCCTCCGCTTTTTCACCGCCTCAGTTTTCAGGAGTCGCTCCTTTCGGAAGCGTAGCATTATTTTTTAAGATGTTCTTCTGTAAGGAATTGAATGGCTGGTCGCACCGTTTGTGTCCATGGATGTAATCAACCGCAAAATCACTCAAAGCGACTCATAATGAAAGCTGCAACAAAAAAGTCTGCGCCTCAGTCGGTATGGACCTGGATTCTGATCACCCTGCTTTGGGGAAGCGTTTTCTTTTTTACCTCGACCTGGATGCTCGGCAAGGCTTCCGCTTGGCTCGATGCCAGCGGTTTTCGTCCGGATCGCGCTGAAACCATCAGCGTTTACCTGCTGTACGCGCCGCTGCTGATTGTGATCGCGCTCGTGGCGATGGCCGTGAAGAACCGGCTCGATCCCGGTTCGCAGAAGCAGCTTGAACGGCAGAAGGCGGTCAAAGAGGGGAGGCGCGAGCGCTATTTTGTCTCTTTCGCGGGCGGCATTGCGAGCAGCTTTCTGTTCACCGTGCTGACGGCGAGCGCTCATCTTGCGGCGGCTCCGGTCACCGGCGCGTCCGTCAGGCTGAACGTGGCGACGGTAGCGGTAGCGGGCGTACTGAACATCGCCGCCGGCCTCGGAGCCTCTCTGTTTGTGGGAATGATCTTTCTCGTTTCAGGTGTCGGCCGGAAGCCGAAGCGCGACTGAGCGTGGGAGCTGAAAAGCCAAAAATGAAAAAAGCGCAGGGGGAGGTTGCGCTTCTTTCATTTTATATTTTGTGGAGCTAAGGAGACTCGAACTCCTGACCCTTTGCATGCCATGCAAATGCTCTACCAACTGAGCTATAGCCCCATCGTGATGGCCTAATTATCCGAAAAAAAAGTTAGATTTCCAACAGCTTTTTTTGAATCTTCGAGATAAAATTTTCAGAAGCTGAATACACACTGACGTTATGAGTCTGCTTTACAGTATAAAAGAGGGGTTTGCGGGGATTGGCCGGGCCAAGCTTCCGGCAAGCGTGACCATCGCCACCGGGTTCTTTTCGTTACTGTTGCTCGGGCTGTTCGGGACGGTCTCCTTCAGCTTTTACCAGTTGATCCACGAGGTGCGCTCGCGCGTGGAGCTGGAGGTTTTTCTCGATGACCGGATCAGCGACCTTCAGGCCGATTCGCTCAACGCACGGATGCAGTCGATTGCCGGGGTCGCGGGAACCCGCTTCATTTCGCGCACCGAAGCTGCTTCACGGTTTGCCAGCGATTTCGGTGCGGATGTCGTGGGCATTCTCGGCACGAATCCGCTGCCGCGCTCCGTCGAGGTGAGCGTTCAGCAGGGATACACCGCTCCGGACAGCATTGCACACATCGAGAAGCAGATTGCGGCGCTCGGCGGAGGACTCGACATTCGCTACAACAAGGAGTATCTGAGAGGCGTCGAACGGAACGCGCGACTGTTCACGCTCATCACTGCCGGAGTCGGTGGGGTGATCGCCCTGGCGACCATCATTCTGAACGCCTTCACCGTGCGGCTCGCCATGTACGCCCGCCGCGACAAGATCAAGACCATGCGGCTGGTTGGCGCGACCCGCAGGTTCATCAGCGCGCCGTTCCTCTTCGAGGGAATCATTCAGGGGCTGGTGTCGGGTGGACTGGCCGCGCTCGGCCTCTGGCTCGTCTTCGAGCAGGCGCTTCTGCGCTACGAACCGGCGATCTACCAGATTCTGCACCCTTCGACTACCGTGATCTATCCGGCGCTTGTCGCGCTCGGCATCGCGCTGGGCTTTTTCGGCAGCGCCTGGTCGGTTGCGCGGTTCCTGCGAAAGGCTTGAAAGAAAAGGCCGACAGAGCCGGATTTTACGCTTCCGTGAAGCTGTAAAGCATTGCGATTTCCTCCGCCCAGCCATCGGCGTTGGGTGTTTCGAGAATCAGTGGAATCTCCTCCAGCGCCGGATGGCGCATGATGTGGGCGAAGGCGTCGATGCCGATCATTCCTTTGCCGAGGCACTCGTGCCGGTCAACCTTGCTGCCGAGCTTCTGCTTGGCGTCGTTCAGATGCATTCCCCGCAAATACGAAATTCCCACTACGCGGTCGAACTCCGCGAGCGTCGCGTCGAACGCTTCGGACGTGCGCAGATCGTAGCCGCTGGCGAAGAGGTGGCAGGTGTCGAGGCAGACGCCGACGCGCGATTTGTCCTCGACCAGCTCGATGATTCGCGCCAGATGCTCGAAGCGCCAGCCGAGATTACTGCCTTGCCCCGCCGTGTTTTCGATCACCGCCGTCACGCCCGCCGTCGCGTCGAGCGAGCGGTTCACCGACTCGGCGATGGTCGCGAGACACGCATCCTCGCCGGTCAGATTGAGGTGGCTGCCGGGGTGGAAGTTCAGCATCGCGAGGCCAAGCGCTTCCGAGCGTTGCATCTCGGTGATGAACGCCTGACGCGACTTTTCGAGCTTGTCGGCTTCGGGAGCGCCGAGGTTGATGAGGTAGCTGTCGTGCGGCAGAATGTGGCCGGGCAGGAATCCCGCCTCCTCGCAGTGGAGCCGGAATGCCTCGATCGAGGCCGCCGTGAGCGGCGCGGAGTGCCACTGGCGCTGGTTGCGGGTGAACATGGCGAACGCTTTCGCGCCGATCTTTCGAGCGTTCAGCGGGGCGTTCTCGACGCCTCCGGCAATACTGACATGGGCGCCGACCCGTTTCATACTATTCTGGTTTGGAGGTTTTCGTGAATCGAGCATACCGTAACGGCGATCCGCCGCCGGGAGTTCAGTCGCTCAGTTTGTCGATGATCTCGTCCGGGAGGTTTTCCGTCCGGCGGATCGACCAGCCGCCCTGGCGTGTCGTGCGGGTCGAAAGCAGCTCGCCGACCAGACCGGTCGAGAAGAACTGTACGCCGAGGATAATCAGCAGGATACCGAGGAACAGAATCGGCCGGTTGCCAGCCGGTTTGTCGAACATATACTTTTCGATGGTGACGTAGAGGCTGATGCAGAAGCCGAAGAAAAAGCTGCCGAGGCTCATCATGCCGAAAAAGTGCATCGGGCGTTTCAGATAGCGGGTGATGAACATGACCGACAGGAAATCGAACAGCCCGGCAAAAAATCGCGCCACGCCGTATTTGCTCGTGCCGTATTTACGGGCGTGGTGCCGGACGGGAATTTCCGTCACGCGGAATCCCTTCCACTGCGCCAGCACCGGAATGTAGCGGTGCATCTCGCCGTGCAGGTCGAGCGCCGAGGCCAGCTCGCGACTATAAGCTTTCAGGCCGCAGTTGAAGTCGTGCAGCGCAATGCCGCTGAACAGGCGCGTCGTCAGGTTGAAGAGCTTTGACGGCACGGTTTTGCTGACGGGATCGTTCCGTTCCCGCTTCCACCCGCTCACGAGGTCGTAGCCTTCGCGGATTTTCATCACGAGCGGCGCGATCTCCGTCGGATCGTCCTGCATGTCGGCGTCGATCGTCACCACCACTTCGCCCGACGCCGCGCGGAATCCCGCCGAGAGCGCCTCGGTCTTGCCGTAATTCCGCCGGAACGAGACGAGGCGTAGTTCCGGTCTCCCGGCCATCAACTCGCCGATCAGCAAGTCGGAGCCATCGGTCGAACCGTCATCGACCATGATGACCTCGAAGCTGAACGGAGCCTCAAAGCATCGCCTCAGTTCAGCACTCGCGAGCGCCGCGAACAGGCTGTCGCAGAACTCTGGCAGCGACTCCTGCTCGTTGTAGAGCGGCACGATGACGGAGAGGCTGGTCACTTACACCCCTCGCGCATCGGGTTGCCAGATGTACTTGTGCAACTGGAGCTGCATCCGCACGGGGAGCCGGTCGCGCAGAATCCACTCGGCGAGCAGGCGCGGTTCGAGATGGCCGAAGACCGGGCCGAAAATGATCGAGCACTTGCCGGGAAGGCCGTGTCCGGCGATGTACGATTTCGCCCATTCGTAATCTTCGCGCGAGGCCACGACGATCTTGAACTCGAAGCGTTCCGGCGTGTCGAGGGCGAGGGCGAAGTTCGTGGCGCAATTCTCTGCCGCGACTCCCGACGACGGCGCTTTGATGTCGATGATCGCGTGAACGCGCGGATCGACGCGCTCGACCGGCAGAAAGCCGCCGGTTTCGAGTAGCACCACCGGATGCCGGTCGCAAAGTTCGGAGAGCAGCTCGAACGCGCCGGGCTGGAGCAGCGGTTCGCCGCCGGTCACTTCGATGCACGGCGCGTCGAACGCCAGCGCACGGCGCACGATCTGTTCGACCGTCATCACCGTACCCGCCTCTTTGGCGTAGGCCGTGTCGCAGTAGCGGCAGCCGTGGCCGCATCCGGCCAGGCGCACGAAGGCGCACGGCCATCCGGCCAGTGAGGACTCGCCCTGGATCGAATGGAAAATTTCGCTGACGCGGAGGGTCGTTTCCGTGCTCATGACTCTCCGGCGAGCAGTTTTTCGAGCGCGTCGGGATAGAGGCGGTGTTCGCAGCGCAGCACCCGTTTGGCCAGCGTTTCGGGCGTGTCGCCCGCCAGCACCGGCACGTGGTTCTGCATGATGATGCGTCCCTTGTCGTACTCCTCGTTGACGAAGTGCACCGTCGCGCCGCTCCGGTTCTCGCCCGACGCGATCACCGCTTCGTGCACACGCATTCCGTACATGCCGTGCCCGCCGAACTGCGGGAGCAGCGAGGGATGGATGTTCACGATCTTGTCCGGATAAGCAGCGATCACTTCGTCCGGAACCTTGCGCAAGTAACCGGCCAGCAAAATCATGTCGATCCGGCGCTCCCGGAGCGCATCCAGCATCGCGCGGGCGAAATCGCCTTGCGTGGCGAACTGCTTTTCGGAAAGGAGCATTGTTTCGATGCCGTACTCTCTGGCGAAATCCACCGCGCCGCACTGCAAGCGGTTCGACAGGCAGAGCACGATTTCGGCGGGCAGCTCGCGCTCGATGATGGCGTGGAACAGCGCCTTGAAATTGGTGCCCGTTCCCGAGCAGAAGACCGCCAGTCGTTTTTTGTTGTCACTCATACAGATCGCGTACAAAGGATTTCGTGAAGTTCCTCTAATATGCACCTGCGCTCAACGTTTTTCAAGCCGGAAACCGGGGGCGGAAATTTATCTCGCGGATTTTCGTAAATTCCCGCTTCCCGAAATGATCCGTAACGTAAATCCAACTCTTTGCTCATGTCCGATCCTGTCATCAAGCGGGCGCTCGTTTCCGTTTCCGACAAAACCGGCATCGTCGATTTCTGCCGCGAACTGGCGTCGATGGGTGTCGAAATCTTCTCGACCGGCGGTACGCTGAAATCGCTTCAGGATGCTGGTATCGCCGCCGCATCCATCTCCACCATCACCGGTTTTCCGGAGATCATGGACGGCAGGGTCAAGACGCTTCACCCGAAAATCCACGGCGGCCTGCTCGCCGTGCGCCAGAACCCCGGGCACCAGCAGGCGGCGCGGGAGAACGGCATCGGGTTCATCGACCTCGTGGCGGTGAACCTCTATCCCTTCGAGGCGACCATCGCCAAGGCGGACGTGACCTTCGAGGAGGCCATCGAGAACATCGACATCGGCGGCCCGTCGATGCTGCGCAGCGCGGCCAAGAACAACGAGTCGGTCACGGTGCTCACCGATGCCGCCGACTACGCGACCGTGCTTGCCGAGATGCAGTCGAACGGCGGCGCGACCACGCGGGCCACGCGCCTGACGCTCGCCGCCAAGGTCTATGCGCTCACCTCGCGCTACGACACGGCCATCGCAGCCTACATGGCGAAGGCTGCCGGAATCGAGGGCGCTGGTGACACGATGACCGTCCGGCTCGAAAAAGAGCTGGGGATGCGCTACGGCGAGAACCCGCACCAGAGCGCCGGACTCTACAAAATGGACGATGGCAACGGTGTGCGCTCGTTTGGCGCGATTTTCGAGAAGCTGCACGGTAAAGAGTTGTCGTACAACAACATGCTCGACATTGCGGCGGCAAGCGGCATCGTCGAGGAGTTCCGTGGCGAGGAGCCGTCGGTGGTGATCGTCAAGCACACCAACCCGTGCGGCGTCGCGCAGGCCCCGACGCTCTGCGAAGCCTGGCGCAAGGCCTTCTCGACCGACACGCAGGCCCCGTTCGGCGGCATCATTGCCTTTAACCGCCCGCTCGACATGGAGACGGCGAGCGCGGTCAACGAAATTTTCACCGAAATCCTCATCGCTCCGGCTTTCGAGGAGGGGGTGCTCGACCTGCTCATGAAGAAGAAGGATCGTCGTCTGGTGCTCCAGAAACAGCCGCTGCCGAAAGCAGGGTGGGAGTTCAAGTCCACGCCGTTCGGGATGCTCGTGCAGGAGCGCGACAGCAAGATGGTCGCCCCCGAAGAGCTGAAGGTGGTCACGAAGCGCCAGCCGACCTCGGAGGAGCTGGCTGACCTGATGTTTGCCTGGAAGATTTGTCGGCACATCAAGTCCAACACGATCCTCTACGTCAAGAACCGCCAGACCTTCGGTGTGGGCGCAGGCCAGATGTCGCGCGTCGATTCCTCGAAGATCGCCCGCTGGAAAGCCTCGGAAGTGGGCCTTGACCTGAAGGGATCGGTCGTCGCCTCGGACGCCTTCTTCCCGTTCGCCGACGGCTTGCTGGCCGCTGCCGAAGCAGGCGTAACCGCCGTTATCCAGCCCGGAGGCTCGATCCGCGACAACGAAGTCATCGAAGCCGCCGACGCCAACAACCTGGCAATGGTCTTCACCGGGATGCGGCACTTCAAGCACTGAGGTAGGCGAGAGGACATAGAGCTGCAAAGGCAGCAGGGACAGGGCGATGCGCGTTGTCCCTGCTGCCTTTTTTGGCTTTTGGTGCGGGAGTATAGGGGGATTGTTATATTATATTGTTCTGTGATCAGGAAATCCAAAGCTGGCGGAGAGAGTATGAGTCCAACCGTGTTTTGTGAACAGGGATTTCGCTTTTTCTTCTTTTCGCGTGAAGAGAGCCGAATGCATGTGCATGTAATTTCGGGAGACGGCGAGGCGAAATACTGGCTTGAACCTGAGCTTGAACTTGCAAAAAATCATGGATATTCCAGAATTCAGTTGAAGCAAATTGAATCAATAGTGGAGGCGCATAGCGATGAACTTGCTAAAGCATGGAGAAAGCATTTCAGAAGTTGAGGTATCGAACATATCGCAATACGGCATTTGGCTTCTTGCTCACGGGAAAGAGCTGTTTCTTTCCTATGCTGATTTCCCGTGGTTCAGGGATCAAACGGTAAAATCGATTCTCAATGTCGAAGAACAATCGCCTGGTCATTTTTATTGGCCTGATTTGGATGTTGATTTAACTGAGGAAATTATAGAACATCCGGAACGCTTTCCGCTTGTTTCAGATGTGCGGGTGACGAGTTGATAATAATTGAATGCAGTGGATTTAAAGAATGAAAATCAGCTACTATCCAGACACCGACTCGCTTTACATCGATCTTTCGGAGCAACCGAGTGTCGAGAGCCGCGAAGTTTCCGAGGGCATCGTTTTGGACTACGATGCAGAAGGGCGACTCACAGGTATTGACATCGATAATGCGAGCAAGAAGGTCAATCTCAAAACGCTGACGCTGAACAAGCTTCCGTCAGATGGTCAGATTTTCGCGGCATAGATGGGGATAAATTATCCCTACAGGGCGGTGAACTGATGGGGAAAGGGTATGTGTTGAATTTTATATAATAAACATTCAAGGAATTAGTTGCTAATATATAATTCTTTTTCATTCTCTGAATCAAAAAAGCTTTTACTGAAAGATGAGTAAAAATATTAAAAAATTTGTCTGGGATACATCGGCAATAATAAATATAAAAGATCCAGATATAAACTGTTATTCGCCTGCGTATAGCTTGATGAAAGATTTATCAGATGGCTGGATTTCTGGGCCTTATCAAAACATATTTCCAAGTATAGCGATATTTGAGGTGTCGGCATCGGTTTCACGAATGCATCGGGAGGGCAAGTCAATACTTCGAGAATTTTATTTGATGGATGAAAATGCGGTGATATATGATGTCGATAAGTCTTTGATTCAGAAAAGCCGCGAATTATACACGAAGCCGGGATTCGATCGTCTTAGAGGAGCTGATCTTATTTTTGCTTGCATTGCAGCAATTGAAAACGCATACTTGATTACTCTGGATAAAGCATTTAAACAGAATATATCAGATTCTGTAGCTGTAATTGATCTTAATGACAGTAAGCAAAGTGCTAAATACAGAGATATTTTAGTTGATTGATTCCATTCTGCTTTCCCCTCACACAAACCTCGCCAGCAGAAACACCCCGACCATAACGAACGCCACGGCGATACGGGCGGCGATGCCGATCGCCATGCCGATCCAGACTCCGAGACCCGCGGTGCTGGCGGATTGGAGGTCTTTGTTGGCGTAGAGTTCGCCGATGACGGCTCCGAGGAAGGGGCCGATGATGATTCCTGGCAGGCTGAAAAGGAGGCCGATGACGGTGCCGATTGCTGCGCCCATCACGCCGTATTTGCCTGCACCGAAACGCTTTGCGCCGAGCAGTCCGGCGAGGAAATCGATGATATACGCCGCCACGGTGAGCGCGGCGAGGATCGAGATCGTGCCCCAGCCGACGTAGGCAAAGCCTTCCGCCCAGGCAGCGAAAACAAGTCCCGCGAAGATAAGCAGCACTCCCGGCAGCGCTGGCAGCAGCAGGCCGGCGAAGCCGGTGATAAGCATGATTGCGGAGATTATCCAGAGGATGGTGGTGGTGTCCATGATGAGCTATTGTTTGTTGGTTCTTTCGAGCGCGGCTCTCGCATTGCGTTTCAGGCGCTTCAAGCCGAGGCGCAGGGGCGGGGTTCCGGCGAAGAGTTTGCGGAATTGCGAGCCGGTCAGCGCCAGAATTTCGGCGGCGCTGAGGTTTGCCAATTCATCTTTCGGTTCGAAGCCGGGGTATGTCGTCGGCTCGGCGCTTGCGTTGTGCGGGCAGGCGTCGATGCAGCGGTCGCAACCGTAGAGCCAGCCATCCGTCGTCGCCGCCTCTTCCTCCGTGAAGTCGCGTTTCAGCTCGATGGTGAGGTACGAAATGCAGCGCTGGGCGTCGAGCTTGCCGGGGGCCGCGAGCGCTCCGGTGGGGCAGGCGTCGAGGCAGGCGGTGCAGTCGCCGCACGGGTTCCAGTCGAGCGGCGCGTCGGGTTCGAGTTCGATGTCGAGCAGCAGTTCGCCGAGGAACACGCGCGAGCCGTGGCCGGGCGCGATGAGCAGGGTGTTCCTGCCGGCGCGCCCGATTCCGGCGGCTTCGGCCCACGCTTTTTCGAGTACCGGCGAGCTGTCCACGCACGCGCGCGCGTTGACCGGTCGCTCGCTGATCGACCGGATGAAGTCGAGCAGCGCTGTCAGCAACTCGCCGACTACGCGGTGGTAGTCCGGAATGACGGCGTATCCTGAGATTCCTCCAGCCGTTGCGGGCGCTGGCCACGGCAGGGCGACGGAGAGCACGGTTTTGAGGTCGGGCAGGAGCAGCTCCGGATTGGCGCGAGCTTCGAGGCCGGTTTCGAGGTAGCCCATCTCGCCATGCCGCCCCTCGGCGAGCATCTGCCGGTACTCCTCCAGCGCCCCGGAAAGCGGCTTGGCGGCGGCGAATCCGGCGGCGCAGAAGCCGAGGTCGAGGGCTTTTCGCCGGATCGCCTCTTTCAGGCCGGATGGCGTTTCGGGCATCGTTGAGTTCTTCGCGGTTGCGTTAGCCTGCATTTATGCTTAAATATAAGAGTCACCTTCACGTAGTTGTTCCGAAACGACTCGAACCGCCACCAATTTCTCCATGCAGCGACGCGAATTTTTTCAGCATCTCCTCAAACGCGCCGGTATCGGGGCAGGCGCTCTGACAGCCGCAACCGCCGGTTTTGTCGGCTATTATCAACCCCGCAAGGAGTTTTTCGACACCTCCGGCAAGAACAACGCGGAGCTGCCCGAAACGCTGACGACGCCGAAAAAGGCCGTCGTGATTGGCGGCGGCCTGGCCGGAATCAGCTCGGCGCTCGAACTGGCCCGCCGGAACTTCGAGGTGACGCTGGTCGAGGCCTCTCCGTCGCTCGGCGGCAAGCTGACCGGCTGGCCGATCGACGCGCTCGGCGAGCGCTTTCCGGTGGAGCACGGTTTTCACGGCTTTTTCGACCAGTACTACAACCTGAACGAAATGTTCGCCTCAGCGGGCATCGGCAGCGAGATGTTCACCGCCTCGCCAGGCTATCCGATCATCTTCAGCGACAAGCAGGTCGAGGTATTTGGCCAGACGTCCAAGTGGTTTCCGCTCAACATCGTCTCGGTGGTGGAACAATCCAAACGGCTCGACATTGCCTCGTTCCTGAAGGAGTTTCCCGGTCTGTGGCCGGTGATCAGCATGTTCCGCTACCAGTACGACCGCACCTTCCGCGACTGGGACAGCATCGATTTTATGACCTACTGCCGCCGGGGCGATGTGCTTCCGGCTTTCATCGACACGGTGCTGCACCCCTTCTCCGACGCCACGATGAACCGCATGGAGGTGCTCTCCGCCGCCGAGGCGATGCGCTATTTTCACTTCTACTTCATGGGCAGCCCGGAGGGATTGTCGTTTAAAATCACCACGCGCGACTGCATGACCGCCCTCATCGATCCGCTGGAGCGCAAGCTGAAAGCGATGGGCGTACGGGTGCTTAAAGGGCAAAAGGCGCGGAACCTCGCGATGCAGGGCGGCAAAGTCACGGCGGTGCGTCTCGCTGGCGTGGGAGCCGGTGGCGGCGTGGTGGTGGCGTCGATTCCGAAGAGCGACGTGCCCGAATCGGGATGGAAGCAGCACATGGCGGACGGCGGCATTCCCGTTGTGGTGGCGCGGCGGAATTCGGCGTGGGTCGCCTTCGATGGCCGCTGCACCCACATGGGTTGCCCGGTCGGCCCGGAGGCAGGCACGGAGGGCCTCTTCTGCCCCTGCCACGCCGGGCGCTTCGACGCCGACGGAGTGCCGGTCAGCGGCCCGCCGAAAGCGCCGCTCGCGAGGCTGAACGTGAGGGAAGAGGGCGAGATGCTCGTCGTCGAGCAGGCGTCGGCCGGCTCATCGCCGGTGGTCGTCGCCGACGAGGAGTTGCCGTGCGACTACTGCGTGCTGGCCTCGGACGTTCGCGGCGCTCGCGAGCTGATCGCGGGCAGCCAGCCCGGCAACGGCGACTTCGCCGGGCGCGTGGCCGCGCTTGGCGAGGCCGATCCCTACGTGGTGTGGCGTGTCTGGCTCGACCGGCCGGTTCCTTCGGCGGCGTACCCCTTTTACACCGTGTCGGGCTACACCTACACCGACTCGATCACCTTTTATTCGAGCTTCCAGCAGCCCTTCATCAGTTGGGCGAAGCGCACCGGCGGCTGCGTCGCGGAGCTGCACGCCTACGCCGTCGCGCCGCAAGACGTTCGCCCCGAGCCGGAGATTCGTGCCGCGATGCTGCGCGAGCTGCACGCCATGTTCCCGGAAACCCGCCAGGCGACGATCCGGCACGAACTCTTCATGATGCAGTCGAACTTCACCCGCTGGGCCCCCGGCGACCACGCCAAACGTCCCGGCGTCGAAACGCCTTACGCCAATCTCTATCTCGCGGGCGACTGGGTCAACACCAACGCCCCGGTTTTCCTGATGGAAGCCGCCGCCTTCACGGGCAGGCAAGCCGCCAACGCCATCGCCGCAAAAGAGTCGCTCCGCCAGACGCCGCTGCCGATTGTGCCGATGGACGGGATTTTTGCTTAAGCGCCTTGCGTTTGAGTAGGGAAACGTTTCGCCTGGAAAAGGAGGGGAGTAATGAAGCAGATTCTCTCGATTTTCGGTATTGGCACACGCTTTGCGCGCTTGGCGATGATTGCGTGGGCTTTTCCCTGTACAGTGCTTGCGCTTTTTCCCGGCTTGATTATCATTGCGTTCGGAGGCAATGTTCGCAGGGTTGATCACACCCTCGAAGTTGGTATTCGCAACGGTCAGGCCCAGGTGCCACGTTGGGTACACAAATGCCCGTTCGGGGCGATCACGCTTGGCCATGTCATTATCGGCCAGAGTTACGAAATGCTCGCTACCTTGCGTTCGCACGAGCAGGTGCATGTGAAGCAATATGAACGGTTTGGCCCCTTTTTCCTTCTTGCATATCCGATAGCGGGCTTTTGGGCGCTTGTTCGCGGCCGAAGTTTTTACGCAGGCAATGCCTTCGAGCTTCAGGCCGTCCGTGAATCGGGTAATAGCGGGAATTTGGTTTAAACTCGTCTTGATTGGGCGTACGTGATTGCGTAGTTTCATGATATGAAACGGAGGTAACGATGACAACAATGACCGTCAGCGAAGCGTAGTCGAATGGCATTCTGAGTTCCGAAGAGGACGGGAACTCGATACAGGAGATGCTGCATCTGCTGTCGATTCCAAGTATGCGCGAGTCGATCAAGGAGGGGATGGAAACTCCGATAGAAAACTGTTCCGAGGAGTTGCACTGGTGAGCTGGAGAGTTGTCAGATGCATAGTTATCAGTTTTCTGAAGAGGATTGGGGTGTACAAATTCCAAAAATGTGGACTCGTTATGAGTGAATCGTCAAACGGTTAGAGTTTGAAAAATGCCTGAAATGGGTCAGTGAGATAAAGTGTGTAAACGGTCATAGATTCCACTCATGAAACAAGGAGCAAAACTATGACCAGAAAGAA
>NZ_VDCH01000023.1 GCF_006265165.1 Chlorobaculum thiosulfatiphilum
TCCACTTCGTCCGCCAAGTCCTCTGAATAGCCCTTAAAACACCAAAAGGGCGCTCCCGCGCCCCTTCTGTGCAATAATTCTTGTCCTGCCCGCTTTTACTGCCAGCCGCCGACTATGTCGAAGATTTCGCGGTCACCGATTGGTTTCGGAACCGAGGCAAGCGGTTTCTCGGAGAGAATCTGGTCGGCGATTTCGTTGTAGGGGGCGAGGCACTCCGCCAGTTCCGGCTCGTTCGGGTCCATCGCGAAAAGAGTCTTGCCCGCGAATCGGCTTTTGCGGATCAGCTCATGGTACGGAACCTTGGCGAGCAGACGCGTACCGACCTGCTCGGCGAACTGGTCGAGCATGTTGGTTCCACCGCCTTTGGTGTAGTCCACGCGGTTGGCCACGATACCGGCGAGCTGCACCTTGTAGCGTACGCTCTTCTGCTGGATGGCCATGCAGAGTCGGTTGGCCGCGAAAATGCTGTCGAAGTCGTTGGTGGCGATGATGACCGCGTAGTCGGCGTAGTTCAGCGGAGCGCTGAAGCCACCGCACACCACGTCGCCGAGCACGTCGAAAAGAATGACGTCGTACTTGTCGTACAGCCCCATCTCCTGCAACAGCGTCACCGATTCGCCCACGACGTAGCCGCCGCAGCCACTGCCAGCCGGAGGCCCACCCGCTTCGAGGCCGTCGATACCGGCAAAACCGGTTTCGATAATATCTTCGGGGGTCAGCTCCTCGTGGTGGAAATCGACCTCTTCAAGCGCTTCGATGACGGTTTTCTGGAGCTTTCCGGTAATCGGAAAGGTGCTGTCGTGCTTCGGATCGCAGCCGATCTGGAGCACCTTGGCCCCCTTGAGCGCCAGCGCTGCCGAAATGTTCGCGCTGGTCGTGCTCTTGCCGATCCCGCCTTTTCCGTAAACGGCCAATACTAAACTCATGGTATGATAGAGGTCAAATGGTTTGTTCGTTGATTTTCAAGCTCTCCGGATGTCTTACCCGCCCAGATGCTCCTTGGCCTTCCGGAACACATCCGCCGTGATGACCGGTTCGCCGATCTCGCGGGCGAAGTTCTCGCTGTTCTTGCGCACCTTCTTGCGCACGAAGAAGGGCACCTTGCCGAGCATCTTCTCGGCTTCGGCAGTCCAGCTCATCTCGCCGCTTGCCGACGCGGTCGCGACCGCAGCTTCCGACGGAGCGGAAGCCGAAGCCTGCGCGGACGAAACCGCCGTGGCGGTGCCGTTGCCTGTCATCGCCGCTTCGGTGAACGTTTCCGGCTCCTCCTCCTCGTATTCGAGGCCGGCATCGCCGAAGAAGTCGATCAGATGCTTTTCCAGACCAAGCTTGGCCGAAGTATAAACCCTGTCGGCCATCACATCCGCGCCATCGAAGCCGAAGAAGGGGTAGTAGCCAAGCAGGTGGTTTTCGATATGGGTCGGCGTCGAAATGACCATGCAGGGCACGTCGAGCTTGCGGCAACTGTGCCGCTCCATCTGGGTGCCGCAGACCAGCTCCGGCATCTCCTCCTCGATAAAGGCCGAAACCTCCTGGAACTTGTCGGTCACCATCAGCTCGCCCGGCAGGTAGCCTTTGAGCTGCTCGCGCACCCAGTCGACCTGCTTCGGCAGATAGGTGCCCACGCCGATGATCTTCATGCCGAGTTCGTCCTTGAGGAATTTGGTCACGCCCACAACCTGCGTGGCATCGCCAAACACGAACGCCCGCTTGTTGCTGAAGCTCTCCATGTCCGCCGTGCGCGCAAACCACGGCACACCACTCGGAGCACTCTGGCCGTCGAGCGAGAAGTCGCGCATCTGGGGCATTTCGATCGGAGCCACTCCTTTCTCCGCGCCGATCTTGTTCACCTCGGCGATGATCGCCCTGAGCCAGCGCAGCGTTGCGTTCACGCCAAGCGGTGCTTCGGTGATCGAGGGCATACCGAACTTCTCCTTGAGGTACCCAGCAGCCTGGCAGCCGATCTCACGGAACGGCGCAATGTTGACCCATGCGGCAGGCAGCTTTTTCAAGTCGCCAATGCCCGCGCCCCACGGAGCCACCACGTTCACCTCGATGCCGAGCGTCTTGAGCATTCGGCGGAGACTGGTGAGGTTGGCGCGGAGGTGAAAGCCGAGAGAGGTGAAACCGAGCAGGTTGACCGAAGGCTTTTCGGTCTTCGGCTGTTCGACTGCGTATCGCTTCACCAGCTCGGTGAACAGCCCTTCGGCGGCCTCGGTTTCGGCCACCCTGAAGGGGTTGACCGCATAGACCATAATCTTGTCCTGATCGACGCCGGAGGAGCGCGCCATCTGGCCGAGATCCTCCTGAAGCAAGGCAGTGCTGCAACTCGGCGCGACCACGATCAGCTCCGGCTTGTAGTGCTTCTCGACCTGCTCGATCGTGCCGGGCAGCCGAGAGGTGCCGCGCGCCAAGTCCTGGCCGCGCACAACGCTGATGGAAAGCTTGGGGAACTCGGGCGTCCGCTCGAGCATGGTGTAGGTCGCCGTGATGTAGTCGTCACCCTGGGGGGCATGATAAACGGTATGGACCCCTTTCATGCTGTTGGTCACTCGGCTTACGCCGTGCAGCGCGGTCCCTTCATACAGCCAGAAAGCTAAACGCATGATTGATCGTTGGTTTTCGTCTTGGAATTTTACTGAGCGCTGGGCATCACCCCTTCGAGCCACACCGAATCGTCGAACTCCGGCAGGCTCTCGCGGCGCAGGAGCGGAGCGACAAACAGGTTGGCCAGGGTGAACACGCCCGACCAGCTATGGATCGACATGAGCGTGAACTCCATGCTCCACTTGACGACAAAGCCGTTGCCGACGAACGGGTTGGCCGTCATCAGCGAGGTGACGATCATGTCGGGGCGGGTACGCCTGATCTCCTCGAGCTGGCGATGGAAGTTAGGCTGTTCGACCACCTTGACCCCTTCGAGCGCTTCGAGTTCGCGAGCGTGGAATTTCTTGTTGATGTAAGCGCTGCTGCATTCGACAACCTCCGCCCCGGCGTTCTTGAGGAAGCGGGCCAGCGGCAGCTCCATCATGGTGTCGGCGGTGAGAAAAATCTTCTTGCCTTTGAGCAGGTCGGTCTGCGGCTTGATCTTCTGCCAGGCCGCTTCGGCGCGGTCGGAGAGATCGACCTCGATGTCGAACATCGCCGCCAGGTCTTCCCAGAAAGTTTTGGTGCCGTCGGGGCCGAACGGAAAGAGCGAGGTGAGCACCTTGGCGCCGCGTTCACGGCTCAGGCGGGAGCAGACGCGCGACAGGTAGGGCTGGATCGGCGCGAGCACTGTGTCGGGGCCGATGGCCGGAAGCTTGTCGAATCGGCTCTCGGGCAGGAAGCCCGCCACCGGAATGCCGAGCTGTTCGGCTTCGGTGCGCAGGTCGTCGGCCGTGATGTCGTTGACCGAGCCGACGAACACCACCTTTTTCTCACCGGCGGGAGCTTCGGGGCAGAAGGGCACCAGCGCCTGAAGCACCGAGTCCTCGGCCTGCGTGAAGTTGAACACCAGGCCGCTGGCAGGCACGAAAAGCACCGGCGTCTTGTCGGTGCTGAGATGGTGGGCCAGACCCTTGAAATCGACCTTCATCACCTCGGGGGTACAGGACGAAAGCAGGAAGATCACCGACGGATTGTGGTCGCGCTTGATCTCCTCGATCACCGCTTCGAGCTGAGGCTCGGCGCGGGAAAGATCGGCCTCCTCGATCAGCGCGATGCCGAACCGAGGCTTGGCGAAGATCATCATGCCGAGGGCGTTCTGGAGAAAGTGCGCGCAGGTGTGGGTACCGAGAATAAGGAAAAAGCTGTCCTTGATCTTCTGGTAGAGCCAGCCGACGCAGGCCAGTCCGCAGAAGCTGTGAGTGACGTTATCCTCTTTGAGAATCTGGCAATCGCTTGAAACCGGCATCATGGCAATATGACTTTAGAAGATGGTGCTGGCCGCTCCGAAGTGGCTCCGGGCGCTCAACCCTTGATAATTGAGAACTCGAAGATAAAAATAATTTTCATTTATCCGGCGCGGCTTTCCGGGCTTCGAGCAGCGCAGAGAAGCGAGGAGTCGATAAAGCAATGCACACCCCCATGTGAAATTCCATCGAAGATCGCGACCACCCGGTCCACGACGTCCGTCATTGTCCACCACCCGCACCCGGCTTTTGCCTTGCCCTCTCGACCGAGGCCACCTTGTCGCCGAGGGAGACCGCCTTGTCGCGGCGGTCGTCAATCTTCATCACGGTATAGACCCGCGCCACCCCCGCGCCAAAGCAGTGCTCGTGCAGCTTGCGGGCGACAGCGAACAGTTCGTCGGCCGAGCCTTCGACCGTGGTGCCCATGTCGTTTAGCCTGAACGAAAGGCCGCTCTCGTCGAGCAGCCGCTCAAGCCCGGCAACCCAGGCGCTCAGCCCGCTGCCGCCAGCGCCAAGCGGAATCACCGTAATTTCAAGAAGGGCCATAGAGCAGCAAGGATGAGATTGGGCTAAAGCCCTTAATTTATTTTGTCTTATCGATAAACCCCGGACTAAAGTCCGGGGCAATTGTTAGAAGAGAGTTTAAGAGATTTTAATTGCCGAAGTAACAACCCTGCGGACACTCAAACCTCTTCCATTCAATCGCCCCGGCGTTCCCATGCCCAAGAGGGGTTTACCCCGACGGACATTCAATCTTACATTCTTATTCTGTTGCCCCGGCTTTCAAGCCGGGGGGGAGAGGACAAAATCCCAAAAAAAATCCAGGCTTCAGCCCAACCTCTTACTTGAAGACGGTCTCGTCGCGGCCTGGTCCGACGGAGATGAAAGTCACCGGGACGCCGACAGCCTCTTCGAGGAAAGTCACGTAGGCCTGCGCGTTCGGGTGCATCTCGTCGAAGCTCTTGGCTTTCGAGTTCGAGGCCATCCAGCCCTTCAGGCTCTTATAGACCGGTTGCACACGCGACAGGGTCTGGTGCTCGGTCGGGAAGTCGTGAATTTCCTTGCCGTCGAGCATGTACGAGGTGCACACCTTGATCTCCTCGAAGGTATCGAGCACGTCGAGCTTGGTCAGCGCCAGCTCCGTCACGCCGCTGATGACGAGCGAGTAACGCAGCGCCACCAGGTCAAGCCAGCCGCAGCGCCGCTTGCGCCCGGTGGTCGCGCCGAATTCGCAGCCGATCCTGCCGAGCGCCTCGCCAATTTCGTCGTCGAGTTCGGTCGGGAAGTCGCCATTGCCGACGCGGGTCATGTAGGCCTTGCAGACGCCAATGATCTTGCCGATGTGGTTCGGCGCGACGCCGGAGCCGGTACACGCGCCGCCGGAGGTTGGATTGGAAGAGGTCACGAACGGGTAGGTGCCGTGATCCACGTCGAGCAGGCACCCCTGCGCGCCTTCGAGCAGCACGGTTTTGCCCGCCTTGATCTGGCGGTTCAGGTAGAGCTGGGTGTTGGTCACGTAAGGATCGATCTCCTTGTCGAACGCCTCGTACTCGCCGATGATGGCATCGACGTCGATCTCCTCCTTTTCATAAACCTTGCAGATCAGCTTGTTCTTGGCGGCGATGTTGTCGCGCAGCTTCTCTTCGAGCACCTTGGGACTCAACAGATCGACCACTCTGATGCCGTGGCGGGCGAACTTGTCCTCGTAGCTCGGCCCGATGCCGCGACCGGTGGTGCCGATTTTCTGCTCACCGGAGAGGCTGGACTCGCTCAGCGAATCGAGCCGCTTGTGGTACGGCATGATGAGGTGCGCGTTGTGGCTGATGAACAAGCGACCCTTGACGTCGTAGCCCAGCTCCTCGACCTTCTGGATCTCCTCCATCAGCGCATTCGGATCGATCACGACGCCGTTGCCGATCACGCAGATGCAATCCTTGTTGAAGATACCAGAGGGAATGAGGTGCAGCACGACGGTCTTGCCGTCGAAGCAGATGGTGTGACCGGCGTTCGCGCCGCCCTGGTAGCGCACCACGATGTCGTATTTATCCGAGAGGTAATCGACCAGCTTGCCCTTGCCCTCGTCGCCGAACTGCGTGCCCACAAGCACGGTAGCAGACGCTGCCGGCCTGCTGAATGTTTTTTCTTCCACGTCGCTTGTTTTTACTGAGAAAAAGTATCGATCGAAGCCAGAAGCCCGTCCCGGCCACTGCCCGACAAAGACGAATAATTTACAATAAATTTGGCTTTCGACGCGCAACTTTCAATCGTGCGGCGGGCTTTAGACTTTTCGGCCTGCTTGAGCTTGTCCCACTTGGTCAAGACGATACCGAATGGTCGGCCGCAATAGTCGAGAAACTCCATCATCTCCCGGTCGGAGGCCATGCCCGGATGGCGCGAATCGACCAGCAACACCACCAGCGCAATCTCGGTGCGCTTCTGGATGTAGCCCGTCAGCAACTTCCCCCAGCTCTCACGTTCACCTTGCCCGACCTTGGCATAGCCGTATCCCGGCAGATCGACGAAGTAGAGGTTGTCGTTGATAAGGAAATAGTTGATGAGCCGCGTCTTGCCCGGCGTCGAACTGGTCTTGGCCAGTCCCCTGCGGGCGCAAAGCGAATTCAGCAGCGAGGATTTGCCCACATTTGACCGCCCGACAAACACGATTTCCGGGCGGCCGTCTGACGGAAGCCCGTTGAGACTTGAATAACTGCAAAAAAAGTCGGCGGTGGTGATGTTCATGCGGGAAATCCTTATAAAAAAATCACGCCGCGATCGTCGCGGCGCAGTGAATGGCCAAGCTAAAAAACCCTGAAGGAAAAACCCAAAGGTTTGGGCCTGGGACTGCCCCATAGCGCCGTTACCCGAACGATTTCACTTCCCGTGCAAATGATCCCGATCTCTTTTTTTTAACAGGGCTTAACTGACTGACAGATAATCTTTCTCTTTCGTCGCGTCTTCAATGACCTTCAGTCCACAAAAAACCTCCGAGTCGCCCACACGTTTCGGGCCAACCGCTTTGTTCCTGAAACGCTCCCTGATCTTCATCATCAGTTCAGGATGAACCGTCACCGATGACGGATTGTTGACGGTACGAAATCCCAAAAAAACAGCGGCCAGTATTTTTTCTATGAAATAATCACCACCAACTTCATACTTCCTTTCCATTTAACTCCCTGTTTGCATTTCCTGAATATACCCTTTTCAGGCGCTAATCATCCTTACCCTGTCGGCGGCCACCGATCTTGAATGTGCTCCTGAAGTTCATCCGCGATGGGCCGCCTCGATTGCGGCGATGTCGATCTTTTTCATCCCCATCATCGCGTCGAACGCGCGCTTGGCGGCGGCGGAGTCGGGATCGCTTACCGCTTTGGTCAGCGCGGTCGGCGTAATCTGCCAGGACAGACCCCACTTGTCCTTGCACCACCCGCACACGCTCTCTTGGCCGCCATTGCCGACGATCGCGCTCCAGTAACGATCGGTTTCGGCCTGATCAGCGGTCGCGACCTGAAACGAGAACGATTCATTGTGCTTGAACTCGGGCCCGCCATTGAGCCCGATGCAGGGAATTCCCATCACCGTAAACTCGACCGTCAACACATCTCCGGTTTTGCCGGACGGATAATCTCCCGGCGCGCGAAATACCGCTCCAACGGATGAATCCGGAAAGGTCTTCGCATAAAATCGCGCCGCGTCCTCGGCATCGCCATTGTACCAAAGGCAAATCGCCATCTTTGCTTGCGTATCCATATCAGTTCTCCATTGTGATGAATGAAAACCCACTGCTCTGCTTTCCGGACAATCGTGTGATCCTTGTAAAATATCGTGCCGCAATGATTGCAGCGAATGACAATGTCAAGCTAAACAACCAAGCGTGAAAAACCCAAACGCTGGGGTTACCGTCGATTGCGCAACCAGTTACGACGCGAAGGGCATCTGCTCGACCATAAATCCTAATGCGAGAAAACCCTGATGCTTAAGGAAAAAAAACGTCGGAAGATGGCCTCGGAAAGCCGGAATGAGCACAGGGCGATAGAGTTTATGAGCGACAACCTGTATCATGGCTGCACATTCCGTTGATCTGCCTCTTGCGTACTCACAACGAATTGAGGAGCGAAGGCTTCCCCACATTCGACCGCCGAACTAACACGATCTCCAGGCGACCGTCAGCCGGAAGCCCGCTCAAGCTCGAATAACTGCAAAAAAAGTCGGCGGTGGTGATATTCCGGGGGATTCCTGATGACGACAAGATGTGGATATTGCGTGAAATTAAACGGCAAAACTTAGAAAACTTCAAGAGAAAGTCCTAAAAAGTTGACCTTGCTGAACAGACAACAAATCATCACTCAAAACTCTCTTCGCGAGCACGATCACGACCGCGCTCTTTCTCAATCAAACGATTCAGCTCAGGCATTGCGTCATCAACCCAGCGTTTTACCTCTTCATCGGATTGTTCCCCAAGTTGTATCAATTTAGTCTTTCTGTGCTCCAGGATAACAGCTAAAGATCCACCCCAGGATCGTGGGTGTAAACGGGGATAATAATCACCAAGGAAGCGCTGTTTGTCAGGAGCTGAGTCAAGCATTGACAAGAAAAGAGGAGAAAACTCCTTGCTCTCATCATCATTTTTCTTGCCGAACATGCTCAGACACTCGCCGATCAATGGATAGCGCCCATCAGGATCACGATCAGCCCATTCCTTCAGATGCTTTTCATCAATAACTTCTACAGGAGTCCCTACATCGAACAAGTCGATGTGATGACATAAAGATTCAGGCAAGAGAAATGTATCAAGGGCAATAAAAGGCTGTGTTTCAAAAAGCGCTTTTAGAACAGCGCTAATATCATGGGAAGTAACGCGATACCGTTCGAGTTGAAATCGGATAGTATTACACACTTGTTTTGCCGCGCTTTCGCCAACCTCGCCAGAAAGGCATTCCCGGATTATTGTTTTTAAGCCAAAATCACGATTTAACCCTTTCTTGCTGAAATCCGCACGAACAAAAAGATTACGACCGACCTCAACGACAACTGCCCCTGGAACTCTTTTTTCCTTATGATCACGCCAGAAATGCATATGCAAAATATCAAGAGCTACTTCAACACCTCCAGGAAGTGCTCCAATATCTTCGAGAAGCATCGCAAGAGGCTCTTCGGGTGAATCTCCAACTGACCCATTAGCAAGACTTCTAAAAAAATAAGCCGACATAACTCCTAATGCAATTCTTCGCCGTAACCGCTCAATCCCTTCCTTATCAACACCAGCCCTTGCCTGTAAATAAGGCAATATCGGAGTAAGTGCCGAATTATTGATCGTTGCATCAAGTATAGATGTTACAAATTGCTTATCCCGCAATACCGATCCGTATATAAAACCACCTAAAACAGTTGCATTGCGTAAGTCAATATTAGCAGCTTCATAGTAGCCAACTAATTCACGCCACATTTCACTCAAATTTGCAGTACTTTCAGCAATGCCTTGCCCACACTCAATAGATCGTAACTGTTGACGATCAATCAGTAGCTCAGGTAAAAAAGCTTTCCGGGTTTCAGCATTTTGAGCTAACTCCCGACCAATATCTTTTGCCATTTCTGAGGCTTTTTCCCACGAACGCATTCCGTCGTCGTCATCAGCCTCACCATCAACAATATCCCATTCACCTCCGGAAGACCCAAGAATAACAGCTCGAGCCTGATTCAAGAGATCAACAGGCTTCAAACGATCAATGATTTGTTCAAGTTTTTTTCTAACATCTTCACGCATGCCTTTACCATCGAACCTGAGTGTAGCCTTGAATGCCATCCATCCCTCTAACCAAGGCCGGTCTGTGGCCAATGTACTTGCTGCTTTATCGAGAACATCCTGGCAAGGCTGAATAATCCATAATTCACGAACATGCCGAGCAAGAATTTCACGCGCATCGTCGAGGTATTGTTCAAGTTCGATAGCAAGTAAAATCGCCGCCTCATACCAATCCCAAGCATCTTTGTCGATCTTAGGACTCCATCCCCAATCACGCGATCGGGCGCCAAAATCAAAACTGTTCACTGAAGAGAAATGATACGCATTCAGGTGCGCATCAAGCGCAAGAGATGCACATCGCCTGAATCCAGGCTCATCCGATAGCCCCAGTTCTTTTATTACCTGACGACGCTGTTCCGGTGTGGCCTGAGTTCCTGACAAATAAAGTTGAAACAGTTCAGTAAATACTGAGCGTGCGGAATTGTTATTAAAACCATCAGGTTCTGCGGCAACAAAGCGAGCCAAAAGCAACGCTGCAGGTTTGAACATATCCGCATCATATGCAAGCGCTTTGATCAAACGAAACCACTGCCATCGTCCAGAACTCTTAGGAGCAATGACAAGATCAGCATCTGCTCCATTGAGTTCTTGCTCCAACCTTGAAAGAACTGCTTCTGGCGCTACCGGCGCAATGTTATTGATTATCTGGAGGCCATGCTCACCAAGCGTAAGCAGATTGCCCAATGGGCCATCCGGGCTTAACCACCGAGTAATTATACTTTGCGCTTCACGAGAGTCATGCAAAAAGCCCAATCTGCGAGAAACCGAGATCAGCATCCGTGGGGTTAGCGTTGCACAAAATCGATCAAAGTCCGAAGGGGGAATACGTTTAAGCGCAGATGAAGCCAACCGATTGGCGAGTACCTGTGGAAGCACGGCTCGCCAGCGACTGCGAGCTTGTACGACAACGCGATCGTGCAACTCCGCTAATGCATCAAAGAGTGCTGATGCTTCGAGCTGCCTAAGTCGCCCTACGATAGCAAGCTCCCCTTCAGCTTCCGTGTTTTCACCATCGATTGAATAGAGAAGAGAAAGAACCTCCGCAGCACGCAGTAATTGTCGATCCTCTGTATTGCGTTGCCAGAAAATGCGCTCGAATAATTCGTCATTATTCAAACGCCCCAATGTTTCGCATTTGCCAAGAGTCTGGGCGACAGCACGAGCTACACGGAAATTTCCATCGCTGAACTCGGCTATTGTTTTACGGTCAAGTTGCGATATATGAGAAAATAATTGACCGAGCCACTGAGCGACAAGCTCCGGATCATTCGATTGCAAACGAAAAACATCTGTTTGCTCTGGCTCATCGCTACCAATATCGTATTCGACAGTGATGAGGCTCACTTCGCTATCATTAACCGCACAAAACTTTACAAGATCAGAGTGTGTCTTGGGATTACAGTTATCGACAATAAGGATTACTCGTTGCCCACTCTCAACAAGCTGCCTTGCCATTTCAAGAGCTGAGGGATTAATTCCTTCTTCCGAATAGTCTGTATACAAAGCGATACCCGGTTCAAGCGCATCTTCGCCAACATTATCCTCGAAAAGCGCCTGAATCAAACGTGTTTTCCCCAAACCGGAAAGCCCAATGAGTCGAACACACTTTCCCGGAATTCGCAGCTCCCCACGAAGACGAGTAATTCCATCCAGTATCGGAAGTTGCTCACGTTCACGAGAACGCTCATCAATGAAACATGCTTTTTCGTTGAAAAGATAGGGCTGCTTATTTCCACTGCCACCATCAGCGATATTTTGCCATCCAGAAATCGGACGACCAACGCGAGATCGAGCCCAGGTAGCTACTCCCGGATATTCGTTAGCCCACGTAGCAATACGATCGCGATCATAGAAATCTGTATGTAACTGGTCGGCATTAGGCAAGTCATGCAGTGAATCTCGAATGGCTTGTCTGCGATCTCTTAGCGCCTTGTCCGCGACTGAACCTTGAGCACTGACCATGATATAGGAACCGGAAACGTCAGCCAGTTCTCGTATCACATTGCGAAGTTCATCTTTTGGACGCATCTCTTCACGAATAGAACTGGCAGGCATATCAGGTTTCTTTACCTGAAATCCGGTTTGTTGACGCTGGATAAAATCAGGTTTTGAAATGACGACCGGACATTCGACACGTACATCGATCCCGCCATCCGGAGCGTCTTGATTGCCCCCCGCAATTACCGCCGATATCGGACACCCCTGACCACGAAGCTCCGCCACAGCCAATTTCTTGACCAGCTCCCGCAAGTCAGAGTCACTCAAATTTGTAATATCATTGCCGGTAATTTCAAACATATGCCTACCTCAATACGTTGTTTCGGGAAATCAATACGCTCGAAAAACTTAAAGAAACTTTTCTTATTAATCCTCGAGCGTTCAATGATTCGTTTGCATACGCAATTATTTCAGATACAGAGTTGCTTCACATTTTCAGCAAAAATTATTCAGAACTGAATTTATTCGATTTTGAATATCCGTGAGCTACTTGGCAGTAACACAAACAAAGCCGCCTCTCTTCTTACGGTTATCACTCCCCACCAACGCCGCCATACCTAATCCCCGCCAATGCGGTCATCTCCTGCTTCCAGCTTACCAGATCATCGACGGTGAAGCGGTTGAGGTGGTTGTGGCCGCAGGCTCTGGCCATGACCTGCATCATGCTGACTGAGTTGCGCAGGAAGCGGGAAACCCGCTGCGCGGCATGGTCGATCGAGAGGCGCTGGCGCAGCTCGGGGTCTTGCGTCGCGACGCCGACCGGGCAATGGTTGTTGTGGCAGGCTCTCATTCCGAGGCATCCGGCGGCCTGGATCGCCGCGTTGCCAAGGGCGACGGCGTCGGCTCCGAGGGCGAGCGCTTTGATGAAGTCGGACTCGGTGCGCAGACCGCCGGTGATGATGAGGCTGACGTGGCTGGCGGCGCTTTTGTCGAGGTGCCGCCGCGCTCGCGCCAGAGCCGGGATGGTCGGAACGGAGATGTTGTTCTTCAGCAGGTTGGGTGACGCGCCGGTGCCCCCGCCGCGCCCGTCGAGTATGACGTAGTCCGCGCCCGCTTCGATGGCGAAGTCGAGGTCGGCTTCGATGTGCTGCGCCGAGAGCTTGAAGCCCACCGGAATGCCGCCGGTCGCATCCCGGACGCGCCCGGCCATTTCGGCGAACTCTTCCGGCGTACGCAGATTGCGGAAGTGCGACGGGGCATGGGCATCGCGATGCGGTTCGAGGCCGCGAACGCGGGCGATCTCCTCGGTGACCTTGTCAGACGGAAGCAACCCGCCCACTCCGGTTTTGGCAGCCTGCCCGGCCTTGAAGTGAAACGCCTGGCAACGGGTGACCTGCTCGATGTCGAAGCCGAACTCCGCCGGAGCGAGTTCGTAAAAGTAGCGGGAGTTTTCGGCCCTTTCAGCTTCGAGCATTCCGCCTTCGCCGGAGCAGATGCCGGTACCAGCAAGTTCGGCCCCTCGGGCCAGGGCGATCTTGACTTCGCGGCTGAGCGCGCCGTAGCTCATGTCGGTCACCAGCAAGGGAATTTCGAGGCGAAGCGGCCTCTTGGCGCGAGGGCCGATGACCACGCCGGATCCGACTGGCGCATCGTCGTCGAGCGGCTGGACGGCGAGCTGCGCGGTGAGGATCTGGATATCGTCCCATTTCGGCAGGAGGTCGCCCGGCACGCCCATCGCCGAAACCGCCCCTTGCGCTGAAAAGATGGCGGGATCGGTTTCGGCAAGCTGATGAATGTGACTGTTGTGAGGCTCCTCAGGGCCGCCGTGGATGTCGGCGTAGAGGCCCTGGTATGCCTCGCGATGAAAAGGCTGGGGATGTCGGCGCGCCCACTCGGCAATCTCGTTTTCATCGACCAGCACCGCATCGCGCTCCCGGTCGATCCACGCCTGGAACCGGTGCAGCGCCTCCTTGTTGTTGTACTCGCTCACGCCGGTATCGAGGCGATAATCCCAGTTATGCAGTCCGCAGACGAGGTTGCTGCCTTTCACGAAACCATCCGCCATAATGCCGCCGCGGTGCAAGCAGCGGCCGTAGAGCACCGAGACCTCCTCTCCGCGCCGGATCACGACCAGGTCAACCTCGCCAACGAGCGCATAGCTCGGCATTCTCTCTTGTAGTTCGCTCCAGGTCGCGACTTTAACCTTCTTCGGTGATACGCTGTGACTCATTTCAGGTTTGGACTGATTGACTGTGTTTTTCTGTGGAGCCGGAAAAGGCGCAAAAGAGCAGGCGGATGAGCAGAAGAACTATCATTTGACGCAGAGATGCCGACCGGCATACACCTGCACTGGAACAAAAAAAGTCGGGAAATGGAGAAGTGTGATACAAGTTCCGCATACCTTTCTGCTGCTATCGCGTTGAAAGCGGATCGGATTGAAAGGGACCGTGGACGGCTCTCTCTGGCCGGAAAACCGCGCTCTTCCCGAAACAATCGCGAATGTTCAGCGGCAGGGCGTCGAGCCAGTCTCTCCTGCAATGTAACCAACAGAGGACGTTATTCCATTGGTGCGCCACGAGCAGACAAGGGAACCGGCGCATGGAAAGGCAAGGCTTGAGGCCCTTTATCGGGAGGCATCATTTCACGAATCTGGTAAAATGCTACTGACGCGCAACGATGCGCCGCTTCAATTCGGCCACGGTTCCGCCAAATATCCAGCCACCATGACTCCCGATAACCTCCGTAAGGTCGGAAAGCAATCGCTATCGACCGGGATTCGTCGCAGGTATCCAATCCCCCGCGCCGTTCGACTCGACTTTTGCCGTCAGAGCGGCCTCTTCCAGCGCTCGTTTTCCGCACTCCGGGCAGTAGCCATGCGTAAATTGAGTGTTCGAGTGCTGGCCGAAATACTCCTCCAGCTCCGTCCACTCGCCATCCTTGTCACGAATTTTCTTGCATTCGGCGCAGATCGGCAGAAATGACTCAAGCACCTGAATCTCCGACAGCGCTTTGCGCAGCTTTTCGGCAATCTGGCGCTCGTGGTCGAGCATTTGCCGCATTCTGGCCACAGACCATCCGATGGCGATGAATGCAGCAAAACGAGTCATCGTGCCCCATATTTCATAGAAATTCGATGAATAGGAGTGGCCCGCGAAAATATCCGCCAAAAACCAGCTTATTCCACTCAGCACAACCGCCGCGATTGCCGCCGACAAGCCGAATCGCCATGCGGCATATGCAATCGGCACGAAATAGAAAACAAAAAAACTCAGCTCGTAGCCCGTAAACCAGTCCAGTCCGCCGAGCATGGCGATCCCGGCTATGACTGCGACCATCCGCAAGCTGGGCGCTGGCTTGTTGTTCATGTGATTTTCCTTGTTGGAGCGAACGAAATGATCAGCGGCGACAACCGATTCTCGTTACAATTTGCAAACAGAACGCCGCGCCAGTGATCGCCTCTCGATTGAACATTTGAACGCAGATTCTCATGCTACTTGAAAACAACTGGGGACATTCTCTCGATTTTTTTTCATCCGCTCGAATAGACTCCTGACAATCTCAAAAGTAACGATAAAAAATATACGGAAAAGTACTTTGTTAATAAACACACAGAACCATGACCGATTTTATGGGCGCCTCTAAAAAGTGTCATGAGCGGCCTGAGTGCAAGGCGGATGCTGCGCAGAAACCAGAGTGTCAGACAGAACGTGAGGATTTTGAGCACTACCCAAACACGCAATACGTTTTCAGAGCTGCCGTTATCAAAACCCGGATATTTGCACGAAAATTCAGCGTCATCGGCAGTCTCACCGCTTCACGATTCTACGAAAGTTCATTGCCTGCGAGACGGGCTGGCGAGTGCTCTTCCGGCACACCGTTGGCGGCGACAACATTCCGGAAAAATCAGGAACGGGCAGTGTCTGAAAAACCTTGCCTTACAGAGCCAAATGTTTAACTTTTACGACATTTCCCGGCCATCGGGCCGGGATTCGCCAACCTATTTCGCTATCCGGATGTCCTCTTCTCTCGCTATCTACAACTCCCTCAGCCGCACGAAGGAACCGTTCGAACCGCTTCATCCCGGCATCGCCACCATCTACGTCTGCGGGCCGACCGTCTATGGACACGCGCACCTCGGCCACGCCAAGAGCTATGTGTCGTTCGACGTGGTGGTGCGCTGGATGCGCCATCTGGGGCTGAAGGTCAAATATGTGCAGAATATCACCGACGTGGGCCATCTGACCGACGACGCCGACGAGGGGGAGGACAAGATTCAGAAGCAGGCGCGGCTCGAGAAGACAGAGCCGATGGAGATCGCGCAGTACTACACGCGCAGTTTCTACGACGATATGGACAGGCTCGGCGTCGAGCGCCCGAACATCGCGCCGACGGCGACGGGGCACATTCCGGAGCAGATCGCGCTGGTGGAGCGGCTGGTCGAAACCGGCCACGCTTACGAATCCGGCGGCAACGTCTATTTCGATGTCAACTCGTTCGCGGGCTACGGCAAGCTCTCGGGACGCACCGACCAGGCGGCGTTGCAGTCGGGCGGGCGCGTCGCGGAGCGCTCGGAGAAGCGCAACCCGTCGGACTTCGCGCTCTGGAAAAAGGCCGAAGCGAGCCACATCATGAAGTGGCAATCACCGTGGGGCGAAGGCTATCCCGGCTGGCATCTGGAGTGCTCCGCGATGGCGATGAAGTATCTCGGCGAGACCATCGACATCCACGGCGGCGGCATGGAGAACAAGTTCCCGCACCACGACTGCGAGATCGCCCAGTCCGAAGCGGCCACCGGCAAGCCCTTCGTGCGCTACTGGATGCACAACAACATGGTGACGGTTGACGGCGTCAAGATGGGCAAGTCGCTGAAAAACTTCGTCAACCTCAAGGAGCTGTTCAACACCTTCGATCCGCTGGTGATCCGCTTCTTCATTCTGCAATCGCACTACCGCTCCCCGCTCGACTTCTCCGAAACGGCCATCAAAGCATCGCAGTCGGGATTCGAGAAGTTGCAGGAGACCTATCGGCGAGTGCTTGAGGCAGCGGACGGCAAGGGGCAGCTCGATGTGGCCGCGTTCGAGCAGAAAATCACCGACGCCTTGAACGACGATTTCAACACCCCGGTGGCTATTTCGGTGATCTTTGAATTTGTCAAGGCGGTAAACGGAACGCTTGACAAAGAAGGACTCGACGCCAACACGAAAAAGTGTGCGCTCGATTATCTCGACGCCTACGCCGGAGCGGTGCTCGGCATCCTGAAAAGCCGCGACGAGCTGCTTTCAGGAGAAAGCGGCGAGAGCGCCCGGACGCTCGACGAGGTGATGGCCGTGCTGCTCGAACTCCGCAAGGAGGCGCGCGCCAGCAAGGATTTCGCCACCAGCGACAAAATCCGCGACCTGCTCCTCCAGCGTGGCATCGAAGTCAAGGACACCAAAGAGGGCGCCATCTGGTCAAAGAAAAAGAGCTAAACGAAAAAAGCCGGAGCGATTCAAACTCCGGCTTTTCCTTTCTTTTCTTTCCTGTCCACCTCGTCCACCAGATTCCTTACAAAAACCCTTCCAACCCCGGCTCGCGCCGCATCATCTCCACCGCCTTGACCACCTTTTGCGACTCACCCGCCTTGCAGATAAGCAGCGCGTCGGGGGTATCGACCACGATGATGTCGTCCACGCCGACGGTCACCACCGCCTTGCCGTGAGGCTTGCGGACGAAGACCTCCTTCGAGTCGATCATGATGACCTCGCTGCCGTCCATGTCGCGCCCTTCGAGGCCGAGGCCGACCTTGATGACTTCGTCCCAGCTACCGAGGTCGGTCCAGCCGAAATTCCCGGCGAGCATGTAAACCTTCTCGGCCTTCTCCATAATGCCGTAGGCGATCGAAACCGGGTGAATCCAGCTATAGACATCCTCGATCACCGAATCCTGCCGCTCGGTGCCGATAAAGGCGTGAACGTTCTGCATGTCCTCGAACAGGTCGGGCAGCGAGCGGCGGTACTCGCGGCTGATGTCATCGACATGCCAGATGAACACTCCGCTGTTCCACCAGAAATCGCGGCTTTGCAGAAACTGCTCGGCGGTGGCGGTGTCTGGCTTCTCGGCAAAAGTTTTCACCCGGAACAGCGCAATTTCGTCGTCCGCCGGATCGTCGTTCTCTTCGCCGATCATAACCGACGGCTCGACCTGGATGTAGCCGTAGCGCGTCTCCGGGCGGTCGGGATGGATGCCGACGGTGATCAGGCCGCGCTGCTCGCGCGCCAGGCCCACGCCCTTGGTGATGGTCTTCAGGAACTGCTCCTCGTCGAGCACGAGATGGTCGGCGGGCAGCACGATGGTCACGGCGTCGGGATCGCGCTTGCGGATGAAGGTGGTCGCCAGCGCGATGCAGGTGGCCGTGTCGCGAATGGTGGGTTCGATGATGATATTGCCGGGATCGAAATCGGGAAGCGACTCGTTGACCAGGAGCCAGTGCTGCTTGCCGGTGATGATGAAGATGTTCTCCATCCGCACGGCCCCGGCGATTCGTTCGACCGTTTTGCGGATCATCGTTCCACCATCGAAGAAATGGAGGAACTGCTTGGGAGACTTTTTCCTCGAAAGTGGCCAGAGCTTGCTCCCGCTGCCTCCCGCCATGACCACGGCATACACATGATTATCGGCAATCTGCTTCATTACATCGGTATCTTTATCGGTATCCTTCTGAACTTGCTACGACTAACCCAACTCTTGCGGATGAGCAATTTACAACATTTCCGCCAGAGCGGACTGGCTTTTCTGAAGAGTACGGAACATTTGCCATTGGCGTTAAAATGTCGTTTTTTTCTGTTGTACGCATCTGTTCACCATCGCAGCCGAATGATCTGTCATGCCGAATGACCCGCACCTGATCGAGGGACTCTGCCGCCAGCACGGCATCCCCGCCACAAAAAAAGCACTGATACTTCTGGAGCGTTACGCTGCTCTTCTGGACGAGTGGAACCTCAAGGTGAACCTCGTCAGCCGCAAGGAACATGCGCCGGTCATCATCAAGCATGTGTTTCACTCGATGCTGGTCGCCCGCATCCACGACTTCAAGCCTGGCGAGAAGGTGCTTGATCTCGGCACCGGCGGCGGCTTGCCGGGCATTCCGCTGGCTATCCTCTTTCCTGAAACCTCGTTTCTTCTGGTTGACTCCACCGGCAAAAAGATAGCGGCGTGCAAGTCGATGATCAAAGAGCTTGGCCTTGGTAATGCCATCGCCCTGCATACGCGGGTCGAGGAGCTGCGGGGGGTTATTTTCGATACCGTGCTGAGCCGTCAGGTCGCTCCACTCGAAGAGTTATGCGCCTACAGCGCCCGGCTGCTCAAGCGCGGCGGCGTACTCATTTGCCTCAAAGGAGGAAGCCTCAACGAGGAGATTGCCCAGGCCGTGCTGTCGCGGGAAAAGCATCTTGGATTCCCGGCATCCGTGGATCAGTTGCCAATAGGTGAGATCGATCCGATGTTCTCTGAAAAGCAGATAGTCATCGCCCGCTGGTGATCGTGAAGATCGTGCGAACGATGACTACCGTGTTTTTATTCGGACAGAGAGAAAAGTAGCTTATTCGGCTGCTTCGCCGCCCTCTTTCTCCTGCGATTCTGCTTCGGCTTTCTTGGAACCTTTGACGCGCTTCGAGCGATCCTGCTTTGCGGCTACCGGCGCGGCTGACGGAGCCTCGGCATAGTCCACCAGCTCGATGACGGCCATCTTCGCGGCGTCGCCAAAGCGGGGTACGAGTTTGATGATACGGGTATATCCACCGGGACGAGAACCAATCTTGCCCACGATCTCTTCGAAAAGCTCCCGGACAGCGTCCTTGTCGCGAAGGGCGCTAAAAATCTCACGCTGCGCGTGGTGAGTACCCTTGCGAGCCTTGGTGATGATTTTTTCGACAACCCTGCGGGTTTCCTTGGCTTTCGCCTCGGTCGTCTCGATTCGCTTGTAGATCAGCAACTGAGTCGAAAGGTTCGACAGGGTTGCTTTTCTATGGGCGGCCGTTCTCCCGAGTTTCCTTGCTGGCTTGACTTTACGCATTGCTTTTTTCCGCTCTCATTGATGTTCAATAAAACAAATAGCCTTTCTCAACCCTTCATCTGGTAACGGGTAATATCCATTCCGAACTTCAGGTTGAACTTCTCGAGCTGCTCCTTCAGTTCTGTCAGCGACTTCTTGCCGAAGTTCTTGTAATTGAGCAACTCATCCTCTTTTCTGGAAACCAGATCGCCGAGCGTATCGATTTCGGCGAGCCTGAGGCAGTTGTGCGAACGAACCGAAAGATCGAGATCCTCGATCTTGGTATGCAGGAGCTTGCGCATGCTTTCGAACTCGTCATCAAGCTGCTTGTACTCCTCTTCCGAAAACTCCTCTTCGGTCGGAGAGAAGTTGGCGAAAAAGACGATATGGTCGTTGATAATCTTGCCTGCGAGACTGATGGCGTCATCGGGCGTGATCGATCCGTCAGTCTCGACATCGAGAATCATCTTCTCGTAGTCGGTTCTCTGAGCGACGCGCGTATTCTCGACGGTCAGTTTGACATTTCTGATCGGGGTAAAGATCGAATCGATAGCGATAAAGCCGATCGGCAATCCTTCACTGCGATTCTCCTCAGCTGGCACATAACCGCGTCCGCGTCCGACATAGATGTCGATGGTGACGGAGGCTTCGGAGTTGATCGTAGCGATATGCATATCCTTGTTGAGCACCTCGAACTCGCCGTCATGGGCGACGATATCTCCGGCAAGAAACTCTTTCGGGCCGGCAAGGGTCAGGGTTGTTTTGCAACTACGCTTGCAGTTCGATCTGAAACGAACCTTCTTCAGGTTCAGCACAATCTCGGGCACATCCTCACGAACGCCCTCGATGGTTGAAAACTCGTGAAAAACACCATCTATCTTGATCCCGGTGATAGCAGCACCGGGAAGAGAGGCCAGCAGAACCCTTCTCATGGCATTGCCCAGCGTAACTCCGTATCCCCTTTCCAGCGGCTGGGCGATGAAGCGCCCGAAACTGCCGGTGTGGGTTGTTTCATCCACATCGATCTTTGCAGGCATCTGCATCTGGTATATCATAGTCTTGCTACCTTAAGGATTCAAAAAAATCACTTGGAGTACAACTCAACGACAAGCTGCTCGTTATAGGGCTCCTGCACATCTGCACGCTCGGGAACAGCAAGAAATACCGCTTTTTTGTTGGCTTTGTCCACCTGGACCCATGCCGGAATCCTCGATTCGGAGGCTTTGTTCAGCGAATCGGCCACGGCATCGAGATTGCGGCTCTTCTGTTTGAACTCTATCTGATCACCAGGAGCGATCAGATAGGAAGGAATGTTGACCTTCTTGCCGTTGATCAGAAGATGACCGTGAGAAACGAGCTGACGAGCGCCTGCTCGCGACGGAGAGAACCCGCAGCGATAAACGACGTTATCGAAACGTCTTTCTAGCAGCTTCACCAGGTTGTCACCGGTAACGCCACGCTGCGAAACCGCTTTTTTGTAATAATTTCTGAACTGCTTTTCGAGGATGCCGTAAAGATATTTCATCTTCTGCTTTTCCCTCAACTGCAGTGCATACTCCGACACCTTGCCCTTGCGGGACTGACCGTGTTCGCCCGGAGCATACGGACGTCTTTCGAGATATTTTTCCGCCTTGGGAGACAGCGCTATCCCTAACCTGCGTGATACTTTGGTAATTGACCCTCTGAATCGTGCCATAGCAATTGCTTCATTGAAAATTCTTGATATAAACCGTCAGACCCTTCTGCGCTTGGGCGGCCTGCAACCATTATGAGGCAGGGGCGTAATGTCGCGGATAGTCTTCACCTCCAGACCAGCTCCCTGAAGCGCTCTGATTGCGGCATCGCGTCCGGCGCCAGGGCCTTTGATGAACACATCGACGTGACGCATGCCGAGATCAAAAGCCTCCTTGGCAGCAGCCTCGGAGGTGACCTGCGATGCGTACGGGGTATTTTTCTTGGATCCCTTGAAGCCGTTCTTGCCGGCGCTCGACCATGATACCGTATTGCCGAGCGTATCGGTAATAGTCACCATGACGTTGTTGAACGAAGCCTTGATATGGACGGTACCCTCCGGGGTAACCTTGACTTTCTTTTTTTTCCTGCTCGCTGTTGCCATGAGTCTGTCGGTGTTTTATCTCTCTTGTTTGCTTGATTGCTCCGAACCTTACTTCTTACCAGCCTTCTTCTTGCCGGCAACCGTCTTGCGCTTGCCTTTTCTGGTGCGGGCGTTGGTACTGGTGCGCTGGCCGCGTACCGGGAGTGAGCGCCTGTGGCGAAGACCACGGTAGCACCCGATATCCATCAAGCGTTTGATGGAAAGCTGCTGTTCAGCGCGAGCCTCACCTTCAACGGTGTACTCGTTGCCGATGATTTCCCTGATAGCGTGCGCCTCCTGGTCGCTCAACTCGGAGATTTTCTTTTCAGGAGCGATTCCGGCTTTGGCGAGTATGTTCTTGGCGGATGTTTTTCCGATGCCATAAACATAGGTCAAGCCGATGACCGCATGCTTGTTCAATGGCAAATTAACTCCAGCTAACCTCATATGTTTTTCTCAAATCTGTTGATTGTTCCTGAAGATCACCCCTGGCGCTGCTTGTGGCTTGGATTCACCTTGCAGATCACAAATCGTTTTCCTTTGCGCTTGATAATCCTGCAGTGCTCGCAACGTTTTTTGATAGACGAATATATTTTCATGGTAAACCCCACATGCTATGGTTGTCCGGTCAGTCCAAAATATGAAAAGGCATGTAATGTAATAAATACATCCCTAAAAATCAACCGGATAAAGGACGATAAATTCTGTTTTTTACTTGTACCGGTAGGTAATCCTGCCTTTTGTCAAGTCATAGGGAGATATCTGAACCTTGACCTTGTCTCCAGGAAGGATTCTGATATAGTGCATCCTGATCTTGCCCGATACGTGAGCAAGCACTTCAAGGCTGTTCTCCAGCTTGACCCTGAACTGTGCGTTGGGAAGTGCTTCAAGAATTTCGCCTTCCACCTCAATTGATTCTTCCTTGGCCAATGTATCTCTCCGCTGTCTGATCGTTATGTTATACTGCTGATGCGTACCCTTTCGACTTTACTTTGTCAGAATCTCAGCCGCTCCTTTGCGGATAGCGATGGTATGCTCGAAATGCGCCGAATGCCGTCCGTCCTCCGTTACGGCCACCCAGGCGCCCCGTTTGCTCACTGCGCGGCGCGAACGCCCGATGGCGATCATCGGCTCGATGGCAAGCGTCATTCCAGCGCGAAGCCTCACGCCAGTATGGGGCCTTCCGTAATTAGGCACCGCAGGCTCTTCGTGAAGTTCGCTGCCAATGCCATGACCAACCATATTCTCGATGACACTGTATCCAAATGAGCGTGCATGCTTTTCGATAGCTGCCGAAATATCGTGCAGGCGGTTTCCTTCGACGGCCTGTTCGATGCCAAGCATAAGACTCTCGCGAGTAACATGAACCAGTTGCCGGACGGCGGGATCGACCTCGCCGACGATGTACGTCCGCGCGGCATCTCCATGATATCCGCTCTTATAGACTCCGCAATCAACCGAAACGATTTCGCCTTCGTGAATGATTCGCTTGGCGCTCGGCACTCCGTGAACCACCTCCTCATCGATCGAAACACAGAGTGTCGCCGGATAGGGAGTCACGCCTGGCTCACCTTTCGGAACGTAATTCAGAAAACTCGGTACGGCGCCGTGATCTCTGATGAACTGCTCGGCAAGCTCGTCGAGGCGTTTGGTTGACATGCCTGGAGCAATCTCCTGCTCGAGCATGTCGAGTACGCGTCCGACCAGTCCACCGGCCTCCCGCATCAGCTCAATTTCCCGTTCGCTTTTTATGGTGATCATGACCTGGCCTCGCTTATCGGCGACCTTTCGCCTTGGCCGTCTTCATGAACCCGTCATAGTGACGCATCATCAAGTGGCTCTCGACCTGCTGAAGCGTATCGAGTCCAACGCTGACAACAATGAGCAGGCTGGTGCCGCCAAAAAACTGGGCGAATCCAGGCGTGACGTTAGCGAACTTGGTGAGGAATGTCGGTAAAATCGCAATCAGGGCAAGCGTGATCGCTCCCGGCAGAGTGATCCTCGTGAGGATGTTGTCGATAAACTCCTCAGTGCTTTTACCGGGGCGGACACCAGGGATGAATCCCCCCTGACGGCGCATGGTATCTGCGACCTCTTTCGGATTGAAGGCGATAGCCGTATAGAAATAGGTGAAGAAAACGATCATCAATCCAAAAATGAGCGCATACCACCAAGAGTCGTAGGCGAATGCCGCTGCGACTTTCTGCATTGCCTCGCTTTCGGGAAAGAAAGACAGAAACGTGCTGGGCAAAAACATGATCGACTGGGCGAAGATGATCGGCATGACGCCAGCCGTGTTGATCTTCATCGGAATGTACTGCGTACCGCCGCCGTAAACCTTGCGGCCAACGACGCGCTTGGCGTGCTGAACCGGAATCCTTCTCGTGGCGACAGTCAGAAGTACGACGAGCGCGACAATGCCGGCCATGAGCGCCATGATGACGATCTCGACAATCCAGTTCTTGCTGCCGAGCGAGACCGACTGAACTTCAGCCATCAGCGAGGCCGGAAACCTTGCCAGTATACCGATCATGATGATGAGCGATATACCATTGCCGATGCCGCGCTCAGTGATCAACTCGCCGAGCCACATGACAAAGACCGTACTGGCGGTGAGAATGACGATCGCGGTGATGGCAAAGAAAAAGCCCGGCTCAGGAACAACCACCTTGCCGAACGATGACGGGCTTGACAGGTTCACGCTCACGCCCCACGCCTGCAACAACGATATGAGTATCGTGCCATAGCGCGTGTACTGATTGATTTTCTGGCGTCCCTCCTCACCCTCTTTCTGGAGCTTCTGCACATAGGGCGTCACCGCTCCAAGCAACTGGATGATGATGGAGGCCGAGATATAGGGCATGATGCCGAGAGAAAAGATCGAGGCGCGAGCGAACGCGCCTCCGACAAACAGATCGAACAGACCGAACAGGTCGTTGGAGTGAGAAGTTGTCGCGCTCGCTACCGCAGCGGCGTCAACCCCTGGAATGGTGATATGCGATCCCAGCCTGTAAACGAACAGAAGCAGGAGGGTATAGACGATACGCTGCCTTAACTCCGGGATTTTATTGATATTCCTGATACTCTCAGTAAGCTTCATGGCAGCTCATTCCCTGGTTCAAGACTTGACCGATTTTTTTGCTTTCTTGACCTTTACCACTTTTGCTTTCGGAGTCAAAAGAGCCTCGTCGAACGGCAGACCGTTGACCTTGGCAGCCTCTTCGAGGGTGCGGTAGGCTTTAACGATCTTTCCGCCGGCATTTGTGATCTTCTCTTCTGCGCTCTTGCTGAAGAAGTGAGCTGTGATAGTCACCGCGGAGGTAAGTTCACCGTCGCCGAGCACCTTGAAATACTCCTGGTTGCTGGCGTTGCACAGGTGCTTGAGATCGAGCACACTGATCTCTTCGCCGATCAGGCCCTTCTCGATCCACATCTGGATCTGGGCGACGTTGACGCAAGCCACAGCCTTTCTGTTGGGCGGAGTGAAACCGAATTTCGGAAGTCTGCGGTAGATCGGCATCTGGCCACCCTCGATGACCGGACGCTGGTAGCCGCTTCTTGCCTGCTGACCCTTGTTGCCCTTGCCCGCTGTCGTACCATTACCTGAACCAGGGCCGCGGCCGACCCTCTTTCTTGACTTGACTGCACCTTTGGCAGGGCTGAGTGAACTTAAATCCATTGCTGTGATTCCCGACTTTCTTTATTGATTCTGTTAAAGCTCTTCAACCTTGACAAGGTGCTGGACGACGCGAATCTGACCTCTGGTACAGGCGTTGTCCTTTATTTCGACCTTGTGGTTCGGCCTTCCCAGACCGAGAGCCTTGATCGTGTCTTTCTGCTTCTTGGTGCCACCGATAACGCTGCGCACCTGGGTAACCTTTATCATTTTCTCGTTCATGGTCGCCTTGTTTCCTGTTTAGCTTTCAAATACCTCTTTCAGGCTCTTCGAACGGCGCTCTGCAACATCATTGGCGTCAGAGATGCTCTGAAGGCCTTTGATAGCCGCCTTCACCACGTTGTGTGGATTTGAAGAACCGAGAGACTTGGTCAGGATGTCATGTATGCCGGCCATTTCAAGCACAGCCCTGACCGCACCGCCGGCGATAAGACCGGTACCGGGAGTAGCCGGCTTCATCAGCACTTTTGCCGAACCGTATTTGGCGACGATCTGGTGGGGGATGGTTCCCTTCACGATCGGCACCTTGATGACGTTCTTCTTGCCATCTTCAACGCCTTTGGCGATGGCGTCCTGAACTTCGTTCGCTTTTCCGAGTCCGTATCCAACATGACCTTCCTTGTCACCGACAACCACAATAGCGTTGAAACCGAAGCGCTTGCCACCTTTGACCACCTTGGCGGTCCTGTTGATGTGCACCAGCTTCTCTTTCAGATTCAACTCACCGGGCTTTATACTCCTGGCAGATTTTTTCGACATGTACGTTCTCTTTGAAAAGTTTTAAAAGATCAGGCCAGCTTCACGAGCGCCGTCGGCCAGAGCCTTGATGCGACCGTGATACCGGAATCCGTTCCTGTCGAAGACGACGCTGGAAATGCCCTGCGCAAGGGCCTTGTCGGCAAGCTGCCTGCCGACGGCGGCGCTCACCTCGGATTTGGTGCCGGAAAGCCCGGCATTCTCTTTCGACATGGTCGATACCGCCATGAGGGTCTTGCCGCTCTGGTCGTCGATGAGTTGCGCGTATATCTCTGAAAGACTCCTGAACACGCACAGTCTTGGCCTTTCAGGCGTACCGTACACCGTGGCCCTGCTTCTTGCCTTGATTTTCTGCCTGCGGGCAGCTTTATCGATTTGGCTCATTATCTCTAACCGTATAAATGTTTTTTACCTTACTTGTTTGGATCGCGAAGCGGCGCGGCTTACTTGCCGGCAGCCTTGCCTTCCTTGCGGCGGACAACCTCGCCTTCGTATTTGATACCCTTGCCGCGATACGGTTCCGGCTTCCTGAAGGAGCGAATCTTGGCGGCGATCTGGCCTACCAGAGCCTTGTCGATACCGCTGACAAGAACGGTGGTCGGATCCGGAACCTCGATTTTGATCTCAGAGGGAGCCTGGAAGTAGATCATGTGCGAGTATCCGAGGGTCAGCGCCAGCATGTCGCCCTTGAGTTCGGCGCGATAACCGACGCCGGACATTTCGAGCTTGCGGGTGAACCCTTTGGTGACGCCCTCGACCATGTTGCTGACCAGCATCCGGTACAAGCCGTGCATGGCCCGCGCGCGCTTGCTGTCGTCCTTTCTCAGGACGCTCACGGCGCCGTCGGCAACCGAAACGCTCACCTCATCGACCAGTGCCTGACAGAGCGCGCCCTTCGGTCCGGTGACGTTAATCATATTGTCCTTGACCTCGACCTGAGCCTGATCGGCAAGCCTGATCGGCATTTTTCCTATTCTTGACATGGTAAACTGATGCTCTTTGGCTTGTGAAATTAATAAATACGGAACAGCACCTCGCCACCGACGTTCTGCTCGCGCGCTTCCTTGTCGGTCAGGATGCCTTTCGAGGTCGAAAGGATAAACAGACCAAGCCCGCCGAGGTATCGCTTGATATCCTTGCCCTGATAGACCCTGCGGCCGGGTTTGCTGACCCGTGAAATCTCCTTGATGGCGTGTCGGCCATCCTGAATGTATTTCAGCTCGACGCGGATGAAGGGAAACTGCTCGGTGCTGATTACCGTGTAGTTCTTGATGTATCCTTTTTCCACAAGAAGCTTCGAGAGATTCTCCCTGACTCTGGTATAAGGAATATCGGTCGTCTTGTTTTTTGCACTACCGGCGTTTCTGATCCGGGTGATAAAATCGGCTATGGAATCCGTTACGGGCATGGCTCTAACAGTTGGTTACATTCGTAAATGAACAGACATCTTTCTCTTGATCTCCGCAGAGGCGCGCTTACCAGCTCGCTTTTCTGACGCCGGGAAGCTTTCCTTCGAGAGCCAGCTTGCGGAACATGTGGCGGCAAAGCCCGAACTTCTTGTAGTTACCGCGACCACGTCCGGTCAGGACGCAGCGGGTGCGAACCCGAGTGGCTGAACTATCTCTCGGAAGCTGGCTCAGAGCCTGGTAATCGCCTGCCGCTTTCAGCTCCTCACGTTTAGCCGCATACTTTTCGACGAGCTTCTTCCTCTTTTCGTTTCGCGCAATGATGCTTTTCCTTGCCATCTTGGTACAGGGCTATGATTTATTGGTTCTTTTTCTTGAACGGCATGCCAAGCAGGGTAAGCAGCTCGTAAGCCTCTTCGTCCGTTTTGGCGGAGGTGACGAAACTGATATCCATGCCATTGATTCTCGGCACCTTGTCGATGTCGATTTCAGGGAAGATAATCTGTTCGCGGATACCTGCGTTATAATTTCCACGGCCATCGAAGCTCGTGTCGCTCAGACCACGAAAATCGCGAATCCTCGGCACGGCGACCGAAATGAAGCGGTCAAGGAATTCGAACATGATCTTGCGGCGAAGGGTGACGCGGCAACCGATGGCCTGACCCTCGCGGAGCTTGAAGTTCGAGATCGCTTTCTTTGCTTTGCGAACCTGCGGCTTCTGTCCGGTGATCTGACCGAGTTCCTGCATTGCGGTTTCGAGCAGTTTCGGCTCCTGCGCGGCTTCGCCGACGCCGATGTTCACCGAAATCTTTTCGAGGCGGGGCACCATCATGATGCTCTTGTACTTGAATCGCTCCATCAGTTTCGGAACGACAGTCTCGCGGTAGTAAACCTCAAGGCGGGCAGGCATTGCAACTTCCTGCTCTACACTCTCTTTTTTGGACATCTTTTCTTTTACCTTTTCACAGGATGGTCTTGGTCATCCTGTCATTTAACGAAATCTCTGTCAGCTCTTTTTCACGTTGGAGGCATGAATCGGAAACTCGCGCTCGATGATCGAGCCCTGAGGCACTCCCTGGGTGGGGCGCATGTGGCGCTTCCTGATGTTGACGCCTTCGACGATCACGCGGCCCTTCTGGGGGAACACTTTCAGGACTTT
Organism: Chlorobaculum thiosulfatiphilum; assembly: GCF_006265165.1. GTDB lineage: Bacteria > Bacteroidota > Chlorobiia > Chlorobiales > Chlorobiaceae > Chlorobaculum > Chlorobaculum thiosulfatiphilum. The sequence goes on from NZ_VDCH01000023.1 coordinate 28,753, forward strand.
GCCCGATTTTCCCTTGTCGTTGCCGGCGATGACGGTGACCTCATCGTTCTTCCTGACGTGGAGCTTGACCTTTTTAATACCAGTTTTCATGATTGACCTGTATGATAGTAATTCATAAACGTGAGCGGGAGACGGGACTCGAACCCGCGACCAACAGCTTGGAAGGCTGTGACTCTACCAGCTGAGTTACTCCCGCTGATCGGCTCTCAGAGAACCTCTGGAGCCAAAGATACGATCTTCATATATCTTTTATCGCGAAGTTCGCGTGCGACTGGCCCGAAAATACGGGTGCCTCTCGGTTCGCCCTGCGCGTTGAGCAGCACGACGGCATTCTCGTCGAATCTGATATAGGAGCCATCTTTTCTCTTCTGCTCCTTGACGCAACGGACAACGACTGCCTTGCAGACATCTTTCTTCTTGACGACGCCGCCAGGAACCGCAGCCTTGACCGATACCATGATCTGGTCACCGAGCGCGGCATAGCGCCTGCCGGTTCCACCGAAAACATGAATACACCGTACTTTTTTCGCTCCGCTATTATCGGCGACAACCAGATTAGTCTCTTTCTGGATCATCCTGCATTAACCCCTGTTAAATGATAGTAAATCCGTTACTTGGCCTTTTCGACGATTTCAACAAGCCGACAGCTTTTGTTTTTGCTGAGCGGCCTGCACTCGGTGATTTTCACCAGATCGCCGATGCCCGCCTCGTTCTTTTCGTCGTGAGCCATCAGGCGGGTAGTCTTCTTGAAGTACTTTTTGTAGACCGGATGCTGAACCCTGCGCTCGACGGCAACGACGATACCTTTATCCATGCTGTCGCTTACAACCTTGCCCAACCAGCTCTTTTTTTTGGCTCTCGCTTCAGCTACACTTGACATTGCTGCGTTGTCCATTTGTTATTCTTCCTGTTGAAACCGTTTAATGTTTACTGTCGCACCCAGTTTTCAGGCGTTGCTCTTTTCCTGCATCTCGATCTGGGTGAGCCGGGTTTTCATCCGGGCGATATCACGCTTGGAATTACGGAACACCATCGGGTTCTGCGGCGGTTCAATCGCTTTGTAAAAGTTGATATCGGCCAGCCTGTTTTCCAGCTCTTCGATCTTTGCGAGGAGCTCTGTTTTGCCCAAGGCCACTATTTCGTAGTTTTTCATTATATGCTTTCCTGGCGGTTAGATTGCACGTTATCCTTCGTAATCTGGCCTGACGATGAATTTGGTCTTGATCGGCAGCTTCTTTGCGGCGAGCCTGAACGCTTCCGCGGCGATCTCGCGCGACACACCGTCGGCTTCGAACATCACGCGGCCCGGCTTGACGACGGCAACCCAGAACTCCGGCGAACCTTTACCGGAACCCATTCGGGTTTCCGCAGGCTTCTTTGAAACCGGCTTGTCAGGGAAAATCCTGATCCAGATTTTTCCGTCTCGCTTCATGTAACGGTTCATGGCGACGCGTGCAGCCTCGATCTGCCGACTGGTGATCCAGGCCGGTTCGAGCGCTTTGAGTCCGAAAGTACCGAACGACACCGCCGTTCCGCGCTGCGCGTTCCCCTTCATCCGGCCCCGCTGTGACTTTCTATATTGAACCCTCTTTGGCATTAACATACCAGCAACTCCATTCTTTTCAGATTATATAGTACTTGAGCGCGATCAGGCCTTCTTCTGCGGACGGCGGCGGCGCTTGGCGCCACGGGCATCGCCACGGCCTCCCCTGTTGCGCGAATCGTTACGGCGATCCTGCATTTTCTTCATCTCTTCCTCTTCGATAGCGTCGAGCCTCTGAACGAGCACCTCGCCTTTATAGACCCAAACCTTGATGCCGATAGCTCCGGCGATGGTATGAGCGGTCACGCTGGCGTAATCGACGTTGGCGCGAATCGTGTGAAGCGGAATCTTGCCCTCTTTGTACTGCTCAGCGCGGGCGATTTCAGCGCCGCCGAGACGGCCTGCGCAGCGAATCCTGACGCCCTCGGCGCCGGCCCTCATGGCCTGCTGGATCGCCATCTTCATGGCGCGACGGAAAGAGACGCGGTTTTCGAGCTGATAAGCGATGTTCTCGCCGATGAGCTGTGCTTCGATTTCCGGCTTGATCACCTCGACCACGTCGATCTTGACCTCTTTGCCGGTGATGCGGGTCAGCTCCTGCGAGAGATTGTTGATCTCCTCACCCTTGCGACCAACGACAGCTCCGGGACGAGCGGAGTAGATATTGATCTTGATATGCTTGGTCGTGCGCTCGATAACAATTTTGGCAATACCGGCCTTCTCTTTTTTCAGCCTTGCCTGAACGTAGTTGCGGATAACCTGATCCTGCTTGATCTTGTCGGCGATAACCGGTCCGTCATCGTACCAGCGGGAAGTCCAGTCTTTGATGATTCCCAGCCTGAATCCGGTTGGATTTACTTTCTGACCCAATGTTATCTCCTTGTTTATTTGGTTACCTTGTTCTCAACCTTATCGACGACGATGGTCAGGTGATTCGAACGCTTGCGAATCCTGTAGGCCCGACCCATCGGAGCAGGAAGGAGCCTCTTGAGCGAAGAGCCTTCATCGACAAAGATCGCCTTGACGAACAGCTCGTTATCGCTCGCCCTTTCGTCGGGATTGAGCTGTGACCAGTTCGCAACAGCCGATTTGAGCGTAACCATCACGTTACGGGAAGCACTTTTGGTGGAGTTGTGCAGGATGGCTTTCGCCTGATCGACCTGCTTGCCACGAACAAGGCCGGCCACGAGCCGCATTTTTCTGGGCGACGTCGGTGTATGCCGTAAAATTGCTTTAGCTTGCATGATATCTCTTACCTTTCCGCGTTATTCAGTTTATTTTTTCCTGGGTGCCGAACCGCCCTTTTCAGCCTTGCCGCCCGCATGGCCGCGGAACATCCTGGTCGGAGCGAATTCACCAAGTTTGTGGCCAACCATGTTTTCGCTGACGTAAACCGGCACATGGCTCTTGCCGTTATGAACCGCTACGGTATGACCGACAAAGTCAGGAGAGATCATCGAACTTCTCGACCAGGTTTTCACCACCTTCTTCTCACCTTTGCTGTTCATATCAAGGATCCGCCTTTCCAGCTTGAAATCGATGAACGGGCCCTTTTTCAGTGATCTTGGCATAATTCTCTCTGCTTGTTGTTAATTACCGCTATGTTACTTGGCTTTTCTGCCGCGGACGATCAACTTCGTCGAGGCTTTTTTCTTGTTCCTGGTCTTCAGACCTTTGGCAAGCTGACCCCATGGCGACTTTGGATGCTTGCGACCACCGCCTGATTTGGACTTGCCTTCACCACCGCCCATCGGGTGATCGACCGGGTTCATGGCCATACCGCGAGTCTGGGGGCGAATACCGAGCCAGCGGCTGCGTCCCGCTTTGCCGAGACTGATGTTTTCGTGCTCCGCGTTGCCGATGACACCGATAGTCGCGCGGCACTCGATACGGACTTTTCTGATTTCGCCTGACGGCATTTTCAGGGTTGCGTAGTTGCCTTCGCGAGCGGCAAGTACGGCGTATGCGCCGGCTGACCTTGCCATCTGACCGCCTTTTCCGGCTCTCAGCTCGATATTGTGCACATTGGAACCGATCGGGATGTTCTTCAGCGGCATGGTATTGCCAACCCTGATGTCCACCTTTTCGCCGCTTTCGATGCGGTCGCCGACCTTCAGATTTTTTGGAGCGAGAATATAACGTTTTTCTCCGTCAACATAATGAAGAAGTGCAATCCTCGACGAACGGTTCGGGTCATATTCGATAGCAGCGACTTTTGCCGGAACGTTGTCCTTGTTGCGCTTGAAATCGACAATACGGTAGAACCTCTTGTGACCTCCGCCCATGTGTCGCGAGGTAATCCGTCCGTTGGTGTTGCGGCCACCGCTTTTCTTGAGCGGTACGAGAAGACTTTTTTCCGGCTCACTCTTGGTGATCTCCTCGAAACTTGCGTATGAAGCGAACCTTGTGCCCGGAGTGTTCGGAGCTAATTTCCTGACTGGCATCGTACTGTTTATCTATCCGGTTGTTAATCTTATTTCTCGCTCTTTTCCGCCGGCTTGGCATAGTAGTCGATCACCTGGCCTTCGCCGAGGGTCACGACGGCTTTCTTCCAGTCGTTCTTCTTGCCGGCGATGATGCCTTTGCGGGTATGTTGCCGCTTTGACTTGCCGAGGCAGTTGATGGTGCGGATGGAAACGACATCGACACCGAACTTTTCTTCGACCGCTTTCTTGATATCGAACTTATCGGCGTCCATCTTGACCTGGAACATATACTGGCCTTTCTGCTCGGTGAGTTTTGTGCTCTTTTCGGTCAGCCACGGCCGCAACAACGGGTTTTTCATTGCAATCTTCTCCTTTTTACTGGCAAACGGTAATTACCCTAATGTTTCTTCTATTTTCTGCAGGGCGGCCTTCTGGAAAAGCACGGCCTGGCTGTTGAGGATATCGTAGGTCGAAGCCTGGTCGGCGATCATGACGTTCAGCTTCTCGATGTTCCTGCCGGAGGTGCTGACCACGTTGTCGTAAAACGGCATCATGAGCAGCGTCTTCTTTTCGACGAGACCGAGACTCTTGAGCATGTCTGCAACCGGACGGGTCTTGATCGCTTCGAAGCTGAAATCCTCGACCACGACAATCTGACCGGCAGCGGCCTTGGCGCTCAACGCCGAACGGCGGGCAAGCTGCTTGACCTTGCGGTTGACCTTCTGCTCGTAGGTACGCGGCACTGGACCAAAGATCGTGCCGCCGCCAACCATTGTTCCCGAACGGGTAGAACCCTGGCGAGCGTTGCCGGTGCCTTTCTGGCGGAACGGCTTCCTGCCGCCGCCGCGAACTTCAGCGCGGGTCTTTGCTTTATGGGTACCCTGGCGGCGATTGGCAAGAATTGCCTTCACATCCAGGTACATGGCGTGTTCAGAAACTTCAACGGCGAAAATCTCATCGTTCAGCGTAACCACTTCACCGGTTTCTGCGCCTTTTATATTGAGCACTTTTAATTCCATTGTTCTCTGCACTCACCGTTTACTTGGTTGTTGAAACAATCTTGACATAGGAGTTCTTCGGACCGGGCACAGCGCCTTTGACGACGATGATATTCGATTCGGGCATTACCTTGACGATCACGAGATTCTGAACCGTCTTGTTCTCACCGCCCATTCTGCCGGCCATCCGGGTACCTTTGAAGGTTCTCGAAGGATCGGAGGAGCCGCCAACCGAACCAGGGGCTCTGAGCCTGTCGGACTGACCGTGCGTTCTCGAACCGCCGCCGAAGTTGTGACGCTTGACGACACCGGCAAAACCTTTACCCTTGGTGACGCCGAGCACATCGATCTTGTCGCCCTCCTTGAAGATATCGACTGGCACGGTAGCGCCAGCAGCAAGCTCTTCCGGGATCAGGCTCTTGCTGACTTCGGAGAGAATGTATCCGGGATTCTTGCCAGCTTTTTTATAGTGGCCCGCCAGAGGCTTGGAGACCTTTTTTTCATCACGCTCGCCAAAGCCGAGCTGATAGGCATCGTAGCCATCTTTCGCCGTGCTCTTTACCTGAGTTACATAACACGGTCCGGCCTGAATCACCGTGCAGGGAACAGCTTCGCGTTTATCATTGTATAAACGGGTCATGCCGATTTTTTTCCCGAGAATCGCACCCATATCCGATTAGCTTTTCTATTTACTTTAAAACACTTTATGACTTGATTTCCACATCAACGCCGCTCGGAAGCTCAAGCTTCATGAGCATATCAATCGTTCTGGCCGTCGGGTTGACAATCTCGATCAACCTCTTGTGCGATGAAAATGCGAACTGCTCACGGGATTTCTTGTCCACATGAGGTGAACGGTTGACCGTATAAACATGAGTTTTCGTGGGCAGCGGAATGGGGCCAAAAATGATGGCATCCGTCTGCTTGACCACATCGATAATCTTCAAAGCCCATTTATCAACGAGGCTATGGTCGTACGACTTGAGCTTGATCCTGATCTTTTGCTGAACAGCCACTGGTCTATCCCTGTTTCGATGGTTTCAATAAAAATGGGGCGAGTGCGATAGCTCGCCCCGGGATAACAATCAATCGATTTACTCGACGATCTTGGTTACCGAACCGGCACCAACTGTACGGCCGCCCTCGCGGATAGCGAACCTGAGGCTCTCTTCCATGGCGATAGGAGCGATCAGCTCGACATCGACCGAGAGGTTGTCGCCAGGCATAACCATCTCGACACCTTCAGGAAGCGTCACCGAACCGGTGACATCGGTGGTTCTGAAGTAGAACTGCGGACGATAGCCGTTGAAGAACGGCGTGTGACGACCGCCCTCTTCCTTCTTCAGAATATAAACCTCGGCCTTGAACTTGGTGTGCGGAGTGATGCTGCCGGGCTTGGAGATAACCATGCCGCGCTCGAGTTCGTTCTTGTCAACGCCACGCAGAAGCAGACCGGCGTTGTCGCCTGCCTGGCCTTCGTCGAGAAGCTTGTTGAACATTTCGATACCGGTGACGACCGATTTGCGGGTCGGTTTGATACCGACGATCTCGACTTCCTCGCCAACCTTGACGTGGCCCCTCTCGATCCTGCCGGTACCGACGGTACCACGACCGGAGATGGAGAAAACGTCTTCGACCGGCATCAGGAACGGCTTGTCAACGTCGCGGACAGGCTGCGGAATGTAGTTGTCAACGGCATCCATAAGCTCCATGATGGCTTTTTCGCCTTCCGCATCGCCTTCGAGGGCTTTCAGTGCGGAACCTTTGACGATCGGAATATCGTCGCCAGGGAAACCGTACTCGGTGAGAAGCTCGCGGAGCTCCATTTCGACCAGCTCGAGGAGTTCCGGATCGGCGATATCAACCTTGTTCAGGAAGACGACCAGCGCGGGAACGTTCACCTGACGGGCAAGCAGGATGTGCTCGCGAGTCTGGGGCATCGGGCCATCGGTACCGGCAACGACGAGGATAGCGCCGTCCATCTGGGCAGCACCGGTGATCATGTTCTTGATATAGTCAGCGTGGCCGGGGCAGTCGATATGCGCATAGTGGCGCGCTTTGGTCTGATACTCGACGTGCGCAGTCGAGATGGTAATACCACGCTCCCTCTCCTCAGGCGCCTTGTCGATGTCGCCGAACTCACGGAAAGAGGCCATGCCCTGCTTGGCGAGAACGCTGGTGATTGCTGCGGTAAGGGTGGTTTTACCGTGGTCAACGTGACCGATTGTACCAATATTTACGTGGGGTTTATCCCTCTTGTATGACTCTTTAGCCATAACTATTCTCCCTGTCGGTTATCTTTTTAATGATGCGGTGATGAAAAACTGTTATTCGGAATCCTTGCCAACCCTCTTTTCCTGCAAAGCTTCGGCGATGCTGCGCGGCACCTCGCGATAGCTCTCGAACTCCATCGAGTAGTTTGCGCGGCCCTGGGTCATCGAACGAAGATCTGTCGAATAGCCGAACATCTCGGAGAGCGGCACCTTGGCGCTGACGAACTGAGCGCCTGCGCGCTGCCCCATGCCTTCGATGTGGCCGCGGCGCCCAGAGAGGTCGCCCATCACATCGCCGAGATACTCTTCCGGCGTGATGACCTCTACCTTCATGATCGGTTCGAGCAGCACAGGGTTGGCCTTTTTGGCCGCGCCTTTGAAGCCGATGGAACCAGCAATCTTGAATGCCATTTCCGAAGAGTCAACCTCGTGGTACTTACCATCGATCAATGCGACCTTGATATCCTGCATCGGGAAGCCGGCGACAACGCCGTCTTTCATCGCCTGCTGGATACCGGCGTTGACTGCCGGGATATACTCTTTCGGAATCACGCCGCCTCTGATCTCATCGGCGAATTCGTAGCCTTTGCCCTCTTCGAGAGGCTCGACCCTGAGCACGACCAGACCGAACTGGCCTTTACCGCCGGACTGGCGAACGAACTTGCCTTCGTATTCAACCTTGCCGCGAATGGTTTCGCGATAAGCGACCTGCGGCTGACCGACGTTGGCCTCGACCTTGAACTCTCGTTTGAGACGATCAACCAGAATTTCGAGGTGAAGCTCACCCATGCCGGCGATGAGCGTCTGGCCCGTTTCCTCATCAGTTTTCACCCTGAAGGTCGGATCCTCTTCGGCGAGCTTGGCAAGTGAGATGCCCAGCTTGTCAGAGTCCGCCTTGGTTTTTGGTTCTACCGCGATCTCGATGACAGGTTCAGGGAACACCATCTTTTCGAGCACGATAGGGTTACTTTCGTCGCAGAGCGTGTCGCCGGTTCTGACATCTTTCAGACCGACTGCGGCGGCGATATCGCCAGCATAGACCGCGTCACGCTCTTCGCGCTTGTTGGAGTGCATCTGCAAGACGCGTCCAACGCGCTCTTTTTTGCCAGTGACCGAGTTGAGCACATAGCTGCCAGCGTTGAGTACGCCGGAATAAACACGGAAGAAGGTAAGCTTGCCAACGAACGGATCGGTTGCGATCTTGAAAGCAAGACCGGCAAAAGGCTCCTCGTCCTTCGGCTGACGGACGACAGTCTCTTCGGTTCTCGGGTGATGTCCCTCAACCGAACCCACATCGACCGGCGAAGCAAGATAATCGATAACGGCGTCGAGCATGAACTGCACACCCTTGTTCTTGAACGACGAACCGCAAAGCACCGGGATGATGGTCACGCCGAGCGTCGCCTTGCGAAGTACGACGCGAACCTCGTCTTCGGTGATCTCTTCGCCATTGAGATATTTTTCAAGCAGGGTGTCATCAACCTCGGAGACCGCTTCGAGCATATTGATGCGCCAGGTGCGGGCTTCGTTTTCGAGGTCATGCGGAATTTCAACTTCGGTGTAGGTGCTGCCATCTTCCTTGTCGTAGATGATCCCCTTCATGCGGATCAGATCGACGAAACCGGCGAAGATTTCGCCCTGGCCGATCGGAATCTGAATCGGTACCGGATTGGCGCCGAGGCGCTCGCGGATCGCCTTGACCGTATCGAAGAAGTCCGCGCCAACGCGGTCCATCTTGTTGACATAAGCGATTCTCGGTACGCCATATTTATTGGCCTGACGCCAGACAGTCTCGGACTGCGGCTCGACGCCGCCTACAGCGCAGAACAGCGCAACCGCGCCATCGAGCACACGAAGGGAGCGCTCCACCTCGACCGTGAAGTCAACGTGACCAGGAGTATCGATAATATTGATTCTGTGGTTGTGGCCGATGTAGCTGCCATACTTCGGAGTCCAGAAACAGGTCGTCGCGGCCGACGTGATCGTGATGCCGCGCTCTTTCTCCTGCTCCATCCAGTCCATGGTAGCGCCGCCCTCATGAACTTCGCCCATCTTGTGCAAGCGACCAGTGTAATAAAGAATCCTCTCCGTGGTCGTTGTCTTGCCCGCATCGATATGGGCCATGATCCCGATATTCCTGACTTTATCTAACGCAACCTGCCGTGCCATAAATCAACCTATTTTAATAATTCCTGCCTAACAGACTCAGAACCTGAAGTGAGCGAACGCCTTGTTGGCCTCAGCCATGCGATGCACCTCATCGCGCTTTTTCACCGAAGCACCCTGCTCGTTGGAAGCGTCGAGCAATTCGGCGGCAAGCTTCTCGGCCATCGAACGACCGCCGCGCCTGGTGGCAAACTGCTTGATCCAGCGAAACGCGAGAGCTGTTCTTCTGGAAGCCGGAACCTCCATCGGAATCTGGTAGGTAGCGCCACCGACCCTCTTGCTGCGAACCTCGACCAGCGGAGCGACATTGCCCATCGCCTTGCGGAACACTTCGAGCGCGTTGCCATCTTCGACCTTGCTCGAAATGATATCGAAAGCATCGTACACAACCTTGGTCGCCACAACCTTCTTGCCATCGAGCATGATCGCGTTGATCAGACGGGAAACCGTCTCATCACCGTAACGGTGATCGCCGACGCGCGCTCCGTACCCAGAACCCTTCTTTGCCATTTATAATCCGAGTTAAGATTCAGTTTTATTTTTTCTTTGCTGGAGCAGCGCCGGGCTTCGGAACCTTCGCGCCGTACTTGGAGCGGCTCTGCTTGCGGTCGGCGACGCCCGACGTATCGAGGGAGCCGCGAACGATATGATAACGCACACCAGGAAGATCCTTGACCCTTCCGCCACGGATCAGCACGATGGAGTGCTCCTGGAGGTTATGGCCTTCACCGGGGATGTACGCAGTCACTTCGATTTTGTTAGACAGCCTGACACGAGCAACCTTGCGAAGCGCGGAGTTCGGTTTTTTGGGGGTAGTCGTGTACACACGGGTGCAGACACCTCTTTTCTGGGGGCATTTTTCAAGTGCCGGTGAGGCGGTCTTGGACGCCTTCATACTTCTTCCGTGCCTGATAAGCTGCTGAATCGTCGGCATACAATAAACTCTTTTCTATTTCGTTTGAGACTTCCGGTGAAAATCATTCAGGGAAAACCATAAGGACGACCAAAGTAAAAGATTTACCCCAAAAAACAAAATTCCATCTATCGTTTTTTTGACTTATCGACCTCTTTTCTCCATTTTTATAATCCACCAGCACAGCATGGACCCAATTCGAGCGGCTGGCATCTACAGAAAAGCTGGCATGCCCTGACTAGTGGGGGGGCCGGTGGGGGGGGGGGGGTGCAGGGGGGGGGGGGGGGGGGGGGGGGGGGCGGCGGGGGCCGGGCCGGGGGCGGGGG
>NZ_VDCH01000024.1 GCF_006265165.1 Chlorobaculum thiosulfatiphilum
CAACCAGTTTTCCATTAAATTCGAAGGACGGCTTCCCGTTTGATTACGACCGTTTACACACTTAGTTGAACAGACCCGATGAAAAACGAACAAAATTCCAGCGCCTTTAAGCCCTTATCAATGTATAAAATTGATCTGTTACTCATGAATGACAACATTTCTCTTCCGGTCACGCTGAGCGAAGGGGAACATTGAAAAATCATTGTATAGCTGCCTGTGTGAATACTCGACTTCATTGTCTCATCGTGCCATTCAGGTAAAACGGTAATCCTGCCGGGACGCCTCATGGTATGACTCTTTTTCATGCTATCTTGCAGAGTAAAGTTTTGGAAAAACCGTAAACGGGAAGTGTCATGAGTACGGATGGGTCGAACGGAAATATGTCACGCTCGGTCGTGGTGTTCGGGGCGCTGGTTGCCATTGGCTTGATTGTCGGAGCGTTCGTGCTTGGTTACCAGGCCCGCAACATCGGCTCGGGACGCTCGTCGATTGTCGTCAAGGGTCTGGCCGAAAAGCCGGTCAGGGCGGACAATGCCGAGTGGCAGGTGACGGCCAAGGCTTTCGGCCAGACCTTCCCGGAGGCGCTTGAGAATCTCCGGAGGGAGAAGGCGGCGCTCGACGGCTTCATCGGCAAGTATGGTTTCGGCAAATCCGCTCTCGACGACAAGGCGGAAACGGTGGAGCCGAATTTCGTCACCCGGCAGGAGGGCGATACTATGGTTACCGTCCAGGAGGGCTTCGTTGGACGCCAGACGGTCGTTGTCACCACCGGCTCGCTCGACAAGATCATCGCGGCCAGCACGGGGGTGATGGATTACAAGGCTTCGGGCCACGAGCTTGAATATCAGGAGCCAAGGTATCTCGTTTCCAACCTCGAAGATGTCAAAATGTCGCTCATCAGCGCGGCTACCGAGAATGCCAAAAAGCGGGCCGAGGAGTTCATGAAGCACAGCGATGCCCGGCTTGGCGCGATGCGTTCAGCGTCGCAGGGCGCGTTCTATATTTTGCCCAATACGGCGGATGCCCGCACGGACGATTACGGCGGCGTGTACGACAAGAGCACGATCGACAAAATCGCGCGGGTCGTCGTGACCGTTGAATTCAGGCTGGAGTAGCCTGTTCAGAAAGGAGGGAAACGGCAAATTTCATCAGCATCGATGCGGATAATCATGAAACGGTTGCTCACGCTTCTCATCTCGCTTCTGGCCATGCTGTTCGGCTCTGCCGTGGCGCTGGCGGCTCCGATTCCTCCTGTCGGCCCCATGAACATCGAGGGGGTGATCGAAAGCGCCTCATGGACGCCGGACACCTTTATCAAGGCGAAGGGTACCTGGCGCGATGGCAAGTGGCGCCCCTGTTCAGGTACGCTTGGCCGAGACCGCACTCGCCGCGCCCATTACCGGGTTACGCTTGCGGATACGAAAGTCGAAACCCTGCCGGGAGCCGACCATTCGCGTTCATTCCGGAGCGGGGCCGCGATTACCGTTTTCATTGCCCATCCGGCAGATGACGGCTATCTGAAAAAAGGGATGAAGATCAAAATATTCGACTACACCGTCAGGGGCGATGAGGGGGGCGACTGGTATTCGTTCAGCGCGATTGACAGACTCGAAGCCACAGGGCGCTGAACTACGCTCATTCAGCCATCAGAATTCGTTTTCCTGACCTGCGCGCCTCTGTCGCTTTGTAAAAAAAAGCATTAACGATCGTTATTTTTCCGCAAAGGAAAATGCATTTTGTCGTCGTCAACAATATAACCGCATACTCATACGGTAATTCCGCAAATTCATTTCCAAGACAAACCCTATCAGCATGAAACGATTTCCATTCAAGACATGCAGGGCGGCGCTCTTTGCCCTGCTGCTCTCCGTTGGGTTGAGCGCCAATGCTCACGCCCTTGACAAAGGTGACAAAGCTGCTGATTTTACGCTGCCCGGCAAAGCGGGCATGGTAAAACTTTCGGACAAGGCGGAATCGGTGATCTATCTCGATTTCTGGGCGTCGTGGTGCGGGCCGTGCCGCCAGTCGTTTCCGTGGATGAACCAGATGCAGGCGAAGTACAAGGCGAAAGGGTTCCAGGTGCTGGCCGTCAACCTCGATACCAAAACCGATGACGCGATAAAATTTCTCGCGCAAGTTCCGGCGAATTTCACCGTGGCGTTCGACTCGAAAGGACAGACGCCTCGCGTGTATGGCGTCAAGGGAATGCCGACCAGCTATCTGATCAACCGGAATGGCAAGGTGCTGTGGCAACATGTCGGATTCAGACCCGCCGACAAGGAGGAACTCGAAAAGCAGATTCAGGCGGCGCTGGGGGGCAAGTGATGAAAAAAAAGATTGTCATGGCCGGATGCTCGCTGCTCGCATTGCTCACGATGAGCGGACTTTCGGGATGTTCGAGCGTCCAGCCGTGGGAAAAGCAGAACCTTGCCAAACCTGCAATGACCTTTGACCGCGACAGGCTCGATACCGGCTACACCGAGCACATGTACAGCAGCAAGGAGGCGGCCTCGGGCGGCTCCGGAGTCGGCGGCGGCGGATGTGGATGCAACTGATTGCATGGAAGGTGTACATAAATCAATAACTGTTTCGCTACTGATGCAATCGACTCAAGGAAAAAAATCGAACAGAAAAGCCAAAGTTCTCGGCTCCATCCTCGCCAGCGCCGCCATGCTGCTGCCATCGGCCAGCAAGGCTCTGGCCGACACAGCTCCCGAAGAGGGCGTCGTCAGCCTGAAATATCTGAACTATCACGACAGCCAGACGGGTGATACCGACTTTACGGCAGGCATGTCGAAAGATCGCATGACGGTCAATGCGCTGTCGCTCATGACCGTTGTGCCGATTGCGGGCAAGTGGTCGATCGCGACGACCTTCGTCGAAGATTCGGTCACCGGCGCGTCGCCAGCCTACCACGGCTGGGGATTTCCGTCGGAGAGTAAAAAAGATACCACCACCGGCGCTTCGGGCGATCTGCGACACGCCGGTGATCTCGCCGTCACCCGCTACTTTTCGCGAGGTACGCTCACCGCCGGGGCGAGCTATTCGCAGGAGTCCGACTACATTTCGCGAGGTATCTCGCTCAACGGCACCCTTTCGACCGAGAGCAGGAACACCACCTTCAGCCTCGGTACGGCGTACAACAGCGATACCATCGATCTGAACAAGCCGAATGTCGTGGACTCGAAAAAGAACGACACGCCGGGGCGCAAGCGCGTCGTCTCCGGACTGTTCGGCGTGACGCAGGTTCTGTCGCAAAACGACATCATGCAACTGACCGCCACCTACACGCACGGCGACGGCTATTACAGCGATCCCTACAAAGATCCTGACGTAAGGCCAGGCAAGCGGCGGATGTTCACTCTCATGACCCGCTGGAACCACCACTTCGACGGCCCGGATGGCACGGCGAGGCTTGCGTATCGCTATTACACCGACACCTTCGGCATCGAGGCGCACACCTTCACGGCAGAGTACGTCCAACCGCTGCCGCATGGTTGGGAAATTACGCCGCTGGTGCGGTATTACTCGCAGAGCGCCACCAGTTTCTATGTGCCGACGGGTGACGATCCGCTGGCTCCGACGCCGACGGCCGGCAGGGAGTACTACTCCGAAGACCAGCGGCTATCGGCTTTCGGCGCATTCAGTTACGGCGTGAAGGTCGCCAAAGAGCTGGGCCGGAGCTGGAGCGCCGACGTGAAGTACGAGCACTCAGAGCAGCGCTACGACTGGGGCATCAACGGCCACGGCGACCCCGGCATCCCGACGTTCGATTTCAGAAGCATCCAGGTCGGCCTGTCGCGCAAGTTTTAAGATTGACGCCTGAGAGAAAAATGCCGATCTTGATGTAATTTCGTCCCTTATGCAACGATTTGAATTCAGGGCGATGGGCGGCGGCGGCGAAATCGTGCTTGCCGGTACAGCGAAAAAAGAGTCGAAAGCGCTCGCCGCGATCGGCATGAAGGAGGTCGCCCGCATCGAACGGAAATATTCGCGATACCAGCCGGAGAGCGTGGTATCGCGGATCAACGATTCCGCCGGAAAGGCGTGGGTCGAGTGCGATGAAGAGACTGTGGCGCTCCTCGATTACGCCGATGCGGTGTACCGAAGCAGCGGCGGACTTTTCGACGTAACCTCCGGCGTCTTGCGACGGGCATGGAATTTCGACAAGGCTGAAACCCCATCTCAGGAAGCGCTCCTGCCGTTGCTGAAGCTGGTCGGCTGGAGCCGCATCGAGCGGCAGGGAAGCGCCGTGTGGCTGCCGGATGAGGGAATGCAGCTCGACTTCGGCGGCATCGGCAAGGAGTACGCCGCCGATGCGGCAGCGGAGCTGCTTGCCGAGCACGGCGCTCGGCATGGCTACGTCAACCTCGGCGGCGACATCCGCGTGATCGGCCCCAAACCCGGCGGTGAGCCGTGGAGTATCGGCATCCGCGACCCGCGCAACCCCGGCGGCACGATCGCCTCGATACTGGTCTGCTCCGGAGCCATCGCCACCAGCGGCGATTACGAGCGCTATTTCGAGGCGGCGGGGCGGCGATATTGCCACATTGTCAACCCTAAGACGGGCTGGCCGGTGAGCCACTGGCGCTCGGTCACGGTGCTTGCTCCGCTTGCCACTACAGCGGGGAGCTGCGCCACGGTCGCCATGCTGCTCGAAGCCGAAGGGCTGAACTATCTGAAGCGTTCGGGATTCAGCTATCTGACTGTCGATCAGTCGGGCAGAATGTTTTACAACCACTGAACCAACACTGAAAAAATATGATAAAAAAATCAACCCCTCAACGTGTTCTGACGACCCTCGCGATACTGCTTGCGCTTTTCGTGAAAAGCGTCACGGCTGTGGCTGCGGACTTTCTCGATCCCGAACAGGCATTCGTGCCGAGAGCCGAACTGACGGCAAAAAACGCCATAGCCATTCACTGGAAGATCGCCAAATCGTACAAGCTCTACCGTGACCAGATCAAGGTGAGCGCATCGGGCGGGCAAGCGAGTCTCGGCAATTCGGTGTTTCCCGAAGGCATCCTTTTCACCGACCCCACGACAGGCGAAAAGCAGGTGATCTATCACGACGAGCTGACGGTCGAAGTTCCGGTCAAGCAGGCATCCGGCCCATTCACCGTGAGCGTCGAGTATCAGGGATGCTCTGAGGACGGCTTGTGCTACCCGCCGATCACCACGGCGTTCCGGGTCGATCCGTCGAAGCCCGGAGTGCTTGCCGTGGCGGCCGGATCGGATGGCGACGATTCAGCAGGCTTGTCGCCCGCGGTGGCTCCAGCGACAGCGGCAGCGGCCCCGCCAGCTCCGGCGGCAGCGGAAAAATCGGGCGGCAAGGACGACCTGTCGCTCGCCCAATCGACGCTCGAGAGCGGAAGCTGGTGGAAGATTTCCGCCGCGTTCCTGCTCTTTGGCCTCCTGCTCTCTTTCACCCCCTGCGTACTGCCGATGGTGCCAATTCTTTCGTCGATCATCGTCGGAGAAGGACAGACCACCAAAGCCAAAAGCTTCCTCATGGCGCTGGCCTACTGCCTCGGCATGGCGCTGGTTTACACTTCGCTCGGCGTAGCGGCAGGTCTTGCGGGCGAAGGGCTTGCCGGAGCGCTCCAGAAGCCGTGGGTGCTGGTGACGTTCAGCCTCCTGCTCTTTGGCCTGTCGCTCTCGATGTTCGACGTTTACCAGCTTCAGGTGCCCGCCTCGTTGCAGAGCAGCCTGACCAAAACCTCCGGCAAGCTCAAGGGCGGCCGTTTCGCAGGCGTGTTTTTCATGGGCGCGATTTCGGCGCTGATCATCGGCCCCTGCGTCGCCGCGCCGCTGGCCGGTACGCTGGTCTATATCAGCCAGACGAAGGATGTGTTCATCGGCGGTCTCGCGCTCTTTTCGATGGCGATGGGCATGAGCGTGCCGCTGCTCCTGATCGGCCTGTCGGCGGGCAGCCTCTTGCCGAAAGCCGGGGCGTGGATGGTTGGCGTCAAGTACGTCTTCGGCCTGTTGCTGATCGCCGTGGCCATCTGGATGGTCACGCCGGTGCTGCCTCCGCAGGCGCTGATGGTGGCGTGGGGAGCGCTCGGCATTCTCTCTTCGGTCTTCGCCGGGGTGTTCGGCCCGCCCGCCGAAAAGCTCACGATTGGCGGCAAATTCACCAAAGCGCTCGGGCTCATGCTCTTCATCATCGGCGTGATGGAGCTGGCCGGAGCCGCGTCGGGCGGCGCGAATGCGCTCGAACCGCTGTCGGGCCTGCGCGGCGGCTCCGGCTCCGTAGCAGCGGAAACGGAGCGCCTCGCCTTCAAAAGAATCCGCTCCATCGACGAGCTTGACCGCGAACTGCAAGCCTCGGCGGGCAAGCTGGTGATGCTCGATTTTTACGCCGACTGGTGCGTTTCGTGCAAGGAGCTGGAGAAGTTCACCTTCAGCGATCCGAAGGTTCGGCAGGCTCTCGCCGACGTCACCCTTTTGCAGGTTGACGTCACCGCGAACACCGCCGCCGACAAGGCGCTGATGAAACGCTTCGGCCTCTTCGGCCCTCCCGGCATCATCTTCTTCGACGAGTCCGGCCAGGAGCAGAAAGACAAACGCATCGTCGGCTTCGTCGAAGCGGAGAAGTTTCTGGAGCACCTGGGGAAATTATGAATTGAAAAGGGGAGTGGTGACGGAGAGGTGATATGGAATGATCAGGGCGGGCCAGACAAGTTGGCGCCGCCCTTTTTGTTATTTATTTCCTTGTAAAGGATTTAAAAGCTTTTCGTACTTTTTTGACAGCAGTATCGACAATAGCCCCGAAAAGTCATGCGCCTCTCCGCTCCTTCCGGATGTCTCAAACCGTCAGCCGCTCTTCGCCTTGCCGCATTGGTTCGCGGACGGATTTTGCCGTACTCGATAGAAGCTGCGTACCGGAAAAATTGAAGTGAATTCACCAATGAGCTCATTCGCAAAGAAATCGAAGGCTGGCTCGCAGAATGCATTCCAAAATGCGTCAAAGTCCAAACGGCCATTTTTCGACCAGAACCGTGCGCCTGATCCGTTCTTCAAGAAGCAGCCTGAAGATCGCAAGCCGGACTCGGAGATGAAGGCGGACAAACGCCTGCGCCGCCTCGACTTCAGCGAATCGACACGGCCACCGTCAGGGGCCAGATTACGTGTTCCGTCGTCCGGCGAACTCCAGAAGATGCTTTCGTCCGGGAAGGTTGACGAAGCCGTCGTGCTTTCGCGGGTGCGCAATCTGCTTGAGCGCATGTACCGCGAGGGTCGGCTGTACTCTATGACCTGCAATGCCCACAGCGATCTTGATACCGATATCGACCGTGTGATGAAGGATATTTTTCCATTACCGGGCTATCTGGACCAGGCAGCGTTCGAGCGCTATATCGGCCCCGACGAACGGGATATGGTCTATAAAACGGTTCGAGAGGCAGTGATGAAGCCCCACGATAAAGACAGGGAAAATCTGAAGCAAGGGCTTGAGGCCGCAGCAGCCACAGCCGGAGAGGTTGCCAACGACCAGTCCGGCCTGGAGGCGGTGTTCGGAAGCGAGACGCACCCTGTCTTCGCCATGTTGACGTGGTCGCGATACTCCTTCACCAAAGAGCCATATGCTTCGACAGCCGGGCAAAATTACGGCCTTATCCAGAGCAGGCTGCAGGAGCTGGCCAATAACATCAGCTCCCAAATCACCACCGACTATAACCTCGATCTCGATGAGTCCTTCGTGGGCGGCTGGGCTTCAGGCGGGGTTCTGCACATCAAGTCGCAGTATGTTGCTCACCCGTTAACAGTAAAATCGAAAGCGACATTCATCCATGAGGCGGCGCATCTGGCGGTTCCTTCGATCATAGACCATGTCTATTACGGCAATCCGGGGTTCGATACCGCATCGGCCAACGCCAAAATCGCCAATGCGGCGCACTATGAAGAGCTGCCAAAGCGCAAGTGGGGCGCAAGCGCCTACAAAGATACAGCGTTTATCCCAGGCACCTCGAAGAGTATGAGCCCTGAGCAGCAGGTTCGGGCGAAGGCGGTAAACTACTTCAGAAAGGCGTGGGACTCTGCGGCAAACGTCCACATTATGATAAGAGACCATCGTATAGAGCAGCTGGATGCTCAACGGGATGGTAAAGCTTATCAGCCTTCAAATGAGATGAAAAAGCGTTTGCTTGAACTCTCGGCGTTGATGGATCTGACGATGCACACCCAAAAGCCTGCATCAATGAACATCACGGTTCTTGATGTCGTTGGCGCGGAGAGCATCGCAAGAGAGATTCATTTTGCATGGGATCGCGCCAAAACGCTCTCAAAAGATGAGCTGCTTCCGCAAACAGAGTTGCTGAGCCTACTGTCGCTTTCGCTGGAGTTGTTTGGCGCATGGGAAGCAAGCAGCGCTGTCGATGCCGCATTGAGGAAGCATGGCGGAATCCTGGGGAACCTGAAGCGTGATCGTCAGCTTCTGAGCTGGCTCAACCTTTACTACAAAAAAGTTTATCCATAGCCCGGGCAGTATCGATTCCTTCCCCTCACAACCCCTCGAAAAACGGCTCAAGTGAACTCTGCGCCGCCTCTTCATCGCTCGCCTTGATCAGTTCGAAGGTCTTGTTCGCGGCCTTCGGGTGCCAGAGTGAAATTACGGCGGCTTCGGCGACGTCCGCGCGCGAGATCGAGCCGCTGATGCGGTCGCCGGTGTCGAAGCGCAGCTCATGCCGGAAGGCCGGGCCGTCGAGGAGGCCGCCGGGGCGGAGGATGGCGTGGCGAAATCCCGCTTCTCCATAGAGTTTGCGGACAGCGTCCTCTCCCGCAAGCTTCATGTCGAGCACACGGCCGTACTTGTTGAGCGGGTGTTCGGGATGGGTGACGCCGAGGGAGCTGATGAGCACGAAGGTCGTCACTCCCGCCGCTTTTGCTGCCGTGGCGAGGCGAATCACGCCGTCGCGGTCGATGGCCGACGGCGGCGGAGCGTCGGGATTCATCACGTTGCCGCCGATGGCGCAGATGAGCGCATCCATATTCCGGACGGCAGCCTCGACCTCCTGGTCGTTCAGTGCCGATCCGATGACGAGTTTGTCCACGATTTCAGGGCCGAACAGCTCGACAGCCTTGACGCCTGACTGCACGAAAAGCCGGAAATCGATGCCATGCGTCTGAAGTCGCTGCACGACGAGTCGGCCGGTTCTGCCGGTCGCTCCGGCAACGAGAACGGTGCCGGTAAATGGTGGTTTCATCGGAATGTGTCCTTCATTTATTTTTTCTTGTCATTCTGAGTCCGACGTGGTCGGGGGAAGAATCCGGAGAATTTTTGTAACGCTAATTAAATCAGTCAGTTATTAGTTGCTTCCGAAGCAACTGGATTCTTCACTTCGTTCAGAATGACAATCCAATGCATTTCCTTGCTTTACGGAAACATCGAAAACTTCACGTTCATAATCATCGTGAGATCGACCAGCGCGTGGAGCACGAAGACGGTGCGGAGATCGCGGTACCAGAAGAACGAGAGCGCCCAGCTCAGGGCGATCATGAGCTGAATCGGCATGAAAAAGGGCTTGAACGGGCTGGTCTGCACGACGTGCTCCGGCAGGATGTTGAGCCAGAACAGACCGTGAATCAGGCCGCTGTAGATCATGAAAAAGAGAAAGCCCAAGGCGAATCCGGCCCACTGGTTTGCCGTGATTTTTTTCGTCAACACCTGTCCGAGCCTGAACATAGCGTAAAACATGAAGGTCTCGGCGATGCCGTTGCCGACGCTGAAGATGAGCGCGCTCCACGGGTCGAGCACCCTGCCGCCGTCGGTGGTCGAGTTGGAGTAGATGTAGGCGTTCAGGGCGAGGATGATCACTGAAAAAATCAGCAGGCCGATGCGCCGCGCGTCGAAGGGCGGATTGGGGGCGGTGACATCCTTGCGAAAGAAAAGTACGCCAATGAGGATGGCGATGGCCCAGTAGGCGTAAATCTGTAAAGGCGCGGGTATGGTATCCATTGAGCGTTGAGGTTTTGGTTCAGGAAATTTCTTCGACCGGCTCGAAGGCTTCGGCGTGGTACGAACTGCGCACGAACGGGCCGGACTGCACGTGCCGGAATCCGGCGTCGAGCGCGATCTGGCGGTAGCGCTCGAACTCCTCAGGCGTGACGTAGCGCTCGACCGGCAGATGCGCGGCGGTCGGTTGCAGGTACTGGCCGATCGTCACCATGTCGCAGCCGTGACGGCGCAGGTCGCGCAGCGACGCTTCGACCTCCTCCGGCGTTTCGCCCATGCCGACCATCATGCCGGACTTGGTGGCGAGCCGGAAGTTCCGCTTCGCCCGCCCGATGACCGAGAGCGACCGTTCGTACGATGCCTGGGGGCGTACCTTCGAATAGAGCGACGGGACGGTTTCGATGTTGTGGTTCAGCACCTCCGGCGCTTCGGCCATGACGAGGTCGAGCGCCCGCTCACTGCCGCCGAAGTCGGGAATGAGGCATTCGAGGCTGACGGCGGGGTTGGCGGAGCGGATCGCGCGGATCGTCTCGACCCAGTGCGCCGAGCCGCCGTCGGCGAGGTCGTCGCGGTTGACGCTGGTCAGCACGGCGTGGCGAAGCTTCATCGTTTTAACCGCTTCGGCGATGTTCGCCGGTTCCGCCGGATCGGGCAACGCCGGGCGTTGTCCGGTCGCTACAGCGCAGAAGCGGCAGGCGCGAGTGCAGACGTTGCCGAGAAGCAGGAAGGTCGCCGTGCCCTTCGACCAGCACTCGTGCAGGTTCGGGCACATCGCCGAGCGGCACACCGTGTGCAGGCTGTGCTTGTTGAGCAATTTGCGGGTCGAGGCGAACGACGAGCCGGAGGCGAGCTTGATTTTGAGCCAGTCTGGTTTCTTTCCGGGGCCGGAGTTCATGCGGCAGTCGTTGGCTGAGGTTGAAAAAGTTTTCACGAATATAGCCAATCCTGACAATTATGCCCGGTATTGGCGGATGGACGAAATGGACGGGGTGGACAGAGAGATTGGAAAACGGTACATTGTTTTGAAAGTTTGTCCCGTTCAACCGCTCATTGCTTGTATCATGAAAAGGCTTTTCGCTGTTTTTATGGTTTTTGCAGCCGTGGCGATGCAGCCCGCGCTTGCTTCGGCAAAATCGGCCGCCTGCCCGCTGAGTTTCGGGCTGTACAGTTACGAGCAGCGCTCGCCGCTCAATGCCGAAACGTACTGGAAATGCGACTATCCGGTGTTCGAGCCTTCGCCGGTGGGCAGCATCATCAATGCGGCGATCCTGAAGGCGGTCGTCAGCCGCACCCCGTCGCCTGAGTCGCAACAAGCGGCGACAACCGTCGAAGCGGCGGCCAATGCGTTCATCAAAGAGTGCGAGGCGCTGATGAAAAACGGCAAGGAGCACGCATGGGCGTGGCAATCGGAGACGACCGGCGAGGTGCTGCTCGACCGGCCCGGCCTGGTGTCGGTATCGATTTTTACCTACGCCTTCACCGGCGGCGCTCACGGCATGAGCATCACGCAGAACATGGTTTTCGATACCGCCAACGGCAAGCAGCTTGGCCTCGTGGACTTTTTTACGCCGGGATTCGAGAGCTCGCTCGACAAGCTGATCGAACGCCGATTCCGGCAGATGCGGGGATTGTCGGAAAGCGATCCGCTCAACGGCGAAAAAGGGGGGCTTTTCGAGGACAAAATCGCTCATAACGACAACTTTGCGATCACCGGCTCCGGCATCGGTTTTCTCTACAACCAGTACGACATCGCTCCCTACGCCGCTGGGCAGATTACCGTCAATCTCTCACTTGACGATCTGAAAGAGATTTTAAGATAAAAGTATGATTGCAAAAGTCATTGACAAACAATAGGTTTGATCAGTATTATTTACTCATAACATAGGCTGTACATAGAATAAATCGAATAAAATAACCGATATTATCAGCACACGAACTTCGCATTAAACATTACTTTCAAATGTAGAAAAATATTTTGTCGTTCAAAATGCGGCTGATCCCTTGAGAAAATATTTAAATATCTATATTAAAATTATTTACTGTTATATTTTATATATTTTTTTGTATTGAATAATAATATGAAAATCGTTATACAGATTTTTCGAAAAAGCGTTACAATCTTTTGATATTTAATTGCTTTTCCTTATAATTTGTTCGACTTTCAATATCGATAGCCAGACCCCCTTGCGATGGCGCCCCTATCAGCATTTACAGCAAATAATTTCACTTGTTAATAAGTATATAAAATACACGCTCTATTTTGATAAGCGCGAACTCTTTAAGAACAAAAGAAAATCAAACTAGTACACAAATAATGTAGATTTTATTCTATCCTGAGGAAGCTATAAGCAAATAGCTCTTAGGCAGACTAATATGAGATATCCTTTATATCGAGGAGGGATATGGGTGTTTTGTTTTTTTTATAAATAACTCTTTTTGCCACTATGTCATATATAAATAAAAATATGCATTGCACAGAAATTGTCAGTATTACCCTGAAAGCCAGATTATAGCTATTTAACGAATATAGTGTGGTCTCCTATAATTAAAACACAACTACCTTTCGTGGTTTGAGAATAAAGCAACGAAGCTCAAATCTTTGAATGTATCGACAGATCATTTTAACTATTGAAAAAGGGAAAATTTGTATGAAGCACGGCAGAAAAATCGTTGATTTTAACGATATTAAATCGGTGATGTTAAAATCCGGAAAACTGGATATTATACAAAAGATTGCAGATTTTTTTAAACAAAATCCAGAAAAATACACACATGGGCATCTCTAAAAAGTCTTATGAGGTAGCTGAATTAGTGAGAATTGCAGTGTGTAAGCGATTTTACAGATGTATTAATAAAGTTTTTTAGGTGATTTTCAGAGGAGTATTCGACTTTTTAGAGATGCCCACATGATGTTTTGATGGAAAGATATTTTATCAACAGTTTTTTCCCTTCTTTTCCGAGTCCAGCATGGTCTAAGCTCGCTGAGAGTTTGGGGAAGATTGTTCATGGTGAGCGCATCCCCTTTCAGGTGGATATGGTTGTTACTGGAGATTGCCACTGTAGTTGCTGGCATTGTTTTCGGGCAAAACATGATAATCAGGAACTGAGCAGTGAAGTAATAAAAAAATTTATGACCCAAGCTTCAGAATTAGGAACTGCAAGTATCGGAATAACGGGTGGAGAGCCGATGCTAAGAGAAGATATTGTTGATATTATTCAAAGTATACCTGACGGTATGGAAGGTCAGTTATATACAACAGGTTATCGGGTTGACAAGGATTTTTTAAATTCGGTAAAGGGCACCAATTTAACTCGCGTTATCGTAAGCCTTGATCATTATGATGAAAATATCATGTGCAAAAGGCGAGGTAATGATCATGCGTTTAAAGATGCTTTAAACGCTATAGAAATCTTGTCAGATCAAAACATTTATACGGCCGTAACGTTATGCATAACCGATGACTTGTTAAACGAAGAAGATATTATTAAATATTTTGAATTTGTAAGTAAATTAGGGGGTGATGAAATAAGAATAATACTGCCTATCCCTCAGGGAAATCTGGAAGGGAAAAACTATAAGCGCTTATATATGAATGCGATGCATGTGATCAAAAAATTTAAGAATGATCATATGCATAAAACCGATTTCCCAAGTATCGTATTATTTTCAGAATACGAAAGTCAACATCGCTTGGGTTGTGGCGCTGGAGCTAATTATATTTCTTTAAATAATGATGGATCTATAACTCCGTGTGTGGCTGTACCATTAGCATTTGGAAATATCTATGAGTCGGCGCTCTCTGAGATTTATGAATCCATGGGGGCATATTTCAAAAATTCCGGAAGAACTTGTTATGGCAAAAGAATAGGAAAAATCATGCAAGAAGAGTGTGTTGATACCACAATCACACCACTACCGCTTGATGTTTCATTGTCATTGGCATCCAAGTGTGTTGTTGACGGGGAGAAGGCTGATTTTTTTGAAAAATTCGCAAAATAAAAATCCTTCTGATTCACTTATAAATTAATATAATCAGCTATGAGTAAAAGAGGTAAGATAATTGGTGTTGGCGGGTATTCGCCAAAGCAATTAACAAATGAAGATTTTGTTACAGTGTTCGGCAAGCCAGCTAAGATAGTGGATAGAAAATTACCCCATAACAAGCGGTACTCTTTAATTGATTTATCTACTGGCAAGATTGAGATGTCGAATACTGATATGGCATATAAAGCTTCCATGGCAGCTATTGATATGGCTGAAATTATGGCGAATGATATTGATATGATTATATACTCAACCCTTACTCCTGATTTTCCTGTGCCTCCGTGCTATACAATATTACAGGAGCTTCTGGGCATAAATGAATGTATGGGATTTGATATACGCTCAGGATGTGCAGGATTTGGTACAGCAATGGTTGTGGCACAACAATGCATTGCCACGGGAATAGCAACGAGAATTCTTGTGGTTAGAGCCGATCTGTTTTCTTCAAGACATTCTATTTTCTTTGAGGAAGGAATTGAAAATTACCCAATTAAAGCACTATATAATTTAATGTTTTTTGGAGATGCAGCCGGAGCAATCATCCTGGAATCGACTGAGAATAAAAATGAAGGCATTTTTAGTTCCATTATGGGATCAACCAAGCCAGACGTACCATTTGGTTCTATATTAGAAATTGGAGGCTCAAGAAATCCTTATCCAACAACGCAGATTCCGAAAGAAAATTGGCCGCTATCACAAAATGGTATCTTAACAGAAGAGTATTTGCCACAAGTTTTAATAGAATCAGTTGAAAAATTTCTAATCGTAAACAACATGAAGATCACTGATTTTATGCATTTTGTTTTTCCCGTAGCATCAAAAAGTATGGGGGAAAAACTTTTTGACCATTTTACTGATTTAGATATTGAGAACGTGGTAACCATAGGGGAAGATGGGGGAGCTTTAGCAAATGCCGCAATACCTCTTTCGTTTGAAAAAGGAGTCAAAGAAAACAAATTCAAAAAAGGTGATAAAATATTAGTTTATGCAGGGGAAAATACCAGATGGCAACATGCTGTAATAGGATTATATTGGGGCATATAAAACTATGGACATGTGCAAGAAAAGACGTAATTCCGTGGTCAGTCGATGAAAAAAACAGATTTTTCAACACAAGAACGGAAAGAGTCGAGATAAAGGCTGTCTTTAACTCTGACCATTGCCAACGCACACGCAGCATCATGCCGCTCTTTTTAATAAATTGAGATAATGAAACTCTTGTCTGAACTCAAAGAGCCAGAGGTATGATGCACTGGAAACTTCGATCTCGATTTTCGCTCTTCCCCTTCCTGACAATTTTGCTGCTGGCCGCCGCGCCTTTATCCGCTTTCGCCCGCGACTACGCCCAGGCAAAGGTCGAGAAGCTGGCGGTTACGTCAACCAACTATGCGGGCCAACCGCTGGCATATCCCGATTCCGGAAAGCCGGAGGTGACGGTGCTCGTGGTGCATCTGCCGCCCGGCAGCTCGACCGGCTGGCACAAGCATCCTGTGCCGGTCTATGCCTGGATGATCGAAGGCGAGCTGACGGTTCGCACGGAGAACGGTATCGAAAAACGGTTCGTGAAGGGCGAGCCGATCATCGAGGTGATGAATCTCCTGCACAACGGCACCAATACCGGCAAAAAAACCGCAAGCCTCGTGGTGTTTTACACCGGCGTCGAGGGGGTGCCGAATGTCATCAAAGCCGATGGCCCGAATCCGTGACCTGTTTTGTTTTATCTATATATATTTAATTCTTCTTGTCATCCTGAACGAAGTGAAGAATCCAGCTTCTCTGAGATTTTTTGATAAATGCCGATTCTGTAATCTTTACGTGACTTTCTGGATTCTTCGTCCAACTTCGTCGAACTCAGAATAGACAAGAAGTAAAAAGACTTAAGATGCTAGGAATAACCATGAACATATTCTCATGAGAATGAGTCCTTTTTCCGCGAGAACCGGATTACTCCTGAGTGCACTGCTGGTTATGGCATTCCTGACCCTTGCGGGATGCAGCCGCAACGACCTCTCCGACGGGTACGGAAATTTCGAGGCGACCGAGATCGTGGTGTCGTCGGAGGCGTCGGGAAAGCTGATTCGCTACGACGTCGATGAGGGGCTGCGCTTCGAGAAGGGGCAGGTGGCCGCCGTGGTCGATACAACGCAGCTCGCGCTTGAACGCCGCCAGCTTCGGGCGCAGCTTCAGGCGCTGCTCGCCGGAAAGCCCTCGGTCGCCGCCGAAGCCTCGGTGTTCCGCCAGCAGCGCCGCAACATCCAGCGCGACCTCGACCGCTACGCGCGCCTTTCGAGCGAAGGGGCGGTTCCGGCCAAAACACTCGAAACTGTGCAGGATCAGGCGCGAGTGATCGACCGGCAGATTCAGTCGGTCGATTCGAAAATGCCCGCCATCGATTCGCAGGCGAAAGCTCTCGGCGATCAGATCGGCAGGATCGACGACCAGATCACGAAATCCGTGGTGCGCAATCCGGCCCGTGGCGTCGTGTTGGCCAAATACGCCGAGCCGGGCGAAGTAGTCACCTACGGCAAGCCGCTCTACCGGATCGCCGATACCGGCACGATGTACCTGCGGGTCTATCTGTCGGAGTCGCAACTGCCATCGGTCAAGGTCGGCCAGGAGGTCGAGGTGCTGATCGATGACGTAAAACCAGCCGCAAAAATCCTGAAAGGCCGCGTCACCTGGATTTCATCGAAGGCCGAGTTCACGCCGAAAATCATCCAGACCCGCGAAGACCGCGTCAACATGGTCTATGCAGTCAAGGTGCTGGTCGAAAATCCGGATGGCGTGCTCAAGATCGGGATGCCCGGTGAAATACGCTTCAAACCGGCCGGCAAATCATGAAGCAAGCTGTCGTCGCTGAGGGATTGTCGAAAAGCTTCGGCGCGGTCGAGGCGCTGAAGGCGGCGAGCTTTTCGGTGTCCGGGGCCGAGCTGTTCGGGCTGATCGGGGCCGACGGCGCTGGCAAGACCACGCTCTTCCGGATTCTCGCCACGCTCTTGCTGCCCGACAGCGGCAAGGCGACGTTGCTCGACCTCGACACGGTCGCCGGGTATCGCCAAATCCGGACGCGCATCGGCTACATGCCGGGGCGATTTTCGCTCTACCAGGACCTCAGCGTCGAGGAGAACCTCAACTTTTTCGCCACCGTTTTCGGCGCCACCGTCGAGGAGAACTACGAGCTGATCCGCGACATCTACGCGCAGCTCGAACCGTTCCGCAAGCGCCGCGCCGGGCAGCTCTCCGGCGGCATGAAGCAGAAGCTCGCGCTCTCGTGCGCGCTGGTGCACCGCCCGGAGCTGCTGCTGCTCGACGAGCCGACAACCGGCGTGGACGCCGTGTCGCGCCAGGAGTTCTGGCAGATGCTCCGCCGCCTGAAGTCGCAGGGCATCACCATCCTCGTTTCGACGCCCTACATGGACGAGGCCTCGCTCTGCGACCGGGTGGCCTTCATGCAGGACGGGCGGATTCTGGCGATCGATACGCCGCAGGGCATCACGAAACTGTTCACGAAGCCACTCTTCGCCGTGCGGGCGAGCGACAAGCATCGGCTGATCATCGAGCTGCGCTCCTTCGAGCACACCCGCTCGGCTTACGCTTTCGGCAGTTCGGTGCACTATACCGACCGTCGCTCCGATGCCGCGCCGGAGGAGCTGGCGGCGTGGCTCCGCTCGCGCGGATTTGGCGACGCGACGGTCGAGCGAATCGCGCCGGGCATCGAGGATACCTTCATGGCGCTGATGGAGAACGGAGCGGCGCAATCTCGGAAAGAGGAGGCTGGTGATGGGTGAGCAGGTCATCCAGACAGAGAAGCTGACGAAGCGCTTTGGCAATTTCACGGCAGTTGACGAAATTTCGTTCAGCGTATCGGCTGGCGAAATTTTCGGTTTCCTCGGAGCCAACGGCGCGGGCAAGACCACCGCCATGAAGATGCTCACCGGCCTGCTCGCGCCAACCTCCGGCTCGGCCACTGTCGCCGGATTCGATGTCTATCGCCAGACCGAGTCGATCAAACGCGGCATCGGTTACATGAGCCAGCGCTTTTCGCTCTACGACGACCTGACGCCGCGCGAAAACATCCGCTTTTTCGGCGGCATCTACGGCCTCGGCAAGCGGGAAATCGCGGAGAAAGGGGAGCGCCTGCTCGATTCGCTCGATCTGACGGAGGCCGCCGACACGCGCCTGGCCGCGCTG
Source organism: Chlorobaculum thiosulfatiphilum (assembly GCF_006265165.1). Taxonomy (GTDB): domain Bacteria; phylum Bacteroidota; class Chlorobiia; order Chlorobiales; family Chlorobiaceae; genus Chlorobaculum; species Chlorobaculum thiosulfatiphilum. The sequence goes on from NZ_VDCH01000024.1 coordinate 18,192, forward strand.
CCGCTCGGCTGGAAGCAGAAGCTCGCCTTTTCGGTGGCGCTGTTGCACGAGCCGAAGCTCGTCTTTCTCGACGAGCCGACCGGCGGCGTCGATCCGCTCACCCGGCGGCGATTCTGGGACATGATCTACCAAACAGCCGCCAGCGGCGTCACGGTCTTCGTCACCACGCACTACATGGACGAGGCCGAATACTGTGACCGCGTCTCGATCATGGTCGATGGGCGCATCGCCGCGCTCGACACGCCCGAGGCGCTGAAGCGGAACTTCGATGCCGCCGACATGAACGACGTATTTATCCGCCTCGCCAGGCCGGCCAAAAGGGGAGAGGCATGAAACGGTTTATCGCATTTGTCCGGAAGGAGTTTTACCATATCGTGCGCGACCGGCGGACGGCGGCTATTCTGTTCGGGATGCCGATCCTGCAATTGCTGCTTTTCGGCTACGCGATCCGCAATGAAATATCTGAAGTGCGGACAGGCATCCTCGATTATTCGCATGACGTAGTCACCGAGGCGCTGTCGGACAAGCTCTTTTCATCCGGAACCTTCCGGTACGCCGGAAGCCTCGCGAGCGAAAAAGAGATTCCCGCAGCCTTCGCCTCGGGCAAAATGAACGAGGTGGTGGTGTTCGAGCCGGGCTTCGCCGGACGATTGCAGAAGGATGGCGTCGCGCATATGCAGATCGTCACCGACGGATCCGATCCGAACGTTTCGCGCACCGTGACCGGCTACACCGAATCGGTCGTGCGCGACTATCTCTCAGAACAGAGGGACGGATCGGTGCAGTTTGCGGGCGTCGAAGTGGTGCCGGTCATGATGTTCAATCCGTCGCTCAAGAGCGTCTATCTCTTCGTGCCGGGGCTGATGGCCATGCTTCTGATGCTCGTCTCGGCGCTCATGACCTCGATCAGCATCACGCGCGAAAAGGAGAGCGGCACGATGGAGTTGCTCCTGGTCTCCTCGCTCCGTCCGGCGCAAATCATCGTCGGCAAGGTGGTGCCGTATCTCTTGCTCTCGTTCATCAACGTCGTCACGGTGGTGGCGCTCGCTTTTTTCGTCTTCGGTGTGCCGTGCCGGGGAAGCGTGGCGCTGCTTTTCGCCGAGTCGCTGCTCTTCATCATGACCGCCCTGTCGCTCGGCATTCTCATTTCGACCATCACCGACTCACAGCAGGTCGCCATGATGATCTCGCTCGCGGGGCTTTTGCTGCCAACCGTGCTGCTCTCCGGCTTCATCTTCCCGATTTCGAGTATGCCGGTGCCGTTGCAGGTTATCAGCAACATCATTCCGGCCCGCTGGTACCTGGTCATCGTGCGGGCCGTCATGCTCAAGGGGGCGGGCATCGCCGAACTCTGGCGGGAAACGCTCGTCCTGCTCGCCATGACGCTCTTCTTCATGGCGGCGAGCGTACGCAAATTCAGCGAGCGGCTGCAATGAAGCGCCGGTTCACATCGATGCGAGCCTCGCTGGCGGTGGTCGGCCATCTGCTGCGGAAGGAGTTTTTGCAGATTTTCCGCAACAGGGGAATGCTGCCCATCATCTTCATCATGCCCTTCATCCAGCTCGTGATTCTTTCCAACGCGGCAACCTTCGACGTGCCACAGGTGCGGTTTCACCTTCAGGATTTCGACCGCTCGGCCCTCTCCGACCGCCTCGTAAAGCGTTTCACTTCAACGGGTTATTTCAAAATGACAGGGGAGTCGTTCCGGCAGAAAAGCGGCATCGACGCCCTCGTTGCCGGGAAAAGCGAGATGGTGCTGGTGATTCCGGAGGATTTCGAGCAAGAGATGATGACGGGCGGCCACGCGCGAATCCAGCTCCTCATCGATGCCGAGGACGGCTTCACGGCGGGCGTGATTCGCGGCTACGCCAACGAGATCGTCGCCTCGTTCAACCGCGATCTGCCCGAACTGCTACCGCAACTCGCCGGAACGCAAAGCGTCTTGCCGGTGATCGATATCCGTTCGCGAGGCTGGTACAATCCGGAGCTGATCTATACCGATTACATGGTGCCGGGCGTGCTGGTGGTGCTGGTGACGCTGATCGGGCTGTTCCTCTCCGGCATGAACGTGGTGCGTGAAAAGGAAATCGGCACCATCGACCAGATCAACGTCACCCCCATCAGGCGCTGGCAGTTCATCACCGGCAAGCTTGTGCCGTTCTGGATCATCGGTCTCAGCGAGCTGACCGTCGGACTCGTCATCGCGAGGCTCGGATTCCACGTGCCGATGCTCGGCTCCTACGGCGTGATCTATCTCGTCGCGGCGATCTACCTGCTCGTGGTGCTCGGCATGGGTCTGCTGATTTCCACCGTGACCGAAAGCCAGCAGCAGGCCATGTTCATTGCCTGGTTCTTCATGGTGATTTTTACGCTGCTCAGCGGCCTGTTCACGCCAATCGAAAGCATGCCGCACTGGGCGCAAAACCTGACGTTGTTCAATCCCGTGCGCCACTTCGTGGACATCATGCGCCGCGTGATGCTCAAAGGCGCCGGAATCGGAGATATAACGACGCCGCTCTTCATGCTTGCCGTACAAGCGATAATCCTGCTCTCGTTCGCCGTCAACCGCTACAGGAAAGTTTCAGTATAAAACATGTTGACGGATTACTTGATAAGGCCCCTCTAAAAAGTGTCATGAGCGACTTGAGTGCAATGCGGATAGTGCGTAAAAACCGGAGCGTACATGCAGTACGTGAGGATTTCGAGCACCACCCAACGCAGCAATCGGAACGCGCAATAAGTTTTTAGAGGTGCCCAATAAAAGGAGATTCTTCGCGGCATTTCTTAGACAAGATCAAGGCATGTCATCTTAGCCAACTATCAAGGCCAAGCAAGCGAACCCATCAAGAAAGTCTTTAAATGTTATTGAAATAATAAGATAAAAGATTCCTTCATTTGTGAGGTCAAGTCTTGAATAGGGTTTTCTGAGGGGTTTTGGGTCTCTCGATTCATCCGATACGCATCAATCACGCACGAAATTCTGCGAAGAGCCAATAAAGATATAACGATGACCCGCCAGCAAGGCGGAGATGCTATAGCGTGCCAGTCGGCGCATCAACAAAAAACGCGTTGCCCCTTTATGCTACTGCAGCGTCGTCTTTCTCTGTTCTTCTCCTGATATAAATCATGACGATCGCTCCACCAACCATGAGCATCGTAAGAGTTGAAGCTTCCGGAACGGGTTCTAACTCCAGCCCCTGAATACGACCTGTATCATCGGAACTCAAGTCGTTGCCGGTGTATGTCAATGTGAGTGCGCCATCGAGACCAACGGTTACTGGCAGAACCAAATAATTCTTGCCTTCGACAAAAGTGGAATAACTGCTCCCATCATCGCCGGTTATCTGAGCGGTGTAGGAAGTTCCCTCTGAGCCTGACACCGTTGCTGACAATTTGTTGATTGCTGTTTTGGCCGAATCAGTGTAAACATAGACATTGTATTGGCCGGGTTCAAGACCTGAAAAGGAGAACGAACCGGTAGATGCATATGTATAAGTATAGTTTCTCATCAACAGATAACCAGGATTCGCCGCTCCGCTCTCGTAAAAACTGTTATCCCTAAGGGACATTGAACCTGTTCCTGAAGCTATCCATTGAGAGATAGTCGCATTGCTGGATTTCCCATCATAGTACTGTAATGGAGTTCCCGTTACGATAGCGGGAAAAAGGTTCCATGTATTAGCGCCTGTTAGTCCCAATGCAGATGCAATTGGCGTCTTTGCATTTGGGCCAAAATTTATACTGATCAATTTTGCCTCATCTGCAAGTGCCTCTGACGCAGTGCCAAAGAAAGCGACAGCAATCACCGTTATCAACCACCTCATATTTCTCATGACAGTATCCCTCCCAATTTGTATGGATTGTTCTTAGCAAACGCTCATATTATCCAGCATAATTTATATACCTACCTCTATCTCTACATATAAATACTGTTATAAGCGATAACATTACAATAAATATAACAATAATATTCATAGAATGATATTGTTGTTCTAATTCTGATTCATACAAAAAATGGCAAAGCTGCTGAACGCCCTTTTGAATCCATGATGATTATGAGGTTACTAAAATAGCATAGCGTACATAATAAATCAGATTTAAGTTTTTTGGCACTATATAAGGTTATGCATTTAAGGCGTTAACTGTATTTTTATCATTATGATAATACATTTTTACACAATTACACTTTATATGTATAATCATACAGTTAAGCTATTACCTATTAATGCTTTATACAGTTTTTTCCACTTGATACCATAACAAATATTGATTTAACAAATATTTTATTTATTTTTGTTCGGAGGATGAAACAATCAAAAAAAATAGTTTGTTAGTAATATCTGTACGGATGCATTCGTGGAATGACAGGCTGTTGTTATAAGAGGTCAGAATCTTGAGTAATTTATTTATTTCATAAAACACATACAATACCTATATACATCAACCAAGAATAAAATAAAGTTTATAAAATGGGGGGGGGAATGAAAAAGATATTAATATCAGTATCTGTGATCATGGTCTCAATGATGATTACAGATAGGGCCTATGCATCCGGTTTGATAAATCTCAATTTTGGGCCCAGTTATACTGGTTTGGCAGCATCTCCTTCGGGAACTCCTTCTGATTTTTGGAATTCTATGGACTATCCTGCTCTGGAAGACTACAATGCTGATAATGGCAATGACCTCGAAGAGCCCTTATCCCTGCTTGATTCTAAAAAAAACGAGACGAGCGTGGCGCTTACGGGATATTATTCAGAGCATTTAAACTACATCAGGGATTCCGAAACCGCATTTCCTGGAAATGCGCTTATGAATTCATACGCGCAGGTAACGCCAGGGAATACGGGCACAATAGAGTTTACCGGGCTGACTCCTGGTACTTACAAGGTTTATGTATATAGTCAAAACGAAAATTTTCTTGCTAATAACGCCTTATCGATTACAGCCAATACAGTTACCTTTTCTACGAAGGACAGCGATGGCACCCTTGGTAATTTTGAATCCCCCTACAACTACGCTACGGCTACGGTTATCGTGGGAAATGACACCAATCTGTTAATGACATTTTCTGGCTTAAGCGCTACTACACAAGGTGATGTTAATGGTATTCAGATAGCGTCGATGAAGTCGATAGAGGCTGTTCCTGAACCTGGTAGCGTTATGCTTCTTGGCGTTGGTGGTATTTTGGTTTTCGGGTTCATGAATCTGAAAGCCAGAAAGGAATCGGCATTCAATATCTGATTGTATTTACAGATTTATAAAAAGCGAAATCCCTCGTGAGCTACAAGAGGGATTTCGCTTTTTTATTTGAAGTAATTTATCATTTCTCATACTTAGCAATATAAACGCTATTATATGCGTTCCTCCGCAATTGGAATGTCATAAAATCGAGTCGTACGACACCGAATTGATCGGAAAGGGTCCAATATTCCATTGTCAGTGAAAGATGCGCAACATCATGGCCATCGTCTTACCGGAACCGGACTCTGTATTAATACTGTAAACTCAACATAGCCATCGGATCATGACGTAACGGAACGGGACGTTTCCTTCTGGTGTGTCAAGACAAAAATGATGGATGATTGCTTCCGTTCGCCCTTCGAATAACGAGGATTCGTCATCGCGAGACCGAAGGCCGTGGTGATCCATCCTTACTGTTTTCGCTGATTCTGCATGGATTGCCACGTCGCGATGACAGGGGATTCAGAACTGTTTACCATTGACATGCCACGACGATATGCTGAGAAGAAGCAGATTTTCAAACGGCAGTAGATTGTTCTTAATATTTATAGCTTTACATAATTTATATTATACAACAATTAATCCAAAAAAGGATTACGCTGTAACAGCTTGGCTCCGACCGGCCAGCCATCTCGATGCTCATCCCGAATATTTTCACAACGTCGGAAGAACGGATAAAGATGTTTGATACTCGCTCATGGTCTCCGATCAGTTATGGACACCTCAAAAAAACTTATTGCGCGGTTCCGATTGCTGCGTTGAGCGATGCTCGAAATCCTCATGTACGCAGTGTACATGCCAGCTTCTGCGCTCCGTCCGCTTTGCATTCAAACCGCTTCATCACACTTTTTAGTAGTACCCTTATTTGGGAAACCAATCCGTGCAGACCACCGAACAGAACGCGGATTGTACAGTTCTTGAACGCATCCAGCAGCGCCCACCCGAACTATGGTTTTTATGCTCACCGCGAGCACCAGAGAAATTATCACATTGATCGACCGTTCTTTTTCAACACATTCTGCGCCCTCCAGTTGCCAATACTGCTGAGTAACGTTACGACATGCCCGACAATCAGGCTCTTCAAAATTCATCCATCGAGCTTTCGCTATTCCGCCGGAACTATCAACACTCCCCTATCGCAACTTACACATATAAAAAATATATAAACAGGTTGATTTCTGGCGCTTTCTAAGTGTTTTGTATAATATAAATTATGTAATTTTAACAACTTATGGCATTTCTATATATACAAATACACATATAGCCATAAGAGTATCATTTTCCGTTCTCCGGGTTTTCAAGGCGTTTACGGATGTCGAGCAGCTCTTTTCGGCGTTCCGGGCTGCTTTCGGGGTATTTGAGCGAAAGACTTGCGAGCGTGTCGAGCACAATGCGGGAGACGATCAGCCGTGCATTCTTCTTGTCGTCCGCTGGAACTGCGTACCAGGGGGCATCCGTGGTGCTGGTTTTCTGAAGGCACGTCTCATAGGCGTCCATATACTTGTCCCAGAATTTCCGCTCTTCGAGATCCGCGGTGCTGAACTTCCAGTTCTTGTCGGGGTCGTCGATCCGTTCGAGAAAGCGCTTGCGTTGCTCTTCCTTGGACAAGTGCAGGTAAAACTTGACGATACGGGTTCCGTTGCAGTGCAGGTGCCGTTCGTGATCGACTATCGAGCGATAGCGATGCTCCCACACCTTGCCGTTATGGGTGAGGTCGTGCGGGATGTTCTGCATTTCGAGAATCTCCGGATGCACCCGCACGATGAGTACCTCCTCGTAATAGGAGCGATTGAAGATGCCAATGCGACCCCGTTCCGGCAGTCCGCAATTGCTGCGCCAGAGGAAGTCGTGTTCGAGCTCCGTGGGCGACGGGTGTTTGAAACTGTACACCTGGCAGCCCTGCGGATTGACGCCGGACATGACATGCCGGATCGCGCTGTCCTTGCCAGCAGCGTCCATCGCCTGGAAAATGAGCAGCAGTGAATAGCGGTTATCGGCATAGAGAATTTGTTGTAGCCTGCTCAACTCGGTGACATGCCGGGCCAGCAATTCTCGATATTCCTCTTTCGAGCTGTACACCGGTTCGATACGGGTTTGCCGTTTTGTGAGGCCTGGGTTCTGGCCTGGCTGAATCCTGAAGGCGTCAAGATCGAATTTCATGAGTTCTCTCCCTTGAAAACGTTACTCCAAAAAGGCAATCGGATTTAAATGAGATACCGGTTACAAGTTCGGAAAAAATCAGAACTGAAACATCTCATTTTCAATGCTCAGGGAAACTGATCATCCGAGCTATATGGTCAGCGGAACCTGTATTCGCACGCTACCATCAGGAACCGTTAGATGGTTCTGAAAGGTTGATTTATAAAGTTCTTCGGTATGAAAATCACATTTTCTACGATGGCGGTTACTGATGCCTGCCCGTCATCGGAACGCTAAAATTCACGCATATGCAATACGTCATTACCGGCTCATTGGGGCACATCGGCAAACCGCTGGCAACCCGATTGAGCAAAGAGGGACACGCCGTGACGGTTATCAGCAGCAATGCCGCAAGAAAACAGGAGATCGAGGCGATTGGCGCAACGGCGGCCATCGGCTCCGTGGAAGATACCAGATTTCTGACCGAGACTTTCCGCGGCGCGGACGCCATTTTTACCATGGCGCCTCCAGACTACAGCGGCAGCGACTGGAAAGCGTGGATCGCCGGAATCGGCAGAAATTACGTTGCAGCCATCACGTCAGCCGGTGTAAAGCAGGTGGTAAACCTGAGCAGTATCGGCGCGCATATGATCGAAAACTGCGGCCCGGTCAGCGGCCTGTCGCAAGTCGAGCTGGCGATGGATGCCATGGCTGGTGTGAATGTCCGCCATCTGCGGGCCGGTTATTTCTACACCAATTTCCTGAACGCCATCGGCCAGATCAAAAATCAGGGCATCATCACCGGCAACTACATGGCTGATTTGAAGATGGTGCTGGTGCATCCGACGGACATCGCCGACATTGCCGCCAAAGCGCTCGAGGATGAATCGTACCTCGGCAGAGGCTTCAGCTACATCGCCAGCGACGAGAAAACCCCGGCGGAAATCGTCGCCATGATCGGCAAGGCAACCGGCAGGCTCGATCTCAAGTGGGTCGAACGCACGGACAAGGAGGAGTTCGACGACCTGCTTGCCATCGGCCTGCCCGAAGAGACGGCCAGAAATTACACCGAGATGGGCGCGGCGATGCGTTCTGCCGAGATGAATGCGGACTATTTCCGTAGCCGTCCGGTCATGGCTGGCTGGCGATCGTTTGAATCGTTCATGCCCGATTTCGTGGCGGCGTACAAAGCGTACTGATTTTGCATTTCGACCTCTGCATCATCGATTGACGTATGGTCAAAAAAAAGAAAACCCGGAGCAGTTCGGGTTTTCGTGATCGATGAGGCTCGGTAGCGATGTGCTGCTGGCAGCGCCGCCCTATTTTATCCGCCCCTCTTGCCTCGCATTCTGGACAAGCACGGCGAGCGCGCAGGAGAGCACCCTTGTCCGCAGGTTGTCGGCGCGGCTGGCGAGAATGACCGGCGCTTTCGCGCCCATGACGACGCCCGCCGCGTCGGCGTGGCTGATGAAGGTGAGCTGCTTGGCGAGAATGTTGGCCGCCTCGATGTCCGGCGCGAGCAGAATGTCGGCGTCACCCGCAACCTGCGAAACGATGCGCTTCTCCTTTGCGGCCTCCTGGCTGATGGCGTTGTCGAAGGCGAGCGGGCCGTCGATGATGCACCTCGTGATCTGTCCGCGCTCGGCCATCTTGCAGAGCGCCGCCGCGTCGAGCGTGGCCTGCATGGCGGGATTGACCACCTCCACGGCCGCCAGCACGGCGATTTTCGGCAGGCGAGACTCCCCCGTCAACGCCACCCAGGCATCGACGGCGTTCCGGCAGATGTCCGCCTTTGCGCACAGATCGGGCGAAATGTTCACCACCGCGTCGGTGACGATGAGCCACTTGTGGTATCCGGCCGTATCCATCACGTAAGTGTGCGACAGCCGACGCTCGGTGCGCAGCCCCGACCCGTGGGCGACAATCGGGCCGAGCAGCTCGTCGGTGTGCAGCGAGCCTTTCATGATCGCCTTGACCTGGCCCGAAGCCGCCAGCTCGACCGCCTTTCCGGCGGCGGCATGGCTGTGCGGCGTGTCGATCACCCGCCACTTCGACAGGTCGATTCCCGCTTCAGCGGCAGCCTTTTCGATGCGTCCAGCAGGCCCGATCAGCACGGGATCGATCAGTTGTTCCATCACGGCATCCGCGACGGCGGCAAGCACGTGGCCGTCAACCGGATGCACCACGGCGGTCACAAGCGGCGGCAGCGCGGCGCATTTTTCGATGACGGCGTGGTAGCGGTCATGCGGATGAACCTGGATTTCCGGCGGTTCATCGCTGGCGAAAGCGTGGTTTCGGTCGCTCATGGTATCGGCTCGTTGGTTTCGGGATGCATGGATAATATAAGCAACTCGATGCTGTCGCTACCGGCGACCATGCGCTTCACCTAAAGGCATCGAGCATCGCCCGGAACGCTTCGTCGCTCGTGGGCGTCTGCCGGAAAAGCGGCTCCCCTGTTCCGGCGAGATCCTCGTAAATTTCACGCTTGTCATTCCGATAGAAAATGCCGAGCGGAAGCGGATCGCTCCGGAACGCCTGCGCCATCGCCATCTGACGATCCGAGGGATCGTGCTCTTCGGGCAGCTCGCAGGTGTGCTCCCGGAACCACTGGTACGTATTGAGCTTGTTGAAAACGACGCACGGCTGGAACACATCGACCAGTGCGCACCCCTTGAAGCGGATAGCCTCCATGATGATCGACCGGGTCTGCTCGACGTTCTCTGCGAACGCCCTGGCGACGAAGGGCGCGTCGAGCGCGAGCGCCACGGCCAGCGGGTTGAACGGTTCGAGCAAAACGCCGCCCACCTGCACCGGAGTCTTCATGCAGCGCCGCGACGTTGGCGACGCCTGCCCCTTGGTGAGGCCGTAGATCATATTGTCGTGCGCGATGATGGTGACGTTGAAATTACGCCGGATGGCGTGCAGAAAGTGGTTGCCTCCCTCGCCGTACAGGTCGCCGTCGCCCGATTCGACGACCACCGTGAGCTTCCGGTTCGCAAGCCGAATGCCGAGCGCCGCGGGCAGGGCGCGTCCGTGCAGACCGTTGAACATGTTGGCGTTCAGGTATTGCGGCGCTTTGGCCGCCTGGCCTATACCCGAAACCATCACCAGATTTTCGGGTTCGATCTTCAGCGCTTCCAGCGCTTCCCCCACCGCCTCGATCACCTTGTGGTTGCCGCATCCGGGGCACCAGGCCACGTCAGTGCTGGCGGGCATCGCAAACGGGTTATGCTGATTGTTCACGGGCGACCTCCCTGAATTGTTCGACTATTTCCTCGACGCTGAATGGTTCGCCGGTGGCTTTCAGAATGCGGCGCGACACCGCGATGCCGCTCTCCTGCTGAAGCAGATTGGCGAACTGCCCGAACGCGTTGTTCTCGATGACGACGATTTTCCCGCGCCCGTTTCCCAACAGCGCGGCGGTGTCCGGAGCGAGCGGCCAGACCTGGGCGTAATGAACTCCGGCGAACCGGCTGTTGTCGAGCCGTTCGAGCGCCTCTTCGAGTACGCCACGGTTCGACCCCCACGAAACGGCGATGATTTCGGCCTCCTCCGGATTGCCGATGACGGTCGGGCGCAGCGCCTCACGCCGGAGCGCCTGAAGCCGCAGGAGCCGTTTGTCCATCATCCGGCGTCGCATCTCGAAGCTCTCGGTAATCAGCCCCGCCTCGTCATGCTCGTCGGAATCCACCCGAACGATCCCGGCGCCGAATCCGGGCACACCTCGCGGACTCAGGCCGTTCTCCGTGAAGGCGTAGCGCTGGTACTCTTTACCGGTTTCGACGATGGCGAGTGTTACCGGATGCCGCTCGATCTCGCCTGCCCCGATGGTCGAGACGGCGTCGAGCAGGTACTGGTCGGTCAGCACGACGACCGGAATCTGGTAGCGCTGGGCGGTATCGAACGCGCGCTGCATCGTGTCGATGGCCTCGCGGAGTGTGCCGGGCGCAAAGATCGCCCTCGCGAATTCGCCGTGACCGGCGTGGAGCGCAAGGTCGAGGTCGCCCTGCTCCGTGCGGGTCGGCAGGCCGGTCGCCGGGCCGGGGCGCTGGCCGATATGCACGACGATCGGCGTTTCGATCATTCCGGCCAGGCTCACGCCCTCCTGCATCAAATCGAAACCGCCGCCGGAGGTGGTCACCAGCGCCTTCGCGCCCGCGTACGATGCGCCGAGTCCAGCATTGATCGCGGCGATTTCGTCCTCGGCCTGATCGACCACGATGCCGAAAGTTTTCGACCTCGCCGCCAGAAAGGTCAGGACGCCGGTGCCGGGCGACATGGGATAGGAGCAGATGAAGTTGCATCCGGCGGCGACGGCCCCAATGCCGAGCGCCGAGGTGCCGTCCATCATGAGCGAATCGCTACGGATTTCCGCCGCCGGTTCAGGCAGCTCCGGTCTGCGGTCGGCGGGCAACTGAAGTCCGAACTCGTAGCCGAGCCGTGCGGCTTTGAGGTTGTTTTCGATAACCTCCTCACCCTTGTCAGCAAACTGTTCACGCAGAAATTCGGCGCACTTTTCGAGTGAAATACCGATAACAGCCAGCACGATTCCCACGGCCACCGTATTGGCATAGACCTTTCCGCCCGCATCCGATGCGAACCGGCCCAGCGGCGTGTCGATGCAGCGGCTGTCCCAGTGCTCGCCGAACTGCGCCTTTTCGGCAAAGATGAGTGTGCGCTCATGCAGCCGCCCGTGGAGCCGCTCGTATGCGTGAGGCGTCAGCGCCAGCAGGAGGTCGATGCGTGAAACATAGGCGCGGCGAGGCTTTCCGGTCACGCGGATTTCGGTGCTGTTGCTGCCGCCCCGAATGCGCGACATGAACTCCGTGCACGAAAAGATATGGTGGCCGCTGTGTCTGAGAAGAGGAAGGAGCAAGGAAGTGATCGTCTGGACGCCCTGTCCGGCGGCTCCCTCGAAAACCATCGAAAAATCGTCTGGATTTTGTTGCATGACACGGCTCCCGGTTTTGATGAAGCATCCGCATGTCTTGTCGAATGGCGAACTGGCTCTCCTTTCCGGCGAAATTCAGAGTGGCGTTGGAAGGCGCTCGACTCTGTTTTTTAAAGCAGCTTGTAAACCAACAACACCCCATCAAGGGCTATGCGTTCCGCCTGAATGTCAAGGCTCGGCAAGATCGCCTCGTTTTTAATTATTGGCATATGACCAATATTTCCCTATATTAACGGCCTTACGTCTTCTAATGCCTTCGGGCATCAACCATTAGTGATCCGTAGTGAAAAAAGTATTGATTCTTGGCGGAGGCATTGCCGGCGTTGCGGCGGCGATCTCGTTCCGCAAACGTGGATTCGAGGTCGAGGTGGTTTCCGACCGGGAGTTTCTGTTCATCTACCCGATCGCCATCTGGATTCCGGTTGGCACGGAACAGTTCAAAAACGTGGCTTTCCCGCTGGAAAAGCTCGCGCGGAAGCACGGATTTTTGCTGACGCTCGACAAGGTGACGGCCATCGACGCCAGCCGGGACTCCGTCGCGCTTGAAAAAGCGGGCGTCCGCAGCGACTTCGACTTCCTCGTAATTGCGCTCGGCTCGGACAAAGTGAAGCACGAAGGTATCGAGCACACGCTCTCGATCTGCGGCGCTCCGGAGCACTCGCTCCGCCTCAAGGAGAAGATCGACGCCCTCGTCGAGCGCGGCCACGGCAAGATCGCCTTCGGCTTCGGCGGCAACCCGAAAGACCCCAGCGGCGTACGCGGCGGCCCCGGTTTCGAGCTGTTCTTCAACCTGCACCACAAGCTCACCAGGCTCGGCATCCGTGACAATTTCGAGATGACCTTCTTCGCCCCGATGGCCCAGCCCGGCGCGAAAATGGGCCAGAAGGCGCTCGACATGATGGCCAAAATGTTCAAGGCGAAGAACTTCAAGCAACGCTATGGCAAGAAGATCACGCGCTTCGAGAAGGACGGTGTGGTGTTCAAGGACGGCAGCAAGCTCCAGAGCGATCTGACGATGTTCATTCCGGCGGGGTCGGGCCACAGCGTCGTCACGGCCTCCGACCTTCCGCTCAACGAGGCAGGCTTCGTGAAGATCGACGACTTCTGCCGCGTGGTCGGCGTGAATGGCTGGTACGCCGTCGGCGATTCAGCGGCGCTCGAAGGGCCGGAGTGGAAGGCCAAGCAGGGCCATATCGCGGAGTTCATGGCGGAGTGCGCGGCCAACAACTGCCTGGCCGAACACTTCGGCAATCAGGAGCCGATGAAAGGCTATCAGGAGCACCTGAACGTCCTCTGCGTCATGGACACCGGCGACGGCGCAGGCTTCGTCTATCGCACCGGCCACAGCGAGATGTTCATCCCGATGCCGATAGTCGGCCACTGGCTGAAAAAGGGGTGGGGGTATTATTACAAACTCTCGAAGATGAAATATATCCCGAGGATTCCGGGGATGTGAGTTGAGATTGGGATCGGGTGAGAATGCGGTCGATGCTACGCATGGCGACATCGACCGTAAATGTGATCCTATATCAATGCGAAGAATGTGAAGTCAATGTACTGGTAACGCTCTTTTGACGAAGTGTTGAGCAACCGTCGTCAAAACTTTCCTTGGTGAAAACATGAACTACATTTGCACAAACCCGTTTTTGCATTAAAAGACAACCAGTCATCGGTCATTTCTCCACAAATTTCACATTTCTTTTTTTTATTCATTTTTTCAAAAGATGAATCTGATAGTTTCATCTTTTCTGAACTTTCACGAATTGATTCTTCCTCAACAGCCCTTATTTCCTCTTCATTTTTTTGCCATTTCTCTTGTTCACCTTTATGAACAAATTCACCAGTTTTTGGCGAAACTAGAAGCTCTCCTAAATCGCTATTTATATTGCAACCAGTATAAACTTGTGGCTTGTGATTAAGCAAGAGGTTACGAAACGTAATTAACTTTCGGTTTTCAGCATCTAAATAATGCAGAGACCCGCCTGCAGCTGAATACCCATAACAATGAGCTTCATCATACTTTGAGCGCTGAATAAATTCTCTTTCAGTAGTTGTGAGAAATATCTTATTTGGATTATCTTGATCTGTATGCAACAGATCAGAACAAAACACCAAATGAAAATGAATTCTTAATTTCTTTGCAATATTTTGCAATGTTATTCGTTTGTCTGGATTAATCTTCGAATCGATAATCCAGTAAGCAAATACTTTTGAACCTTGCGTAACCCAGCAATCTATTGGGCGAAATAATTCTGTTCCGTCAACTTGTTTTTCAATGGTAACATTTTTATCAAATTTACCTACAAGCCACTCATAAAGAACAGCGCGAGAGTTACGAAGAATAGCCGACTCATCCTCATAACTACAATTCTCTAAATGTTTGTGAGCAAAATGTTTTCGTATTTTTTCACCTGCCCGCACTCGAACCGGTTGTTTGCAACCCTGACATACTAAAATATTTTGATGGTCAAGTTCTCGAAGTTTTTTGATAGAATTTAACCACTTCTGGCCTAAAATTACCACTTCTGAGTTATCTCGTACATCCAATGCTTTAAACATGTAAGTTGTATATGGTTTTGATGATAAAACAAAAGCATTATTATATAACTTCCTTGTATTGGTCTGGATACTACATCTCATAATCTACGAAAAGTCTCGGAAAAACAACTCACTCTCCCACCATCCCATCCGTCCATAAACACAAAAAGCAGGCCAAGTTGACCTGCTTTTTGTGTTATCCATAGAACTCTACGCTTACTTCTTATCCGGTACCGGGCGTTCCGGCTTGACGGCGTAGTTGATCAGGTAGTCGTAGAGCCTGATCAGGCGGGCGTTCTGGTTGTTCTGGTCGATCCAGTGGCCGATCATGCCAATGGTGCGGGCCAAAACGAAGAAGCCGTTCAGCGAGTGCTCCGGGAAGCCGAGGTCCATGAGAATACAACCCATGGTGCCATCGACGTTCAGGATCAGGTTGTCTTTCTTGGCGGTCGTGATCTTCTCGACTTCGAGCGCGTAGTTGAGAATCGGCGTGTGCAGCGACGTTTCGTTCTGCACGTAGCTGACGAGGTACTTCACGCGCTGGTCGGGATTCCTGAGGCTCTTGACCCTGTGGCCGATGCCGGGAACCGGGCCGACGTTCTTCTTCATCCAGGCAAGGAAGCCGGGGATGTCGTTCGGGTAATCCTTCACGCCCATCTTGAAGTATTTACCGGCGTTGGTCACGGCGCCGCCGAAACGGGGGCCGATCATCGTCATGCCGGCCGATACTGCCTGTGGCATGTCGATGCCAGCACAGGCGGCGAGAATCGAGCCATAAGCGCCAGACACAGCCGGGCCGTGGTCTGCGGAAATCATGATGATGCGCTTGATGATCTCGGACTCCTCGCGGGTCGGAAGCTTCTTGCCCCAGAGCAGGCCGACGACATCCTCGATGCCATACCCTTTCGAGCAAAGCTCCGAAGCGGCGTAACCGGCATAGCGGGGCTCTTCGCCGCGATCGTCGGAGATGGTGGTGCGGATGAGCGGCTCGACGATCACTTCACCCTGCTTCATGACCTCCTGAACGCTCGGTGGCAGCTCGGGCAAGAGCGCCTCGTCGATTTCGGACTCAGGCTTGATAGCGCCAGACGCGAGCAGCTCTTCATAGACCTGCTTGATGGCTTTGCTGAGACCGCCGAAGGTGTCGGGCACGTACGCGCCAGCTTCGCGCAGGGCGTTCATCTTGGAGCGGGCCGAGCCTGCACCCTTCTTGCCCTCTTTGGCGCCAGCGTGGCCGAACTTCATGCCCTGCGGCAGAACCTCCTGACAGGTGCCGCCGATAGCGGCGATCAGTTTGATACGGCGCGGTTCGGCTGCGAGCCACTCGGCCGCCTCCTCTTCGAGGTTGCCGCCCACTTCGCCAACCAGCACGACCGCCTTGGTGTCGGAATCGTTCTCGAACATTTCGAGGTAGGTGACGAAGTCGGTGCCCGGATAGGCGTCGCCGCCGATAGCCACGGCGGAGGTGATGCCGTCGCCGTTCTGGGCGCAAAGCCACATCGCCTCGTTGGAGAGACCGCCGGACTTGGTCAGAACGCCGAAGGAGCCTGGCCTGTAGAGATTGCAGAGCTTCAGGTTGCGGTACTCGCCGCCGATTACGCCAAGGCGGCACTCGCCAGCGGACATGACACCGATCGACGATGGGCCGTTCAGCATCTTGCCGTGCTTCTGGGCAAGTTTCTTCAGGCGCTTGGCATCCTTTTCCGGAACGCCTTCGGTGATCATCGAGACAAGCTGGATGTTCGGGGATTCGAGCGCCTCAATCGCGGCCTGGGTAGCTCTCGATGCGCCGAGGTAGATGAGCGCGGTGTTGATCTCCGGGTGCTCATTGAGCGCTGGAGCCAGAGAGTTATAGACAGTGACGTTCTTGAGTTCGCCGCCACGGAAGATTTCTTTCTGCTGGCCGGCTTCTGGCGGATAGACGAAAGCCTGGACGGTCAGCGGACGGTTGATCAGGTAGTCGAACTGGGCCATGCGTTTTGCCGCATTGACGCCAGCCACGCCACCGATGATGACTGCCCGGGTATCTTTATTTGCGAGAATGCTCACGGTTCAATCAAATTTAATGAGTTTCTATATTCTTTTGTTTCAACGTCTTTCAAGGACTGTCATCAAGACTTCATCGCCATATCGACGATGTCGGTCATCGGCATGCTGCGGTCATAGACGTGGATGTCGAAGCCCTCCTCCTGGAGTTTCCTGATGGCGGCAAGGCCCTGCGCCTCGTTCGGTCCGCCACGGCGCACCCAGATTTTGACGCCTTCGAGGTAGCCTTTGGACTTGCTCTCGCGGAAGCCGTTGATGATGCCGCTGAAGGTCGCTTTCACGTCGGTGAAGTTGGCGATAGCGCCGCCGACGATGATGTGCTTGATGTTGGGCAAGCGGCAAATGGTCTCGGTGAGCGCTTCCACGGCCCAGTCAGCCGGGTCGCCCGAGTATTCGGCATAGTTGGCGATGGTGCCGCCCCTTGCCACGACTGCGTCGGCATAGAAAACCGAAGCGCCGCCGCCAGCGGTCAGGAGCGCCACTTCGCCGCCGGGAACCTCGACGAGCTTGACCGATCCCTTGATCCGGGAGTCGATATCCATGATCTGCTGCTCGGCTTCGGTGAACGGGCGACCGATTTCGGAAACCGGCTTGAAATCCCAGTCGGCATGGCGGAACCGGGCATCCCAGTCGATGTTCATCACGGCGTCGAGCGCGGCAAAGCGCATGTCGCTCTTGCGGATGACCAGCGGGTTGATTTCGATGGACTGCGCATCCTCATTGTCGAAACAGAGAATGAGGCGTGAGCATATTTTGGCGATGCGCTCGGCGATTTCGCCTTCGAAGCCAGCATCCGTGGCAATCTGGGTGAGCTGCTCGATGGTGGGATTTTCGTCGAGAGGAATCTGGATACGCTTGACGCTGTCCCAGTTATCCTCGATATCGACGCCGCCATGTTTGGAAATCAGCAGCTCCGCGCCGTCCTTGTTGCCAATCATGGAAACATAGTATTCCGCGTCGTGATCGAGCATTTCCGCCACAATGACTTGGCGAACCTCGGAGGTGCCGATCTTTGCGCCGATCATTTCACGAGATGCCGCTATGGCCTCTTCGAGGTTGAGACCGATTTTGACGAGGCCGAGCTTGAACCGGCCACCAATAGCTTCGTGAGCCTTGACGACGAGTTTTGATTCACGCAGCCATTTATTAGCTTCACCAAGCTGTGCAAGACGTTCAGGGTCCATGATGACAACGTAATTAGGCACAGGAATGCCCCACTTGTTGAACAATTTCATGGCAGGCCCTTCAAGAATTTTAGCCATGCTCTCTATGTTTATGTTACAGGGTAGTTTGCGAACGAAAAGAAGTGTGCAAGGATTTAATATAACTACATTCCCTTACGTTCCAAGAGTTTAAGAATTGTTAATCACTCGAAACCGTAAAAAAAAGTTTCAATGATCGATTTCACGGCCTGGTGGCAGCACCTCCCATCACAGATGAATCCCGTCATTTTTTCGACAGGAGGAATCGCCATCCGCTGGTACGGCACCATGTACATTGTGGCCTTCGCCATCGTCTATCTACTTTCGAGATACAGAATTGCCGACGAAAAACTTCCATTCGACAAAACCTTCCCCGGCGACGCCCTGACCTGGGCGATGGGCGGCGTACTCATCGGCGGACGCCTCGGCTATATATTATTCTATGGATTCGACTGGTTTCTGCAAGATCCAATCGGCACACTTTTGCCGATTCACTTCGGCAGCGGAGGTTGTGCGTTCTCCGGCATCACCGGCATGTCGTTCCACGGCGGCCTGATCGGCGTCGGCGTCGCCATGTGGATTTTTGCCCGCAAGCAGAAGGTGGACTTTCTCCGCACCGTCGATCTCTTCATCCCCGCCCTGCCGCTCGGCTACACCTTTGGCCGCCTCGGCAACTTCATCAACGGCGAACTCTATGGTCGCGTGACCACCTCGGCCATCGGCATGTACTTCCCCGACGCCCCGACCGTGGAGCTGCGCCACCCCTCCCAGCTCTACGAAGCGTTCTTCGAAGGCATCGTGCTCTTCGTCATTCTCTGGACGATCCGCAAAAAAGCGCCATGGCCCGGCTTCCTCTCCGGCCTCTACCTCATCGGCTACGGCACAGTACGCTTCTTCATCGAATTCTTCCGCGAACCCGACGCCCAACTCGGCTTCGTCTTCCTCAACTTCTCGATGGGCCAGGTGCTCTGCTTTATTATGATAGCCGCCGGGGTCGGGATTGTGCTGCTTTCGAAACCGCAGGAGGAGAAGGCTGGAATTACGGGAGGTGGAAAGAGGTAGAGAGGCTGTTTGATTTCAGATATTCGTCGCCCCATGGAGATGGGGCGGCGGATTATCGAAATCACATTGTCCCATGTTTTGAATGTCATGATATAAATCAATTTTTGGCCATACTTGCAAGATTGACGATAATCTCAGGAATCTGATTCTAAATTATTAGTGATTATAGAATCTATCTTCTCTTTCTCTGTAGACGATATTCCTTTAAGGGCATCTCTAAAAAGAGCGATTTGAAATATTCTTCTGACCAGCGACATCGAAACAAGGCGATATTGCCCTGCAAAC
>NZ_VDCH01000025.1 GCF_006265165.1 Chlorobaculum thiosulfatiphilum
CAACCAGTTTTCCATTAAATTCGAAGGACGGCTTCCCGTTTGATTACGACCGTTTACACACTTAGTTGAACAGACCCGCGGGTTTGGGAAATGCCAAATGCAATATAGCCAATACGCTCTTTTTCTCGCATGGCTGAGCAACAAATTTATTTTGAAAGACACGAGTGCTTTGCTTTGTAGAGTTCTTTGCGTGCGCATTCCCAGAAAAAATCGTCAGTGATCTTGTCCACACAGTCCGTCGCGTCCACGTTGTCCACCAAAGAGGGCAGGCGCGAGGCCTGCCCCTACAGAGAAATGCCAACACTGTGCAAGCCATGCCCCCCCTACAATTGAGAAAGAGCCGCCTCTACAATACACAACCACGACAAGGGTGCACAGCCACACGCCCGGCCTCTCCCCCCATTCTCAATTATCCATTATCAATTATGTTCCTTATCTTCCCGAAACCATTTTCACGGGGCTTCTTCCCCGCCAATCTCATAGCATTACGTTACCATGTCCGATCAGTCCAATCAGAAAGAACTCTTGTGGCAGAGCCGTTTTTCGGAACCGTTTGATCGGGAGGCGCTGAAGTTCTCCTCGTCGGTGCATGTGGACGGGCTGCTCTATCGTGAGGATATACAAGGCTCTGTCGCCCATGCGACCATGCTCGGCGAGCAGGGCATCATCTCGCCGGAGGAGGCCGGGCAGATTGTCGAAGGGCTGAAGGCGGTCGAGCAGGAGATCGAGTCGGGCGCACTCGTGCCGGTTTGGGAGGACGAGGATATTCATACCGTGATCGAAAACCGACTGAAGGAGCTGATCGGCCCGGCGGCGGGCAAGCTGCACTCCGGTCGCAGCCGCAACGACCAGGTGGCGACCGACACGCGGCTCTACCTGCGCCGCAACACCGACCGCATCAGTGGCCTGCTCGAAGCGATGCAGGCCACGCTGCTCGACAAGGCGGAGCAGTACAAGCACACCATCATGTTCGGCTACACGCACCTGCAACGCGCCCAGCCGATCTCCGCAGGCCACTACTACATGGCGTGGCACTCGATGTTCGGGCGCGACAGAGAGCGCCTCGGCGACCTGCGTCGGCGGGCCAACATCTCGCCGCTCGGCGCGGCGGCCTTCGCGGGCAGCACCCTGCCGCTCGATCCGGTGCGTTCTGCGGAACTGCTTGACTTCGACGGCGTGTTCATCAACAGCATCGACGCGGTGAGCGACCGCGACCTGGTGATCGAGTTCGTCTCGGCCTGTTCGATGATCATGATGCATCTGTCGCGCTTCTCGGAGGATGTGATTCTCTGGAGTTCGGCGGAGTTCAACTACCTCTCGATCAGCGACGCTTTCGCCACCGGCTCATCGATCATGCCGCAGAAGAAGAACGCCGACATCGCCGAGCTGGTGCGCGGCAAAACGGGGCGCGTTTATGGCAACCTGATGAACCTGCTCACCATCATGAAAGGCTTGCCGCTCTCCTACAACCGCGACATGCAGGAAGACAAGCCGCCGCTCTTCGACACCGCCGAAACCACCGCGTCAAGCCTCTCGGTCTTCCGCCGGATGATCGAAAAAACCTGGCTGAACGAGGAGCGCCTCGCCCGGCTGACCGCCGAGGATTTGAGCCTCGCCACCGAGATCGCCGAGTACCTGGTCAAAAAGCAGATTCCCTTCCGCGACGCCCACCGCATCACCGGGAAGATCGTAGCCTACGCCATCGCAGAGGGCAAAACCCTGCCGACCATCTCGCTCGACGAGTACCGCGCCTTCTCGGAAGCGTTCGACGAGACCATCTACGACGACCTGAAACCCGACGCCAGCGTGAACTCCAAGAAAACCGCCGGAAGCTGCTCGTTCAAGTCGGTCGAAGAGCAGATCGCCAGAGCGAAAGCGGCGCGTTGATGAACAATCTCTTGTAGGGGCAGCCCTCGCGGCTGCCCTTGCGAGGGTTCCGGTTTTCCGAAACAGGGCGGGCATAAAACCCGCCCAGGCCAGTTTCCAATCCTGTCCACCTCGTCCACGCCGTCCAGACCGTCCACTTTCCCCAAACAAAAAAGGCGCCCCGTTCGAGCGCCTTTTTTCATTTCATTGTAACTCCGCTTTATCTCACCGGAACCACTTGCCTTACCGCAGGTCTCGGCGCCGGAGCGGCGGCGGGAATGGCTGGCCGCGACTTGAGCGCCACGAGATCATCCAGAACGCTGGCAGCCTCTTGCAGGATAAAGTCGGTTTTCTTCTTTTTACCGGTATCGATGTTCGCGTCTCCCCAGCGATCCTGAATCACTTTCAGGCTCTTGTTCTCCGCCTCGAAGCTCTTTTCCTGGAGCGACACGCTCTTGCGCTGGCGGATGCGGTTCAGGGTCGCCAGGTCGGCCAGGTAGGACTGGTAGTGCTTGTCTTTGGAGGACTGTTGGGCGAACTCTTTTTTCAGCGACGCGATCTCTTCGCGGCTGACGGTTCCGGAAGGAACATAAGGCGTCCTCGAGACCGTCGTCCACGGCAGGCTGCTCGTATAGGTATCCTCGCCAACCACTTCCGGATCGATCAACGAGGGCAGGACGATATCGGGCAGGACGCCGATATGCTGGGTGCTGCCGCCCGATATGCGGTAGAATTTGGCGATGGTCAGTTTGAGCTGGCCGAGGTCGCTCTGCTTCATGAACATGCTGAAGGGGCGCTGTATGTTCACGATGCTCTGCACCGTGCCCTTGCCGAAGGTTCTGTCACCCACGACCAGGCCGCGGCCATAGTCCTGAATCGCCGCCGCGAAAATCTCCGAGGCCGATGCGCTGTAACGGTTGACCAGCACCACCAGCGGACCGCTGTAAAGCATCGGGTAATTCTCGTCCTTGAGCACCATCTTGCCGCCAAGCGCGTTGCTGACCTGCACGACCGGCCCCTTGCCGGTAAACAGGCCGGTGACGTTGACCGCCTCTTCGAGCGATCCGCCGCCATTTTCCCTCAGGTCAACAATGATCCCCTCAACATTTTCTCGCTTGAGTTCATTGATGATTTTGGTCACATCTTTCGTGGTGCTCGTGTAGTTCTGCTTTTGCTGCCGCTCGCCTTCGAAATCGAGATAGAATGAAGGAAGAACGATGACGCCAATTTTGTGGCCGTTTTCGTAAATAATCTTTTTCTGCGCGGCCTGCTCCTGCAAGTCAACCGTGGCTCTCACCAGTCGGATGATCCTTGCCGGGCCTTTGCCCGCCTGGCTGGCCGGAAGCACCTTGAGCCGGACGACCGTGCCTTTTGGCCCTCTGATCTTTTTGACGACATCATTGATACGCCATCCGGTGACATCGATGATCTCTCCCTTGTCGCCCTGACCGACGCCAACGATCTTGTCGCCCTTCTTCAGGTGGTTGCTTTTGAAGGCCGGGCCGCCGGGAATGATTTCGTTCACCACCGTATATTCGTTCTCCATCTGCAACTTCGCGCCAATGCCTTCGAGCGAACGGCTCATGTCGATCTGGAAATTCTCGAACTCATCCGGCGAGAAGTAGTCGGTATGCGGATCAAACGAGGAAGTAACCGCTAACATGTATGCCTGAAAAGCATCTTCCGGCTTTTGCTGGTTGAAGATTTTGAGACGGTTATTGAAGCTTTTCAGGAGTTCTGTCTTGATATTTTTTCCTTTTTCGCCAGAATACTTCACGCTCAGGTACTGATACTTCAACTCCTTGCGCCAGAGATCGTGCAGTTCAGTCTGATCAGCAGGCCACGGGGCTGTCTTGCTCCGTTCGAGTTCAAGCGTCTCGGGAGTGGAAAAATCGAATTTCGCCGTTTCGAGCGTACTTTTCATATACGCCATCTTCTCTCTGGCGCGCTTCAGAAAGAGATTGTAGATGGCGAAACCTCTCGTCGGATTGCCGGAAACGAAATCGTCATCGAGATGAACCCCAATCTCCTGCCTGAGCTTTTCGACCTCGGGAGCCGTGAAGTAGCTGCGGTTGTTGTCGAGATTGTCGAGATAACGGTTGAAAATCTGCTGGGCCAGTGAGTCGTTGACCGGAACCTTGCGGTAATGGTTCTGAAGCAGGTACTGGGCGATGTAGCGGGCGGCCTCCTCCTGGTTCGGAGTGGGTTTCAGTATCGCCGGAGCGGAAGCGGCCCTGGCGCTGACGGCCTGGGAGTGATCCCATGAGAAGGCGAGGATCAGAAAGAAAAACAGAAAAGGAAACAGTACTGAACGCAGCTTGTTCATAATCACAAATGGTGTCACTTTGGTAAGTTCTGAAAAAAAGCGGATTTTCCCGGATTCGCACGAATCCTGATTCAATGTATTATATTACAAAACATGCTCTCTGCATAACAGGTTTCTGCGTAATTTATAAAATGGCAAAAAAAATTTCGACAGACTACACCTGCAATCAATCAATCTCAAATGGAGTGTCTTTTTTATGAATGAATTCACCGGATACAAGGAACTGGGACTCGTCAACAGCCGTGATCTTTTCGCCAAAGCCGTCAGCGGCGGATACGCCATTCCGGCGTATAATTTCAACAATCTCGAACAGTTGCAGGCGATCGTCATGGCTTGCGTCGAGACCGCCTCGCCGGTTATCCTCCAGGTTTCGAAAGGCGCTCGCAGCTACGCCAACCAAACGCTTCTGCGTCATCTGGCTGCCGGCGCGGTTGAATACGCCGCCGAACTCGGATGCGAGATTCCGATTGTGCTGCACCTCGACCACGGCGACAGCTTCGAGCTGTGCAAGGATTGCATCGAGACCGGATTTTCGTCGGTCATGATCGACGGCTCGCACCTGAGCTACGAAGACAACGTGGCGCTGACCCGTAAAGTCGTGGAATACGCCCACCAGCATGACGTCACCGTCGAGGGCGAGCTGGGCGTACTGGCCGGCATCGAGGATGATGTTCACGCCGCGACGCACACCTATACCGAACCCGATCAGGTGGAGGATTTCGTTGGCAAGACCGGCGTTGACAGCCTTGCCATCGCCATCGGCACCTCGCACGGCGCCTTCAAGTTCAAGCCCGGCGAAGAGCACAGCATCCGCCTCGACATTCTCGCCGAAATCGAAAAGCGCATTCCCGGCTTCCCGATCGTGCTGCACGGCGCTTCGTCCGTTCCGCAGGAGCTGGTGCAGATGATCAACGCGCATGGCGGCAAGCTCAAGGATGCTATCGGCATCGGCGAAGACCAGCTCCGCGAAGCCGCGCGCTCGGCGGTCTGCAAGATCAACATCGACTCCGACGGAAGGCTCGCCATGACCGCCGCCATACGCAAGGTGCTCGACGAGAAGCCGGAGGAGTTCGATCCGCGCAAGTATCTCGGTCCCGCCCGTGACGCGCTCAAGCAGCTCTACATGCACAAAATCGTCAACGTGCTCGGCTCCAACGGCAAGGCGTAAAACGAACGAATCACCCGCAAATCAAAAAAGGCTGGCCGCAGTGATGCGTGCCAGCCTTTTTTCTTTCTTCCTCTTCCGTCCACATTATTACTCCGGCCACAATAAATCGCAACCATCGCAACAAGAAGATATTGGGCTAAAGCCCTGATTTATTTTGTGTTATCCATAAACCCCGGACTGAAGTCCGGGGCAATTGTTTGATAATTTTATTGGCCAGATTCATAATTCAACATTCATAATTCATAATTCTCCTCCCCCCGCCAGATACCGCAGCGCCAGGTAGCTCATCATCCCCATGCCGGTTTCGAGGGCGCGTTCGTCGGGGTCGAAGGTTGGCGAGTGCAACAGGTTGCCCGGCGCGGAATTGTCGAGGCCTGTGCCAAGTTGCCAGAAGCTTCCGGGGCACTCGCGCAGGTAATAGGCGAAATCCTCGGCGGTCATGAGCTTCTCCGACTGGTGTACGTTTTCGTCGCCGAGATACGCCTTGCCCGCCTCCCAGGCAAGGTCGGTCATGTCGGGATCGTTGTACAAAACGGGATAGCCGCTTCTGATTTCGACCTCCGCCTCGCAATCGAAAGCGGCGGAGACCTGCCTGACCGTCCTGTCGAACTTCTCGTGCAACAGCGAGCGCAACGCTTCGTCCATGGTTCTCATGGTGCCCATCATCGTCACCTTGCCGGGAATGACGTTGGTGGCGTGGCCGCCGTTGATCGAGGCGATGGAGAGCACTGCCGGTTCGTGCGGCGGCGAGACGCGGCTGACCAGATGCTGCAACGCCGTGATGATGTGCGCTGAGGCGAGAATCGGGTCGCGCGTCTTGTGCGGCGCGGAGGCGTGGCCGCCCTGGCCGTGAATCGTGATGTACAGTTCGTCGGCGGCGGCCATGAAGCTCCCCTTGCACATGGCGATGCCGCCACTCTTGACGCTGGGGAAGCAGTGCTGCGCGAAGATTGCCGATGGTTTGTACTTTTTCAGCAATCCCGCCTCGATCAAGGGCCTGGCTCCGCCGGGAGCTTTCTCTTCCGCTGGCTGGAAAATCAGCAGCACATCGCCATTCAGCGCCTCCTTCATGCCGCAGAGCACGGTGGCCGCGCCGAGGAGCATCGCCGTGTGCATGTCGTGCCCGCAGGCGTGCATGCAGCGCTCGACCGTCGAGCAGAAATCGTGACTGTTCTCCTCCTGAAGCGGCAGGGCATCGATGTCGGCCCGCAACGCCACCGTGCGCCGCTCGCCGGACGCCGCGCCCTCGCCCCGCAAGAGCGCGACGACGCCCGTCTCCATGAGCGGCGGTTCGGCCTCGATGCCAAGCCCGGCGAGATACTCCCTGATGAATGCGGTCGTCTGGAACTCCTGGTAGGAAAGCTCGGGATGCTGGTGCAGATGACGGCGCAGCGCCGCTACTTCCGGATATAACCTGTGTGCAGCCTCGCGAACCCTGGCTGCAAGGGTACTGAACTCTTCATTGTGCATAAGCCGTCTCTGTCGTTGTGGCGCATGGCCGTTGCGCGCCTTTACATGTCCATATAGTGGATAAATTCAAGCGCCTTTTCACGAAGCTCGTCGTAACCGGCGTCTGGAAAGATGGAGTGGTAGCGGATAATATATCCGTAGTTTTCTATATTCCTGACGAGACGGAAAAAGTCGTGGGTGGCGACCCTGAAAAAGATGATGCTTCCGCCTCCAGCCGCGCCCGTTGGCCACGAGGTGAAACTGAGAATCGAGGCGTCATTCTTTTCGATGGTCTCGATGATCTCCGAAAGCTTCGCGCCGGTTGGCGGCACTTCGATTTCGAGGGTCGAGCCGCCCTCGCCGGAGTGAATTCGCTCGGCAAGGAATCCGAGGATTCGCTTGCTCGAAACCACACCGGCATACCGCCCCTCCGCATCGGCAAGCGGCACGACGCCGCATTTCGCCGTCGCCACGGAGATGAGGTTGTCGAAAAGCTGCTCGTCTGGCCGGTACGCCCTGACGGCTTCGAGCTGCTCCGCGCCAAGCTTTTCCCTGGCTGTCGGCCATCCCTTCCGACCCCCGAGAAGGGCGGAAAGAAAGAGCATTCCCAAATAGCGCTCGCCTTCGAGCACCGGAGCGCAGACGCACCCCGCGCCCGCGAGTCTCCGCGCCGCTTCGGCGGTCGGGCTGCCAAGGGCGAAGACCGGAAAGTCCGCCTCGACCAGATGCGAGAAGGTCACGGCCATTCAGCAGCAGTACTCGATTTTGTCGATCCGGCGCTGATGGCGTCCGCCCTCGAATTCTGCGGCGAACCAGCTTTCGAGAATCTTCGCGGCGCTCGCTTCGTCGTTGAAACGCGCGCCGAAGGCGAGCACGTTGGCGTCGTTGTGCTGACGCGCCAGCGCCGCGTATTCGGGGCCGCAGACGTTGGCCGCGCGAATCCCCTTCACCTTGTTTGCGGCGATGGAGATGCCGATGCCGGTGCCGCACATCAGGATTCCCTGGTCGAAAAGACCTTTCGCAACCGCTTCGGCAACCTTGTGTGCGAAATCGGGATAATCGACCGATTCAGCTGAATAAGGCCCCATGTCCTCGAAATCGTAACCATGTTTTTCAAGCCATGAGAGCACGTTTTTTTTCAGCTCATACCCTGCGTGATCGCTTCCAACTGCAATCTTCATAATCAGTTAACCTTTGTTTTTATGTTCTTTTTCCTCCGGAGAGAGCGCCGCATGAACAGCCTCTGGCTGTCGGTCGCCGAGCGTCCGTTCCGTTTTTTTATATAGGTTCCGTCAGGTTGCATTCCCCACGCCTTGCGATTGTCGCTCAGGAGCAGTTCAAGATCGGACTTCACCGATTCGACCAGGCGCTGATCGACAACGGGAAAAAGCGTCTCGACCCGCTTGTCGAGGTTGCGCGGCATGATGTCGGCGCTGCCGAGAAAGAGCCGGGAGTGGCCGCCACTGTTAAAGTAAAAAACGCGGCTGTGTTCGAGAAACCGTCCGATCACGCTGATGACGCGAATGTTCTCGCTGATGCCGGAAACTCCCGGCTTCAGACAGCAGATGCCCCGGACGATCAGATCGATCTTCACGCCAGCCATCGATGCCCGGTAGAGCGCCCGGATGATCTCCTCATCGACGAGGGAGTTGATCTTCATGACGATTCTGCCGCTTCCGTCGCGCTTCTGATGCTCGATTTCGTTTCGGATCATCTCCATGATCCACTTTCGGGTGTTCAGCGGTGAAACGATCAGGGAGCGGTACTGGCGATGCTTCGAGTAGCCGGTCAGGGAGTTGAACAGCTCGGTGACATCGTCGGCAAGCACCGGATTGGTGGTCAGATAGCTGTAGTCGGTATAAATTCTTGCCGTTACCGTATTGTAGTTGCCGGTGCCGAGATGCAGATAGTGGCGAAGCCCGTCCTGCTCGCGCCGCACGATCATGGTCAGCTTGGCGTGAGTCTTGAGGCCGGGCAGGCCGTAAACCACATGCGCTCCGGCATCTTCGAGCGCCCTGGCCCAGATGATGTTGTTCTCCTCGTCGAACCGCGCCTTGAGTTCGACCAGCACGGCCACTTGCTTGCGCTGTTCGGAGGCGAACATCAGCGCCTTGACCACCGGCGAGTTGCTGCCGACCCGGTAGAGCGTCTGCTTGATGGAGAGCACGTCGGGGTCGCGCGCCGCCTGCCAGATGAGATCGACCACCGGCTTGAACGAATCGTAAGGATGGTGCAACAGCACATCGCCGGAACGCACTTCGGCGAACATGTCAACAGCCTGCTTGCCATCGAGCGGATTGTGCGGCACGAACAGCTCATCCTTCAGATCGGGCCGGTCAATGCCGAGCAGCTCCATCAACGCGCTCATGCCGAGCACACCGTTGATTTCATAGACGTTCCGCTCGTAAGTCTCCAGATTCTTGACCAAGAGACTCCTGATGGAGTGCGGCATGTCGGGATTGATGTCGAGACGCACCACCTTGCCGTAGCGGCGCGAGCGCACTCCCTGCTCGATGCTTTCGAGCAAGTCGCCCGCCTCGTCCTCCTCAATCTCGATATCCGCGTCGCGAATGATCCGGAAGGGGTGGCACTGCAAAATGCGCATCCTCGGAAAGAGCTGGTCGAGGTTGTGCTCGACAAGATCTTCGAGCCACAACAAGCGTATCCGCTCATCGCCGAAACCGAGTCCCTCGATCTGGTCGAGCCGGACGATGCGCGACAGAATGCCCGGCACCTTGACCCGCGCGAATCTTATCGAGCCACTCTCCTCGTCTTCAAGTTCGATGGCCAGATTCAGCGAGAGGTTGGACATGAAGGGAAACGGGTGGCCCGTATCGAACGCCAGCGGGGTCAGAACCGGAAAAATCTCCTTCCTGAAATAGCCCTGAAGAACTCGCTGCTGCTGGCCGGAGAGCGAAGTGACGCTGACAAATTCGATCCCTTTCCTTTTGAACGCCGGAATGATCTCGTCGAAGAAGCAGACGTTGCGCTGCCGGAGCTGGCCGATGACGCGCTCGCGGATGCGCTCGACAACCCCGATGGGCGTCAAGCCATCGACCGAGCGCTCGTTGATGCCCGCCGCGCACTGGTCATCCAGTCCCGCCACGCGGATCATGAAGAACTCGTCGAGGTTGGAGCTGAAGATCGAGATGAACTTGACTCGCTCCAGGAGCGGATGCGCCGAGGAGTCGAGCGCCTCTTCGAGCACTCGCTGGTTGAAATCGATCCAGCTCAGCTCACGGTTCACGTAGAGCGACGGATCGCGCAAATCCGGCTCGACCATCGCTCCGGCGGCCAATGTCCCGTTTTCCGCGTTCCTCATCTGCTGTTGTGCTGGCAATTGATGATTTCATTTTCTGTTACGACCATGTCGAGCTGCTCGTCCCACGGATCGCACGGCACCGTGGGAACCTCCTGAAAGCTGAACGCCAAGCCGATTTTCACCGGTCGGACGCCGCTGGCCAAAAGACGGCTGAAAAAGCGGTCATACCAACCTTTTCCAAAACCGATGCGTCCGCCCTGACGATCGAACCCCGCGAGAGGCACAAAGACCACGTCGAAGCACTCATCTTCCGACAGCACGAGCGGTTCGGGAGTGGCCGGAGCCGACGGCGAAACCCTGAAGCGCTGCCCTGGATGGTAAACGGCGGCCCGCATGACTCCTCGTTCAATATAAGGCATATATACCTCTTTCCCGTCGAGCGAGAGCTTTTCGAGCAGCTCCAGCGTTCGCGCCTCGCGGTCATGTTCCATCGAAACGTAGCAGTGAATCCTCGCGGCCTTGCGCAAGAGCGACAAGGATGCGGCCCTCGCCTGAATCTTTTCGCTATCCGAAATCCAACGTTCCATCGTCATCGCCCTGCGGGTGACGAGCTGTTTCTTTCGCAATTCAGCTTTGCTCTCCGTGGCAGACTCCATGCCGCGACAATCCTTTCGCTCTTGCCCGACGCCACGCAGAAAATGCGCTCCCGACGGGCTGTTTTGTTCTGTTGCTCACTCGCAAGATAATAAATCTGAAAGCGATACCGCAGCACGGAGGCATTTCTCCCCCGACTCCTTACATACCAGAAATTACCGATATCATAACGATTCAGGCTCTTCTGCCACGACCGTCTAACCTCATTCATTTATGTGAAATGAGAACGGATTGTATTACATTGAGATAAAATTGCACTGCGCACGACCTTTCAAGTTTATCGTGCAGTTCGCTAAGAATATTCAACTCTTTTTTTCAACACATAAATACTGACCATCATGGCAAACGAATCTGGAAACATCGGCGTATTTGGCGATCTCTTCACCGCTGTGGGCGACCTGGCCCAGCAGGCTGTGGACATGGCTGGCAGCGCGCTCAAAACCGCTACCGACACCGTTCAACCGGTAAGCAACGCATGTGTGCAGCTCTGCACCACCACTATCAATTCGGCAACCCAGGTCGTCGAAAGCGTGACCAAGACCATCACCACCGCGCTCGCCCCGAAGCAGTAACAAGCTCACGCGGTTATCCGGCTACGGAGCCGCGCTTCAAGAGAGAGTGAAACTCGAAGCCCTTTACGCCACAGTGTTGTAAAGGGCTTTTGTATTTGTGGAGCGGGCCTGAAGCGCCGAGGCTTTTCAAAGCTGGCATGAACGGCCCGATTCGGTCGATTTCAGCGCGGCGACGAGCTGGTTCAACTCCCTGTCGTAGAGATCGTTATCGTGCTCCCAGCCGTAAAATGACGGAATAAAATTTTTCCTCAGCTCCCTGCCAAGATTCCGTCCGCTCTCCTGATCGGTCAAATCCCACTCGTCGAGCTTGTTCTCCCGGACCAGACTGACCGGAAAAAGCAGGCGCTGCACCTCACGCGCCTCTCGCTGAACGCCCTTGATCACCGTGCTTTTCAGCCACTCCCCCTTCATGCTGGGTTCGGAAACGATCAGCAGCATCTTTTCGCAGCACTGAGTCGTGCGGTCGAAATGCTGGTCGATATAGCGGTTGCTTTTCAGCGTGTCCGGGCAAAGCCAGCACCTGATTCCCTGCGTCTGCAAATCGGCGTACAGGCGCTCGACAAATTTCCTGTCACGGGTGCTGTGGCTGATGATGCACGACAGATAATCGTACGGCTTGCCGGAGATGGCCCGGACATGCTCGATCATGCTTTCGGGCGCGCCGCATCCGCGCATGAAGGCATCGGGGAGCTGGCCTTGCGAGCGGTACAGGGTGCTGATGCTGATTTCCGACGGCCCATGGTGGTTGATAGCTTCAAGCCCCTTGACCTTCCGGAGATCGAGGTTCATGAAGCTGGTATGAAACGTCTCGGTCTCGGCGAGGTTGGCCATGTTCAGCTCCGCGCCCCTGAAATTGGCCAGGCAGAGATTCGCGCCGCAGAGATTGGCGTCGCAGAGGTTCGCGCCCGTAAAGTCAACGCCGCTGAGATTGGCTCCCGTCAGATTCGCGCCGCTCAGGTTCGCCATGCTGAAATCCGCGCCGCTCAGGTTCGCCCCCTTGAGGTTGGTCCAGCGGAGGCGGGCTTCGCCAAAATTGGCTTCGCTGAGATCGGCGTCACTCAGGTCAGCCTCACTCAGGTCGGCCTCGCTCAGATCGGCATCGTGAAGATTGGCGTGATGGAGGTTCGCGTCCCTGAGATCGGCATCGTGCAGATTGGCCTCATGGAGATCGGCATCGTGCAGATCCGCGCCGATAAGATCGGCATCATCGAGCTTTGTGTCGTGAAGATCGGCCTCGCCAATATTCGCCATGCTCAACGCCACGCCAGAAAGATCGGCCCGGCTCAGGAGCGCCTCGCGCATGTCGCACTCGTTGAGGTTGGCGCAGTTGAGCTTCGACTGGGTGAGAATCGCCCCCTTCAGGTTGGCGTGATTGAGGTCGGTCATCGAAAGGTTCGCACCCTCCAGAATAGCGCCGCTTATGTCGGCCCGCACCAGATTAGCACCGCTGATATCGGCGTTGGAAAAATCGGTCTCGCGCAAATCAGCGCCCGCGAAGTTCGCGCCGTTCAGTTTCGCGTCGCGGAATAACACCTTGCTGAGATTCGCGCCGCTGAAATTGGCCGCCTTGAAGCTCGCGCCGCTGAGGTCGGCTTCTGAAAGATCGAGTTCCCTGAAGTCCCGCTTGTTGAACTCCACGGCTTCATCGGGATGCGCCTGCCGGTAGCGATTCCACTCCGGAACCGATCTGAGCAACAGTTCAAGAGCCTCGACGGTTTTCGTCTGCGGATTGGCGGCTCCGGTTTGCCGGTCAGTGTTTGGCTCTTTTTTGTTCATGGAAGTCAGAATAAAATTTTATCTATAAAACGGATTTCATGAAAAAAACTGCCAACGAACTACCCGCCGATATTCAGGATGTCACGCCAAACAACGTATCTGCGTCAAAACAAAAGCTCAGTCTTGATCGAGCATGACTTTGATGATCCTGCACCCAATATATTCAACAATCCCGAGACTTGACCGTATCGCCCGTCATCACAAAGCATTCATGAGCTTTATTGATAGTCGGCAAATAAAAATCACTTATTACCTAAACACTTCAACAGCATGAAAACGTTTTCGGATCCGTCGAAACCTGCGCTCCCCCTCTCGATTTACTGCGTCGGCAAAAACTACCCGGATCACGCCCGCGAGATGGCTTCGTGGGAGCCGGAGAAGCCCGCACCTCCGCCTGAAGAGGAGCCGATTATCTTCATGAAGCCCGGCACGGCGCTCTCCACTGACGGCAATACCTCGATTCCGCAGTTTGAAGGGCGGCCGCTCAGCGCGAGCCTCCATTACGAAGGCGAGCTGGTGCTGCTGGTCGGCGCGGATGTCGATTGCGTGGAGCTTGCCGACGCTCCGGCATGTATCGCCGGGTACGCCGCCGGACTCGACATGACGCTGCGCGACGTGCAGCTCGAAGCAAAAAAGACGGGAAATCCGTGGCTGAAGTGCAAGGGTTTCCGCAGGAGCGCACTCGTTTCGGAGTTCATCGCCCCCGACGCTGTCGGGGCGTGGGAGGAACTCGCCATTTCGCTCCGGCTGAACGGTGAGCGAAAGCAGCACTCGAAGGTGTCGAAAATGAGCTTTTCACCGGCCTACCTCGTGCATTATTTATCGTATATTTACGGGCTGCGAGCCGGAGATATGATCTTTACCGGCACTCCGGCGGGCGTCGGCAGTGTGCAACCGGGCGACCGGCTCGACGTTTCGCTCGAAACCGGCGTTGGCGATTCGCACACAAAGACACTCGTATCGATCCAGGCGACTGTTTCCTGAACCATTCACTCCCCGACCATGAGCACTCTTTTTCTGAACGCAAGACTCCTGAATCCCGCTGAAAATCTCGATACCGCCGGTTCGATGAAAATCGGCGACGACGGCCTCATCGAAACGGTCACGACCGGCGGCGAACCGATTCCGGCGAAGGAGGGCGACCGCGTCGTCGATCTCGCGGGCAAGGTGCTCGCGCCCGGACTTTTCGACATGCACTGCCACTTCCGGGAGCCGGGCCAGGAGTACAAGGAGACGCTCGAAACCGGTTCCGCCGCCGCCGTGGCTGGCGGGTTCACCGGCGTGGCGCTCATGCCGAACACCCGCCCGGTCATCGACAGCCCGCTCGGCGTGGCCTACATCCGCCACCACAGCGCCGGATTGCCGATCGACCTCGAAGTGATCGGCGCGATGACCGCCGAAAGCAAGGGCGAGGCGCTCGCACCCTACGGCAAATATGCGTCGTACGGCGTGAAGGCGGTGTCGGACGACGGCACGGCCATCCAGAACACGCAGATCATGCGCCTCGCCATTGAGTACGCGGCAAACTTCGACCTGCTGCTGATCCAGCACGCCGAAGACAAGCACCTCACCGCTGGCGGCGTGATGAACGACGGCGCGGTGTCGGCGATGCTCGGCCTGAAGGGCATTCCCGAAGTGGCTGAGCCGATCATGATCGCCCGCGATTTGCAGCTCATCGCCTGGCTGAAAAAGCACAAGCTGAACGGCGCGATAGCCGAGCCGCGCTACCACGTGGCGCACATCAGCACCGCAGCGTCGGTCGAGCTGGTGCGCAAGGCCAAAGCCGCCGGCCTGAAGGTCTCCTGCGAAGTGACGCCGCACCACTTCACGCTGACCGAACACGATCTCGGCGATGCGGTCGAGAAGGGCAACTTCATCATGAAGCCGCCGCTCGCTTCGGAGGAGAACCGCGCGGCGCTCGTCGAAGGACTGCGTGACGGCACCATCGACGCCATCGCCACCGACCACGCGCCCCACGCCCGGCACGAAAAAGAGTGCCCGCCAGACCAGGCAGCCTTCGGCATCATCGGCCTCGAAACCTCGCTGGGCCTGACGATTACCGAACTGGTCGAGAAAGGAGTGATCACGCTGTCACGGGCCATCGAACTGCTCTCGACCAACCCGCGACGCCTGATGGGTCTGGAGACGATCCGCTTCCAGACGGGCCGAAAAGCCAACCTCACGATCATCGATCCCGCCCGCGAGTGGACGGTCAGAGAGGCCGATTTCGGCTCGAAGTCACGGAACACCCCGTTCATGGGCCGTACGCTCAAAGGAAACGCGTTGGGCATCTACCACAACGGCAAGCTCACGATGCGCTGACAGGACGCCACTTCATCGAAATCCAAATCGAAATCGCTATCGAAATCGATTTGGATATTCAATGGCACTTGCTGGCGGAAGCATCTGACACAGAGAGAACATTTTATCTTTTTTCTTTATACTATTTTTCTTACTTTCGGTATCTTTTTAGTTGAATTTGTTGTACAGCGTCAACCCAAAGCATTTCATATACACGACCTATGGCCAAGAAACAAACGTTCGGTGACAAGCAGAAAAAGGGCACAGTTGATTTCAAAATGGCGAAGCTGGTCTATTCGGTGAAATCCGAAAAAACCAACGCCTGGAAATTCGTCGAGAAGAGCGTCCGTATTCCCAACGGCGAGAACGAACTCGACGTCCTGAAAAAAGCGATGGCTGGACAGGACAAGTGATTACGGCAAGACGCCCCCGCTTTTTGTCTGACCTCACCTCATGAACGACTGCCAATCTCATTCCCGGGGCGACCAATCCCGGGAATGGTTTGAAGAGTGGTTTGACCATCCCCTCTATCTCAAGGTTTACCATCACCGCGACGCCGAAGAGGCTGACCGTTGCGTACGCACCATTCTTGCGCTGACCGGCATCGATCCAGCGCGACAGCCCGCGCCCTCCGTGCTCGACGTTGCCTGCGGCGCTGGCCGCCATGCTCACGCCTTTGCCCGCGCGGGCCTCAGCGTGACCGCCAACGACCTCTCCCCCTTCCTCCTCGACCAGGCCAGAGAGCTGGCCGCGACGGAGAATCTCGAACTGGAGTTCAGTCGGCAAGACATGCGGACAATCCGCTTCGAGCGCCGTTTTGACCTTGCAGCCCAGCTCTTTTCGAGCTTCGGCTATTTCGAGAGCGCCGAAGAAGATCGCCAGGTCATCGCCAGCGTCGCCGCGCTGCTCAACCCCGGCGGCTGGTACGTGCTCGACCTCATCAATCCCGCGCAACTGAAACACAATTTCAAGCTTCGCACCGAGCGCAACGCCGGAACGCTCTCGATCATCGAGGAGCGTACGCTTTCGGAAAGTCACGTGACCAAGCGAATCACCCTCTGCGAAGCCGACGGCAAGGAGCACTCTTTCTCGGAATCGGTGCGACTCTACTCGCTGGATGAAGCCACGGCGCTGCTCGAATCGGGCGGATTTACCGTTGAACGAGTGGTCGGCGACTACGACGGCGGCCCGTTCGACGCCGCTACTTCGCCGAGGATGATGCTGCTCGCCCGAAAGTCGGCGGAGTCGTGAGGCCAACCGACCGATCTTATTGATCCGGAAATTCTTCGCAAACGACTATTTCAGCAACAGCTTCCCCAGTGTGTCGATGCCCGCTTTGCGCCCGACGGCGAGCAGGCGCTGGAAGAGTTGCGCCGTGAGGTAGGCGTCGCCGGAAGAGGTGTGGCGGTCGTAGAGGCGGATGCCGTAGCGCTCGCAGAGGTTGTCGAGACGGTACTCTCCGCTCTTGTGCGCGAGGTTGTAATATGGCCCTTTTTCAAGCCGCTTGGCGAAACTGGCCGTATCGAGCGCTTCGTTGAACAGCTTGATGCCGTATCGCCGCAAGAGCACCCGGCCAGCCATGCCGATGTCGAAATCAGCGTGGTGCGCCACGATCACGCCATTGCCGAGATAATCGAGAAAACGGCGCACGGCGTCATCCTCCTCCAGCCCCTGGGTGAGATCCCACTTCAGGATTCCGTGTACGCTGACCGCATCCTTGCCGCCAATAGCCTCCTGGCGAAGCAGCGCCTCGAACGAGTCGGCAATGTCGATCTTCGAGCCGTTCATGGCTACCGCGCCGATCGAAAGTATTCTGTCCGTGGAGAGATCGAAACCGCTGGTTTCGGTATCGAAAATGACGAAACGCACCTCGTCGAGCGGCGTATTGCGCCGTAACGGGTGGTCGAAAAGGCGGGCGTACCGGCAAATGCTCTCGGGCAACAAACCTTTGCGGCAACGCCTCGACACCTGGATTCTGCGGGCGAACTCAATCACGGATATAGTCGAGCTGGTAGCGGAGGTTCAACATGCTCTGAACCTGGCCGATGGTGGTGAACAGATTCCGCAGCTCCTGGCGCTGCATCTTGTTGAGGTGTTCGGGATCGATGTAGCGCCCCGACGAGTTCTCGGCCAGGCCGCGCTCAGTGCGCAGCCGCATCAGGAACTCGTAGGCCTGCGCGGCCTCTTCCGACAACTCCTGAAACGACGGCAGCAACTGGCCGATGCGCCGGAAACGCTCGACCGTGCCGAGAAACTCCGTGACGCCAAATTCACACGCCAGCACCCTGGCCGCGTCGGAAAGCGGCATCAAGGCGCGCGCCTTGATGTCGAACTCGTGCGCGTGCTCGCGGCTCTTCTCGACAAGGAAGTTCCGGAAAAAACCGAGCGGCGGCGGATTTTGCAGGGCGTTCTTGGCGAAGAATTGCAAAAATCCCCGACCTCGCGCAATCTCCGCGTTGATCTCTCGCTTCATTTCAAACGCAAGCGCCGTGCTGCCATAGACCGGCCTGAAATCGAAGAAGATCGTCGAGTTCATCAGCGCCTTCGGCTCCGGCGTACCGATCCATTTGCGGAAGTAGTTCATCCATCCGCTCAGCGGCTGGCACCATTCGGGGTTGCTCGCCATGATCTTTGCCGGGCAAGGCTCGAAGCCGCAGGCGACGAGGATCGCGCTGACCCGCTTGCCGAGTTCGAGGAACGCTTGCTGCGCGGCTTGGCGCGAGGCCTCATCTTGCGGGTCGCGGAAGAGAATGGCGTTGTCCTGATCGGTTCTGAGCAACTGCTCCTTGCGCCCTTCGCTGCCGAGCGACAGCCAGCAGAACTCGATGTCGGGCATCTCCATGCCCTCTTTCTTCATTCCCGCAACCGAAAATTCGATCGCCTTGACGATCAGCGCGTCGTTGAGTTCGGTGAAAATGTTCGAAATGAAATGGATGGCCACCTCCTGGGCGATGTACATCTTCAGCAGCTTTTCGGCTTTCTCTCGCTCCTGCGAGAGCTGCTCGACGCTCTCGGACTGCATGATCGTCTTCATGATCACGGCGGGATTGATCCCTTCGGCGGTGACGATGTCGTGCTCGGAGATAATGCCGATGACCGGGGCGTTGACCGAGCCGTCGGCGGTGATGCAGAAGTGGCGGAGCTTGGTGCGCACCATGAGCATCATCATGTCGGCCACCGTCTTTCCGGCGGTGATGGTATAGACCGGGCTTGTCATGATGTCGCTCACCGGACGCTCGTTGATCTGACCGGCGACGGCCACCACCTTTTTGCGCAGGTCGGTATCGGTGATGATGCCGAGAGGATGGCGGTTTTCCCCGGCGACGATGATCGAGCCGATGTTGTTGTCGGACATGATTTTGGCGGCTTCCCGGATCGGAATGCCGGGAGCGCAGGTGATGACGTCGCGCACCTGATCGACCACCAGCGCCTCGTTGGCGAGCAGGCTTCCGATGCCGGGTTCCGCGCCGCTTCTGCGCAGGTCGAGCGCCTCGGAGAGCGAGTGCTCGATGTGCTGTACGCTCCGGGCGATCGCGCCGGTGAAGAATGCCGCGACCGAAGGCTCCGACTGCACCAGCTCTTTGATCGTTTCGACCGGAATGATGGCGAGCAGCAGGCTCTCCTCGACCACCTGCGCCGAGAGCAGGTAGGCGCTGGTGCCGAAGATCGCCCGAACGCCAAACAGGTCGCCCTCGTCGCACAGATCGACCAGCACCTCCTCGCCGTCGATGGAGTCGAACAGACGCACCGCTTCCTTCATGACCATGTAGGAAAACCTGCCGAGTTCGTCCCCTTTCCGGAAAGCGTATCCCCCTCCTCGTGATACTCCACGGCACACGAAGCGGCGATTTTCCTGTTTTTATCTAAGTTGAGGCGGTCGAACGGCGGATATTTGCCCAGGTCAGGGCGACCCTTTCGACAATCGTGTTGGACGGTGTGGTGGTGGTTTGCATACGCAATCTTCCTCTCGATGAGTGCGATGTTGAAGGCTCTTTCGGTATTTTCCCGGACTCGAAAACTCACTGGCGACAAGTCGATGACACAGCGTCGCAAGGCTCTCTGCAATGCTGCCTTGCGCTGTTTGGCTCCATCGAAATCGAAACCATGGATTCAAAAAACGATTTCGATTTCGGCGCCGATTTGGATTTGGAAATCTACCAGTCCGGCTCGTCTGCCTGTCACCCGAACGGCGGCTCAATCCGTCATGCGTGTTGCCGGATGATCGCCTCAGTTCAGCATTTGGCGCTCGCGATACCATTCGAAGGTTCGCCGGATGCTCTCTTCAAACGGCTCGTAGCGCATACCGAGTTCCCGCTGGGCTTTCGATGAATCGAAATAGAGATATTTCGACGCTACCGTGAACATGGTCATGTTGAAGAGCTTTGAAATCTTGCGCCGTTTTTTGCTGAAACGGCTGAAGCTGAGCAAAAAACTGATGACGTGCGCCCCCCAGACCGGCAGCGGAAACGAGCGCTGATGCACACCGGTGACCCGCATGATCGTCTGGGAAAGCTCCCTGAACGAAACATTGTCTCCGCCAACGATATAGCGCTCGCCCGTGCGCCCCTTCTTCATGGCGGCGATGAGGCAATCGACTACAATCTCCACATCCACCACGCAAATGCCGCCCATGGGATAGAACGGCATCTTGCGCTTGTACACATCCTTGATGATGCGCCCGGCATTGAAATTGATGTCGCCAGCGCCGAACACGAACGCCGGAACCACGATCACCACATCCAGCCCCTTTTTCACCTCCTCAGCCACGATCTTCTCGGCGGCGTGCTTGGTGCGGGCATACTCCAGATCGATCATGTCGAAATTCCAGCGGCTCTCCTCGTCGAACTTGCGGTTCGACCCGCTGATGCCCACCGCCGTGATCGAACTCACATGCACCACCCGGCGCACCTTTGCCCGGCGGCAGGCGTCGAGAACATTCTGCGTACCATCGACATTGATTCGCTGAAGCAGTGGATTCTTGCGGTCGCCCATGTAGGTAATGCCCGCGCAATGATAGACCTCGTCGGCCCCTTCGAACGCTGCCGAAAGCGAAGCAATGTCCGTCACATCGCCGTAAACGAGAGTTATTTTGTCAAGGCACTCTTTGAGAGAGGCCAGGCCGGAACTGGTTCGGACGAGCGCATGAACATTTTCGCCCTGAGCAGCCAGCCTGTGGACAAGACGGGACCCAATGAAGCCGGTGCCTCCGGTGACGACTATTTTCTTTCTCACGAATGCTGGATGGTATTGTAGGACTGATGGTTAGACAGATAACGCCCTGGCTCGATCTTCCGAGCCATATCCGTTTTCTGAAGACATTTTACTCCTGAATCTTGATCTTGCCGCCGAGAATATCCCCGCGGATCGATTCGATGCGCTCGCGGACGGACTGGCCGATCAGCTTGTCGTTGCCGCTGTTCCAGACGTAGTCGGTGTAGCGGCCATCGAGACCGAAGACCCGCTGCTTGCCGCCCTGGAGCTTTCCGTTCATCGCATCCCCAACGGTGGTGAAAACCGCCTTGTCCACCGCTTTGGTCATGCTGGTCAGAACGCGGCCCGGCGCGAGAGAGGACTGGTCCATGTCGGTGCAGATCACGAGCTTGTTCGACTCGCGCGCGGCTTCGATGACGCCCATGCCGCTCGCGCCGGCGGCCTGGTAGATAATGTCCGCGCCCCGGCTGTACTGGCCGAGCGCCAGCTCCTTGCCTTTGGCGGGATCGTTGAAAGCGCTGCCGGTCATGCCGATGAAGTTGGTGATGACCTCGATCTCCGGCTTGACGTACCGCGCCCCCTCGATGTAGCCGCTCTCGAACTTCCTGATGATGTTGGAGTCCATGCCGCCAATGAAGCCGATCGTGCCGGTTTTCGATTCGAGCGCCGCCAGCGCTCCGACGAGGAACGACCCTTTTTTCTCTTCGAAGGTGATGCCGGAGAGGTTCGAGGGAATCTCTGCGCCCGGCTGCGGATTGTAGTCGATGCAGGCGAACTTCTTGTCGGGGAACTCGCGAGCGATGGCCGTGATGTCGTCGGTGAAGAGCAGGCCGACGCCGATGATGAGCTTGACGTCAGGATCGGCGGCCATCTGCCTCAGCGCCGCCTCGCGGTCGGCCCCTTCGCCCGATGGTTCGATATAGTCGAACTGGATGCCGAGTTTTTGCTTGGCCTGTTCAAGACCGTTGTAGGCTGAATCGTTGAACGACTTGTCACCCCGCCCGCCAACGTCGAACACCAAGCCGACCTTGTAAGCATTCGGGTTGTTTTCAGTTACCGCTTTTTTCCCGGAGCATCCCGTGACAAGCAGCACAAACATCGCAAAAATGGACGAAAGTCTGAAAACGGATAAGGTAGATTTCCGGTAAGTCATGTCTGTAGCGGAGGTTGATTCGGCGAAATTTTGCTTCGGAATATAACAAAAAAACGCACGTTTCACGAAACCGCCTCACGGCGGCCTTGCCATGATGCCGCGACGAAGCTGTCATTGCGCCACGCAATTGTTTTTATAAATTAAAGTACTCTAATACGATACCAACACAGAGCAGAAAACCGGTCAGCCATGAAAGCTCAATCCGGCAAACAGGCAATGGCAGGGCGCTTTTCCGGCAAACGCTGGCCTGCGCTTTACCTTATCACCGCATCCGTATTCGCGTTCATCGCTGCCGACTGGCTCTTGTGGCAATGCGTCGGTGGGCCACCGCGAGATCTCGCCGACATTCGTCGATCTGGACGGCTCCGCGTGCTGCTCTCTTACGACCCCATCGACTATTTCATCTACCGTGGCGAGCCGATGGGCTACAGTTACGAACTCGCCCGTAGCTTTACCCGTTATCTCGGTGTTCCGCTCGAAGTGGTGGTCGTCAAGGACATGAACAACCAGATTCCGGTGCTCCGGAGTAAAAAAAGCGATATTGTGGCGCATCTGACGACCATCACCCCGGAGAGCGAGAGCATGGTGCGCTTCTCGAATCCTCTCGAATCGACGCGACAGGTGCTCGTTCAGCGCAGGCCCAAAGGCGGCGACGTCTCG
Organism: Chlorobaculum thiosulfatiphilum; assembly: GCF_006265165.1. Taxonomy (GTDB): domain Bacteria; phylum Bacteroidota; class Chlorobiia; order Chlorobiales; family Chlorobiaceae; genus Chlorobaculum; species Chlorobaculum thiosulfatiphilum. Next base: position 22,399 of record NZ_VDCH01000025.1, read on the forward strand.
AAGCTGGTGCGCAGACTGGATCAGCTCGACGGTAAAACCGTTTATGTGCACCAGAATTCAGCCTTCTATTCAACGCTCACCGGAATCATGGAGACAAAAAAAATCTCCATTAACATCGTTCCTGTCGAGGGTTCCCTTTCGACCAGCGAGTTGATCGGCAAGGTCAGCGACGGCACGTTCGACTATACGGCTGCAAATGAAAATATCGCCTCGACGCACACAGCGCTGTTCAGCAACATCGATATCCGGACAAGTCTCAGCGCCAGATTGCCGCTTGCCTGGGCTGTCCGGAAAAACTCGCCGGAACTGCTCGATGCGCTGAACCGCTGGCTGGAAAAGAGCAGAAAAAACGGAGAGCTGGCGATCATCCGTGACAAATACTACAACAGCCTTTACCGGTTCAAAAAACACGCCACCCGCGCATTCTACTCAAATCAGGCCGGCACGATTTCACCCTATGACGCGCTGGTCAAAAAACAGGCGCGAAACATCGACTGGGACTGGAGGCTGCTCGCCGCACTTGTTTACGAAGAGTCGCAGTTCGATGCCGGGGCGGTTTCGTGGGCGGGAGCGATCGGGCTGATGCAGCTCATGCCCGCCACCGGCGCTTATTTCAAGGCTCGCGACCTTTTCGACCCGGTGCAGAACCTGAGAGCAGGCGCCGAACACATCAAATTCGTCGATCGGGAATGGCGTGAAATCGAAGATCGCTCGATGCGGCTCAAATTCGTTCTGGCGTCATACAACGTCGGCGCCGGTCATGTGCGCGACGCCCAGAAGCTCGCATCGAAATATGGAGCGAAGCCCAATGTCTGGGAAGGAAATGTGGAGAAATATCTCGCGCTGAAATCGGAACGACGGTACTACAACGACCCCGTGACAACCTACGGTTACTGCAACGGCCCGATCGCTGTTCGCTACACCCGCAACATCCTCGACCGCTACCGGCTCTACCGGGAGGTCATACCGAAATGAAAAAAGGCTGTCCCGGCATCGCGCCGGAACAGCCTCCTGTTCAGCAATCCGGAACGCCAGCGCTTGTCACGCCGCCCCGATCACACCAGAGCGCTTATGGCCTCAACTGGTTCTCCCGCTGGGCGAAAAGGCTTCTGATGGGAGGCAGCATCGACAGCGCGGCGGACTCGTTGCCCAGCTTGACCGCTTCCGAAAGCTCGTCGATGGCTCGCGCGATGCTCTGGTTGACCATCATATTATCCGCCTGGCCGGAACCGGCAGTCAGGAACCGGGTTTCGCCGCCAAGCCGCAGCACCTTGGTTCTCAGCTCCGGCTTCATGCAGCGGCGGCCAATGGCCTCGATCCGGTCGGCCCACTCGGTCGGCCCGGCGGAGAGTTCACCCTTTTTTCTCCGGGCCACCGAAACTTCATCCATGCCATTCGACACAAAGAGAACACCAAGGCCGGTAACGGTCAGAACACTGGTAACGAGCGCGCCAACTCTCATGCCCTGAAGCTCAAGGACAAGGCCGGTCACCGCGGCAAGAAACGCGAACAGCGCGACGCTCGCGCTGACGATGGTCGAAAGATTCCAGCCAAGGCGGAATACCCTGACGGCGGCGTACGAGACAGCCGCGAGCGACAGGGCAAAGAGCGCGAACGGCGCGAACAGCAGATTGCCATCGATGAACCTTCCGGAAAAGAGCGCCAAAAAGAGACCAAACACCGTCAGCACCACGCCCAACGGCAGCAATACCCAAAGCCAGGATTGTTTCATTCCTCAGTAGATTTTATCGTCACGAAATGTTTCGACTTGCGGCGCAAATGCAGCCCGGAGCCGATGACTCCCGCCCGGAAGCGCCAACAGATTGCCAAGATAAGAAAATCCCCCGCAAAGGCGCGAAATTCTCCTCACCCGCCAGTACGCTCAACTCGACACTCACGGCTTGGATTCGCGCCGCCTGCCGGTACCGCTCACGCATTTCATGAAGATAAGTGGCTGGCTTTCAGTGTAAAGATGCTACATTGATTGCCCCCCTATATTTCGATCAACTTTATTGCTTGCTATGCCCTTTTCCGCTCTCGGACTCATCGATCACCTCCGCAAAGCTCTCGCCGAAGAGGGCTACAGTTCCCCAACCCCGATACAGGCCGAAGCCGTTCCGGTCATTCTCGAAGGCAACGACCTGCTTGCCTGCGCCCAGACCGGCACCGGCAAAACCGCCGCGTTCGCCCTGCCCGTGCTGCAACGGCTTCACCAGAGCCGCCTGCACGGCGAAAAGCGCAAAATCCGCTGCCTCGTGCTCACCCCGACCAGGGAGCTGGCGATCCAGATCGGCGAGAGCTTCACCGCTTATGGCCGCCACACCGGCCTGACGAACACCGTGATTTTCGGCGGCGTCAACCAGAATCCGCAGACCGCGCGGCTTATCCGTGGGGTCGATATTCTGGTCGCCACGCCGGGCCGCCTGCTCGACCTGATCGGCCAGGGCCATTTGCACCTGCGCGACATCGAGTATTTCGTGCTCGACGAAGCCGACCGGATGCTCGACATGGGCTTCATCCACGACATCAAGCGAGTGCTGGCGGCCTTGCCGAAAAAGCGCCAGTCGCTCTTCTTCTCGGCCACCATGCCACCCGAAATCGTCAGACTCTCCGCCGCGATTCTGCATAAACCGAAAGAGATCAGCGTCACCCCGATCTCATCGACCGTCGAAATCATCAACCAGCAGATTCTGTTCGTTGACCGCGATAACAAGAACAGCCTCCTGGCTCACCTGCTTCAGGACAGAAAAATCGAAAGCGCCCTGGTCTTCACGCGAACGAAGCATGGCGCCGACAAGGTGGCCCGTTTCCTGGTGCGCAACAACATTGCCGCCGAGGCGATTCACGGCAACAAATCACAGAACGCCCGGCAGCGAGCGCTCGGCAACTTCAAGACGAGGCAAACGAGAGTGCTGGTCGCCACCGACATCGCCGCGCGGGGAATAGACATCGACGAACTCGAATATGTGATCAACATCGATTTGCCCAACATCCCGGAAACCTACGTGCATCGAATTGGCCGAACGGGCCGGGCCGGAAACCGTGGAGCCGCCTACTCCTTCTGCAACGCCGAGGAGAAGGAGTTCCTGCGCGACATCGAAAAGCTGATCGCGCGGAAAATCCCGGTCATCGAAAATCATCCGTTTCCGATGGTGAACTTTGAGGCGGAAAAGCCGAAGCCCGCCCCGTCGAAGAAAGGCAATGTCGGGCATCAGGAGCCGAAACCGAAGCAGCCACAAACCCACAAGCCCACCGACCCCGGCTCGAAACGCTCCGGGCGCAACAGAAGATTCTTCGGAAAGTGAAGCTGAAAAAGCGCGGGTGCCGACGGGATGAGGGAAGGCGATGAAGCCGGGCGGCTTGCTGCAAAGCAGGCTCCCGGCTCATCTCCCCGTGGAAATGTTGGACGATCATGCTTGCAGCCCCTGAATTTTCTGGATAGTGTATTGACCGGCGGATTCTATTGCTACGTATTCACCATCTGATTTCAGGAATCGATGACGCAATGGGTTTGTAGCCTTGGGGTTATGAACAACATATTTTGGCTCACTTCCACCAAAAACTGAATGGCCGTTGATATCAAGTGCCCAAATTGCACTGATCTGATCGAAACGTTCGTCCCAGAATGTATTCGTTGATATAACAGCGTCATTTTGATTTCTAACCGATGGTCGATACGAATGATCTACCTCCTTTACCTCTAAGCTCTTTCGATCAAAATGTATTTGATACGCCCCGAAACCAAAGACAACTTCAGCAGCTACGGGATGATGACTGATTCCCATTATTGAGGAGAAAGGACCATTTCTCAACCGACAACCATTTACTGCGATAACGAAAACATCTTCTGGCGATACCACATTGCTCGATAAATATGAATCAAGCTTATCTGCTTTTGCTTTGATGGCGCTTGTCCAGCGCAACAAAATTTCTTGCTGCGGAAAAGACCAGTTTTTTCCGGGATCGCAATTTAACCAGTCCTCAGGAAGGCCTGAAGGCTCGGGGCAAATAACTTCAATCCAAACCCGCTTTTCGCCATCTGTTACCAAAAAATCTGGCCCTGAACCCAGATTCAGCCTTGACGGAAAATCTTTTTCTTTCAGCAAGGAATACACCAAAGCCTCTGAAATGCATGACCAGGTTTTCCCTTTTTCCATACACATCATTTCAACAAAAAATTTAGGATCACATAATCCACTGGAGGCAAATGATTCGCATGTAGCTGTCATTGCTTGTCGCCATGCGTCAGCATTCACGTTATCGTATGGAATGATGTGCCGTAGCGATGCTTCGATCATGATGCTTGTGAAATTATATTGTTTCCGCATAAAACTCCTGAACCACCTCGAATAACAACTGCTCTCAAGTTATCATAAAATCAGCATCACAATCAAGCGCCAAGCTCAACAAAAAAAATCGAACATCTGCCATTCACCACTCCCCAGCTCGATTGTCCGCCTTTTGCAACAGCCATCCACCCACCTCTTTCCCCCCTAACCACACTCAGCCCCCGCCACTCCCGCGAAACCCTCGCGCCTGTTGACTTATCCCGGCGGAAACGCTACTTTTATTTTTAAAGCCTGAAAGCTGACCGTTCTACTCAATGGGGTCGCCCGGTTCATTGTCCTTGAAAAGTTGCAAGACTCTCAGTGACAAACCGGTCGACCCGGCAGATGCGGGAGGATCGTGACCGAGCAAGCAACAAATCCGGAGCATACGGGAATCGTCACTTCGATTCGCGGGAGCGTAGTCGATATGCGCTTCAACGACGCGCTGCCGCCGATCTACTCGATCGTCGAGACCGGGCGCGATATGGAGGTGAAGATCGAAATTCTCATGCAGCTCGACCGGCGGCACGTGCGAGGCATCGCCCTGACGCCGACCGAAGGCCTTTGCCGTGGCATGACCGCCCGCAACACCGGCTCGCCCTTGAAAGCGCCTGTCGGCAAAGGGACGCTGTCGCGCATGTTCGACGTCTTCGGCAACGCCATCGACCGGCGCGGCCCCGTAACCAGCGTCACCTGGCGCTCGGTACACGGCGCTCCGCCCCCGCTCTCCCGCCGCTCGACAAAGTCCGAGGTGTTCGAGACGGGCATCAAGATCATCGACCTGCTCGTGCCGCTCGAACGCGGTGGCAAGGCCGGACTGTTCGGCGGCGCGGGCGTCGGCAAGACGGTGCTGCTGACCGAAATGATCCACAACATGGTGAGCAAGGAGAGCGGCGTGAGCATCTTCTGCGGCATCGGCGAGCGGTGCCGCGAGGGCGAGGAGCTGTACCGTGAAATGAGCGAGGCGGGCGTGCTCGACAACATGGTCATGGTGTTCGGCCAGATGAACGAGCCGCCGGGAAGCCGCTTCCGCGTGGGCCTCGCGGCGCTGACGATGGCCGAGTACTTCTGTGACGACCTGCACCAAGAGGTGCTGCTGCTCATCGACAACATCTTCCGCTTCATCCAGGCCGGTTCCGAGATTTCGGGCATGATGGGGCAGATGCCCTCACGCCTCGGCTACCAGCCGACCATCGGCACCGAACTCTCCGCCCTCGAAGAGCGCATCGCCAACACCGGCACGGGCGCGATCACCTCTATCCAAGCCGTCTATGTTCCGGCGGACGACTTCACCGACCCGGCGGCCGTGCACACCTTTTCGCACCTCTCGGCCTCGCTGGTGCTTTCGAGGAAACGCGCGGGCGAAGGTTTCTACCCAGCGGTCGATCCGCTCTCGTCAGGCTCGAAGATGGCCGGGGAGAGCATCGTTGGCCGCCGCCACTACGAGCTGGCGCGTGAAGTCCGGCGGGTGCTGGCGCAGTACGCCGAGCTGAAGGATATCATCGCCATGCTCGGCCTCGAACAGCTCTCTGCGGAGGACCGGCGACTGGTGGGACGGGCGCGGCGGCTCGAACGCTTCTTCACCCAGCCATTTTTCACGACCGAACAGTTCTCCGGCCTCGCGGGCAAAAGCGTGCCGGTAACCGACACCATCGACGGCTGCGAACGCATTTTGCGCGACGAGTTCGAGAACTACCCGGAACGGGCGCTCTACATGATCGGTTCCATCTCGGAAGCGCAGGAAAAAGTTGAAGTCGGAAAGGATGAAGCCGCGCAAAAAACGGTGGCTGTGGAGACAACGACAGCAGATGCAGATGCCGCCACAACGGACGGAGGTTGAGATGCTTGCCGACTCGATGCGCCTGAAAATTCTGCTGCCCTACAAGGTGTTCGCCGTCAAAGAGCGGGTGCTGAACATCGTCGCCGAAACGGAGCGTGGCTCGTACGGCTTCCTGCCCAACCGGCTCGACTGCATTGCGCCGCTCGTGCCGGGCATTTTGAGCTACCGCGCTGAGAACGAGGACGAAACCTTCGTTGCGGTCGATCAGGGCATCCTCGTCAAAACCGGCCCGGAGGTGGTGGTGTCGGTGCGCCACGCCATCGGCGGAGTCGATCTCGGCCTTCTCGAATCGGCGGTGAAACGGGAGTTTGTCGATCTCGATGAGCGGGAGCGAAGCGTTCGCGGCTCGATGGCCAGGCTGGAGAGCAGCTTCATCCGGCGATACATGGAGCTGAAACATGGATGAGCGCAAAATCGGCAAACTGTCGGCGAAGGGCAAGCCGCTCGACGAGCGGGTCGGCGACCGCGAACTGCGCAAAATCAAGGCGCGCAAAGAGGTGACGCGAAGCATCTGGGAGGGGTTCGCCATGTTCGGCATCATCGGCTGGTCGGTGGCGATTCCGATGCTCGCGGGCGTCGCGCTCGGCGTCTGGCTCGACGGCAACTATCCGTCGAAACACTCATGGACGCTGACCATGATTGTCATCGGCCTCGTCATCGGATGCCTGAATGCCTGGCGCTGGGTCTCGGAGGAGAGCCGGAAAATCAACAAGGAGGAGTGAAATGACAACAAATCTGCTGGCGGCTTTCGGAGGATTTTTGCTCGGCCTCATCTTTTTCGGCGGACTCTGGCTGACGGTGAAGCGCGGCCTCGCTTCGCCGCGTCCGGCGCTGCTCTTCCTCTCCAGCTCGCTGTTGCGCACGGCAATCGTGATCAGCGGATTTCTCTTCATTTCGGCGGGTGACGCTGGACGGTTGCTCCTCGCCGTCGGCGGCTTCGTGGCGGCCAAAGCGCTGAGCGTCGCCCTCGGACGCCGCAACGGCGCATCGGAAAATCTCGACAAAAAGGAGAAGGCATGCATCTGAGCAGCGATCAGGTCATTTTGTGGCAGTCGGGTTTCGTGAAGCTCAACCTGACCATTGTCACCACTTGGGCGCTGATGCTGCTGCTCGCGGGCGGTTCGGCCTTCATCACCCGGCGGCTCTCGACCAGCATCACGATTTCGCGCTGGCAGAGCGTGCTGGAAATCATCGTCACGATGGCCCGCCAGCAGATCGGCGAGGTCGGTCTGGAAAAACCCGAAAAGTACCTCCCTACATCGCCACGCTCTTCCTCTTCATCGCCACGTCCAACCTCTGCACCATCATTCCCGGCTACGAGCCGCCGACCGGTTCGCTCTCCACCACGGCGGCGCTCGCGCTTTCGGTCTTCATCGCCGTGCCGCTCTTCGGCATCGCCGGAAGCGGGCTGAAAGGCTATCTCAAAAGCTATATCGATCCAACGCCGATCATGCTGCCATTCAACATCATCGGAGACTTCACCCGCACGATGGCGCTCGCCGTGCGTCTGTTCGGCAACATGATGAGCGGCGACATGATCCTCGTCATTCTGCTGACGATTTCGCCATTGATTTTCCCGGTGCTGATGAGCATCCTCGGCCTGTTGACCGGCATGGTGCAGGCCTACATCTTCAGCATCCTCGCCACGGTCTATATCGCGGCGGCAACCAGAACCCGTGAAAAATAAACGAGATAACCAAACGAGAACTATCATGGACACGCTTACCATCATCGCCAGCGCCTCCATCGTCACCGCAGGGCTGACCATCGGCATCGGCGCTATCGGCCCGGCGCTCGGCGAAGGTCGCGCCGTTTCCTCAGCGCTCACCTCGCTCGCCCAGCAGCCCGACGCCGCATCCAGCATCACCCGTACGCTCTTCGTCGGGCTGGCCATGATCGAATCGATTGCGATCTACTGCTTCGTCATTTCGATCATCCTGATCTTCGCCAACCCATTCTGGAACCACGCCATTTCGCAAGCCGGAGGGCGCTGAAAATGCTGATCGACTGGTTCACCGTGGCGGCGCAGCTCGTCAATTTCCTGATTCTGCTCTGGCTGCTCAAGCGCTTTCTCTACCAGCCGGTGCTCAAGGCGCTCGACAAGCGGGAGAAAAAAATCGCCGCCGAGCTGGAACATGCGGCGGGCGTCGAAGCACAGGCCGCGCGGGAGAAGGCGGAGTGGCAGAAGAAGAACGATGAGTTTGAAACGCAGCGTCAGCTCATGCTGAAACAGGCCACGGACGAGGCCGGAACAAGGCGCGGCGAGCTGCTCGACACGGCGCGACAGGAGTACGAAACGCTACACTCGAAGCTGCTCGAAACCCTCAAGCGCGAGCAGGAGGAGCGGGAGGCTGAGACGGAACGGCGCGTCAGCGCCGAGATCTTTTCGGTCGCCCAAAAGCTGCTGACGGAGCTGGCCGACGAGTCGCTCGAAGCGCGCATCATCGACAAGTTCTGCCGCAAGCTCGAAGCTGGCGGGGACGGGATTGCCGGGCAATTCACCGGCGAGGACGGAACGCCGAAACAGGCGGTCGTGCGCAGCACCTTCCCGCTCACGCCGGAGCAGCGCGAGAAAGTGACCGGAACCATCGAAAAGTTGATCGGATCCGACGCTCCCCTGTCGTTCGAGATTTCCGACAAAAGCGGGTGCGGCATCGAGCTTTGCGTCGATGGTTTGTGCGTCTCGTGGCACTTCCAGGCGGCGCTCGATGCGCTGAAGCGATCTGCCGAAGCGTACCGTGAGGGCGGGGCGGAGGGAGAGGCGACGAATGCCAGATAAAAGCGGACATCCTCTGGACAAGGCGCTCGAAAGCGTCCGGCAAGCGCGCGTTGGGTGGTCGGCAGAACTCGCCCTCGTCGAGGAGGGCGTCGTGACGACCGTGCTGAACGGCATCGTCAAGATCGACGGCTTGCCGGGCGTCGGCTACGAGGAGCTGGTGCAGTTTCACGACAACCTCTACGGCATCGCCTTCAACATCGATCCCGGCGAGGTGGGCGTCGTGCTGCTCGGCGACTACGCCAGAATCCGGACTGGTGAGCGGGCGTGGCGCACGGGGCGCGTGACCGACGTGCCGGTCGGCGAGGCGCTCATCGGGCGCGTGATCGACCCACTCGGCCAGCCGCTCGACGAACTCGGCCCGATCAGAACCACCCAGCGCCTGCCGATCATGGATCGCGACCCGGTCACCGTGCCGCTGCAAACCGGCATCAAGGTGATCGACGCCATCGTGCCGGTCGGACGCGGCCAGCGCGAGCTGATCCTCGGCGACCGCCAGACCGGCAAAACCTCCGTGGCGCTCTCGGCGATGATAAACCAGCGCGGCAACGAGGTGCTCTGCATTTACTGCGCCATCGGCCAGAAAGCGGCCTCGGTGGCCAAGGCGGTCGCAATGTTGCGCGAGCGCGGCGCGCTGGAGCACTCCATCGTGGTGGTCACGGAAGGCAACGACCCGCCCGGCCTGCAATACATCGCGCCATACGCCGCCACCAGCATCGCCGAATACTTCATGCAGCAGGGGCGCGACGTGCTGATCGTCTATGACGATCTGACCAACCACGCCCGCGCCTACCGCGAGCTGTCACTCCTGCTCAAGCGCCCGCCGGGCCGCGAGGCGTTTCCGGGCGACATTTTCTATATCCACTCGCGCCTTCTGGAGCGCGCCACGCACCTGCGCCGCGAACTCGGCGGCGGCTCGCTCACTGCTTTGCCGATCATCGAAACCGAGGCTCAGAACATCGCAGCCTACATCCCGACCAACCTGATCTCCATCACCGACGGCCAGCTCTACTTGTCGCCGACGCTCTTCGAGCTGGGCATTCTGCCTGCGGTTGACATCGGCAAATCGGTCTCGCGCGTCGGCGGCAAGGCGCAACTCGCCGCCTACCGGTCGGTCACCGGCAGCCTCAAACTCGCCTACGCGCAGTTCGAGGAGCTGGAAAACTTCGCCCGCTTCGGCACCAGGCTCGACGAAGCGAGCCGCACCATCATCGAGCATGGCCAGCGAATCCGCGAGTGCTTCAAGCAGGACGAGTTCGACGTGCTCTCGCTCTCCGAACAGATGCTCGTGCTGCTGGCGCTGACCGGCGGCGGCTTCGAGCAGATCGCGCTGGAGAAGATGCGCGAGGCGATGGAACAGGTGCGCAAGGCCGCTTCGGAGCTGCCGGAGGAGCTGGTGGCGCGAATTCTCTCCAGCAAGGCGCTCGATGAGGACGACCGCAGCGTCATGCTGGCGACGGCGAACCGTGCGCTCGAACGCTTCGGGAATAGCTCATGAGCGAATCGATTGAACTCCTGCGCGGCAAAATCGCCCATGCGGGCACACTCGGCTCGGTGGTCAGGACGATGAAAACGCTCGCCGCCGTCAACATCCGCCAGTACGAAGAGGCTGTGCAGGCGCTCGGCGATTACGAGCACACCATCGAGCTTGGGCTGGCGGGGTGCCTGCACCTTGCTGAAAACGGCCACTCGGCGTTCCGTCGCGAGAAGAGCAAAAATGTGCTGACCATCGCCATCGTTTTCGGCTCCGATCAGGGGCTGGTCGGCCAGTTCAACGACCTCATCGCTGAATCGGTGAAGCGGGAACTCGCCGCCATTCCGGGCTCGCTCGCCGTCATTCCGGTCGGCGAGCGAGTGCAAAGCCACCTCGAAGACGCCGCCGTCCGCACCGCAACGCTCTTCGCTCTGCCCAACTCGGTCAGCGCCATCACGCCACTGGTCGGCGACCTGCTCTCGGAGGTGGAGCGTCGGCGCGAAAAAGCCGCCGCCATCGAACTCCGCCTCTTTTACAACAGCCCGGTCAGCGGAGAACAGTACCAGCCGATCTCGACGCGCCTGCTTCCGCTCGATGACGAATGGGCTGCCGAAGTCGCCCGCCGCGTCGGAAAATGGCCGACCGGAGCGATACCCGAAATCATCAACGGAGTGCAGAGTGTGCAGTGGGCGCTGGTGCGGGAGTACCTCTTCGTCTCGCTCTTCCGGGCCTGCGCCGAATCACTCGCCGCCGAAAACGCCAGCCGCCTTTCGGCGATGCAGCGCGCCGAAAAAAACATCGACGACATGCTCGAAGAGTTGAGCCGCCTCTACAACGAACGCCGCCAAGCCGGAATCGACGAAGAGCTGTTCGACGTAGTTTCCGGCTTCCAGTCGCTTGGCGAAAATTCCGGCATGAACGCATAAGCTCCATCCTGAGCAGTAATTCCTGGCATCTCAGAGGGCCGAAAGCGTGAATCGACAAAAAATCAATGAAATGGAGTAGCGGATTCGTTGTTTCAACCAGCCAGTCTCCATTATTACGCCGCACTAAAATACTCGGCAAGACTGTTTTTTAAGGAATATTCCGTAATTATATTTATAGATGTATTATAGAGCGTTTCGTCAATCCGAACACTTTCAGGTATGGCAACCCAAAGCCTTCGAATCCTGCTGCTCCTCTCGTTTTTCATGATCGGCTGGGCGGATGTGCCGCCGGAACCTCCCTTCAGGCAATATGCGCGCTCTGACGAGCTGTCCATGCCGGAGCCAAACGAAGTTTCCGAACCGGCCACGCCGGCTGACGCGACGCCACCCGGCAATCCGGACGATACACCGCCGTCGAATCCGGATGACGCGCAACCACCCGGAAACCCCGGATGAAACGCAAGCGCGGTTATCACAAAATCACCCGCCAATCGGCCCTTTTTACACAGACGCTTTGCCCGTGCTCTCCGATTCAGTAGCCGATCCGTTTTTCGACCACTACCCCGTCACTTGCCTCCATACCTGATCGAGTGCGCCCGGTGCAACTCGAAATTCTGGACATAGCGGCTCACCAACAGCTTGTTTCCCTTGATGACCAGAAGGTTCTCGGCATTCTTCTCTTCGGCGGCCTTGGTAAAATTGAAGGATCCGGTGATCAGTGTCGCGCGGTCGATGATGATGATCTTGTTGTGCGCAATGGCGTGGCGGGCATCGATAAAGGTCGGGATGCGCATATGGGCCAGAAAATCCGCCTCCGTGTACCGTTCGTTACGCTGGCTTTTGTCGAGCACCGCCACCACCTTCACGCCCCGCTTGCTCGCCTTCACGATGGCCTGCGCGATTGGCTTCGAGGTGAACGAGTAGGCCTGGATGAGAATCTCCCGCCGCGCTCCGTCGATCTCGCGCACGATAGCCGCAGTTGCACCGCCACGGGGCGAGAAATAGACATCGATCGTGCCGGTGGATTTGATGGGAGCTGCGGTGGCGTGAGCGGGTGAGAACGGCAGCAAGACGGAAAACAGCAGGATGGCGGAGAAAAACTTCTTCATGATGGTACTACGGTGTAACTGATTGTAAATAGCGGCGCTAATGTACAATGCCGAGCCACGGCGCGCAAGGAGATTTGCCGCCAAAAGACAATTTTTCGTTGCCTGCCGCGCCTCTCTTTGTCACAAACTTTCCGTAGCTTTCCCGTACTCTTTCAGACCCTTCCCTGCTAACTTTCCTTGTTTCCGATATGACGATTCTGGAGTACGTCGAGGCTCTCAACCGGCAGTTCAAGACCGGAATTTCCACCGAACACAGTTATCGCCCGCTGCTTCAGGGGTTGTTGGCGGAGCTGTTGCCGGGCGTCGCGGTGACCAACGAGCCGCAGCGGATCGATTGCGGCGCCCCGGACTTCATCCTGACCCGCAAGGGGGTGCCGGTTGGCTACATCGAGGCGAAGGATATTGGCAAGCCACTCGACGGGCGGCAGTTCCGCGAACAGTTCGAGCGCTACCGCACCTCGCTGCGGAACCTGATTATCACCGACTACCTCGAATTCCGCCTCTTCCGCGACGGCGAGCACTCGGCGACGCTCGCGCTGGCGGAGATTCGCGACGGGAAGATTGTCGCGCGGCGCGAAAATTTGGATGCTTTCGCGGAGCTGATCCGCGACTTTGGGCGCTACGAGGGGCAGACGATCAGGTCGGCCTCGAAGCTCTCGAAGATGATGGCCTCGAAGGCGCGCTTGCTGGCTTCGATCATCGTCGAGGCGCTGGCGGCCGACGAGCGTGAGCCTGCGGGCAACCGCGTGGCCGAGGCCAGCGCGACGTTGCGCGACCAGTTGAGCGCGTTCCGCAAGGTGCTCATCCACGACCTCACGCCACGCCAGTTCGCGGACATCTACGCGCAGACAATTGCGTATGGTATGTTCGCCGCCCGCCTGCACGATCCGTCGCTCGAAGATTTCAACCGCAAGGAGGCCGCCGAGCTGATTCCGAAGTCAAATCCCTTTCTCCGCAAGCTCTTCCAGGGCATCGCGGGCTATGACCTCGACGACCGGATCGCGTGGGTCGTGGATTCGCTGGCCGATCTCTTCAAGGCGACCGACGTCAAGGCGCTGCTCAGGGATTTCGGCAAGGCGACGCAGCAGCACGACCCGATCATCCATTTCTACGAAACTTTTCTGGCCGAGTACGACCCCGCTTTGCGCAAAAGTCGTGGCGTCTGGTACACGCCGGAGCCGGTGGTGAACTTCATCGTGCGGGCGGTCGATGAGATTCTAAAGTCGGAATTCAGCCTGCGCAACGGTTTGGCGGATACGAGCAAGACGACGGTTGAAATCAAGAAGCCGACCCACGACAAGCGCTTCAAGACGGGCTATGTCATGGAAAAACAGGAGGTTCACAAGGTGCAAATCCTCGACCCGGCGGCTGGCACCGGCACCTTTCTGGCCGAAATCGTCAAGCAGATTCACAAGAGTTTCGAGGGGCAGGAGGGAATCTGGAGTGATTATGTCGAAAACCACCTGATTCCACGCCTGAACGGTTTCGAGATTCTGATGGCGTCATATGCGATGGCGCACCTGAAGCTCGACATGCTGCTCGCCGAAACCGGTTACAAACCCGCGCGGGATCAGCGGTTCCGGGTTTACCTGACCAATTCGCTGGAGGAGCATCATCCCGAAACGGGAACGCTTTTCGCGAGCTGGCTGTCGCAGGAGGCGAGCGAGGCGAACTACATCAAGCGCGACACGCCGGTGATGGTGGTGCTCGGCAATCCGCCATACAGCGGGCACTCCGCGAACAAGGGCGAGTGGATCGAAGGGTTGCTGGGTGATTACAAACAGGAGCCGGGCGGCGGCAGGTTGAAGGAGAAAAATCCGAAATGGCTGAATGACGACTATGTAAAGTTCATCCGCTACGGTCAGCATTTCGTCGAGAAGAATGGTGAAGGCATTTTGGCCTTTATCAACAATCACAGTTTTCTCGACAACCCGACCTTCCGGGGAATGCGCTGGCAATTATTGAGGGCGTTCGACAAGATTTATGTGATCGATCTGCACGGCAATGCAAAGAAAAAAGGGCTCTTCGCAGAATATCGTGGGAAGAAGGGTGTGTATGAGGTAACATAGAGTAATTTTGAGCTTTACCCAACCGCACCTTGATACTCCCATGCAGAGCCTGACGAGCCATTACCACCAACTTTTAGGTCTTTCCTCAAACTGGAAGGTCGAGAACGTTCATCTGTCGATGAGCGGCAAGCGGGTCGAGATCAGACTGGTCTGTACCGGCAAGCAGGTCGCGTGTCCGGTATGCGGTGCATCATGCAGCATTTATGACCATACCACTGAGCAACGATGGCGTCATCTGGATACCATGCAGTTCGAGACCATTCTGGTGGCCTGTTTGCCACGTTGTCAA
>NZ_VDCH01000026.1 GCF_006265165.1 Chlorobaculum thiosulfatiphilum
CTGCGGCAAACTCAACATGGCTATCGAATCATGACGGAACAGCAGAAGCCCTTACCCACGATATTCTGCGAAGAACCCAAAAAAAAGAAAATAACCCGAGCAGCAAATGAAAAAAAAGCTTGGACTATTCCTCCCGGAAGTCAGTAGCGATTACAACAAAGTGTCCGCATCGATATGGATTCGCGCTCTACAGATGGTTAAACACTACCAAAAGTTAGGATTTGATGTTCGTATCAACAACCCCTTCAGACTTTACGATATAGCAATAGTGTATCGACTGGCAACAAAAAAGAACTTGCTTCTTTGCAAAGCACTGCGAAAAACAGCCAAAAAAGTGTACTTCGATTCCGTCGTAAACTATTTTGTTGAACATAGTGGCTGCAATACAGAACAGGTGTATTATCAAAAAAAAATTGCCGAGGTATGCGACGGACTCATATGCAGCACTGAAAATATTGCCTCCTATGCAAAGCGCTTCAACAGCAATATCCACATCATGGATGATCCCATCGACACCGAATACTTTCATCTTCAAAAATCGAACATCAATTATCACAACCCCATATTTGGCTGGTCTGGCGTCTCAAGCAAAGCGTTCTTTCTCAACAAGTACGCCAACATAATTGACAACAAAGTCGTTTTGATTTGTGACGACAAGATTCACAATCAGAAAATTGATTTTAACTTCACATACATACCATGGAGATACGAGACATTTTCAAAGCATCTCCTGGATTGCGATATCGCCTTCTTGCCAAGGACCTATATAGACGATCCCTATAATCTTGGACACAGCTCTTTCAAGGCATTGGTTTTTGCAATAACGGGCATCCCCATTATTGCCAACAAATTACCGTCATATGAAAAGCTTGCGTCATTATATGAATCCATAGTTTTTCTGGAAGAAAACGCTGACAATATAGATTCTTGTATTAACAAACTGATCGCGAAACCAGCTCCCGACACAACAAAGATTCGATCTTTTTATTCATGCGAAAATCAGGCGTTACGCCTGCGAAGCTTCTTCTTCAATGAAAAAACCGTCTAAGCAAATGGCATAAAAATGTCTTTTTAACATTGGGATAATTGCTAATTTAGTAATGGTTGCTTGCAATGAACTTGTTTTTATAAAGCACAAAAAGTACGATAAGTCATTATTTTTCTCGCCAGAAAAATTATTTTGACTATAAAAGTTCACTAACAAAATCATAAAACGAATAAAGCTTCAATACGAAGCGAATACGCAAAACACGGCGATACAAACGCTTTTCTATGCCCCTACCCCTCTTCTTCACTCACGATACATCGCTCAGAGCCTGGGAGCGGAACGGTATGCTCAAACGCGAGCTGGCGCTGTATCGGAAGTATATCGAAAAGGGCGTGCGGGTGTCATTCATCACCGACGGCCGCCAAGACAAAAAGCTTTACCCGGAAAAACCGCAAGACATCGAAATCCTCTGCAACGAGTTCAGGCTGCCCTCCCGGTATGAAGAACACCCTATACCTCTAATCGAAGTGAAGGCGGCAGGTGCTGCGATCAGCCGCGGGTCCGAAACCCCCAAACGCAATGACTTTGCGGCACAAATCCCTCTCCTGAAACGATTTATGAACCTTGGCGAATGAATAGCAGAATTGTGGTCTATACGGCGCTTTTCGGTGAGTACGACGACCTGAAAAACCCTCCGGAACCAATCGACGGATGCGATTTCGTCTGCTTCACCAATAACCGCAAGCTCAGATCCGGAGCATTCGACATACGTTACTTCAACATCAAAGACATGGATAACACCAGGCGGAACCGCATGGTGAAACTGCTTCCCCACCGGTTCTTTCCTGATCACGAATATTCACTCTACATCGATGGCTCAGTCTCCATAAAACGGGCCGATATAAGGGACTTTGCCTTGAGGCATCTGGTTAAGCACGACTGGGCTGTCTTTTCCCACTCCAGCAGGAACTGCATCTATGAAGAACTCGAAGCCTGCATCGAAAGGCAGAAAGACGATCCGGTAACCATGAGGCGACAGATCGAGCACTACCGCCGCAACGGACATCCGGAAAAGTATGGGCTGACGGAAAACACCATACTTCTTCGCCGCCATAACCAGCCCAACATCATTCGATTTTCTGAACTCTGGTGGCAGGAGCTGCAACGACACAGCAAACGCGACCAGCTAAGCTTTGCGTATGTCGCCAGAAATGAGCAGCTCGAATACGCTCTCTTGCCCGGAACGATCCGGAATAACGACCACTTCGAGATACACACCCACAAGCACAAGAAAACACCGGTACAGAAGCTTCTTAAATCATTGAAAAAAGGCCTCCAAAACAACAAAATCTGACCTGATGACCAAGAAGCCTGTCCGGCAGGGCACTCCAAGCAGGGAAGCCGGGATCGAAAATTTCGATTCGTTTTGTCTATTTTACGCCTCTATATTTTCTCACCGTTCAACCGCATGGCAGTGAAAGTCAGCCTCGGCATACTTATAATGGCTGACTCCGGCATCTTAAGGCAAAGCTGGCATTGTTCTGACCTGAAACCCCGCACAACAAAGTGATACGCCGATGCACCTCGTCCTCTTCTTCACTCACGATACATCGCTCAGAGCCTGGGAGCGGAGCGGGATGCTCGAACGCGAGGTGGCGCTGTACCGAAAGTATGTCGAAAAAGGCGTACGGGTGTCGTTCATTACCTACGGCCGCCGTGACAAACAGCGCTACTCCGAAAAACTGCGAGGCATCGAAATCCTCTGCAACGAGTTCAGACTGCCGCTCGGCCTCTACACCCGATTGATTCCCCTCCTGCACGGCAAAGTTTTGCGGCAAAGCAGCGTCATCAAATCCAACCAGACCCCCGGCGCCCTGACGGCGCTCGCGGCGGCGCGGCGCTTCAACAAGCCCATGCTTGCCCGCTGCGGCTACATGCACTCGGAGTTCATCGCCAACCAGCACGGAGCGGACTCTCCGCAGGCGCGGCAGGCGCTCGGCGACGAGCTGAAGCTTTTCGGCGAAGCCGACGCCATCGAGGTGACGACGCCGATGATGCGCGACAGCATCGCCGAACGCATCCCCGGCAGCACGGCGAAGATCACCGTCACGCCGAACTATGTCGATACCGAGACCTTTTCGCCGCGAGCTGCGGAAAAAGAGATCGACCTGCTCTTCATCGGCAGGCTCAACCCGCAAAAAAATCTGGAGTCGCTCCTCGAAGCGCTACGCGGACTGGAACTCAAAACGCTCATCATCGGCAGCGGCCCACTGGAAAACGAGCTGAAGGAGAAAGCTCGCGCCCTCGATCTCGATATCGACTGGAAGGGAAACCTGCCCAACACCGAACTGCCGGGATACCTGAACCGGTCGAAAATATTCATCCTGCCTTCTCATTACGAAGGCCACCCGAAAACGCTGATCGAAGCGATGGCTGCGGGCGCTGCGGTCATCGGCGCGAACGCGCCCGGCATCCGCGAGGTCATCGCCCACGACAAAAACGGCTGGTTGTGCGAAACATCTCCGGATAGTATTCGGGCAGCGATAACGGCGCTCACCGGCTCAGAGCAACTCAGAACACAGCTCGGCGCGAACGCAAGAGCCTTTGCCCTCGCGCACTACTCGCTCGACATCATCGCCGAACGGGAACTGGCCCTGCTCGAAACACTGAGGTGTTGCAAAAGTTCACGCAACAAATAACACCAAAATAAGCACAAGCAAGCTTTTATCCGGTAACAAGATTAGAGAATATGAAAATAAATTATCGCCCAGATATTGATGGATTAAGAGCTGTCGCGGTACTGTCAGTTCTTTTTTTTCATACAGAAATTCCAGGCTTTAGCGGCGGATTTGTTGGTGTCGATGTTTTTTTTGTCATTTCAGGATACCTGATTACGCTTATTCTTCTCAAGGATATTGAAGAGGATAAATTCTCCATTATCAGGTTTTATGAGAAAAGGATCAGAAGAATTTATCCTGCCCTTTTTGCTGTCATCTTTTTTATACTCATTGCAGGCTTTTTCTTCATGGCTCATGATGCTTTCGACGCACTTGGAGAAAGTGTTACTGCGGCTACTCTTTTCTGGTCAAACATCCTGTTTCAAAAACAATCTGGTTATTTTGAAGCACCATCGTTTCAAAAGCCGTTGCTTCATACCTGGTCGTTGGCTATCGAAGAACAATACTACGTTATATTCCCGCTACTCTTATCACTGCTTCATAAGTTCATAAAGAAACATGTATTCAATGTACTACTAATTATCTGGGCCATATCTTTTGGCTTAAGCATCTATTACATTTATGATTACCAGCGCGCAACTTTTTACTTTCTTCAATTCCGTGCCTGGGAACTCCTGACAGGAACCCTTTTAGCCTTTCATGCACTTCCTTCTTTCAAGTCGGAACGCCTTCGCGATGCAGCCTCTTTGACAGGACTAATTCTTATTCTTGGAAGTGTATATTTCTATAGCGAAAACACCCTGTTTCCGGGCTTGAGCGCTTTTATCCCGGTGCTTGGATCAGGTTTGATTATTCATAGCGGCATCAACATTGACCAGAAAGAATATGGCATTGGCAACAGGATTTTACGTTTCAAACCGTTTGTTGCTATCGGATTAATTTCTTATTCCCTCTATCTCTGGCACTGGCCTATTCTCGCCTTCGAGAAGTACCTGATTTTCTGGCCCTATGGACTTACGGATGCCGTTATCATTATAGCGCTTTCATTGGCGTTTGCATTCTTTTCCTGGAAGTATATCGAACAACCGTTCAGGAGTGGCAAGACCATGCTACAGCAAAGAGGCCACCTTTTTGCTGTAGCTCTAACGGTAATGTTTATCAGCGCAGCCTCAGGCAGGATTGTCCATTTACAGCAGGGTATGCCATGGCGAAATCACCCTGGCGCCGTAGTCAGTATGAAAACCGATCCTGCATGGATTGACCATAAGACAAAAGACAAGTGGCTTGATGGCATGAAAAATGGTAATCAGCCGCCGGTCATAGGGTCTCCGGAGTCAAAGCCATCATTCGCATTGTGGGGAGATTCACATGCTGTGGCGCTTGCAGAGGGCCTTGAAAAAAGGGCATTAGCCTATAATGTTTCCGGTTACAATATTAGCCGAACTGGTGTACGCCCCTTATTGGGAATGGATCGCATGAGAGGAGAACACGACGAGGTCGGGCATAATGACGCCGTCATCAACTTCCTGCGCCAACATCCTGAAGTCAAGACGGTTATCATGGCCGCAGAATGGTCTGATATTCCATCAACTTCGTATCGCGATATTTACGATCAGTTCCATCAGGGTGAAAGCCAGGAAAAGCTATTGAGCATAGGCTTGTCGCGATCTGTTGATACACTTCGCTCGATGGGTAAAGACGTAATAGTGGTAATGGATGTGCCGAGGCTCAAAAAAGACCCGAACAGTCTGCTATTTATCAGTAAACGCTTGAACATCCCGATTTCCGTTATTTCATCGAACAAGGAAGACTATTTTGAATTGAACAAAATACCTTTCAAGGCAATACATGATATATCAGAGAATAGAAACATAACAGTGCTTCATCCTGAAAAAATTTTGCTTGACAGTTCTGGTAAAGCATTGCCAATGCATTCAGGAAAATTTCTCTATGTTGACGACAATCATCTGTCAGCATATGGATCTGCGTATGTATCCAGGATATTCAGCTCTATCTTATCTCATCTCGAACAGGCAAATTATCAAATCAACAAATTGTAAACTTCATGAATAATGCCCTTCTGCTTCCTATTCAACGGCTATAGAGCCAGAACCAGGCGGTCGTGGAAACAGGATCATAACCAAGCTGTACAATTTTTCACTCATCGAGAGCTGGACCGGTTGCCCGGAAAGGCTGCACTCCGGAGTTCTTCAATTCAAGAGCGAAACAAAAGCTCATCAACACAAACATGATCTCTATCGAGAAGTCAACTGGGATAACGCTTATTTCCGTTGTCTCCATGCTGTATTTGTACCGAGAAGCAGTTTAAACAGAGGCCCTGTCCAACAAACGAAACTCAACCCGTCTGAAATGCAGTCAATAAAATCTGCATTCGAACGACACTCTTATTTCAAGTTTATTTCCAGATTCCTGAGGTACAATTTTGGAACCGACTGGAAAAAAAAGAATTACCGAAAAGGGCCTCTGGTAGAAAAAGATATCACGCCATTTTTCTGAACACCAAATCCGAAGTTCGCCTGACACCCCGGCATAACCTCAACCGCGATGGCGCTGATCATGCGTAATCCAGCGTGGACGAGATGCCGGAACAGTCTCGACTCCGCTCACGTCATCACCAACCAGATTGGGCAAGCCAACCGTGGCGATCGACAGGTATCTGCAAATCCGGCCGCCGAATGCCCAAAACTGCCCGCACTCTGCGCATTGCCCGAAGCCTCGCCGGATCGAAAAGCGCAATATTTGAAAAATGATTTACATTGACCTCTGAGAATCCCGGTTCGCCACGAAACCGAACCGGCAGCAGCATTGCCCACCGGCCTGAACTCCAGCTTGCAGTAAACACGCGGACCTCATGAATATATACCTGAGACTTCTTAAATATCTCGCGCCATCGAAAAGCCGGATCGTCATCGTTTTCTTCGTCAGCATCCTGACCTCCCTGTTCAGCGTCATCTCGATTTATTCGGTGCTTCCGCTCCTGAACGCCGTTTTTTCGAGCGGCCAGCCGCAGCAAACCTCCACCAAGACTCCCGGCGTCAGGCTCCCGAACATGCCGGAGTTGCAAAGCGCGAAAACACAAGCAATGCCGGTTGATGCCGATGTCGAGTTTCCCGAAAAACTCACCGACACCAAGGCGCTCAAAACCTGGGCGACCACAAAATTCCAGCGCCTGTTCGATGCCGGAAGCCGCGAAGAGACCCTCCTCAGAATATGCCTCTTCCTGATCGCGGCGTTCTTCCTGAAAAATCTGTTCGCCTACCTGAACGGCCAGCTCATTTTCCGCATCCAGACCCGAACCGCCAAGAACCTCCGGGACGACGTTTTCAGCAGCATCGTCGAAATGCAGATCGATTACTTCAACCAGAACCGGGTCGGTACGCTGATGAATTATGTTCACAACGAGGTCAGCTCGGTGAACGCCATGATCAGCTCGACCTTCGTCAACCTGCTCCAGAACCCCTTTTCCATGCTCGTGTATGTGGTCGTGCTGCTGGTGCTGAGCTGGAAACTGACCCTGTTCGCCATTGCCACCTCGCTGCTCATCTTCGGCATCATGCGATTGATCGGCAAACGGATCAAATCGATGGCCCGACGCCTGAGGGATGTGATGGGCAATATGAATTCGGTGCTTCAGGAAAAGTTCAGCGGCATCAAGGTGATCAAATCGAGCGCATTCGAAGATGTTGAGGTCAGCCGCTTCAAGCAGTTCACCCGCGACTACCGCAAGCTCGACATCCGCATCAACCGGCTGAAAAACATCATCAGCCCGCTGAACGAAACGCTCCTGATCTCAGCGGTCGCCCTGGTGCTCTGGTACGGCGGCCTCCAGGTGTTCGCCGGCAAAATGACCTCTACCGAACTGCTGCTTTTCGCCTTCACGCTCTACTCGGTCATGGGGCCATTCAAGACCTTCAGCTCCATGAGCACCCAGATTCACATTGGCATGGCTTCGGCTGAAAAGCTGTTCGAGCTGCTTGATACCCGGCCGGATATTGTCAACGGAACCAGAAAGATCAACGGCTTCTCCCACTCCATCCGCTTCGAGGAGGTCTGCTTCCGGTACCGGAAAGAGCCGGACGCCCCGTACGTGCTCGATAAGGTGAGCTTTGAAATCCATAAAGGCGAAATGGTCGCGCTGGTCGGGCAGTCCGGCTCCGGCAAATCGACAACGGTCGATCTCCTGCTTCGCTTTTACGACGTCGAGTCGGGCCGCATCACCATCGATGGCATCGACATCAAGGAGTATGACTACAAACAGCTCCGCCAGATAATCGGCGTGGTCAGCCAGGAGGTCATTTTGTTCAACGACACCATCGAGCAGAACATCGCCTACGGCATCCGCAACGGCATCGACCATGAGCAGGTCGAACGCGCGGCCCGTCTGGCCAACGCCCACAGCTTCATCATGGACAAGCCCGAAGGGTACAAGACGCTCGTGGGTGATCGAGGCCTCCAGCTTTCGGGCGGCCAGCGCCAGCGTCTGGCGATCGCGCGGGCGATGGTCAGAAATCCCGAGCTGCTCATCTTCGACGAAGCAACCAGCGCTCTTGATAACGAATCTGAAAAGGTGGTGCAGGAGGCCATCGATCACGCCCTGGAAAACCGTACCGCGCTGATCGTCGCCCATCGGCTTTCGACCGTCAGGAACGCCGACCGGATCATTGTGATGGAACGCGGGCGCGTCATCGAATCCGGAAGTCACACAGAGTTGCTCGAAATGAACGGCACATACAAATATCTCTTCGATCTCCAGTTCACCGAAAAGCCAGGCAAAAAACCTGTTTCCAAAGCCTGAGCCGCCAGAGACGGATAAAGAGAAATTCACGTCAAGCCGACCGTTGCGGCCGTGAAACAGGAATATTGCTTTCGCTGTGACTCGTGCAAAATGAGAAGCGTTACGCAACGCAATCGCTATAAACCGGATTATTGCGCCGGCCAGCCAATCGAATAAAAGCTGAACGTTTTGACATCGCGGAAGTTCTTCTCAAGCGTCATCAGCATCCCCGGATACGCGCCTGACCAAAGCAACGGATAGCGCCTGCCATCATACATCAAACCAAGATCGTTTTTCAGCACTCGCTCATCACCCCAATAGAAGTCGAACACGCGGCTACCGCCACGGTCGAGATCGACAATTCTGATGACGCCGTTCAACGAAAGATCATCCCCGTTGTTTTCAAGCGTAATGATTTTGAGAGGCCGATCAATCCGAAATTCACATGAATATCGCTTTGTTATCCTTGCGATATTATCCTGGCGAATCGGACGCTTTTTGAAGAGCCATGGCTTGTCGAGTTGCCAGTACCATGGCAGAAGCAAGGGCGGAGTCATTCCTTCATCAGGAAAACGTACCGGATAGTCATCAGTCTGCCATGACGAAACAACAGAGTCGCCAGAGAATAGACGCAGACCATCAATTCGAGGCAGACCGGTATCGATCATTTCGAGCCTATACCGGCCAGGTTGCAGACCATCCACCGACAGCCATAATGACGCACTCTCCGGCAAAAACACATGAGCCTCGCCACGTTTGTTCTCATCTAAAAACCGATGATTCTCAGCTATGAAGAAATAATCAGAAGGCGATTGTGCGATTGTTTGTGGATCAGATTTCTCAGGAAACAGCAGTTGCGGATTTTGCCACATTCCTTCGTAAGACAAATAGATATCTCGCATCTTGGTGAATACCACGAATCTCTTTTCAGGATTCTGTTTCATAAAGCCGAGAAAGCGTTCCTTATCGAAAAAACGCACATTGCTGTACTTGACATACGTGGTATGATCAGCTTTCTGATATATGGCATTGTACAGGAAAAGCCAGGCTATGATTAACATACTCGATTCAAAAACTTTTCGCGTCCACGTTGGCCATCGTGAAGTTTCGCCATGAATTTCACCGACACCGGACATGAACAACTTTCTGATGATTACGCTCAAACCATAAGCAATTATGATCCATGTAAAGACTTCAAGAGGATAAAAAAATCGCATCGGAAATCGTGAGAGCGGCGAAGCGATAATCAATCCTGCAAAAAGGACCCCAAACAACATAACGAGAGGCAGTTTACGTTGCCGTACCAGCGCGAAAAGACCATAACCGACAAGTGGCGTGTACAAGCCGTAGAAATATTTGTTAAAATCATTCATCTTGACCGTCTTGTAAATCGACTGAATAGCAACTATTGATTGTTCCTTCCAATCTTTTGCATAAACCATATCTCCTTTTTGATAATTTTGAAAAGAAGTGGTGAATGACCCTGGAATCAAATGCTGTCGATAGAGAAACTCAGCCAAGAGAACAACAATCGATATGGCCAGTGCAAACAAGATCCCGGCTATAAGGGGTTTTATATTTTTCTTAGTGATGCTTTCGTTCAAGATATATGACAATAGCAATAAAACGGCGAGATATATTCCTGTCGAATGGGTGAGAAGCAACAAAACGATCAACGGCAACCCGTATGCGACCGGCCGTTTTGAATAAAACAGAGCTGTAGCTCCAGACAAAAAGAGAGCAATAGCATAGAAACTTGGGGTCACCCAGGAAAATCCATGATAACTCCCCTTCCCTTCGTAAAAAGCAAAGAGCACGAATGCTGTCACGACAAACCAGGGAGAAGAATCGATACGACTGAACAGGAAGTAAAGAGCAATGCCCATCAGAGCGAGACCGATATAAAAATTCCAGTAGAACATAGTCTCGGCAGAAACGCCCAGCAGCAATGATAGCCAGCCAAAGACAAGAGGATGAGTGATTTTATTGAAATTGTATATGGGCGGGGATGTCAGTTCAATGCCTCCTTTACTGATGAACGGAAACTCCCTGAAATACTCTATGTTTGACATGTACCATCCTGCATCATCAAGACCTACCGGCCCTGGATGCGCATACCATAAATACCAGATTCCATAACACTGAACCGTCAGAAAAATAATAATACCTATAAGATAATACCATCGATTACTCAAATTCATACAATTATTTATATTTTTCTTAACAAGGCTTTTTTAGAAAAATCTTCATTTAACCATCCTTTAAATACGCTCATCATAATAATCTTCAAGTCAAGCAATACCGTCCAGTTGCTAATATAATAAAGATCGTACTCTACCCTCTTTTTCAGACATGTATCCCCTCTTAAACCATTGATTTGCGCCCATCCAGTAATCCCGGATTTCACCATATGCCTCTGCATATAACGTGGAACCTCCCGACTTATCTTTTCAATAAACAAATCACGTTCTGGACGAGGCCCCACAATCGACATATTCCCTATCAATACGTTAATGAACTGTGGTAACTCATCAAGACTTGTAGCTCTGATAAATCGACCAAAACTTGTTGCTGTTTTTGCATTCGCATGCCCCCACTTGACATCATTATTTTCAGCACCAACCGGCATTGATCTGAATTTCAGAATTGTAAAGGGCAACTTGTTCCAACCGATACGTGTCTGTTTATAAAAAACAGGACCGGGCGACGTAAGCTTTACACCTATGGCTATCATAACCATAATCGGCCATATAATCATCAATATGACACTTGCCACAACTATATCTTCTGCTCTTTTCAATACTCTTGCCACAATCGAACTCATCGGCGTATCATAAACACTTATGACTGGCAGCCCTTTAATACTCATCCATTTTGAATGCAATAAATCAAACGCAAAAAGATCCGGGACATATTTTACAACAACCGTGCTCTGAGCTAATTGATCGAGCATCATCATGATATGCTTCTCAGCTCCCAATGGCAAACAAAGGTACAATTCATCACATTTTCCTTTCTGTGCATCAATGCAAGCCTGCTCTAAATCCCCGATAACAGCAACACCTTCGATCTTCTCGCCGATCAGCTTCGCATCATCATCATACAATCCGGCAATTCGGTAACCGAGAGAAGGGGTGCTATTAAACAGATTTATAAGAAAATGCCCAACTTTGCCAACCCCGACAATACTGACATTCTTCATACTCAAACCTTGCTTGAAAGCATATCTCAACATAGCTCTCACAACAAGTCTTTGGAGCATTACAAGAAGAGGAAGAGATACAGACCACACTCCAATTACAAATCTTGAAAAATCAGCTGATCGCTTTAAAATAAATCCAAGAATAATCAGAGTAATAACTGTAGCGCCCCAAGATCTGATAACAAGCTGGATACTTCCGAATACAGAGCGAGCGCGCCATTTATCATAGACTTCCAAGTACTGATTGTAACTAACAAAAAGCACACCTCCGATGAGACCAAGAAGTGTATAACGATCCGCCCATGGCACCCCATACCAGAGCGCCAGAAAATATAAAACAAGCAACGGAAGCGACACATCAAGCATTCGCTTTACGAAGACAAACAAAGATCGATATTGCTTAACCTGCATCATCACAATCAAAACAATTTATGTTCACAAACAAGCTACAACAACACCATTAAACCACACAATTGAACTTACAAACCTCACAATGAGAAGCATTATGATCAATATATATTGACGCGATTATCAGCATTGACTAATCTTTATTATTTCTATATGCGACCTATCGAAACGACCATTTAAACCATCAAGGATTGCTATAAACGATACCTTCAAGTATGCTTTTTTATTTTCGTAGTGACGAGCATTTAATATCCATGCAACAATCTTTGGCAATACTACCAACCAAAAAAGGCGACCAGCCATTATGCGATAAAGCTTCAATCCATTACGGTAAGTATAAAATGCCTTCCAGAGTGGGTTATAGACAGCTTTTTGCTGAACAAGCGTGACACAGTCATGCACGAATTCTATCTTTGGAACAAACAGAATATCATAACCGCTACGAGTTATTTGATTGGTATAAATCATATCATCCGCATATATGAACAATTTTTCATCAGGATACCCCCATTTATCTTTTATGAGTGATACACGAAGAAAAAGCCCAACAAATGACGATTGATCTATTTTTTTATTAACTTTTGATCGATACCAGTCGTCAGCTATATGAAACCCCATTCTGCCGCCGACCGCAGCTGTCAAAAGCGTTTTTATATTTGTAAAGGGATTAATACTCGGACGATTCATTTCTGCAACCTGACCATCTGGCAAATAAACGGCAGCAGCAATCCCGCCAATCTGCATTGAATCAGGCAACTTTTCAAAAGCACTAAATGCGCCTGTTTTTGGATAAGCATCATCATCGTAACACACAAGCCACTCAGCATCGGTATTTTCCACTATCCATTTGAAACCTGCATGGAAACCACCGGCACCGCCCTTGTTTTCCGACAAGTTGAGTACTTTCAAACGTTGATCTTTAACACTGCAAAGCCATTCTGTGGTACCGTCAGTGGAGGCATTATTTACCACAAGCACTCCCTCAGGGTTCTCTGCGAGAGTCATCTCAAGTGTTTTTTTCAATCGTTTTAGTCGATTGAATGTCACTATTACTGCATATAATCTCATTGAATATTTTTTTATCCTACTCAGTTCAATGGATCAACTATAAAAGCAGGCATTTCTTTATCCGTTTCCTGACAATTCAGAAAGCTTTCCGCTGTATTAAGCGCCTCGGCAATACTCACATGCATATCCAGATAACGATAGGTGCCCAACCGTCCAACAAATGTTACTTTCTTTTCTTTATTTGCTTTTTCTACATACCTGCTTAACAATGTTTTGTCACTAACAAGACGTATAGGATAATATGGAATATCCTTTTCACCACATTGGCGGCTGTACTCCTTGTAAATAAGCGTCTCTTCATGACTCTCCCAAGGAGCAAAATGTTTGTGTTCAGAGATTCTTGTCCACGGAACCTCCTCATTTCCATAATTAATCACTGCATTTCCCTGGTAGTCCCCTTGGTGTCGTTCTACAATAAAATCGAGTGTTCTGTATCCCAAGCGTCCCTCAGAATAATTAAACCAGGCATCAATCGGGCCACTGTAGAAAACATGATCATATTTCTCAGCTTCGTCACGCAAAAAGATTGTACTTAGTTTCACCTCTATTCTGGGATGATCGAGAATATTCTGAATTACGTGAGTAAATCCGTTACGAGGAATACCCTGATACTTGCTGGCGTAATAGTTGTCATCATAATTAAAACGGACAGGCAACCGCTTAAGAATGTTTG
Organism: Chlorobaculum thiosulfatiphilum; assembly: GCF_006265165.1. Classification (GTDB taxonomy): domain Bacteria; phylum Bacteroidota; class Chlorobiia; order Chlorobiales; family Chlorobiaceae; genus Chlorobaculum; species Chlorobaculum thiosulfatiphilum. The sequence goes on from NZ_VDCH01000026.1 coordinate 13,813, forward strand.
CAGATAGTTCTGACGGATGTAGCCCCCACTGTTTTATTGTGTAGCCTTTAAAAAACGCTTCATACAGCTCTCGACCTACAAAACGCAATGCCTGTTCCTCGAATGTTTGCGGATTTTCGATAGAGCGCTCACCAATTGACTGGATATACTCTTTGGCCTCTTTCGGAGATAATGTCTTTCCAAAAAAAGCATTTATCGTCATCAGATTTATTGGCAGCGAATAAACTCGACCGTTATAAATCGATTTCACACGATTGATATAAGGCACGAATTCATCGAATTGCTGGACATAGCTCCAGACATGCTCATCGCTTGTATGAAATATATGAGGGCCATACTTATGAACCATTACATCCGTTGTAATATCACGTTCAGTGTAGCAATTGCCGCCTATATTTTCACGGCTGTCATACACAGCCACATTATGGCCTGCATTAGCCAGCTCCCTTGCAATAACCGCACCGGAAAAACCGGAGCCAACAACAGATATATTTTTTTTCATCTTATTGATTTGGCATTTTTTTTACGCCTAATAATCTTTATCTTTTCACAATGTCATCTAAAAATATCCTTAAACGCCAACAATACTTTATTAATTATCATCCGGTATATCTCCAGAACCCAGTAAAGATACAAGCAATATACCCGCCAAAATAATAGGCCCACCTCTCCTCATAACTTTAGCAAACAACTCCATCCTGTCAATAGAACCATGGTAATGAACTATATCATTAATAGCTGCTCTCAAATATGCTAACAGGTATTTTTTTTCTATTTTCGACAACGCCCATCTGTGAGTATTAATTTTGCATTGCAACATATACCTATTGACCGTAGTATCACACCATCCCCCGACCCTATCATGTAACCAATCAAATATTTTAAAGTGCACAAATAGTCTATGATCCCTAACCATAACATCCTGCCCTTCGCGTTCCTGTCTATAAAAATAATAACATTCAGGAATCTGGGACATCTTTGCCACCCTTGAGAAAACCTCAAACTGAAAAGGCAGATCATCAAAACGCCTTATATGCTCAGGAAAACATATTGAATTACTGGTTAAAAACTCTTTACGATAAATTCGTCTCCATATAGTTGGCTTCGCTACCAAATGCGTACGCGGATCATTAACGAATCCAACAACTTCATTTTTATCAACACTCATGGATGTAGATGGATAATTTTTTACTTTTCCAGAGTTTTCATAATATTCCGCATATCCGCACTCCGCAACATCAGTACCATTCATAATCGCTGAACGATATAACTCAGAAAACATTCTTCTATCAACCCAGTCGTCCGCATCAACGAATGCCACATATTCTCCACGTGCCTCATATAACCCACAGTTTCTTGCCGAAGCACAACCACCATTTTTTTTATGAATGACTCTGACCTTTTGCGGGTATTTTAAAGCCCATTCATCCAATCGCTTGCCGGTATCATCTGGAGAGCCATCATCGACAGCTATAATCTCTATTGATTCAAGGTTTTGCTCTACCAACGAGCTTATGCAACGATCTATCCATGGCAAAACCTTATATGCAGGAATAACAACAGATACTTCGTACAAACACTTTTTCGCACGCTGAACCAACGGTATCTTTGCCCCTAATACACGCCAATAAAAGCTTTTTGCCTTATCTCTCGAAACCCTATATACGTCCATTGGATCAACGTCAACAGGATCGAATTCACCACAAATATAATTAACAGTATATTTATTAAATATTTCCAGCAACCCAAGCCAATAAAACTTTTCAATATCAACACGAATCAATCCTATAGAGCTATCACGAATAAGGTCTGCAAGCGCTGCCATTGATTGGCAAAAATACACTCTATCCGACCATTTCAATCCCTCACAACCATCAAGAACCGATATTAATTCTTTTATTATTTGATCATTACCCTCAACAACAATTATTTTCACAAGATCATAATCATGCAACATCCGGATTATTTCAAAACCTGACCTGACGCCAATAAATACAGCAGGATACTCTATACTATCCGTCCAAGTCTTTAACCCATAATAATTATTCTTGTACCGAATAACATCCTCTTCATAATATCTCCCCAGTAAACCGCCCTGCAATTTCGGAGAATATCTTTTTATTTCTTGAGACCTTAACATACTATTGCTTTTTATATAAGAATATTGATTTAACCTTAAATAAAAAAATCTTGACAACCACATCTCTCGATGCCTTACCATAATCCTTACTTAACATTAATGGTAAGGTATCAATTGCACGAATCCTTCCTTCAGACGCATGCGTTACGAGGAAATTTACAGCACCAACTTTCAGCGCTGACAACAGCACTCTTTCTTGTTTATCTATAAATGTATCCATGCAAGTATCGTATAATTCTTTACTAACATTCTTTTGAATCAATTCTGTTGCTAACTCAAAAAAGCGCTTTCGGTCCTTGACAAGAGTATTTTGACCGCACCAATACATTACACGACTAGCAATACAAATAATATAAGACCAACCCAACAAATCAACATTTCTTGAAGATGCCTCTTTAAAAGCCAAATCGACACTTTTCAACATATCAAACCGTTTCGCACTCTTTTGCTCAGTAAGCTTTCCTGAGCGATTGACTCTGTAATAATATCCCGTTTTATCATACATAAATATTTTAGCAGCAGCCAACTCTGCGACATGGAAAGTAAAATCCTCAAAAAAATCTAACCCTACCGGAAATGACAATCTTTCTTTTTCTATAAATGATCTTTTCAGTAAACGTGTATTCGCATTAGGCTCTAAACGAAATACTGCGGGAGCAGATGTTGCGGTCACTACAGCAAACCCTCTATCTTTTAATATATGATCCCACCAATATGTATCATAAAAATCATAAGACTCACCCGTAACACTATCAAACACTACCGAACGCAAGAAAATAACATCACACTCATAACTCTTAGCAATAGAAATTGCTTTCTTAAATGCAGCAACATTAATAAAATCATCGCTATCACAAAAGCCAATATATTCTCCACGAGCATATGATATACCAAACATCCTCGCCGCAGACGGCCCGCTATTGGGCTGCTTTATCAACACACATGGCAGCAGAGCATTTCGCATCCAATCCAAAACAATATTAGCGCTATTATCTGTACTACCATCATCGACGACAATTATCTCAATATCTTTTCCTGATGCGCACGATATTGATTCAATAGCCTCAAGCACATATCGTTCAGTATTAAATAATGGTATAATATAACTGATCAATATCTCATCGCCATCATTTCGAGAGTCATACAATAATGAGCACTTCATTTCATCGCCTCCAAATCCATTCCATACCACATATTTATCTTGAGAATCTTTTTTATACCAACTCTTTGAAATCAGATTTTAAGTAACTGCTCAATACTCCTGCAGCAATAATATCTTTACACAAATGCTTCATTTGGTATTTCTTTAAGATTACCATGCTCGAGACTGAATATCCTGTTGCAATACGTTTTAATCAGATGATGATCATGAGAAGCAAAAACGAAAATTTTTGCTGAGCCGATCAGTTTTTTTATCCGAATCAGACTTTTTTCTTGGAAACCTGCGTCACCTGTTGAAAACATTTCATCTATAAGTAAAATCTCTGGTGTTACCGCAGTGGCAACGGCAAACATTAGTCGCATTGTCATACCTGAAGAGTAGGTACGAATCGGTAGTTGAAGAAAATTTCCCAATTCTGTAAACTCTTCAATATCAGGGGTTAAGGCTTTTGCTTCCTTATATTTCATTCCCATCATCAAGCCCAGATGAATAATGTTGTCGTAGCCAGAAAGCTCATAATCCAACCCTGCTCCTATCTCGAATACTGTTGCCGTTTTACCTAATCGAGTAACCTTACCTTTGTCTGGTGGATAGATACCGGCCATGGTACGCAACAATGTGCTTTTACCGGAACCATTATGACCTATAAGACCGACGGCATCTCCATCCTTGAGAGTAAAGCTCACCTCTTTTAATGCTGTAACCAGTGTAGTTCTTGCATTTTTTTCTATGCTACCTCCTGTGGCGACTCGCATGAGCTGACTTCTCAAAGACAAGCCATGACTATCATAAACAGGGTAACGAATCGTAACGTTATCGAAAGTGATATTCGCCATAAAACAGCTAAAAAATTTTCAAACCCAGAAAGCAAGCCTTTTACCATAAGATTTATAATATGCCCAGGTAGTCAACGACCCTGTAATAAACAATACTATCATAATCATGTAAGCATTGTGACCCGGAACATGGCCAAGCACCGGAGCCCTGACAACTTCAATGAAATAACTCAATGGATTAAACCATACTATATTGAGATTTGCAGGAAGCCGGTTAATTCGATAGACTACCGGACTTACAAAAAAGAGCAAAGGCACTGCGCTGTTGACAAGATGCTCAATATCACGGAATCGCGCACCGAGCATTCCAAGCAAAAACATCATCCAGAAAAGGTTCAAGAGAACCAGAATAAGTCCCGGAATAACCAATAACGTCGTCCATGTGATTTGTACTTTAAAAAAGAACATCACACCTATAACAATCACAACATTATGTAACATATTGATGGTATGACGCGCCAAAAGTCGTAACACGAAAAACCATGCAGGTATTGCCACATTTTTAATCATGCCCGCCTGACGATAAAACGTAACAGGTCCGTCGATCAAAGTGCCAGATATCAATTGCCACGCTATCAATCCCAAAGTCAGAGAAGGAACGAAGGTAGTCATGTTCTCATGAAGCAGATTAGCCCAAACTACACTAAGCCCAAGCACACCAATGAGATTCGTTAAAACCGGCCAGAACGGGCCGAGAATACTCTTCTTGTAACGAGCCTTGGTATCGGCCCATGCTAAATAGACACTATTCTGGAAAAGCTTCATTTACTTACAGTTACCTTTTCCAAATATTGACCTTCAAACGAACACCCCTGCCTCAAAGCGAATACATTAAATTGATTAACAGAGGCAGGATACTTAACAACACCATCAATACTGGTGTCTTGAAATATTCCGCAAGACGACATAACTGATTCTTTTACATCTTGTTGGCAAAAGCACACACTATTAGCATAACTCTGACTCGTTATTCATCCACAAAAACAACAAGTACTGCATTCCCAAAACACACATTACGTGCATTTTTCACTTAGCTATATGCAACTCAGGAAGATTCAACTTATTTTATGTTTTCGATTGTCACCATACCATTCAAAACCAAAACGTTTGGCTGTATGTCAGGTTATATGAATTGGTCATAAGCCCCTAATACGCTCTGCTATTGACCAAATTTTTGACTTCAACTGATACGATAGCTTTTACTCTTCTGTCAACGAATTCATAAACCAAACAAGACAGGCTATCAACTCTAAAGCATTATAAATAAATGAATAACAAACGCTTTAAACAGACTGGATTCATCTCCCCACACTCAATATCAATGAACACTAACCTTTCAAAAGACAAAATCAAATTCACAACACAAACATTATATAGAAAAATAATATATCATCCAATAACTGTTTCCCAACTTTATACGTAAATAATACAAATATACACATATAAAGCAAAAAAAATGCCCAACAAGCAAACACTTGCCGCACAAATCGCCCAATAGAACCGCAAGATTCATGTGCTATATATATATTAAAATACATTGATAACACACATATACAAGAATTGCTTTCAAAAAAAAAGCCAGCTATCTTTTTGACACCAAAACTTTCAACCAATTATCAATAACATCAGAGCTTGGGTTATGGATAAAGCATATTCAAATTTCATTCCCAGCCTAATCTCTTCCTGTAGTGACTATTGCAACTGATCAATCCAGAGTGCATACTCATCCGAATCCATTTAACCGATTCACCCATTATCAAGCCTCAAGAATCAATAAAGAATTCGCATCAGCCACCCCTCTTTATAGCTGTAAGCATAACTTTCAAGTGATTCCTGCCTATATATCCACACGCTCAAAAAACATTATTGAATGCCGTCTCATTCAGCATACGCTATAATTGATAGACAGCATTGATCGTCACGCAAGCAGGACGGCATTGATACCTGCTGGATATTTCAGGGCGCTTCTCAAAAGTGTCATGAGCGACTTGAGATACAGGGCGAATGGAGCGCAGAAACCTGAGCGTACATGGGGTACGTGAGGATTTAGAGCGCCACCCGGCGCAGCAATCGGGACGCGCAATAAGCATTTAGCAGCGCCCTTTATCATTGAACGACTTGTTCCTCCAGCTCTTTTGGTTCAGCGTTCACTCTCCAATTCCGCTGAACCAGAACATTTTCTCAGTTCTGCTATAAAAGCAAATTATTTATGGCTTTATCTGAGCATGTACGCAGAGGAATCGGCATCATTGCATTGAGCATCATCGAGACGAATGCGTTCATACGTCCAGTTGTCGCTGCCGAAATCGCGTAAATATCTTGTCCTTGGGGGAGGTATAGGATACGTCAGAAACGATGTCATGACGTTTGATGGGGAATGGAGCATTTGTTCGGATGACCAAAACCCTCTCCCGAAGAGCGGGTTCAGACTATCGATCGAACCATTGCCGGATGAAAACAGAAGCGGCAACAAGGCTGCTTCAGCTCCGCTTCCAGCGGTCGTGCAGCCAGAACCACTCTTCGGGACGGCGGCGAATCTGTGCTTCGATCGCTTTGGTGTATCGGGAAGCGAGCGTGGCAACATCCTCCTTGCTGAACGAGAGATCGGAGGTATCGATCTGGTTGACGGTGATGGTGTAGCGCCCGTCGCCGTTGCTGGTGCACATAGGCATGAAGAGCGGCACTTTCGCCCGGAGCGCAAAAAAAGCCGCGCCGTGCAATACGGTGGCCCGCCGCCCGAGAAACTCGCTGAAATTCGCTTCGTCCGGGTCGGACTGGTCGACGAGAATGGCAAGTATGCCTCCGTTCTGCAACAGACGCAACCCCTCTCTGACCGACTGGTATGGATAGATCACGCTGTTCCCCCTCATGGAGCGATACTCGTTCAACCTCCTGTCGATCAAACGGTTGCGCAGCCGTTTGACGATGATGGTGACGGGACGGATCATCAGGCCGCAAGCCATCGCCATCAGCTCCCAGTTGCCGTAATGAGCCGAAACGATGACCGCGCCGCCCGTTCCGGCGAGCCGCCACTCCTCGAATGCGGCATCGCCCTCGATATCGACCAGCGCGGCTGCGTCCTCATGGCTCCGGATCAGCGGCAGACTCAGGACTTCGAGCAGCGCCGAGGCCACGTTGCGGTAAACGCCCGTGGCGATACGGCGAATTTCGTCCGGTGACTTGTCAGGGAAGGTGAGGCTGAGGTTTCGATAGACCAGGCCGCGCCGGATACCGAGAACGCGGTGCATGAAATCGCCGATCAGGAAGGCAAACCGACGCGTCTGATGCCGGTCGAGTTTCCGCACTATAATTCCGAGCAGGTTGAGTATGACGAACATCAACCTCCCGGATGCCGCCTTCGATTTTCTCCGGATTTTTTTCCAGAATCGTTTAGGCGACGCTTTTGTATTTGATCCCATTACAAACAACTTCTCTATCCATAGCCATGAAGAACGGCAAAGCCGCAGGGGCCTGGCTGATGGATGCATACAGAAAAACGCAAAAATTTACCTCGGCAGCTTCTCCGGCAAATCAACCCATGACCGGAAAACTTTTCAGAAGGTACAAAACGAAGCGATAGAAGAAAACAGGAAGTTGGACAGCAATAGCGAAATTTCGCCGGATGCCATTTACTGTTTTTCGGGCTGTTCACGAATGCGTTCTCGCATTATATTTATTAACTAAAGGAAAGCATCTCTCTAACGTGAAAATTCATGAATGCCCGACATGCCACACAAGTTGTGCTCCCATGACGAAATGCTTCGGAAGGTTCGGAACTGGCAGGCCGAAGGAGCGAAGGTCGTCTTCACCAACGGCTGCTTCGACATTCTCCATGCCGGCCATGCGCGCTACCTTGCCGCCACCCGTGAACTGGGCGACCGGCTCGTGGTGGGGCTGAACACCGACGCTTCGGTCAAGCGCCTCAAAGGGCCAAAACGCCCGGTGGCGTCCGAGGATGACCGGGCCGAGGTGCTCTCGGCGCTCGGGGCGGTCGATGCCATCACGCTCTTCGACGACGATACGCCCGAAGCGCTGATCGGCATGTTGCTGCCGGACATTCTGGTCAAGGGGGCCGACTGGCCGGTCGAAAAGATCGCCGGCGCAAAAGCCGTCCTGGAACACGGCGGCTCCGTTTTGACCGTGCCGCTCCTCGAAGGCCGCTCCACGACCGGCATCATCGAAACCATCATTCAACTTCATTGCCCGCAACAACGTGGTGGATAGAATAAAGAAATTCAGCTTCTTCGTGATGACCGCGGCTTCGGCCATCATCATTGTGCTCGTCATCGCCGCCACGCTGGTGCTCAACAGCGGCATGGTGGATCTGTTCACCAAAAAGCAGCTCCTGACGCTCTTCAACAAAGAGTACCGTGGGCGGCTCGAACTGAAAGAGGTCAAGCTCCGCTTCCCCGACCAGGTCACGCTCGTCAGCCCCGGCATCTTCGAGGAAAATGCGGCGCAACCGGCAGCCCGCGCGGACAGCATCACGCTGAAGTTCAACTTCCTTTCGCTCCTCAGGCCGAAGATCACCCTGCTCTCGTTCAGGGAGGTCGATGTTGACGGCCCCCGGGTGAGTATTGCAGAGTATCCGGATGGCCAGCTCAACATCGGAAAAATCTTCACCCGACGGCATCCGGAAGAGCCTGAAGTGCTGGCTATCGAAAAGTTTCGCGCCAGGCGGCTGAAAGTCCGGAACGGTTCGCTGTCGTGGAAACCGGCCAACGCGCCCACCTACCGGATCGAAAAGCTCCGGCTCGACATGTCGAAGGCGTTCGTCGCCAAGTACGAGTTCATGGGCACGATCAAACAGATGCAGTTCACCATGCCCGATCGCGGCCTGACGCTCAAAAAGGGTTCCGGCTCGCTTGCCTTCTCATCGGTGCGCAGCGATGTGCTCGGCCTCGATCTCGAAACCGCCAAAAGTCATGCGAAGCTGTCGGTCTCCGTGGATGGCCTGGATATTTTCTCCGGCATTTCGAAAAAGAAACTCCTGAAAAACAAAACATTTATCCACGTCGAATCGCTGAGCTTCGACACCTCGGAGCTGAACCGTTTCATTTCGGTTCCGGCGCTTCCGGCGGGCGTCTATCAGCTCAAGGGCGATGCGAAAGGCACCTTCGCCGACCTCGAAATTTTGCCGGTGAGCATCGAGCATGGCGACAGTCGCATTGCGTTCAAGGGCGAAATGCTCAACCCTCTCGATCCGGAGAGCCTCTCGTTCAACCTGCAAATCGACAAATCGACGCTCTCACCGGCGCTGCTCACCAAGCTGCTCGACGACGAGCGCTACCGGAAGCTCGCGCGGGAGGCGAACGGCATCAGCTTCACCGGCATGTTGCGGGGACGGCTCGACGAGTGGATGAGCGGCATCGACTTCAAAACCGCCATCGGCAGCGGATCGACCGAGTTTGAAATAAAGCGGCTGGCCGGAGGAAAATACGAGACGGACGGAACCTTCACGCTCGAAAAAACCGAGCTGCACAAGCTCTTCGGCATCGAAGGCGTCAAGAGCGGATTGTCCGGCTCGGGCGCGTTCAGCGGCGATCTCGGCGCGGGAGGAATCGAGAGCGCCCATCTCGAAACCTCCGTGAAAAACGCGTTCTGGCAGCAGCAAGCCATTTCGTCGGGATCGGTCACGCTCGACCTGGCGGGCAAAAAGCTCGACCTCTCGACCGACCTGAAAAGCCCGGACGGCGGCAGCCTCGTCATGGCGGGCCTCATCGACTTCTCGACCCCCGCGCCATCGTACGAGGCGGGCGGAACGGTCAGAAAGCTCGATCTCTCCAAAGCCACCGGCAAGCAGGATTTCCGGAGCGATCTGAACGGCAGGTTCGATGTGAAGGGACAGGGTCTCGATTTGGCTTCGCTCAACCTCAAGGCCAGCATGGTGCTGGAGCCTTCATCGTTCAACGACTTCCGCTTCCGGGAGCGCTCGGCGATTTCGGCCAGCGTCGTGCAGAGCGCCGGCTCCTCGGCGGTATCGCTGGAGAGCGAGGCGTTCGACCTCTCCGTGCAGGGCAACGCATCGATAGCCCGGATGATAGAGACCATTCAGATGGCGTCGGCCTGCATCGCCAGGGAGACCGGCAACGCTGCCGCCGTTCCGTTACCGCAGGGGCAATCGCCCTGGGCATTTACCTACAGGCTGACCGTGCGCGACCTCACGCCGCTCAGGCCCCTGCTTTCGGCAAAGGAGTTGCAGTTCAGAGGCACTGCCTCGGGCAAGGTCGCCTGGACGGGAGATCGTCTCTCGCTGGATACCGATATTTCCAGCCCTGCCCTCTCCAACGGCCCGGCGCTCCGCATGAACAACGCCGCGATGACCGGCTCGATGCAGTGCTCGGCGGGCGGCGTCGAAACGGCGCGCCTCACCGGAACGGCCGGAGCGATGGAGCTGTTCGGCAGGGAGCTGAAAACCCTGCGCCTCGCCGCATTGTTCGACAATGACCGCCTCGCCGCCGCGATCGATCTTGCCATGCCGCGATTCGCCGAAAAGCTGAGCGCGGCCTTCACGGCCCGGCGCTCCGGCAACGCCGCCACGGTGTCGATCGACAGGCTCGCGCTCACCACGCCAAAGGGCGTCTGGCAGACGGCGCCCGGCGGCACGCTCGACATAGCGAAAAATTTCCTGCGCTTCAACCGCGTCCGATTCGCAAAGGGAACGCAGTCGTTGCAACTCGACGGCCTGCTCAGCAACGCCGTGCCGGGAACATTCCGGGGTACGCTCTCCGGCATCGACCTCGTCGAAGCGAAGTACTTCTGGCTCGATCCCGCGCTGGAGCCTATGAGCGGCCTGGTCAACGCAAACTTCACGGTCAGCGGCGCGCCCGGCGCGAAAACGAGCGACCTCGACCTGAGAGGCTCCGGCGTGACGTACGACGAGCTGAAAATCGGCGAGGTGCATCTGACGGCCCGCCACGCCGGAGAGCAACTGCGCTTCGAGTACGAAAGCCGGGGCGCAACGCCCCGGGCCGGAACCACTGCGATGATCCCGATCAACACCATCAAAGGCTCCGGAACGCTTCCGCTGGTGCTGAACTACTCGCAGGTAGAGTTCAGGATACCCGAAAACAGACCGCTCAGCATCTCCATGCGTTCGGACGACCTGTCGGCCAGCATCGTCACCTGGATCGTGCCGATCTTCGACCATGCCGAAGGAGTCATTCCGACCGATCTGCGCATCACCGGCGCGATGCCGAAGCCGAACATCTTCCTCGTCACCCGCCTCAGAGATACCAAAGTCCGGATCGCGCCGACGCAGGTCACCTACCGCGTCAACGGTCAGATCACCGGCACGCCGTCGCGCATCGACCTTGGCCGCATCGAGATCCGGGACTCGCAGGAGAACTCCGGCACGATCAGCGGCACGATCGGCCTCGACGGCCTGAAGCCCATGACGGCCAACCTTGACGCTTCATTCAGAAACCTCTTGCTCTACAGCAAAAAGGACATGAAGGACGACACCTCGTTCGGCACGATCAGCGGCACGACTGGTAACCTCCGTTTTTATGGCGACTTGACCGCGCCCATCGCCGAGGGCAATCTCATGCTGACGTCGGCCAACTTCAGCCTCTACCGCAAAGGCTCCGCCGAGAGCGCCAAATACATCGGCGTCGAAAAATACATCACCTTCGTGCCGCGCCGTCCATCGCCGAAGCCGGTCGAAACGGCCGTAGCGCCGCAATCCACGCAGTTTCACTACAACCTGCTCGACATTCTGCAGATCAGAAATCTCAGGCTTTCGTTCAGCGCGCCAATCAAAGGCTCCATGATTTTCGACCGGATCCGGGGCGAGAGAATCGAGGCCACCCTGAACAATCTTTCGCTCCTGGTCAACAAGGCCGGGCAACGATTCAGTCTGCTCGGCTCGGTCGATATCACCGGCGGCAAGTACACCTTCTCGAACACGAGCTTCGACCTCGAAAACAGTGGTCGGGTCGCATGGAACAACGAAGAGATCAGAGAGGGACGCCTGATCGACATCTATGGCGGCAAACAGGTAACGGCCACCGACGTCCAGAGCGGAGAGCGCGACAACGTACGGCTGCTCATCGCCGTGAGCGGCACCATCGAAAAGCCGAACGTCCGCATGGGCTACTACCTGAATGACGATCCCCAGCCCTGGTCGGCGGTCAGCATGATCGGACGTCAGTCGAGCCACATCGATTCGAACGCCGACCTGAACGTCATCTCGATGCTTTTTTCGAGGCAATGGTACCTCCACCCGGAACGACAGGCGTCGAGGGGCGTCAGTCCCGTATCGAGCGTCGGCATCTCCGCCGGTACCGGCCTGCTCTCCTCGCAGGTGTCCGGCATATTGCAGAACATCGCCGGGCTGGAAAGCTTCAACGTCAACCTCGGCACCGGCGCGAAAGGCAACCTCAGCGGCCTGGAGGTCTCTTACGCCATGCTCGTGCCTGGCACTGGCGGCAAAATCAGGTTCGTCGGAACCAGCACCACGCCCGTCGCAGGCAGCAGCACAACGACGAACTACTACAACGGTTCATCGCAGAAGATCGAATACCGGGTCACGCCGAAGGTCTATGTCGAGGCGTTCCGCTCTTACGGCATGGCTGGTAATAACGCCGCGTACATCAACTTGCAGAAGCCGACCGAAAACTGGGGAGTCAGCGTGTCGTATCGCGAGAAGTTCCACACCTGGGGCCAGTTCTGGGATCGCCTGCTTGGCGGAAAAAAGAAGGAAAAAGAGAAGGACAAAAAAGAGTGAAGCTTCGTATGCGCATTATTTTTCATACCTTTAAAGATTGTCTCGCAAAGCAGAACCATCGACCCATTTGTCAACCGTGCTGACTGGCAGGAACATTCTTCTCGGCATCTCGGGCGGCATCGCCGCCTATAAAACGCCGCACCTGGTCAGGCTTCTCAAAAAGTCGGGGGCCGACGTGCAGGTGCTCGCGACCGAATCGGCGCTGAAGTTCGTCAGCGAACTCTCGCTCTCGACCGTCTCCCGGCGACCGGTGCTCACGGATATTTTCTCGGCAGATGCGGGACACGAAAGCGAGCGGACGATGCACATCACGCTCGGCGAGTGGGCCGACGCCCTGGTCATCGCGCCCGCGACGGCCAACACGCTCGCGCGTCTCGCCACCGGTCTGTGCGACGACATGCTCTCGCTCTGCTTCCTCACCCTCCGCCCCGGCAAACCGGTGCTGATCGCCCCGGCGATGGACGGCCACATGTACGACTCCCCTTCGGTGCAGCGCAACCTTTCGATGCTTGCCGCGCAAGGATGCAACATCCTCGAACCCGAAAGCGGCTCGCTCGCTTCCGGCCAGTGCGGCCTGGGGCGAATGCCCGAACCGGAGACGATCTTCGAGGCTTTGACGGAAATGCTCGCCGCGCCGGAAGCGTCGGCGCTTTGCGGCAAAACGGTGATCGTCACTGCCGGGCCGACGCGGGAGAAGATCGACGACGTGCGCTTCCTCTCGAACTACTCCTCCGGCAAAATGGGCTTCGCCATCGCCGCCGAGGCCGCCCGACGCGGCGCGAAGGTTCGCCTCGTAACCGGGCCGGTCAATTTGCCGACGCCGCCGGGCGTGGAGCGCATCGACGTCGAAAGCGCCGCCGGGATGCTCGCGGCGGCCCGACCGCTCTTCGACGACTGCGACCTCTTCATCGGCGCGGCGGCCGTGGCCGACTACCGCCCCGAAGCGCCGGTCGCGGGCAAGATCAAGAAGAAGGACGCAGAGATGGAGATTCGCCTCGTCAGGAATCCCGACATTCTCGCCGGGTTCGCCAACGGACGAAAGCCCGGCCAGGTCGCCGTCGGCTTCGCGCTCGAAACCGCGGGCGGCATCGACTACGCCCGCAGGAAGCTCGTGGACAAGCGGCTCGACCTCGTCGCCTTCAACATTTATGATGGCCGCACTTCGGGCTTCGAGGTCGATACCAACGCGCTGACCCTGCTCGGGCGCGATGGCAACGTCACCGAACTGCCGCTGCTCTCGAAGGAGAAGGCCGCCGCAAAGCTGCTCGATGCGGTTGAATCGATCCTGCCCCGTTAATTTTCAATTCGCGATTTTTCAACATGAAGCAGGAAGCCCTTTTCGATCCCGTTCCCGAACCCCCCGCCCACCGGGACGCCCCGACGGATGGTCTCGATGCCCTGTGCCAGGCGGCCATCGAATGCCGGAAGTGCCGCCTTGCCGAAACGCGCAAAAACGTGGTCTTCGGCGAAGGGAATCCCAAAGCCGGTCTGTTCGTTATAGGAGAGGCCCCGGGGGCGGATGAGGACGCGCAGGGCCGCCCGTTCGTGGGCCGTTCCGGCCAGTTGCTCGACAAGATTCTCCTGGCCATCGGCTTCGAGCGCAAGGACGTGTACATCGGCAACATCATCAAGTGCCGCCCGCCGGAAAACCGCAATCCCCTCGCGGATGAAATCGAGTGCTGCAAGCCGTGGCTCATGCAACAGCTCGACATCATCAACCCGAAGGTGCTGCTTCTGCTCGGTCGGGTGGCGGCCAACACCATTCTGGAAAACACGCAATCGATGGCTTCGATGCGCGGCAAGCTGATCCGCTGGAACGGTTTCGACTGCTTCGTGACCTACCACCCCGCAGCGCTGTTGAGAAATCCGAACTGGAAGCGGCTCTGCTGGGAGGATGTACAGATGCTCCGGGCGCATTACGACAAGGTCTGCCCGAACGGCTGACCACTTATGGAAACCATGATACGACGAGAAGAGGACAAGGAATGAAGCCGCGCCAACCGCAAGTAGATTTGAGCCGTGACATCGACTTCAGCAAGGAGAGCCGGGTCCCCCCCTACTCGCTGGAGGTCGAGCAGGAGGTGCTGGCCTGTATTCTGCTCGAAGAGGATCCGATCGAACAGGTGATCCAGATTTTCGGCGACAACGGCGAGGCGGTCTTTTACGAGAAGCGCCACCAGATCATCTACAAGGCGATGATGCAGCTCTACCAGAAGCGGCAGGCCATCGACCTCATCACGGTGAGCGAGGAGCTTTCGCGGGTCGGCGAACTCGACAACATCGGCGGACGTCCCTACCTCGGCGAGCTTTCGGGCAAGGTGATCAGCGCGGCAAACATTGAGTTCTACGCCAGGCTGGTGAAGGAAAAATTCCTCTACCGGCGGCTGATCTCGATTTCGTCGCACATTTCGAGCGCGGCCTACAACACCTCGATGGAGATCTTCGACCTGGTCGAGAACGCCTCGCAGCAGTTCTTCAACATCTCGCAGGCGGGCATCAAGAAAAGGGCCAGCAGCATCAAGGATCTGCTCAAGACGGCGACAAGGATGATCGAGAATCTCGGCTCCTCGCACTCGTCGGTCACCGGCATCGGTTCGGGATTTTCGGAGCTCGACGAGTACACGGCGGGCTTCCAGCCGTCGGACATGATTATCATCGCGGCCCGTCCGTCGGCGGGCAAAACCGCCTTCGCGCTCGCCCTCGCCCGCAACGCCGCGGTGAACTTCAACACGCCGGTGCTCTTCTTCAGCCTCGAAATGGCTGAAATCCAGCTCGCGCTCAGGCTGATGTGCGCCGAGGCGTACGTCGAGTCACAGCTCGTGCGGCGCGGCCAGATTTCGCCGGAAATGATGAACAAGATCATCAACAGCATGGACTCGCTCGCCGAGGCGAAGCTCTTCATCGACGACACGCCCGGCATCTCGATCATGGAACTCTCCGCCAAGACCCGCCGCATGAAGCAGGAGCACGGCATCGGCATGGTGGTGGTTGACTACCTCCAGCTCGTCACGCCGGTCAGGGACGGGCGCTCGAACCGCGAGCAGGAGATCGCCCAGATTTCGCGCTCCCTCAAGGCGCTTGCCAAGGAGCTGAACATTCCGGTGATCGCGCTGGCGCAGCTCAACCGCTCGGTCGAACAGCGCTCCGGCGACCGCCGCCCGCAGCTCAGCGACTTGCGCGAGTCCGGCTCCATCGAGCAGGACGCCGACATGGTGATGTTCCTGTCGAGGCCGGAGATGTACGGCACCAAGAACTTCGAGGACGGTTCCTCGACCAAGGACATCGCCGAGGTGGTCATCGGCAAACAGCGAAACGGCCCGATCGGCACGCTCCGACTGCTCTTCCTGAAAAACTACGGACGCTTCCAGTCAACGGCCAACAGTTACCTTTCAGCCGCCGATAACGGACAGCATGAACCCGAACACGCCCGTGGAGGCGGATACATGGAGGCATCGCTGCCTGAACCGCCGCCACTCGATATGGACACTTTCATCAACAATTCGGACGCTGCACCCTTTTAACCCTGCCGGTCATGGTTTACCGAAAAGCCCCGAAATCCTCTGGCAACGCGCCGGACTCTTCCGCAAGCTCCAGCGATCACCCTGCTTCGTCAGGCAACGAGCGCCGGTACCACGGCATCGGCAGCGCGAAGGGATTCGCCATCGGAGAGACCTACGAATTCGTCAGGGAGACCATCGAGCACGAAACCGCCGATCTCTCTGCGGAGAACATCGAGGAGGAGGTCGAGCGCTTCATGACCGCCCTGCACCGCTCGGAAAAAGAGCTGAAAAAGATCGAACGGGTCACCACCCGCAAAATCGGGCGTCTCTACTCCGATCTCTTCCAGGCGCAGATCATGCTGCTCAGGGATCCGGTGCTGACCGGCAACATCACCAGCCGTATCCGCGCGGAAGTGAAACCGGCGCATCTGATTATCGAGCAGGAGTTCGGCAAGTTCCTCGAAAACTTCATCAACTCCGACGACCTCTTCTTCCGTGAGCGGGCGGCGGACCTGCACGACATCAAGGAGCGCATCATCCGGAACCTGCACATCCGCAAGCTCCACTCCTGGGTGCCCGAAGGCTCCATCGTGGTCTCGCACCACCTCTCGCCGGCGGACATCATTCTTCTCAGCCGCAGCAACATCAAAGGCTTCGCCACCGACACCGGCGGCAAGACCTCGCACATTTCGCTGATCTGCAAGTCGCTCAACATCCCGATCGTGGTGGGCCTGGGCAACTTCTCGCAAAAGGCGCTATCGGGCAGTCGAATGATCCTCGATGGCTCGGAAGGGGTGGTCATCACCGATCCGGCGGATGAAACCGTCGAGACCTACATCAAAAAGCGAGAGGAGGAGAGCAAACGCGAGGCGGACGACTCGATCATGGCTCATCGCCACGCCTTCACCCGTTGCGGCGTGAGAATTTCGGTCTGCTCGAACATCGATTTCAAGGAGGAGATCGAACATCTCGATGCGACCGGCTCGGAGGGCGTGGGGCTGTTCCGCACCGAAAACCTCTTTCTCGACGACCTCAAGCCCCCGAAAGAGGCGGCGCAGCAGGAGTATTATCGGGCGATGGCCGAGATGCTCACGCCGAAACCGCTCGTCATCCGCCTGTTCGACATCGGCGGCGACAAGCTGATCTACTCCCCCGTCAAAGAGCCGAACCCGAACCTCGGCTGGCGGGGCGTCAGGATTCTGATCGACGTGCCGGAGATTCTCGACACGCAGCTTCAGGCGGTCATCAAGGCCAACATTCACGGCAACATCGACGTGCTGATTCCCATGATTTCGTCGATCGAGGAGGTCATGCACATCAAACAGGCGATCGAGAAGCACTACGACCATATCAAATCGCTCGGCCACGAGCCGCTCGAAAAACCGGGCATCGGGGCCATGATCGAAATGCCGGCGGCCGTCGAGCTGATCGACGAGATCACCCGGATCGTCGATTTCGTCAGCATCGGCACCAACGATCTGACCCAATATACCCTTGCCGTTGACCGCAACAACCTGATCGTGCAGGATCTGTTCGAGAAGTTCCACCCGGCGATCATCCGCCAGCTCCACCGCGTCATCACGACGGCGCAGAGAAACCGCTGTCGCGTCTCGATCTGCGGCGACATGGGTTCCGACCCGCTCGCCGCGCCCTACCTCATTGGCTGCGGACTTCGTGAGTTCAGCATCGTCAGCTCCGACATTCCGGCGCTCAAGGCGACCGTGGGCAAATACACGGTCGAGGAGTGCGAAGCGCTCGCCGCCGAATGCCTCAAACTCTCTGGTTCATCGGCCATCAAGGCCCGCCTCGAAGCGTTCGTCAAGGCGCACTGAAAGCGGTTGCAGGCGGTTCCTGCCTGCCCGGTTTCAGACTCCACACCTCCAACTGACCGATAGCCTCAACGCAAGCGGCGCTCCACACGGAGCGCTAAAACGCGCCATCGATCAGCCTTCGATGAAAAGGTTCCAGAAAGAATTTCTTGAGCCATATATACGTATAAATACCTCAGCAACACTGACATCGAAAAAAGCGATAACCCTCAGGGCGAACTATGCCAGTAAATTATTTTATCTAAATATTTTAACCAATAACATAACCACTCACTTTTTTCAACAAATATGCATGTAGATTCACTATAAATCCTTGTTAAAGCGTCTCGATTTCTGTACTTTTAGACTTAATACTTGCGGAAATTTTAGTGGATATTTGTCTTTTTGAATAGGCACGGTAAACAGTTCGTCAGTACAAGAGCAAAACCGTACCCCTTAACAAGGAGTTTATCCGCTGGCAGTCGGGCTCTGGTGACAGAACTGCCTGTCTCGTACTGATACGTTTAATTTGCCTTAACAACAAAATCCTTAAAAAAACGCGAAGTGATCATGAAAAAACTAATTACCCTGGGATTGATGCTTGTAACCCTTCCTGGTATAGCGAGGGCAGAAGTCATTAACCTTAACTTTGATGATTCTTTGACAGCAGGTGAGTCGGTGGGTAATGCTTATAGCGATAAAGGCATATCTTTTACAGGATTTACCACCTTTTCGTCAACTGATATTAACAACACCTCCGCACCGAATATTGCTGTTGGCACAAAGGCAGGATACCAGGTAATGCAGGTTAATGATGGCTTTACTGCATTGACATTAACCGCCGGTGCTGCTGCCGCATCATACAGTGGCTTTGGGGGTAGCGTCACACCTCCAGCGCAGATATTGATCATGTCCGGAGATAACGGTACTGGTGACGTATTGGCATCCGCTACCATTACCGGCTCATTAACCGATTTCGAGGGCATGAGCTTTTCAGGATTTAGTGCACCAGCAAAATCCATGATTCTGAGCGCGAATTCTTATCAAGCAGGCATGGATGCGATAACTATCACGACGAACTCTCTCACGCCCGTGCCTGAACCGGCCAGCGTCGCGCTTCTCGGCGTTGGTGGAGCTTTCCTTTTCGGCTTCAGAAAGCTGAACTCGAAAGAAGAGTCTCCTGCCGGAGCCTGACCGCGTTGTTCGATACATCTGAAACGAGGAAACCCTCCTGATCACCAGGAGGGTTTCTGCTTTTATGCCTGCTCAACAAGATTCTCCTACCGATCTTGCCTCCCGCTTTTAGCCCTGCCCGAGTCAAGCCGCATCCACTTTTCCTTCTCAAGGCATTACCGCTCGAAGCTGCAAATTATCGGCAGGCGTCATTTTCGCAAACACCAGAGCCATTCCTAACCTGATAATCAGAAGCATCATTTCCCTTGCACCGTTCGATCCTCATTTCCGGGCGTTGACACTTCTCCCGGCGATACATCGCGACTTCTCAGGAATCATCGCAGCCAAAAACGTCCCCCTTCAGGCTCCCTGACACCAGAGCGTTTGAACGCCCGGCAACCTTTTCAGTCCTGCCCTGCGTCGAGATTTATCACAGCCTGTCATGCCATAAAAAAAGCCGCTCCGGAGACGATCCGGGCGGCTTTTTGCTGTTCTGACGACACGCTGACGGCGCTACCTGAAATCCTCTATTTTGGAGTTCCGGCGATACGACTGTAGATATTCAGAGAGGAACTGCTCCTGTTTGACCTTCATGAGCTGCGGCAGCACTTGCCGCTTTTCGGCGGCCAGATCGATGCCGGGGGCGAGCTGGCGGCTCGTCAGTTGCACAAGCGCGTATCCGCCGCCGCTCTGCACCGGCTGCGAGAGCGTGTTGAGCTTCATGCCGGCCATCGCCTCCACGAGCCGGGGATCGACGCCGTAGCCATCGATGTAGCCGTCGCGCCAGCGAATCTCGTTCGAGGTGATTTTGCGCAACCCGGGATACTTCGCGACAATCGCGTCGAGCGAACCGCCGGAGCTTTTCGCCAGCCCGGCAAGCTTGGCTTTCAGCGCCGCTGACTGCTTCTCGCGCACCAGCTCGGCTTTGATCATCGCCGTAAGCTGTTCGTCGAGCTGATGATAACCGGTATCGTTCTTCGACAGGAGCTTCGTGACGACAAACCCCTTGTCGGTATCGAGCACATCGGAAACATCGCCCTCTTTGGCTTTGAACGCGAATTTGGTGACGGCCTCGCCCATGCCGGGAACAGCGAGGAGGCTCTGGCGCGAAAAATCTCCGGTTTTGCCCACTTCGAGCTTTTGCGCCTTGGCGGCCTCGTCGAAGCCTTTCGACTTTGCCTCGGTCTGGAAGATCGCGGCATTGCGTTTGATCGACTCGGCGGTCTGCGTCGATGCCTTGATCTGACGAGCAACCTCGGAGGCGACGATGCGCCGGTTGTCAAACCCTTCGATTTTGATGATGTGCAAGCCGAACTGGGTCTGAACCGGCCCGACGATCTGGCCGGGGCGTCCGGCAAATACCGCCTGCGCGAACTGCGGCACCATGCGCTCTTTGGTGAACCATCCGACATAACCCCCATTGCGGGCGCTGCCGGGATCCTGCGAATATTTCGCGGCCAGCGAGGCGAATGACGCGCCGCTTCTCAGCTCTTCGGAAATCTGCCTGAGCAGCCCCATGACGCGCTCGCCATCGGCCTTGTCCGCCGGATTGAGGCGAATCAGGATGTGCGAGGCGCTGGCCACCGGCTCGCCGGTCGTGATGCTCTTGATTTTGAGCAGGCGGTAGTAGCCCTCGTCGGCAATCGGGCCGACAATCTGGCCGGGCGCGAGTTTCGACGAACCGAACACCGCATTGCCCGCGGCGGGCGAAAAGTCGGCTCTCGAAAGCGCGACATTCACCGAGTTCGGCATATCGCTCTGAATTTTGACGAACTCGCTGTCGCTCGCCGCCGAGGCGAACTGCGGAATCAGGCCATCGATCTCCTTTTTGACCTGAACGCTATCCTGCGCCGATGGGGTCAGCGGGAAGAACACAAATTCAGCGCTGCGCGTCGGCTCCTCCTTGAACTGCGCCTTGTGAGCCTCGTACCACGATTTGATCTCATCGTCCTTGACCGGAAAGCTGCTTTCGGCGCCGGCATAGCTCAGAGGGAACGGAATGAAGGAGCCGGTGAAGGTGGTGAACTGACGCTGAACCACATCGGTAAGCTCAGGTTCGGTGACGACAACCATGGTTTTCAGCGCCATGACAAGCTTGCCTACCATCAGCTCACGCTTGACCACCTCCTGGGCATTGACCCAGAACTCCTTGGCCTTGGGATCGCTGCGCGCCTGCTCGAGCAGCTTGCGATCGATTTTACCGGTTTGGGGATCGGTGAAGTTCTGGCGGATGATCATCGGCGGATTGAGGTCGCTGTTGACCGCATCGAGCACCTCCTGATCGGTAACCCCGATTCCATATTCCTTGAGAAGCTGCTGGATGAGGGTCTGATCGACGGCATAATTCCAGGCCTGCTCATGGAACTTCGCATCGATCTCAGAGGTGATTTCAGCACCCGGATTGCTTTGCCGGAAGCCTTTGACCAGATTGTTGTACAACTCCTCGTACTGTTGCATGGAGATCGACTCGCCATTGACCTTTCCGGCCTCGCCCGCCTTTTGGGTCGGGCCGCTGAAGTTCATCCCCCATTCGAAAACGATGAGGGCAATGAACGCCGCCACGAGGACAAACAGCACGATATGTGTCTTGTCCCTCAACTTGCTCATGAGTGCCATAACTTGTTTTTTCAGTCTTGACAGTTATTCGTTGTTATCTCCCCAACCTTCGCGCCCGCAAAGCGGCACGAAAGCGAAGTCGTGAAAAATCTCGTGCTCGAACCGCTCGCCATTGCGTCGGATCACGGTCATCTGCTGCGAGGCGAGATCGCCGACCGGCACGACGAGCACGCCGCCGTCAGCAAGCTGGTTCATGAGCGTATGCGGCTCGCGCGGCGCGGCAGCGGTCACGATGATGCCGTCGAACGGCGCCTCCTCCGGCCAGCCGAGCGTTCCATCACCGAGACGCCGTTGAACGGGCAATTCCAGCGCATCGAGTACGCGCCCCGCGGCTTCGTACAAACCGGCGATCCGCTCGATGGTAAAAACCTCATAGCCCAGCGCGTCGAGAATGGCCGCCTGGTAGCCCGATCCGGTGCCGATTTCGAGCACTTTGCCGAATGGCCGCCGCTCCACGAGCAGCGATGTCATGTACGCCACCGTGTAGGGCTGCGAGATGGTCTGGCCGAATCCGATAGACATGGCTCCATCGCTGTAGGCGTAGGGTCTGCTCTCTTCATCGACGAACAGGTGACGCTTGACCGTCCGGAACGCATCGAGCACACGGGCATTCCTGATGCCGTACCGTTCGAGTTCCGCCACCATCTCCCGGCGCTCCCGCGCCATATCGCCATTCTGTTGTAGCTTCATCGCTATCCCGACCTGTTCCAGACGGCACGCCGTCATGGAATCCTCATAAAATTCGCTACTATTGCAACCAACAAAAGATAATGCAATTCCGGCCAATGCAGTATAGCATTTTCGGGCAGAAATCCCGACAGGGCAGCTACATCCTGCTGATCGACCTCGACCGCAGGATCGAAGTGGCGTTCGGCAAATTCAGAAAAGGCGCGCCGCTCGAACTGCAACCCGGCCACTATGTCTATGTCGGCTCGGCGCTCGGCGGCGCGAAGGGGCGCTTCCCGCTCGCCTCGCGCCTCTTGCGCCACGCTTCGCGAAGCGAAGGTCGCGACGCTCATGCCATCAGGAGCGCGTTGCTCGATCTGTTCATGTCATGGGGATACCGCCAGCCCGGCAGTCAGGGGACGAAAAAGCTGCACTGGCACATCGACTACCTGCTCGACCGCAAGGAAGCGGAAATCGGGCACGTGTTCCTCTTTCCGGGCGAAGCGAGGCTGGAGCCGCAACTCGCCGGGCAGCTCGCCTCGATGCCCGGCGCGTCACCCGTCGCCGACCGCCTCGGCGCGCAGGACGCCGCCTCGGGCACGCACCTGTTCAGGGTTGACGATACGGCAGCGGTGGTGGCGGAGCTTGAAAAGGTGTTCGCTACTAGTGTCGCATCACGCAGAAACAGTCGTATAGAATGATTACCTTCATCTTCATTGATCAACCCAACCATCGTGAA
>NZ_VDCH01000027.1 GCF_006265165.1 Chlorobaculum thiosulfatiphilum
TCAGAGACTTTTCTAATATCGATTTTTTCCATACCCGCAATATAATATATTTGCGAGTTTTATTGGCCGGATTAATAAACCCAACGAAACACGCAACTGGAGTGTTCCCGGCAAGGCGATCGCTCGTCATCTGTCAATAAACGAATCTCATGCAAAATATGATCGTCTCAACATGAATCCGCCCGCTTTTACGTCACAAAAGAGCCGGAAAAAGCGCTTTCTGCTGAAAGAGTGGCGCACGCTCTGCAAGCCGGAGCGGCGTCACGGATTGCTTCGGCATGGTCGTATGATTATAATAAGATGAATTACGGGCTACTGGTCCTTTCAGGCATCACTCGCGCTGCCGGGCAGGCCGCTCCGATAATCCTACAGGAGTCAGAACATGAAACCCATCTCCTCGCTTCTCGTCGCATCGGACTTCTCCGCCGATTCACAACACGCCATGCAACGCGCGGCGCTGCTGTGCAAAGCCGCCGGAATCACCCGTGGAACCGCGCTGCATGTGGTCGAAACCGGCTTGCTGGAGAACCTGACGCGCCTGTTACACCTGCCGTGCGAAGCCGAATCGACCCTGCTCGACGATGCGATGCACGCTCTCGAAAAGGAGATCGCGTCGATTTTCGAGGGTTCGGGCGTTCAGCTCGAACCGCAAGTCCGCTCCGGCAAAGCCGTTGACCGAATCATCGAAGCGGCGGCGGAGCCGGAGATCGTGCTGCTTGGCGCGAAAGGCCGGCACCTGATCGACACGAACATCGGCTCGACGCCCGGCAGGCTCATCCGGCACTCCGGCAAACCAGTGCTTGTCGTCAAGACCGAGCCGGTTCAGCCATACCGGAAAATACTGGTGGCCGTTGATTTTTCTGCTCATTCCCGCCGCGCCGTGGAGTGGGCGGCGCGAGTCGCCCCGACAGCGCCGCTCTACCTCGTCCATGTCTATCAAGCCATGTTCGAAGGCAAGATGAAGTATGCGGGCGTCACCGAGGACGCAATAAACGACTATCGCCGCATGGCGCGCGAAGCGGCTGAGCTGGAGATGGAGCACTTCATATCGACGTTGACCGGCGTACACAACTCACGGCTCCACAAGATGATACGGCATGGCGAGCACCCGGCGCAAACCCTCGTGAGGGCAATCCGCAAGACCGGCGCCGATCTGGTGGCAGTCGGCAGGCAAGGAAAATCCCTGATGGAGCACTTTCTGCTCGGAAGCGTGACGCTCAATCTTCTGGAGCTCTCCCCATGCGACCTGCTGGTGACCCAGTGAGCGCCTCATCAAACAGACTGGTTGCGCCATAATCACAACGACGCCCCGACATCCCGAAAACATGTCCTGAATGATTTGATATGAAAGGCGGATGGAGCTGTTCGCCTCCGTGAACCGCTTGCCCCGAAAAGCCGCCTCCCCGGCGAGGCCGGTGCGTTTTAAGTGATTTTTAAGGTTTCACTTACCCTTTTTTAAGGGTTGCGGGGATATGTTGACTCCTGTTGACCGCACTGGCGGTCTTCCGGCAGAACGATTCAATCAAGCAAGAACTACGAAAGATCATGAAAGCGAACATCCGATCCTGGGCGACTCCTCTGGTGACTGGAGCACTCCTGATTTCCGGCGTCACCGGCCTGTTACTGTTTTTTGAATTCGAGAAGGGACTCGTCAAGCCCGCGCACGAGTGGCTCGGCTGGCTGCTGGTCGCCGGAGCGCTCCTCCATGTGGCGGCAAACTGGAAAGCCTTTACCGCGTACTTCTCGAAACGGCTCGCCGTCGCTATTTTAGGATTATGCGCGATTGTCACGGTGGCCTCGGCAATGCCGTTCCTCGGCGATGGGGAGGAGGAAAACGGCAAGCATGTCGCCAGAGCCTCGGCAAAGGCGCTCGAAACTTCGTCCATCGAAACCGTCGCGCTGGTTGCAAAACAAAGCCCCGGTGAGCTGATCGCCCGGCTCAAAAACGATGGCGTCACGGTGAACGCACCATCGCAGACCATCGCCGAGATCGCGGCGGCCAACGGCAAGGAGGCCCCGGAACTGCTCGGCAGGCTGATCGGCAAACCGGCGGAGGGTGACGGCGACGATAACGACCATTAAACCACTGCATGGATGAGAATCCTCATTATCGAAGATGAACCGGGAATCGCGGGCTTCCTCAAGGAGGGGCTGGAGGAGGAGTACTTCGCGGTCGATGTCGCCAGCGATGGCCGCAAGGGAGTCGAACTGGCGCTGACCAGCGACTACGACCTGCTCCTCGTTGACTGGATGATTCCCGGCATCAGCGGTATCGAGGTGTGCAGGCGGCTCCGCAAGGAGGACGTCGAGACCCCGGTCATCTTTCTGACGGCGAAGGACACCATCGAAGACGTGGTGTTCGGACTCGATGCGGGGGCCAACGACTACATCCGCAAACCGTTCGAGTTCGAGGAGCTGCTCGCCCGCATCCGGGTGCAGCTCCGGCGTCGCGGCAGCGAAGGCGGCCCGCTCGCCGCCGGGCTGCTGTCGGTCGATCCGGCGACCCACGAAGCGCGGTATGGCTCGACCGGACTCGCCCTCACCCCGAAGGAGTTCGCGCTGCTTGAATTCCTGCTTCGCAACAAGGGCAAGGTGTGCACCCGCAGCCGCATCATCGAGCACGTCTGGGACATGCATTTCGATTCGGACACCTCGGTTATCGACGTCTATATCAATTTTCTCCGGAAAAAACTCGACGCCGCCGGGTGCCGGAACCTGATCCAGACCATCCGTGGCGTGGGCTACATCATCCGCGAAGAGGCGGCGGAGGGCGCATGACCAACTCCCCCGCGCCCGCCCAGCGTGGCCGCTCGAAGCTCTTCTCCTCGATGAGCATCCGGAACAGGATCGCCCTCTACTACACCGGGGCGACGGCGCTTCTGATCGCGATTGTCTTCGCCGCCATCATCTTCACGGTTGATAGCGTCGTTTACCGGCACCTCGACGAAGAGCTTCTGAAAGAGGCTGTCGAAACGCTCGACGAGGCGCATATCCGCAAGGATCGCTTCGAAGGCTTTTCCGGCGCGGACAAGTACGACGACGACGTTTTCGATGACGACGATTTCAGCGAGCGCCGCCACAGGGATATCGATTCCGAATTCATCCAGATCACCGATGCCGGGGGCCGCGTCGTCCGCAAGTCTTCGAGCCTTTTCGACAACTCGCTCGACGTCGAGCGGGGCAAAGCCGGAACCGTGTTCCGCAACAGCACGATCGGGAGTTCCGCGGTTCGCCAGGTTCAGTTGCCGCTCACGGGGCGCGACGGCAGCATCAACGGCTACCTTGCCGTCGCCGTGCCGGTCAGGGGAGCGCTTCTCGTGCTTCGTGACATGACCACCATCGTCGTCGTCTCGTTCCCCTTCATCACTCTCGTGCTGTTCGCGCTGACGCGGCTGATCGCCGGGCGAAGCATCCGGCCAATCGACGAGGTGATCGCCACGGCTGAAACGATCACCCAGTCGAACCTCGACCAGCGCATTCCGCTCCCGGCGAACCGTGACGAACTCTACCGGATGTCGGTCACGGTGAACGCGCTGCTCGACCGCTTACAGCAGGCGTTCCAGCGCGAAAAGCAGTTCACGGCGGATGCGTCGCACGAGCTGAAGACGCCGCTGGCCATCGTCAAGGGAACGCTCGAAGTGCTGGTGCGCAAGCCGCGAACAGTCGAACACTACGAGAGCCGGGTCAACGCCTGCCTCGCCGAGCTGAACCGGATGGCCCGGCTGATCGACCAGCTTTTGCTCCTGGCCCGCGACGACTCCAGCTCGATGAAACCGGCTATCGTCGAGATCGACGTGGCCGCGCCGCTCGAAGCGGCGTTGTCGAGAATAGAGCCATTCGCCCGCCAAAAAGGGATCGCGCTCGCGCTGGCCGACGCCCCGCCCTGCCGGGTGAAGGCCGATCCTTCGCTGCTCGAAATCATGTTCGGCAACCTCCTCTCCAACGCGATCAAGTATTCGCCCGAAGGCTCTTCGGTGGAAATACGGATCGAACGGAAGGAGGCCGCCGTGGTTTGCGCCATCGAGGATCACGGCATCGGCATTCCGGCCGAGCAGCTCCCGGCCATTTTCGACCGCTTCTACCGCGTGGACGAGTCGAGAAGTTCCGGCACCGGCGGCTCCGGCCTCGGGCTGGCGATCGTGAAAAAGCTCGCCGACCTCCAGTCGATCGCCATTTCGGTCAGGAGCGAAGCGGGAAAAGGAACCACGTTCGAGCTGACGTTCCCGTCGTGAAAAAGCGGAGGTCGAGGGATGCGTTTTAAGTCACTTTTAAGCCTGCTTTCAGGACGGTTTAAGGAAGCCGGGGATAACTTTTGGACTGGAAAATCATGAAAACAGTTACCCGGCAAAACCATGTGGCAATCACTCCTGATACGCAAAGCATTCCCGCTGACGGTTTCATACCTGCTTCTCATCGCCGCCGCGATTGCGCTCGACTCCCTGCTCCACCAGTTCAGGCTCGAACTGGCGGGACGGTATCTTGGCGTTGCGGGAACCCTCTTTTTTCTCCTCTCTTTCATCTATTCGGCGCGGAAAAAAAAGATAATCCCGAAAGGGCCGGTCAAACGCTTTCTCCAGCTTCACTGCAACGCTGGCTGGATCGCGACGCTTCTGATACTGGTGCACTCCGGAATCCATTTCAACGCGCTGCTCCCCTGGGCCGCCACGGCACTCATGATGATCGTGACGGCAAGCGGCCATGTCGGGCAGCATCTCGTGCGAAAATTCAGGAGCGAGGCGAAGCTCAAAAAGCAGCAACTCGGCATCGACGCTCCGCCGGATGACGCGCTCGACCGGGAACTCTTCTGGGATTCGGTGACCGTGAAGGCGCTCGACCGGTGGCGGACGGTGCACATGCCGCTGGTCGTGTTCCTTGCCGTTCTGACGCTGGCGCACATCGCGTCGATCCTTGTTTTCTCCAACCGGGCAACCTGGATGTGAATACATGAAAACGCTTGCCATCATCGCCGCATTTCTCGCCGTGCTTATCGGCCTCGCGCTGGCATTTCCGGATCGCCTGCTCAATCCCGGGCATCTGATGCAGGGCCATGCGGGAATCGAAAAGCAGTGCCTCTCCTGCCACAAGCCGTTCAGGGGTGCGCTCGCCATGCAGTGCGCGAGCTGCCACAAGCCCGGCGACATCGGCATCAGGAGCGTCGATGGATCGGCCCTGCCGAAAAAGGCGGGCAAAGCGCTTTTCCACCGGGGGCTGCCTGCAAACGGCTGTCTCGAATGCCATACCGACCACAAGGGGCGTGACGCCAAAAAAGCGTTGCGCACGTTCAGGCACGAAAGCCTCGGTGCGAACTTACGCGCCAATTGCAACACTTGCCACGACGGCCAGAAGCCACAGGACAAGCTGCACGACTCCGCAAGCCGGAGCTGCGGCGACTGCCACGCGACCGGCGGATGGCGGCCCGCGAGCTTCGATCACAAGCTGCTGACAACGCGCCAGCGCTGCATCGAGTGCCACAAGCGCGACCTGCCCACGGGCGGACTCCACGCAAGCGCGGGGACGAACTGCACGACTTGCCACGGCACCAAAGCCTGGAAACCGGCAAGCTTCAACCACGACCGCTACTTCCGGCTCGACCGCGACCATCGGGCGAGTTGCGCGACCTGCCACAACGATCCGACAAATTTCAGGCAGTACACCTGTTACGGCTGCCATGAGCACACCCCCGCGAACATCGCCAGCGAGCACATCGAGGAGGGAATCAGAAACTACCGGAACTGCGCGAAGTGCCACAAAAACAGCCGTGATGGCGACTGAAAACGGCGACAGCGCGATGGCGAAACCGCGTTCCGGCGCTACTTTGTTACATTGATGAAAGACCCGTATTCGGTATCGCGCCGGATACGGAAAACTCGTAACGATTGACATCTATGGTTCGTGACAAAAACAACTCCCTGAAGCGCTTCGCCCTGCTGTCGATCCTCGCCGCAATCGTCACCATTGCGCTGAAAATGTTTGCCTGGCGACTGACCGGGTCGGTGGGACTGCTCTCCGACGCGCTCGAATCCTTCGTGAACCTTGCCGGGGCGATGATGGCGCTGGCCATGATCACGCTTGCCGAACGCCCGGCAGACGACTCCCACGCCTTCGGCCACGGAAAGGCGGAGTATTTTTCGAGCGGCTTCGAGGGGCTGCTGATCCTTGTCGCCGCGCTCTCCATCGGCTTCAGCGCCGTCGAGCGCCTGCTTCATCCGAGGGGGCTGGAGACCGTCGGCCTCGCGCTTGTCGTCTCCGCGGGCGCGAGCGTGGTCAACTACCTGACGGCGCGTGTGCTGCTGACCGTAGGCATGCGCGAGAATTCGATCACGCTGGAAGCCGACGCCCATCACCTGATGACCGATGTCTGGACCTCCGTCGGCGTGATCGCTGGCGTTGCCCTGGCCTGGTGGAGCGGTTTGACGTGGCTCGATCCGGTCATTGCGCTCGTGGTCGCGCTGAATATTCTGCGCACCGGCTGGCTACTGCTGCAACGCACGGCCGATGGCCTGATGGACGCCGCGCTCCCGCCCGGTCAGCTCGCCGAAATCAGCGCGGCGCTACAGGAAATATGCTCTGAAGGGGTGAGCTACCGTAACCTGAAAACGAGAATGGGCGGCAGCCTCGTCTTCATCACGCTGGATGTCATCGTGCCGGAACACTGGAGTGTCCGCCAAGGACACGACTGGTGCGAACGCATCGAGTCACGGTTGAGGGAGAGAATTCCCCACGTCAACGTCACGACCCACCTCGAACCCACCGCAAAAGCGCCCCCCCCCGCCCCCGAAAACCCCGATGCGGCTCGATAGCTGCTTCTCACCGAAGCAGTGATAGAACCGCATGGAGCTGATCAGCCTCGTTTGGCTTGAGAGCAAGAGACTGCATCCCTTCCATCCGCGAGATTATTGCAGGGTTCAGTTCTCTTGCCGGATTTTCTTTTGACGGGATGTGTTGAAGGACGCAAAGGGAAGCGCAGAAAGTGCTGCTGGGCCTGCCGATTTTGCAGAATGAGCGCATCTGTATATGACCGTGCATCTTGACCGACCTGAAAACGATTCACGGATGGACTATCCCTAATTCCATTTCTATTACAATAAAGCACTAATAATCCAAGGCCAAGCGACGATAGAATGCACTCTGGGTGTATCCAGCTCCATCGCTTTCAACGAAACTTCCAGGTGATCTTCAAGAGCTTCGATGCTGTCGAAGACCATATTGCCGAATGCTTTTTCGCGCAGTTAATCCCACAAATGCTCGACAGGGTTGAGTTCCGGAGCATAGGGCGGTAATGAAACCAACAACATGTTCTTCGGTATCTTCAGCGTCGAGGACTTGTGCCAGCCTGCGCCATCGAGGATCATGGCGATTCGATCTTTCGGGTGTCTGGTGGCGACCTCATCAAGAAAAAGCTGCATGCATTCGCTGTTGACCTGCGGCAGAATCAGCGTGTCCAGTACGCCATCACTCACTGACACCGCAGCGTAAGCATAGGTATATTGTTGTGTTACCATCGCTTGCGCCAACGGACGAATTGGGCGGGGACACCAGCATCGCCGCGTATCGGAGATACGACCGAACCGCGCCTCATCCTGAAACATCACCAGAAGCGCACCGTCTTTATTGGTGCCAGACCACTCTTTGTCGATCGTGGAAATCAGGTTCCGGAAGTTTTTTTAAACGTCTCCTGCGCTTCGGGATCGCTTTTCGGGTGCCGTTTGTCCGGCGCAAGCTTTCGCCAGCCGTGCCGGTGCAGCAGATTGTAGATCGAGGCGAGCGCCGTGGTTCGGCCCAATCGCTTGTCGAGCACCTGCTTGATTTCGCCGACGACCAGGATGCCGCCACGAGCCGCTTTGTCGAAAAAAGGAGCAAGGAATTCAACCTCGTCTTCGAGTGTCATGTTTTCCCTTCGGCGACCGCCACGCTTTTGTTTCGGCGTCTGCGGCTGGCCGACGGACTGGATAAAGCGCCTCCTGAGTTTACAGGCCCAACCTCTTGAAATACCAAGGATTGCGCTTACCTGATCCATCGATAAACCATGTTCCAGTGGCAAGATTACCGCTTGAGCCTCGCGCATCTGTTCTACTGTTCGTGCTTTGGCTAAAGCTTCCTTTGCTATTGCCAGAACCTCCTTGCCTGTCGCCGGTCGTGCCATATACCCTCATTTTTTTTGTTGATGGGTATATAATAGTCATATTGTATTAGAATTGGAATTACAACTATCGCTCTCGTTTCCATTCATCAACAGCACTCAACATCTCCATCCAAAAAATTATCGAATACCAACACTCAACGATCCAGTTCATACTTGCGACAAACCGAAAGTATAAGCTATAATTTGCGAATCATGCCGACAACGAACGGCATTCAATCGACAATACACCGAACCGACATGCCATCCCGTTTTTCCTCTGCGCTGTTTATGATCGAAGGAACATGGAAATTGATCAACCTGTAATGCGCCATTTTCGGGCTGTATTCCGATGACGACCAAAAATAGGCGCTTTTTTTGACAAAGTAAAAGTTGCCATTGATACCGCAAAGCCCTCCTGGATGAGCATTGAATTCACTCTCGTTTTCAGCACCTGCATTGGGCTTTTCCCATAGCACTGAATCGACCGCTTTCATCTTTCCACCCGCAAGCGCCTCCCCGCCAAGTTCTTCAGTCAAAACCGACCACTCTTTGTCGCTCGGAACATGTGAACCTTTAGGGGCAAGTCCACGTGGGTCGTTCACCGCATACCAGTTATAGAGTCTGCCATACTTTTTTCCATTACCTGGGGCGTTATTATAAAAGGCCCATGCCCCCTCACCCTTTTGCGCTGCATTGTACCACTCTTTTGCAGTTTTTGCGTATCGGATAGGATCACCATTACGATAGTGAGTAACGTTCAAGTTTGTCTGAGTCCAAACCTGAGTTCCAATGGTCACTGTTTTATATCGATTGCCATCGATATCAGTTATTTCTAAGGGACTTGCACTTGCAATTCCGTGAGCAAACATCATAATGATTAAAGCCAAGGCAAAAAATCCTGTGACGAATCTTTGTTTCTTTCTCATCGTTATCTGCGTTTTAGGTTATAGCAACGACACAACTGAATAATAACTTCTTACAGCATCACTTTATGAAAATTAATCAAAAAGTTCTCCGAGAAATCCGAGCGGCCCGCCATGTTTTTTTCTTTTTCCGGTTCTTGGATCTATATAATATCCATGACCGCCATGCTCATGGTCGTGGTCATGATGCCCATGACGAGATTCCATATTTTGAGCAACACCTCGATATTCATTCGACATATACCCGCCAGAAGACCGCTCAATGATTTTGTCAAGTTCTCCTTTGTCAAGCCAAACTCCACGGCATTCCGGACAGTAATCGATTTCAATTCCTTGGCGCTCAGTGATCAGAAGATCAATGTCTCTACATGTCGGGCATTTCATCAGACTCTCCGCTTATATTTTATCAATTCAATTATTTAAAAAAACAGAAACATCACGAAGAACGGGCAAAATCCATTAGATTCGCCCTATTCGTACATATCATTTCTTTAACAAGATAACCCCGAAAACTTAAATAGGCCTTAATGGATGATTAAAAAATGCTTAAATCACAGGAAGTACCTCCCATATACTGAAAAAGAGATCGCGACATCTTCTCGAAAGCGAGGACAAGGTCGTGGGAATATCAAACTTTCGGCGGGCGCTGTTCAGCTCATGGACGCCTCTAAAAAGCGTCATGAGAGACCCGACCGTTGTCGGGAAAAGCGGACGGAGCGCGGAAACCGGAGCCCCGACATGTTGGGATGAGGAATTCGAGCACCGCTCAACGCAGCAATCGGGGTGCGCAACAAGTTTTTTTGAGGCACCCTATCTTTTATCCGCGAGATTATTGCAGGGTTCAGTTCTCTTGCCGGATTTTCTTTTGACGGGATGTGTTGAAGGACGCAAAGGGAGCGGTGACTGTTCGATCGCCGGGTGCTACGATGTTTCGTGCTCGCCCGGCAGTTGAGCGGCCTACAAGAGCCACAACAGCGCCACCGCGGCGATCGCGGGGCCGAACGGCCATTCGGCGTCGCTGTCGAGACCTTTGAACCGCCGCCACGCCAGGTACCAGACGACGGTCGCCACGCTGGCAAGCATCGTCACGTACAGCACATCCACAACGCCCCACCAGGTGGCGAGTGCGGCCAGGAGTTTGAGGTCGCCGCCGCCAACGCCAGCATTGCCTTTGATGCGCTGGAACACCCAGGCAAGCCCGCCGAAAAGGCCAAGCACTACGGCGGCGGATGACGCGCTCGCGAGCAGGCTTTGCGGGGTGAACCCTGCATGGCTGCTGACGAGGCCCGCCACGCCGAGCGGCAGAACGATCCAGTCCGGCAACAGCGTGGTGTCCCAGTCGATGAGGGCGAGCAACAACAGGGAGCTGGCCACGATGCCCCACAGTAACGGCGCGGCCCAGGCCGGGTGGCTGGCGACTCTGGCGGCATCGATCCACAAGCCGGTATTGACCACCAGCACCCAGATGTACCGCGCCATCGGCACGGGCCGCTCCACGCCACCGCCGGGGCCTTGCCATTCGTGCAGTGGAGCCTGCGCGCGCTGCAACACCGCGCGCGGAATGACGCGGGCCAGCGGCACAAGCCACCAGCCAGTCAACTCACCAGCCAGCCACCAGGGCCAGTCCGTCCGAAGGGTATGCAACAGGCGATCGGGACTCACGGCTAAAACTTGTCTTTCAGGACTTCGACCAACTGAATGATCGCCGGGCCGAGCACCACGATAAAGAGCGTCGGGAAGATAAACAGTCCGAGCGGCAGCACCATTTTGACGGGGATTTTGGCGGCAAGCTCTTCGGCTCGCTGGCTGCGGCGAGAGCGCATCATGTCTGAATGCACGCGCAGCGATTGGGCCAGGCCGGTGCCGAACCTGTCGGCCTGAACAAGCATGGAGACCAGATCATCCATCTCATCAAGGCGCGTACGCAGGGCCAGGTTGCGCAGGGCTTCGACGCGGGAGGCCCCGGCTCGCATTTCGAGGCTCGACAGGTAAAACTCCTGGGCCAGATCGGGGCTGGTGCGCGCCATTTCGCGTGATATGCGGGCAATGGCGGCGTTGATGCCCATGCCCGACTCGGTGCAGACAACCATGAGTTCGATCATGTCGGGCAGCTTGTCGCGCATTCTCCCGATGCGCCGCCGGGTAATGACGCGCAGCGCCAGCTCGGGCAGATAGTACGACGGAGAGCGCCAGCAGCATGACGTAAACCAGAGGAATCTGCGGCTGGGTGAAACGCAGAAACAAGGCGAGCGCCGCCGGGAGCACCAGCGTGAGCAGGGTTTTCACGGCGAAGTAGTACTGCGGCGCGTTTTTGTTGCGAATGCCCGCCTGCAAAAATCTGATTCGCGCCTTCGAATTTTGCCATCCCTCTTCCGGGAGCGACAGTCTGGAGAGCATCTTGATGACCGCGCCCATGCCGTGGTTTTTTGCCGTAGCTTCGACTGGAGCCCAGCTCTGGCGAACGATTCCGGCAAGGCGTTTTTTGAAGAGGTTACCGGCTTCCCATTGGCGCAACGCGAGCACCGCCGAGGCAACAGTGGCCCCCGAAAGCACGATGGTCAGGATTTGAAGCGTGTCTTGCATGGTGGTCGAAACTGAGGGTTAAACCTTGATATGGGTCATCCGGTTGAGCACGAGCATCCCGAAGGCCATGAGTACGCCACCGATGATGAGCAGGATGTGGCCTTGGGGAGTGCTCCAGAGCACCGAAATGTAAACGGGCCTGATGAGCGTGATGATGACGGCGAACGCAAACGGCATGGCGCCCAGCACCACGGCCGAGATGCGCCCTTCGGCTGAGAGCGTGCGAATCCTGCCGCGCAGCTTGATGCGCTCGCGGATGGTTTTTGCCAGCCCGTCGAGCAGTTCGGCGAGGTTGCCGCCGGAATCGTGCTGGATCGTGAGCGAAATGACAAAGAAATCGAGGTCATCGCTTCGAACGCGCTCGGAGAGCTGGCCGATGGCCTCCTTGAACGAGATGCCGAAGCTGATTTCATCAAAGACGGTTTTGAACTCCTGACCCGTCGGATCGGGCAACTCCTTGCCAACCATGCCGATGGCCGAAGTGAGGCTGTGACCGGCCCGCAGCGCGCGCGAGATATAGTCGAGCGTCTCCGGCAACTTGTCATCGAAGGCTTTGCGGCGCTTGCGAGCCAGCCAGAACAACCAGAGCACCGGTGTGCTGGCGATGGCGGCTGCCAGCATCAGCAGGAGCGCGAGGTTGCCCTGACGCAGCAGACCCGCCGCGACGACCACCGTGAACAGGGCGAGCATGAGGAGCATCATCCGCGCGGCAGAGAGCGGGCTGTGGGCGCGTTTGCAGAGGCGTTCGAGCCGCCCGAATGTGCTGGAGCGTGAACGGAGCCAGGTTTCGAACGCGCCGTCCCGATGGCCGCTTCGCGCGCTCGTGGAGCTTTGCCCACCCGGATGAATGGCTTCGTAGATAGCCTGCAAGCGCTGTTTTTTCGCTTTGACGCGGGGGTCGAAAACGTAGAGCCAGGCCCCGTAGAGCAACAGCATGAGCAGCATGACCACCACGAAAACAAGAAGGGAAAACAACAACGTGTCCATGATGCGCAAGGTTTAGTCGTTAACGACGGGTTCAAACATGCCATCACTGAGAGTGATGCCGTAGGTGTGGATTTTTTCCGACACTTTGGGACAGACGCCCGTCGCGCTGAACACTCCCTGCACGGATCCATCCGGGTTGATGCCGGTGCGCTTGTAGCAAAAGATCTCCTGGGTGGTGATAACGTCGCCCTCCATGCCGCTGATCTCCTGGATGCTCGTCACCTTGCGCTTGCCGTCTTCGAGCCGCGCGATCTGGACGATAAAGTGAAGCGACGAGGCGATGAGCTGGCGCATCGCCTTGCCCGGCATGGTGATACCCGCCATCCCCATCAGGTTTTCGAGGCGGCTCAAGGCATCCCGCGAGCTGTTGGCGTGAATGGTGGTGAGCAAACCCTCGTGGCCGGTGTTCATGGCTTGCAGCATGTCGATCACCTCGGAGCTGCGCACCTCGCCGATCACGATACGGTCGGGCCTCATGCGCAAGGCGTTTTTCACCAGCGCGCGCATGGCGACTTCGCCCTTGCCCTCGATGTTGGGCGGGCGCGTTTCGAGCCGGACGACATGATCCTGCTGAAGCTGGAGTTCCGCCGTGTCTTCGAGGGTGACGATGCGCTCGCTGTGGGGAATGAAGCCCGACAGAATGTTGAGCAGCGTGGTTTTACCCGTGCCCGTGCCTCCCGAAATGAGGATGTTGCACTTGACCTTGACCAGCGCCGACAGCAGCTCGGCCATCTGTGTCGTGAGCGTGTTGTTCTGGATGATGTCCGGCATCTGCAACGGCACGACCGCGAAGCGCCGGATGGTGAGCACCGGGCCGTCGAGCGCCAACGGGTGAATGATGGCGTTGACGCGCGAGCCATCGGGCAGGCGGGCGTCGGCCATCGGGCTGGACTCATCGATACGCCGCCCCACGCGGGAGACGATCTTGTCGATGATCTTCAGGAGATGCTCGTCATCGTTGAAGCGGATGTCGGTGAGGTAGATGCACCCCTTTTTTTCGATATAGACATTCTGGTAGCCGTTGACCATGATTTCGGAAATGTCGGGATCGGCGAGCAACGGCTCGATCGGCCCCAGCCCCATGATCTCGTTTTTGAGGTCGGCCACCAGCCGGTTGCGCTCCTGAACATTCAGGGGAATGGCCTCCTCATCGATCAGCGTGGCGAGTTCCTGCCCAAGCTCGTTGCGCAACTGCTCGGGGGTCATGCTCTCGATGGAGTTGAGGTCGATGCGGGCAAGCAGCTTCTGGTGCAATCTGGTTTTGGTCGCGTAAAAGTCAACCCCTTTGGATGCGTTGTTTTTTTTCTTCGACGCCGCCGACCCCGAAAGATCGACAACGTAGGATTGCGCAGTCGCCCCAGCGATATCGCACACCGGTTCGGGAGTGGCCGCTCCCCGCCTGGTGGAGAGGTTCCAGCGGGCTATTTGATCTTTAAGCGTTGCCATAGCGATGGTTTTTGATGACCGGCACCGGTGAGATGCTCGGCCCAGCCGATGATGGTTCTGGAGAGTTTCGATCCGGGTTCCACCTGCAACAAGGGGTTGCCCAGCATGAGAGACGCTTCGACGGCTTCGGTATCGACGGGAAAGCTTTTGCTGATCGGCCTGCCGATGAGTTTTTCGATTTCGGCGCTGGAGATGCGCTCGCTTGCGTCGGCCCGGTTGAGGATGATTTGGAGGCTCGATACGGGCTTTTCCAGCTCCTCGCAGAGTCTGAGCAGTTGGCCCGCCCGGCGCAGCGATGGCAACGACGGCGTGGCGACGATGCAGAGTTCGTCGAGATGATCGAGCACCCAGATGCCGATCCGGTCGAGTGACGAACCAAAGTCCACGAGGATGTAGTCGTAGCAGCTTTGGGCGATGCCAATGAGCTCGCTCACGCGCCCGGGTTCGATCTCGACGATTTTATCGTACGCGCCGGGCGACGCAATGAGGTCGAGCGCAGGGCCGAGGTGCTGCACCATGCTGTTGAGCAGCGACTGGTCGAGCCGGTCGGACTGGCTGGAAATGTCGGCCAGATCCTGAATGTGGTTCTCGCGGGTAAGGTACAGGTCGAGTTCGCCGAAGGGCAGGGAAGCATCGAGCGCCAGTACGCGAATTGCCGGCTCCCGGGAGAGCGCGAAGGCGAGGTTTGCCGCCAGGCAAGTGCTGCCATCGCCCCCTTTCGAAGAGACAAATCCAAAAACCCGCCCGCAGTTGATGCCAACCCCTCTTGCGCGAAGCTCGACGCGCTCGATCACCTGCCGCAGGGTTTCGGGGGTGCTGGCGGCAATGACTTCACGCACGCCAACGCGCATGAGCGACAACAGCTCTTCGGGCCTGGCCTGCGGGTGCAGCGCCACAATGGCGGCATGAGGCAGCGCGAGGCAGAGCTTTTCGACCTCCTGAATGTATTGCGGCTCGGAGGGGTCAAAGCCCGCGAGCAGGACGAGATCGGGCTTGCGGGACGTGAGCTGACGCGCCATGACCTCAAGCCCCCCGACCATGCGCATGAGCCGGTGCTGACCCAGCTCGAGCCGGGCATCGGAAACCTCCCACGCCTGGGGAGAGTACGTTACGATGTTCATGGTTGCTTATCTGACAAGTATTGGAGGAGTGTACGCGCCGTATAACCCGCCGCTGCCGTCGCCAGGATAGAGGCCGGGGATGATCGCCGCATCGACGAAATGGCCGGTTATATATTTCCCGCCTTGACTGTATCCATCGATATGAAAAGCGGCAATCGCGACGATAGGCACGAAGGCGTTGGTATCGACTTCGTCAACAATAAACATGCCCACAGTTGTACCGACAGGCACTTCGCTGTACAACGTGGCTTTTGCGCCCGGCTGGATGTAGGTGTTGTTGCCGATGGACAATTCGGTGGCATTGCCATTATCGATGAGGTCCCGCATGAATGGGACATCCGGGTTTTTCACATAACTTTGAAAGGTGGTCCACTGACCCGACAACACCTTTTCACCATCGAAAGCGTAGATGGAGCCAAGATTGATGGTCGGGGCCACGCCGTTTACCAGAACGGGGGCGAACAGCAGGCTCAGTGGCCCGTTGTTCTGTGTGCCGGAGATGGCAATCGTGGCGCGCACGGCGGGGAGATAGCCCGTGACGAACGTGCTGCTCCAACTGCGCGACTGGAGATTCCAGTAGCCGGTTTCGATCGTCGCTTGCTGAATCTGCGCGCCA
This sequence comes from Chlorobaculum thiosulfatiphilum, assembly GCF_006265165.1. GTDB lineage: Bacteria > Bacteroidota > Chlorobiia > Chlorobiales > Chlorobiaceae > Chlorobaculum > Chlorobaculum thiosulfatiphilum. The sequence continues at coordinate 15,799 of NZ_VDCH01000027.1, forward strand.
TTGACGACGTTCTGCTGCGCCAGCTCCAGCGCCTTGGCTTCAGCCGCCGCCCAGTTGAACGGGTCGCCTCCGGCGTCGATGAGCGAGCAAGCGCCGCCCATGGCAGCCGCGTCGGCGGCGCTCTGGAGTTCGACCTTGACGAGGTGCAGGCGGGCCAGGTCAACCGCCAGGGCGGCGAAACCAAGCAGCACCAGCAAGAGCAGCGCGAACCAGATGGCGACGCCGCCACGCTGGTGATGCAGCCGCCGGTCGATGGAGCGTAAACGTGTCATGGTCATTCGAGCCTCATGCTGGTTTGGGCCGAAATCGAAAAGCCCGGAAACAGGTAAAACGCATCATAATCGCCGCTGGCCTGCACGGTGAGAATGTCGCCCGAAATGCTCGAAGTGATCGAAGCCGACATTGCGTCGCCAAACGAAACGAGCTTGTTCTGGCACACCTGCGTGGCGACGGTGTTGGCGCTGCTTATTCTGGAGCCATCGGTGTACGTTGCGGGCACGGACACCGATGGCTCGCGCCCCCTCGCGGGTGGCGATGGCGAGCACGGTTTTGTTGTACAGGGCGACGGAAAAGTAGATCACCCCGAAAAGAAGCAGCAGGAACACCGGCAGGATGAACGCGAATTCAACCATCGCGTTTCCTTTCTGGCGTCGTACGGGCTTCGCTGTCGGAGCCTGATGCCCGGCAGCATCCGCGTGCATGGTGATCATCTCTCCCTCCGCGAGCTTTCAAGTTTTCCACCGATGAACAGCTCGTTGGTGCCCGCCGGAACATACTTGTCCGTGGGAAGCTCCGGCGCGGTGGCGCTCGCCTTGACGAGCGTGGGACGAATGATCACCATCAGCTCGGTCGTTTCGGCATTCTTCTCGGTGCGCCGGAAGAGCGTGCCGAGAACGGGAATATCAACCAGCAGGGGCAGCGCCCGTATGACTTCGGTGAGGTTGTCACGCAGAAGGCCGCCGATAACGAGGTTTTCACCCTCGTTCATCTGGACGGTGGTGGAGGCGTAGCTCATTTTGAAAGCGGGCAAATTGATGTTGGTGCCCGCAGTGAGCACCTCTTTCAAAGTCTCGGAAACTTCGGGCGCAACCCTGAGCGAAATGCGTCCGGCATTCAGCACGGTGGGCGTACACCGCAAACCCACGCCATAGGTGCGCTCGACGTAGTCGATCTGTCCGTAGGCTCCGATGGTGGGCGTATAAATTTTGCCGCCAACCAGGAAATACCCTTCGTGACCACTCATGGCGACAATGGTCGGTTCGGCCAGGATTTTAATCCAGCCCTTTTTGCGCTCGGCCTCAACCCCAAGCTTTTTGCCAAGCGTGATCTTTCTGAGGGGGTCGTAGCTGGCATTCAGTATGAGGTTCAGCGTAGCATCGCTGACAAACCCTGTCATGAGACTACCCTGCGTACCACCGATGTCTTTCATCAATCCGAGTCCCAGCGTTTCGATATAGGATTTGGAAACTTCGGCGATGCGAACTTCGAGGCGAACTTGCTGCGGATCACGGATTTGAAGGAGGTTGACCACGCCGGGCGTACTGGCGGAGGCGCTGCTGGCTGCGCCGGGGAGAGCAGCAGCGATGCTTTTGACCACGCCGGACAGGTTGGCCTGCGCCGTATATCCAGAGGCGGGAGCGCTATTGACCAGGGTGGCTTCGGGGTTTTCTTCGGGAACCGCGCCGCCCGCATGTGCTTTGACGATGCGGAGAGCGGTTTCCGCCGCCAGAGCGTCAGAGACGGAGCCGGCCACGATCAGCGCCGGGCCTGAGGCGTAGAGCTGAATACCGGTCTCGTTCGGCAGCACGGCTTTCAACATCTCTCTTATGTTGCTGATGTTGCGGCTGACGTGGAGCGGCGTGGTGGTGACGTTGCCTGCCCGGTCCCAGATGACGAGATTGGTCGCGCCGGTTTTTTTGCCCAGCAGATAGAGCTGGGAGGAGTTGATCATGATATAGTCGGCCACCTCGGGATCGCCCACGGCAACGCGGGAGATTGGTCGCGCGAGCCGGAACACCCTGGATTCGCCCACAGGCACGAAGCAGACCGATGGCAAGGCCATCGAGGTCACGCCTTCGCCGCGCACGGTCGAGCGCCGAGCGGTTGACGCCACGGCCCCGGAAATCGAAGGCGAGGCGATTGGAGCCGCTGCTGCCGCGGCAGTGGTCAAGCGGGAGGCGCTTGCCGCCGGTGCTGCCGTGCCGGTGGTCGAGCGCGGAACCGCGACGGGCAGCGCGCCAAAGAGCAATGGAAAAGGCTTTGCGGCCATGCGAACGTTACCGGAGATCGCGGGCGAGGCCACTGCGGCAACGGAGTCCGCGCCGAAAAGTAGCGCCGCTAACGTGATCGCTTTGCAGGCCAAACGAATTTTGTTTGTCTTTTTCATGGTCATGTTGACTAAGGTTTGGCAGCAGATTGACGGCTTGTGCCGCGGATTTCCTCGAATCCCCTGCCTTGACCCGCGCGGCTTCGGCGCAAAGGCGCGGCCTGCGCGACCGGCGAAGGGGTGGCGGCGAGAGCGGAGTGCGGATAGACTATATCGGGCAGACGTACGCCTGCGGAGTTGATTTCGTTAGCGTCGAATTCGTTGCGCAAGACCAGGGAGAGCTTGCCGATGTTGCGGGCCAGATCGAGCTTTTCGGATTCGGTCGGCGTCAGTTCGACGGTGACGGCATTGACCACTTTTGGTTTATCGGGTTCCATGGCGGTCTCCTGTGCCACGGCAAGAACCTTCACGCGCGACAGCACGGTTCGCGAAAATGGCTGGCCGCTGCCGTCCTTGCCGCTCACCAGCACATCCACATAGCTGCCGGGCAAGGCGAATCCGGCAACCGCGATCACCTCGTTCACCTTGACGGTAATGGCGCGTTTGCCCTCCGAAATGATCGAGGCCAAGCCGCCGGATGCGTTGACCGGGGCCAGTTTGCCGGGCAGGACAGCCTTGAACTCGCAAGGAAAAAGCGGATACTTCAAGAAGCCGGCACCGGGCGAACAGGCGGTGATTTTCCGGCTGAACAGCTCCGGAATAATCGTCAGAGACTGCCTGGCTAAAAGGGAGTTACGTCCTTTCTGATCTATTCCATCTTCTCACACAAACCTCGCCAGCAGAAACACCCCGACCATAACAAACGCTACGGCGAGACGAGCGGCGATGCCGATCGCCATGCCGATCCAGACTCCAAGACCGGCGGTGCTGGCGGATTGGATATCTTTCTGGGCGTAGAGTTCGCCGAGGATGGCTCCGATGAAGGGGCCGATGATGATGCCCGGCAATCCGAAGAGGAGGCCGATCACGGTGCCGATGGCTGCACCCATGACGCCGTATCTGCCTGCGCCGAAACGCTTTGCGCCGAAGAGACCGGCGAGGAAATCGATGATATACGCCGCCACGGTGAGCACGGCGAGGATCGCGATGGTTCCCCAGCCGACGTAGGCGAAGCCTTCCGCCCAGGCGGCGAAGACGAGGCCTGCAAAGATGAGCAGCACTCCCGGCAGCGCGGGCAAGAGGAGGCCTGCAAATCCGGCGATGAGCAGAAGCGCGGAGGCGAGCCAGAGGATGGTGGGGGGTTCCATGTTCAGCGGTTTTGATTTCGGCAAATACGGCTCACAAGCGTTGAATTTGAAAGATACAGGTTTGGCTGCAACAACTTCCGCCATGCGTCTGGGTACCTCTGACAACTTATTGCATTGCGCGTTCCGATTGCTGCGCTGCTCCCGACTGGCCGGAATCGAAATCCTCACGTACGCCGTGTACATTCCGGCTTCTGCGCTCCGTCCGCCTTGCGCTCGACCCACTCATGACACTTTTTAGCGATGCCTTTCCGAGACAGCCTTGCTCCTGCAATTTTCAGCCGCCTCGAATTCCACCGTTCTCCCCGCCTGTCTGCTGCTGATTTTACGGTATGTTTCTTTTGTTTTCCCTATCTTCTCAACTCACCGGGAGATTCCCGAATCATGAATCATTACCGAGGAGCTATGACCATGAGACTCGCCGTTAACATCGACCATATCGCCACGCTGCGTAACGCCCGGAACGAAGGACATCCCGATCCCGTCGAGGCCGCCCTGCTCGCCGAAAAACACGGTGCGGCTGGCATCGTCTGCCACTTGCGCGAAGATCGCCGCCACATCAAAGACGACGACCTCGCCCGGCTGCGGGAGGAGATCACCACCAAGCTCGATCTCGAAATGGCCATGACCAGCGAGATACAAAAAATCGCGCTTGCGGTCAGGCCCGACCTCGTCACGCTCGTGCCCGAAAAGCGCGAGGAGCTGACCACCGAGGGCGGATTCGCCATCCAGAAGCACTTCACCCGCCTCTGCGAATTCGTCAAGCCATTGCGCGACAAAGAGATAGGCGTCAGCATCTTCATCGAGCCGGAGGAGGAGTCGATCGCGCTCGCCGCCGAAGCCGGGGCAAATATCGTCGAGTTTCACACCGGCACCTACTCGCTCCTCGCCAGCGACGAAGAGCGAGCGGAAGAGCTGGAGCGCATCCGCAATTCGGCGCGCATCGCCCGCGAAATGGGGCTGACGGTGGTCGCCGGGCACGGCCTCAGCGTACTCAACATCGCGCCATTCAAGGAGTTGCGCGACATCGAAGAGGTCAGCATCGGCCACGCCATCATCTCCCGCGCCGTCTTCATCGGCCTTCCGGAAGCCATTCAGGAAATCCTCGACCTCATCCGCCGATAACCGTTATGGAATCACAACACCCCGAAATCACGATCGTTCTCGCCACCGGCAACAAGGACAAGGTTCGCGAGCTGAAGCCCGTGCTCGAAGACCTCGCCTCCGGCATCAGCGTTCGCTCGCTCCATGACCTCGGCCTTGACATAGACGTCGAGGAGACCGAGCCGACCCTCGACGGCAACGCGCGACTCAAGGCCGACGCCATCTTCGAGCTGGTTTCGCCGCGCCTCGACTGGTTCATCGCGCTGGCCGACGACACCGGCCTCGAGGTCGATGCGCTTGGCGGTGCGCCCGGCGTCTATTCCGCCCGCTACGCACCCGTGCCGGAAGGCGTCGCCCGAACCTACGCAGACAACGTCCGCCACCTGCTCTCGGAGATGCGCGGCAAGAGCGAGCGCACGGCCCGCTTCCGGACGGTCATCGCCATGAAGGGTCGCCTGCCCGCGCCGGATGGAGGCGCGATGCTCTTCGACGAAACCACCGACGGGCACATCGACGGCGTCATCACCACCGGGCCGCAGGGCGACGGCGGCTTCGGCTACGATCCGGTCTTCGCGCCGGAGGGAATGGAGCGCACCTTCGCCCAGATCGGCATCGACGAGAAAAACGCCATCAGCCACCGCGGACGCGCCGTCATGGCGGCGGCAACGCGCATCGGCGAGATCCTTTCACAATGCGGAATCAAGTAACCGAAGCATAACCATCCAATGACCCTCATCCAGGCCATCACTCTCGGCATCGCTCAGGGACTCACTGAATTTTTACCCATCAGCAGTTCAGCCCATCTGCGCATCGTTCCGGCCCTCATGGGGTGGGAGGATCCGGGCGCGGCCTTTACGGCGATCGTGCAGATCGGCACGCTCGCGGCGGTACTGATCTACTTCGCCAAAGACATCGTTTCGATCAGTGGCGCGGTGATTTCGGGAGTGCTGAAAGGCAAGCCGCTTGAAACGGACGAATCCCGGACGGGATGGATGATCGCTGCCGGAACGATACCGATCGTGGTGTTCGGACTCGCTTTCAAAGACCAGATCGAAACCGTCCTGCGCTCGCTCTACTGGGTTTCGGCGGCGCTGATTCTGCTGGCCCTCGTGCTGGTCGTGGCCGAAAAGCACACCGCAAACCGCGCCCGCGACGGACGCAGAGGAAAAGCGATCAAGGAGATCACCTGGACGGACGCCATCATTATCGGCCTGGCGCAGGCGATGGCGCTCATTCCCGGCTCGTCGCGCTCCGGCGTCACCATCACGGCGGGGCTGTTCCGCAACCTCGACCGCGAAACCTCGGCGCGATTCTCTTTTCTGCTCTCGCTTCCCTCGGTCTTCGCGGCGGGAGCCTACCAGCTCTACAAAACCTGGGACGTCATCACCGCCTCGAACGACAACATGATCGCGATTGCCGTAGCCACGGTTTTCGCCTTCGTTTCCGGCTACCTCTCCATCGCCTTCCTGCTCGCCTACCTCAAACGCCACAGCACGGGCGTCTTCATCGGCTACCGCCTGATCCTCGGCATCGCCCTGATCGTCATGATCGCGGCGGGAAGATTGTCGCCCCTGTGACAAGCGGGGACTGATCGGACGGATCTGTCCGACCAGTCCCACCTGGAGGATATGGACCCGCCTCGTCTCCCCCACGTTCTACCTTCCTGCAACTTTCAGCCGCAAAAAATTATTGTCAATTCTGTACAACAGAGAAGGAATTTTTATTATATAGTCAGATTGAAGAAAACACTAAAAACAGAATTTGGCCATGCCATACAGCTCGTCAGGTGTAGGGCATAATGGCTTTGATAAAGCGGATTTACACATACACACCAAATGTTCGGACGGTCTGTTCACTCCCGAAGAGATCGTACGCAAGGCGCTTCGTGTCGGGCTGAAAGCCATCAGCATCACCGATCATGATACCGTCACAGGTATAGACAAAGCAAAGCCATTAGCACTCGAATTGGGTCTGGAGCTTATTCCCGGTGTAGAAATGAGCTCGGCCTATAAAGGGTATGACATTCATATCCTGGGATATTTTTTTGACTATCGGCAATCCGAGCTGAAGAGTTATCTGGACCACTGCCGCCAACTCCGCACGGAACGGGCAGAGCGCATGGTGCAGAAACTCGGGAAGATGGGCGTCAAGATTGAGATCGAACAGATCATCATGAAGGCTCAGAACGGCAGCGTGGGGCGTCCGCACATCGCGGCGGTGCTCCAGGACGGCGGTTTCGTCAAAAGTTTCAGCGAAGCTTTCAGCAAATACCTCGGCTCGCACAGCCCGGCCTACGTCAAAAGTATCGAAACGCATCCGGAAGAGGTCATCCGCCTCGTCAACGAAGCGGGCGGCCTGTCGTTCCTCGCCCATCCGGCACAGAACGTGCCCGATGAAATCCTCCGCCAGCTCATCTCGTTCGGGCTGGACGGCCTCGAAATCATCCACCCTTCGCACGACACGTACCGGCAGAACTACTACCGCGAAATCGCCAACGAGTACTTCATGCTCTTTTCGGGCGGGTCGGACTACCACGGGCTGAAGGATCACGAAGACAATTTCGGCCAGGTATGGATTCCCTACGAATGGGTCACCAAAATGAAAAGCCGTCTTGTTCCGGCGGGGAAGAAATGACATTTTTGAGACCATTACCTGAAAATCGGTCAAGTTTTGATATACTTGCACCGCGAAACAGCGTCGGTCTGCGAACCGGCGTAACTTGTCAGATGAATTGAATTTGATGCCATGCCGCTGACGCTCATCGGTAACTACGTGGACAGCAAGACGCTCCAGCTCAAGGAGCTGCTGCTGACCATGCAGGAATTTTTCTACTTCGCGCTCCGGGCCTTCTCCACCCTGCCCAAGGCGAAGCGCTACTGGCGGGACGTGCTCGATCAGGCGCTCATCTGCGGAGTCGAGTCGATCCCGATCGTCTTGGTCAGCTCGATCTCCATCGGGGCCTTGATGTCGATGGAGGTGGGCAATCTGCTCGAAGAGTTCGGCGCTAAAACGATGCTGGGCCGCTCCACCTCGAACGCAGTGCTGCGCGAACTCGGCCCGCTGCTGATGGGCCTCATGCTCTCGGCCCGCTACGGATCGCGCAACGGCGCGGAGCTCGGCGCGATGCAAATTTCCGAACAGATCGACGCCCTCCGCGCCTTCGGCACCGACCCCATCGCCAAGCTTGTCATGCCGAGGCTGCTCGCGGCGCTCATCATGTTCGTGCCGCTCATCGCCCTCTCCGACTTCGCCGGGTTGCAGACCGGAGCGCTCGTTGCCGAGTACTACCACAAAATCGACCCCGGCATCTTCTGGAACTCGATCTACCCGCGCCTCGCCCCAAAGGACTTCGTCGTAAGCTTCCTCAAGGCTCCGGTTTTCGCCATCATCATCACGCTGGTCAGCAGCTTCAACGGCTTCTCAGCTCGCGGCGGCACGGCGGGCGTGGGCCGCTCGACCATCAAGGGGATCGTCGCTTCGTCGGGTCTGGTGCTCGTGGCCAATTTCTACGTCTCGAAAATCGTGCTCGACATCATGCACTGATATGATCGAACTCCGCAACGTCACGCTGAAATACGGCGAAAAGGTGATTCTCGACAAGGTTTCGCTGACCGTGCAGGACAACACCATCAAGGCGATACTCGGCCCCAGCGGCGTCGGCAAGAGCACCATCATCAAGCTGATGCTCGGCCTCATCAAGCCCAACAGCGGCCAGGTCTTCGTCGATGGCGTTGACATCACGCCAATGAAGGAGGCCGATCTCTACCCGATCCGGCGCAAAATGGGCATCGTCTTCCAGGGCAACGCGCTCTTCGACTCGATGACCATCGCCCAGAACATGAGCTTCTTTTTGCGCGAGAACCTCCGGCTGCCCGATGAGGAGATAAGCCGCCGCGTGATGGAACAGATCCGTTTCGCCGGTCTCGAAGGCTACGAGGATCAGCTCCCCGAAAGCCTCAGCGGCGGCATGAAGAAGCGCGTGGCCATTGGCAGGGCGCTGATCTTCAACCCGAAAATGATCCTCTTCGACGAGCCGACCGCCGGTCTCGATCCGGTCAGTTCGCGCAAGATTCTGAACCTGATCGCCTCGCTCAAAAAGAACAACGACCTCGGCGCGGTCTTCGTGACCCACATCATCGACGACGTCTTCGCCATCGCCGACGAAGTGGCCGTGCTCTACCAGAGCAAAATCATCTTCGACGGCCCGACGGAACAACTGCACGAGTCGGAGCATCCCTTCATCCGTTCGATCCTGTCGGACAAGATTCTCGAACTTTAATTTTTTCAAGACCCCTGTCACCGTATGAGAAACCTGAAAGAACTGAAATGGAGTGACCTGAAAACCGGCATCTTCTTTTTGCTCGGACTCGCGTTCGCCGCCTATCTCGGCCTGGTGATCGGCAAGAACACCAGCATCTTCACCGGCGTGACTACCATAAGGATTTTGACCAGCAACGTTAACGGCCTCGCTGAAAACAACTTTGTGGCGGTCTCCGGCAAGAAAATCGGCACCGTTTCGAAGCTCAGTTTCACCACGCAGAACGACTCGCTGTTCGTCGTGGCCGACCTGAAGTTGCAAAACGACTATGCGGGGCTGGTTACGAAAGACTCGAAAGCCTCCATCCGCTCGCTCGGCGTGCTCGGCGACAAGTATGTCGATATCACCGCGGGTACCGGCAAACCGGTTCAGGAGGGCGACTACATCCAGCTCACCCCCGAAGACGGTCTGGCCGGACTGACAACGAACGCCAAGCAGACCATCGAAAAGCTCAACACGCTGCTCGACAATCTCAACCACGGCGAGGGGGCTGCCGGGCGGATCATTTCGGACAAGCAGATGGGCGAAGATTTGCAGAAAACCGTGGCGAATCTGCGCAAAAGCACGGATGAGCTGACCAAAGTCAGCGCGGAACTTCGCAACGGCAAAGGGCTGCTGCCGAAGCTGATCAACGACAAGTCGCTGGCCGACAACACCGCAGAGACCATCGTGAACCTCCGGAACGCCGCCGCCGAAACCGAGACGCTGATGAAGCAGCTCAACGACGGAAAGGGCTCGCTCGGCAAGCTCAACAGCGACCCGGCGCTCTACAACAACCTGAGCAAAACGCTGGTTTCGCTCGACACCCTGCTCATCGATCTGAAGAAGAGGCCGGACCGGTACGTACGGTTCACGCTCTTCTGAGCGAATCCCGCGACGCCTATGCGCCCGTTCCGGAAACTCACCGCCGCGCTCGCTTGCGCCGCCATCCTGCTGATGGCCACCGCCCTTCAGGCAAGCGCGGGCGCTACGAATTTCGGACGGCTCGACGCCGTGATGAAGGGCGCGGTGCGCGACAGCGTCTTTCCTGGCGCGAGCCTCGCGGTGATCTACAAGGGCAAGACGGTTTATCACAAAGCGTTCGGCCACCTGACTTACGATCCGCAAAGCGCACCGGCGGACACCACGACGATCTACGACGCCGCCTCGCTCACCAAAGCGGTCGTCACCACAAGCATCGCCATGCAACTCGTCGAGCGCGATTCGCTCGACCTGCGCGCACCCGTCGCCCGCTACCTGCCCGGATTCGCGGCCAGCGGCAAGAGGCGCGTCACCATCGAGCAGCTCATGCGCCACACCTCCGGCCTGCGGGCGCACACCTTTTACGCCAAAAGCTGCCGCACACCCGGCGAAGTGTTCCGCGCCATCGAGCAGGACTCGCTGATTTACAAGACAGGAAGCGACACGAAATACAGCGACCTGAACTTCATTTTGCTCGGCAGAATCGTCGAACAAGTCACCGGCCAGAGCCTCGCCGCCAACTTCCACGCCCGCTTCGCCGCGCCGCTCGGTATGAAATCGACGATGTTCAACCCGCCCTCAACGCTCCTCTTCCGGATAGCGCCAACCGCGCCCGATGCCGCCTGGCAGCTCGCCACGCCGCGCCCGCTCGTCAACGACCAGAACGCCGCCCTCCTCGGCGGAGCCGCCGGACACGCGGGACTTTTCACCACCACCGGCGACCTGACGAAAATGGTGAAAATGCTGATGAACGGCGGAGAGTTGGACGGCAAGCGCTCCATCGCGGCATCGACCGTCAGAATGTTTCTCAGCAAAACCGAATGGCCAAGAGCCATCGGCTGGGACATGGCCACCCACGGCAAATCATCGGCAGGCAGCCGCTTCTCCGCCAACTCCTGGGGCCACCTCGGCTACACCGGCACCAGCATCTGGGTCGATCCGGAGCGCGACTTGGCGGTGATTTTACTGAGCAACCGAGTCTGGCCGACGGAGGAGAACATCAAGATTCGCAAGTTCCGGCCATTGCTGCACGATACGGTGGTGGAGTGTGTTGTGGGGAAGTGAGGGCTGCTATATTCAACTTTTAGCCTTTACAATGCCAAAATTTTTAGAATAGAAGTTTTGCCGCTTTAATCATAACGCTCTTTTTCTTTGTTATTTTTTCAATCTTTGACTTCATCTATGGATGGACACCAACGACTACGATAAACGTTATTATCTCGAAACAAGCAAAAGTTTACATAACGCTCAACAATATTTTGCAAAGTTCTCGCTTCTTCTTCCCTGATAGTAATATTATGTTCCACTTTTTTATCGCGCCCGTGCAGCAACATGTTTCGCATATACTGGAACTTTTTAAAAGCTTGTATATCTGATTCCCATCCCGACAATTTTGCTTTGGTCGCAATATCAACAAAGCGTTCTTCAAGAGTAGGACCAGCTTTATTAATAAGCTTATCGAAAAATAAGATTAGTTCATGCGTATTTGAACCTGCATATTGTTCTATTGCTGTACGGATAGATTTAGCTTTGCTTTTATTATCTGTACTCATTTTCAGATCAGTAAACTTAGTCAACAGTGCTTCCAGAGGTACAAATAAAGCAATAAACTCATGCAAAGGGTCTCTTTCCTGCCAAGCCCTAAGTAGCCAATGAAAAATGAGGCTATATTCCCTCAAAACGTCAATTGACAGGCTTGCGAATGGCTGTTTTAAGGATTCGAGAAACTTAATCCCATGTTCATTAATACTTATCAATTCAAGGCATTCTAAGAAAGGAGTACATGCGTTTTGGCTAGGCGCATTATCTAACCACGCAAGAGCATTTTCATTTAATGGCTCAAGAACAAATTGCCTTTGAAAACGCAGGCCTATAATACCAGCAACGAGATAAATAACATTTTTAAATTCCTCGCGACGAGATTCCGCATATCTAAGCAATTCGTCTATCGTATTGGCCATTGAAGACAGTTCATCAGCTTGAACTCTAACTACAACTTCAAAAAAGAATGGGCCATAATCAGTTTCCCCATCTGTTTCTGCCATAAACTCTATTTTGCCAAAAATTGCATCATTTCCTGGCACAATATACTTCGAGCAACCAGAAACGATCTGAATGCCATGTTTAGGTTTTGGCCCGAAGTATGCCTGCACATCATACTTACCAGCAACATCAAAATTAGTTAGATATTCATCATAGTCAGAAAAGGAACAACCTTTGGCGTCATAAAGTATGCGATAACCAGTATATCTACAGCTGTTACTATTTTTCACTATATCCATTTTTTCTTATAACAACAAACAATTCATGACTTTTTATCAGCCACAGCAATTATCTGATCATTCTGATTGACGACGCAACATTTCTCATACAGCGTCTCAGGCGCTACATCGAAGCCGCAATCCCAGGCGAGCGTTGGCCATGAGTCGAGGTAGAACCGGGAGAAAGCCTCCGGTTCCCGTAAAGGTGATGCAACGGGGTGTCTAAAAACAGTCTCTTTGAGATCTACGATGCCAGATTTCCCGTCGTTGAATCTGAGAAATATCCGGTAGCCGTCAAGGTACTTCGCCCCTTCAATGTAGATACATTCGATCATAGCATCCTCCGTTAGACCAAAGGTTCAATTTTGTGGAAATCCTGAGACTCCCACATTTCCAGAAGTTCCTGCCGGTGAAGTTCCGCCCATTCTTCAACCAGACCGCGGACTTTCGCAGGAATCGATCCGGACAGCACGTTTAGCGTCTGTATTTCCATTGATGCCCGGTACTCGTTGTACCTCACATGGAAATGCGGCGGATTGTGCTCATCGAAGTACATCGTGATCACGATACCAAGAAATCGGCATATTTCAGGGGGTCTGTTCAACTAAGTGTGTAAACGGTCGTAATCAAACGGGAAGCCGTCCTTCGAATTTAATGGAAAACTGGTTG
>NZ_VDCH01000028.1 GCF_006265165.1 Chlorobaculum thiosulfatiphilum
GCGTCAAGATATGGATATTTCAGTTAAATCGATAGATTTCAATACCTTATGTCAGTACTGACTTTTTAGAGATGCCCATAATAGCCCAATTAAATGAAGAATCAAATCGCGTCACAATCAACGTTTCTTCATATTTCCCCACAAGAAATAACAATCAGAAAACATCAGTTTTCGATTTCGATTTTTGCGGTAAAGATATAACCAGAACCATTAACCGTTTTGATGGGCGTTTCGAGATTTGGTGAAATTTTTTTGCGGAGGCGGTAGATCAGCGATTCGAGCGAACGGTTGCCGTGCTCGTCGTGGGGATAGCCGAGTTCTTTAAGCAGAATAGTCCGAGATACCGGCGCATTCGGCGTTTCGAGCAGCTTGTGAATAAAAGCATACTCCTTTCCGGTAAGATGCAGCTTTTCCCCCGAAGGGGTAACAAGCGCCCAGCCTTCAGTAAGCAGCCTCCAGCTATGCGAACAGCTCTTTTCTTCCGCTTTGCTTGTGAGCACTTCAGACGAACCGTCAGTTTGTCTGGCGGCCCTCGCAATCAGGTTGGCAACCGCCGCATCCAGCAATCGAAAGTTGACAGGTTTTGTCAGAAACTGATCAGCGCCAGCCTCATAGCCTTCGATCTTGGTTTCAGGCGATGTGTCGCCGGACAGCAGCAGGATTCTGGTCGATGAATTTTCGCGAACATACTTTGTAAGCACCAAACCGCTTTGATCGGGCAGGCCGACATCGATAATAGCGAGGGCATATTCTTGCTGGTCGAATTCCCTGTAAAAGTCAATGGCAGAGCCGACTTCGGTAACCTGATAACCTTTTCTCTGAAGGTATTTCAGTATGACGGAACGAAATGACGGCTCATCATCCACAAAGATGATCTGAGTGATAGAGGTATAAGACTGGAACATTTTGCACTATCTCCCAAGAATAAATTCATGGAAAAAGTACTTCTTTGTATAATAAAGCAATATTTAACCGGATCGAAAGAACACGTTTTCTGATTATTTCTCGTAAAATTTTTTTTGTGGCCACCTATCACGAAAGCAGACACCATCCCGATTATCAGAAAGCCGAGTAAGCACCTTTACCCTATTACTTTACAGAAAAAAGCACCGAGGATTTCGCTTGCCGATCCGCCAATCCCGGAACGGCAAGCGACAACCAATTGAGACGGCTCACGCCCCCCGTTCGAGTACCTCGGCTATGCGCTTTGCTGCCGCGCCATCCCATTTTTCGGGAATCAGGGTTTTTTCCGACTGCTTGCCGGAGAGAATGAGCGAGGCGCGTTTGAGAATTTCCTCTTCGTCGGGGGCGACCAGCACGTTGGTACCGATTTCGACGGTCGAGGGGCGGGCTGTGGTCGGGCGCAGGGTGAGGCACGGGACGTTCATCACGGTCAGCTCCGCCTCGAATTCGGCGCTGTCGGTCAGCACGAACGCGGACTCCTTGAGCAAGCGCAAGAGGTCGATGTAGCCCGGCATGTCGATCAGCCGCAGGCCCGGCGCGCCGTCCGGGAACTCATCGGACGGCTGGCTTCCCGGAAGCAGCACCGTCGCGGTGGCGGCGAGCGATTCGAGCACCTTGCTGAAGAGATCGCGATTTCCGGAACTCTCCGGCTCGAGCAGAACGGTGACGAACTTTTTCGGGGCGAGCGAGAGCGTTTCGAGCACGGCGGATTCGTTCGCCTCGGCAATGAGCGTCACGAGGCTGTCGATGGCCGTGTTGCCGACAAAAAGGATGCGCTCGTCGGCGACCCCTTCGTTCATGAGGTTGTAGAGACCGCTGTGCTCGCTGACGAAGTGGAGCGCGGCGACCGAGTCGATGACGAGGCGGTTGATCTCTTCCGGTTCGGCGCGGTCGTAGCTGCGCAAGCCCGCGTCGAGGCTGATGACCGGAATGCCCATTTTCGCCGCCGTCAACGCTCCGGCCAGCGACGCATGGTCGTGGCCGCCGGGAGCGACGAAGTCGGGTTCGATTTCGTTGAACAGTTGCTCGAAGGCGAGCATGAGCGACGCGGTTTCGACGGCCGGCGAACCCGGCTCGAGTTCGATGACGCGGAGCGCATCCGGCAAACCGAATGCCGCAGCGAGCGCGTCGTGTTCGGCGCGGCTTCCGGGATCGAGCGCCCGAGCGAGCACCGGCTCGAATACGCCATTTTTTCTGAAGACACTGACAAGCGGGGCGGCATGGAGAAACGCCGCGCGATCCTGGGCAATCAAGACTATTTTTTTCACACCGGAAAGCTTTATTACATTAAGTGACTGAACGATAAACCTCTGAGACAAGCCAAACCAGCCGCATGACAACAAGACGATCGATCTCGATAGCCGCATGGAGCCTCTTGCTGCCTGTGGCTTTATGGGTAACATCCCTGCCGGATAATACGGTCTCTGCGGAAAATAAGAAAACGGTGCTCGAACACGCCGACCAGATCGAGGGCGGAGAAGTGGCCAGTCCGTCAGGCGCGGTCACGCCTTACCGCTCGGCGGTCGGCAACGTCAAGTTTCTGCACGGCGAAACGATCTTGCAGTGCGACCGCGCGACCGACTGGCCCGACAGCGAGCGCATCGACCTCACGGGCCACATCATCATCAAGGACAAAACGCTTGAGACGCGGGGCGACAGGGGCGTTTACCACACCGGCCGGGAAGCTGGCGAACTTTGGGGCAACTTTCGCGGACGGGTGATCGACGACAGCCTGACCGTGAAATCGGCGCGGGCGACCTTCGACCAGAAAAAGAACGAACTCTGGCTGTTCGACGATGCCGTTGCCTGGCAGCTCGGGCGGCAGCTCAGCGGCGACTCGATCCGGGTGCAAGTCCGCGAGATCGCCGGAAAAAAGAGGGTGGATGAAATCCAGGTCTTCGGCCACGCATTTCTGGCCGTTCGCGACACGCTCTCGTCATCTCCCGCTTTGCATGACCAGCTCTCCGGCAGGCAACTGACGGCAAACCTTGACGAAAACTCCCGCCTGAAAAAGGTCGTCGCCATCAAAAAAGCCCGGAGCCTGTACCATATTTATGACGACAAGAATCAGCCATCGGGCGTGAACCTAACCTCTGGCGACAGAATCCGCATGTTCTTCGTCGATGGCAAACTCGACCGGATCCTCACCACCGGCGGCGCGCTCGGCAAGGAGTATCCGAACTACATGCGCAACGATCCGGAGATCAATCTGCCCGGCTTCCGGCTGCGAGACAAGGAGAAGCCCGTTTTCGAGCAGCGCTGACAGAAGCGCGTCGATGCGGAAGGTGGTTTGATGTGGTTCTGCAGGGGCGGGTTTCTTGCCCGCCTGCATCAGGTGATCACCGATTGTTGCGTGAAGATCGATTTCGATTCCGGGGAGGACGGAACTCGTTTGCGAAGGGATTGCTGGAAACCGGCATAAAAAAGCCTTCCCGTTTTTCGAGAAGGCTTTTTCTGTTCTATTGCACTATTGCAATCAGCGCGAACTCACTTCGCCAGGGGGCAATTGCCGGAGGCGCATCCGCCGCCGGACTCGGAACCTTTGGATGAAGATTTGCTGCCGCAGTAGTCGGTGCTGTAGAAGCCCGATCCCTTGAGCACGAAGCCGCCCTCGGCGCTGATGACGCGCTCGTAAGACTCCTCGCCGCACTTGGAGCACTTCGTGAGGCTATCGTCGGTCATGCGCTGAAAAACCTCTTCTTCATGACCACACTTGCTGCAGCGGTAATGATAAGTTGGCATATTCTATTCCTCCGTTGAGAATCTTTTTCCTGTATGTTGTTTTGGTATCTTCGGGTCGCGTGAACCCTGCAATGTTGGACGCTGTATATAAGTATATTTAATTTCAAAAAAAAGTTTCACCGGTGATCGTCAAAACGCGCGCGCTCGTGCTCCGTGACATCAAGTACCGCGACCAGTCCAAAATCTGCCTGCTGCTGACGCGGGAGTACGGTCAGGTGTCGGTGATCCTCAAGGGCGGTCGAAGCGCGAAGAGTCGCACCGGCCCGCTCTTTTCGCCCGGCAACGTGATCGAGGCGGTGCTCTACAAAAAAGGCAATCGCGACATTCAGCTCCTGAGCGACGCCAGCCTGGTGCTCAGTCCGCTCTCCGAATCGCCCGATCTGGAGCGCTTCAGCGTACTCTACCGGGTGCTCGACCTCGTCCGCTACGCCTCCACGCACGAGGAGAAGAACGTGCCGCTCTTCACGATAGCGCACTCGGCCATCTGGCGGCTGTGCCACGCGGAGCGCAACTTCCAGACGATCCTCGCCTGGTTCCTGCTCCGCCTCGTCGGCGTACTCGGCTTCGCGCCGTCGCTCGACCGCTGCGTTTTCAGCAACGCCGACCTCGCGAGCAGCATCGAAGAGATGAAGCTCGACGAGCTCTTTTTCGTGCTCGATCCCGGCGGCTTCGCCTTGCCCGGCAGCTCCGTGCCGATGGGCGCGGCCATCCAGCGCGTACCGGCGAGCCGCTACCGCTTCATCCGCGCCCTCGACGCCACCGGCAACGCGCTTTGCCCCGAAGCTCCGCCGGACGAGGTCGCGGCAGTCACGGCAATGTTGCAGGAATATTGCGCCCGTCACCTCGACCGGATGCCGCATCGCAAGCACCTCGAGATCGTCTCGCGCCTCATCTCGGCGTGAACCAAATCGTTACCGGAAGCCTGTTTTCAATCTTCGGGACTATTTTCTATCTTGACCAGTCATTTCATTACATCACTCCTCGACTAATTCAAACCGAACGATTCGACATGCCTGTACTTACCCGTTCTGCCGAGCTTTTTGAAAAAGCCAAAAAGTTCATCCCCGGCGGCGTCAACTCCCCGGTTCGCGCTTTCAAATCCGTCGGCGGCACCCCGATTTACATGGCCAAAGGCCAAGGCGCTTACATGACCGACGTTGACGGCAACACCTACCTGGACTATGTCGGATCGTGGGGGCCGTTCATTCTCGGCAGCATGCACCCCCGCCTGACCGCCGCCATCGAATACACCCTGCGCAACATCGGCACCAGCTTCGGCACACCGATCGAACTCGAAATCGAGATCGCCGAGCTGCTCTGCAAGGTCGTGCCGTCGCTCGAAATGGTGCGCATGGTCAACAGCGGCACCGAAGCCACCATGTCCGCCGTCAGGCTCGCCCGCGGCTACACCGGCAAGGATAAAATCATCAAATTCGAAGGCTGCTACCACGGCCACGGCGACAGCTTCCTCATCAAGGCTGGTTCCGGCGTGCTCACCCTCGGCGCTCCCGACAGCCCCGGCGTCACCAAAGGCACCGCCAACGACACGCTGAACGCCACCTACAACGACATCGAGTCGGTCAAGGTGCTGGTCAACGAGAACAAGGGCGAAATCGCCGCGATCATCATCGAGCCAGTCGCAGGTAACACTGGCGTCATCCCTGCCAAAAAGGAGTTCCTCGTCGCCCTGCGTGAGCTTTGCGATCAGGAAGGCATCGTGCTGATCTTCGACGAGGTGATGTGCGGCTTCCGCGTAGCCCTCGGCGGCGCGCAGGAGTACTACGGCGTCACCCCTGACCTCACCACGATGGGCAAGATCATCGGCGGCGGCCTGCCGGTCGGCGCATTCGGCGGCAAGCGCGAAATCATGCAGAACGTCGCCCCGCTCGGCGCGGTCTATCAGGCAGGAACCCTGTCGGGCAACCCGCTGGCCCTGACCGCCGGTCTGGAAACGCTGAAAATTCTCATCGAAGAGAATCCCTATCCGGAACTCGAAAGGAAAGCCGCGTTCCTCGAAGCAGGCTTCAAGGCGAACATGGACAAACTCGGCCTGAACTACACGCAAAACCGCGTCGGCTCCATGGCTTGCCTGTTCTTCACCGAAACCCCGGTCGTTGACTACAAGAGCGCCATCACCGCCGACTCCGCCAAGTACGGCAAGTACTTCCACTCCATGCTCGACCAGGGCATCTACCTCGCCCCGTCGCAGTTCGAGGCGATGTTCACCAGCTTCGTGCACACCGACGCCGATCTGGAGAAAACCGTCGCCGCCAACTACAACGCCCTCGTCGCCGCCCACCAGTAAGCTGCGAGACGCGACAGGGATGCAAAAAGGGCTGCCCGAAAAGGCGGCCCTTTGTTGTTTGTGGGAGGATTTTGGAAATTGGCCTGGACGCGAAAGCGGGGTGATGCAATGATGAATCCAGCCCGATCTGACGAAATTTCTTCATGACAAGCTCTTTGCAGGCCATCTTGAGTTCCTCGTCAAGGAAACTCCTGTCAATCAGGTGCTCAAGAGCCGGACGAGCCTTGCTGAATTTCGCGAACATTCGATCCTGAACCACCTCGTCAACAAACGACGTTTTCAACGCTGTTTTAAAATCCTTGAACGTTATTCGCTTTTCTAATTCTAACCTCGCTGACTCGTAACGAGGGCGTCGTGAACGATCCATTTGCCATCCTTCAAAAAGGCAAGAAACAGCTTTCGATATCCATTTGAGAAAGCTGGACGCCGCAAACCCGGAATTCGCGTAACCAGTTGCTCGCACTTGTGCTTTGCGCATCCTCGCCTTCTTGGCTCTGCCGCGAGGATGCGCGGCGCTTACAGAACGCTTTTCCGTCCTTTTTACATTGTTCCCGCTATTTTTTTTCAACATTCGATTGCATACATTAAGGTGGTGCAAAGTGGGAAAAAGTGGGGGATTTATGCCCGGATTTATTGGAAGAGAGCAGCATACCGTCGATGAGAAGGGCAGGCTTCAGATTCCGGCCCGGTTTCGACGCAGGTTCCTCTTGCAGGAGGATGAAGTCGGCGCGGGCGCTCCTGGCCGCTCGCCGGTGCTCTATGTTTTCAAGGCCGATGACGGGTCGCTCGAACTGTACGAACCTTCGGTCTGGAACGAAAAGGAGCAGCAACTGCTCAAGCTTTCCGATTTCAACCCCGAAGAGCGCCTGCTGACCACCATGATCTATGCGCGCCTCGACCAGACGGAGCTTGACCGCTCCGGACGGATCGCGCTTTCCCGCGAGATGCTCGATCATGCCGGTATCGTCAAAGAGGCCGTCATCATCGGAGCAAACTCGAAAATGACCGTCTGGGAGCCGCTTCGCCTCGAACGGCTGCTGAGTGATAACGCAGGCCGGTTCGCGCCGCTTGCAAGCCGTTATATCTGAGATCATGGATTATCAGGACTACCACGAACCGGTGCTTGCCGATGAATCCGTGTCGCTGCTGCTCACGCTTCCGGGAGTGTACATCGACGGTACGCTTGGCGGCGGGGGCCATTCGCTCCGGCTGCTCCGGAAGCTTGAAACGCTCGTCGGCGAGTCGCTTCTTGTCGGCATCGATCAGGACTCGCACGCTCTCGAAGCTGCGAGCGAGAAGCTCGGGGCGTTGGGCGGAAACTATCGCCTGGTCAGGGGAAACTTCGGCATGGTCAAGGAGCTTGTGACGCCAATCGCGCGAGGCGCGGCGTTGCCGGTCATGGGATTTCTGCTCGATCTCGGGGTGTCGTCGTTTCAGATCGACACGCCGGAGCGCGGATTCAGCTATCTCAGGAACGGCCCGCTCGACATGCGGATGGATCCGGACGGGCCGCTGACCGCCGCCGATGTGGTGAACGAATATGACGAGACCGCGCTGGCGAAGCTCTTTTTTCGCTACGGCGAGGAGCCGCTCGGCGGCAGAGTCGCCAGAGCGCTCGTTTCGGCGAGAAGCACGGCTCCGCTGACGACGACCGGCGAACTGGCCGAGGTGGTGCGGGCCGCCTGTCCGCGCAAAGACCTGGCCATCAAGACTCTGTCGAGGATTTACCAGGCGTTGCGTATCGAGGTCAACGATGAACTCGGTGTGCTCGAACAGGCGCTGGCGGATGGATTCGAGCTGCTCTCCCCCGGCGGACGGCTGGCGGTGATCAGCTACCACTCGCTGGAGGACAGGATCGTCAAGCGCTTTTTCGCCGCCAGATGTTCGGCGGACTGGGGGCCGAAGGGCGTTGCGCTCCGCGAGCCGCTGACGCCCGCCGAAGCGGTGCTGGTCACCAGAAAGTCGATCGAGGCTACGGCTGAAGAGACCCGTCGTAATCCGAGAGCGAGAAGCGCGCGTCTCAGAATCATTCAGAAACTTTAATTTTAGGGGAGGTGTGCCGTGAACGTGTTGAACTCTGCCGAAAAACCGTTTGCCGGGTTTGCCGGAAGAACGGGCGAGCTTTTCGGACGGGCGGACGGCAGCGGCATTGCAGGCTATGAGCTTGGCGGCGTCGATTTGCTTGAAAAGCGGGCACTGGCCTTCGAGCCGGAAGCGCGCTACAAGGCAGCGCAGCCGGCGCCTTCGCCTGAAATTTTCGACATAGGGTCCCTGCTTCGTCTGAGGACTTTTATCTATCTCATCTTCGCGACCGTGCTGTTCCTGGTGCAGATCAACAATACGCTCGCCATCAACGAGCTGGCCCGGCGCAACGAGCGCTTGCGGGAGCAGCTCAGGATCAGCACCAGCATCTCGACCGCCGAGGAGCTGAAGAGCCGCGAGCTTCAGAGCATCCGCTATATCTCCGGCTATGCCAAAAATCTCGGGCTCGACTCCTCCTTCACTCCGCCGGTCGAGATCGAACCCTGACCGGCCCCCTTTTTCAATCGAAGAGTGCATGAACGACGAGCGAACGACACCGGAGCCGAAAGGCACCAGCGACCATGAATTCGGCCTGCGCCTCGGCGTGATGGCGGCGCTCATGCTGCTGTTTTTCCTGGCGATCGTCTCGAAGCTGCTTGGCATCCAGGTGTTCGATGTCAAAAAATACCGCGCGAAGGCAAGCCGCCAGTATGAGGTCATGGTGACCGAAACGGCCCGGCGCGGGCGCATTCTGGATCGGCATGGCCGTCCGCTTGCCGAGAGCGTCGAGAGCATCTCGTTTTACGCCGACCCAAAACATGTGACGGATCCTGGCGCGGCGGCGCAGCTTTTTTCGGAAACCTTCGGCAAGAGCAGGCGTCACTATCTCGACCTGTTCCGGAAGAAGAGGCGTTTTGTCTGGCTGGAGCGCAACGTGCCGGTGGCGCAGGCCGCGAAACTGATGAGCCAAAAAATCAAGGGCATCGGGTTCCGGCGCGAGCAGCACCGCTACTATCTGAACGTGGGCGCCCAGCTCATCGGCCTGACCGATCGCGACAACAAGGGCATCAGCGGACTTGAAAAGAGCTTCGACAAAGAGCTGCGCGGGCGCGACGGTGTGCGGGTATTCCAGCGTTCGGCTACCGGAGAGCGCTATCCCGCTCCCGACGCCGAGCAGGTGCTACCCATGAACGGCAACGACGTGACGCTGACCATCGACGCCGACGTGCAGGGCATCCTCGAAGAGGAGATCGCGCAAGCGGTCGCGGAGTTCAAGGCAAGAAGCGCGATGGGCATCGTCATGGATGCAAGGACGGGCGAAATCATCGCGATGGCCAACCACCCCACCTTCGACATGAACCGCCGGAGCGGGCTGACCGCCGATCAGATGCGCAACCGCGCCGTCACCGATATGTTCGAGCCGGGCTCGACTTTCAAGATCGTCATGGCCGCGGCGGCCACCGAAGCGCTGCAATGGAGGGCGGATCGACTCGTGGACGGCCACGGCGGTACGCTCACGCTCTACGGGAAACACATCCGGGATCACGAGCCGTTCGAGACGATCACCTTCCAGAAGGCGATCATCGAGTCCAGCAACGTTGTCGCGGCGAGTACCGCCATGAAGGTCGGGCCGGAGGTCTTTTACCGCTACGCCCGCGCCCTTGGCTTCGGCCAGAAAACCGGGGTAGGCCTCATCGGTGAATCGGGGGGACGGCTCAAACCGGTTTCGCGCTGGGGCAGCCTGACGCTTCCCTGGATGGGCTACGGCTACCAGGTCATGGCGACTCCGCTCCAGGTGCTTCAGGCATACGCGACAATGGCCAACGACGGCGCTCGCATGAGGCCATTCGTCATCAAAAGCGTGACCGGCCCCGATGGCAAGAAAGTGATGGAAAACGTGCCACTAAAGGTGGCTCAGGCTCTGAAGCCGGAAACGGCCCGGTATATGGCGAAGGAGTATTTCCGCGCGGTGGTCGAAAAGGGAACCGGAAAATTGGCGGCTATCGAGGGAATCCCGGTTGCGGGCAAGACCGGCACGGCGCAGAAACTGCACAACGGCAGCTATCAGGGGTGGCGTTACTACGTGGCGTCGTTTGCCGGATTTTTTCCCTGTGACAATCCTCAGTATGCGGCGATTATCGTTGTCGATGAGCCGCAGACAGAGTATTATGCGTCAGCCGTGGCGGCTCCGGCTTTTTCGAGAGTTTGCGGCCGGGCGCTGGCCTGTTCTCTCGAAATGCAGAAACGGCTGAGCATGAAGGCCCCCGAAAAAGAGCTGCTCGACCGCGTTTCGACGGTGGTCGTGCCCGATCTGAAGGGGCTGCGCGAAAGCGATGCCGCCAAACTGCTCGAATGGAACGGCCTGAAGCTGGAGCCGTTTGGAAGCAGCGGCGGCAGCGTGACCTCGCAGAGCATCGCGCCCGGCTCGAAGGTAGAGAAAGAGACAAAGGTCAGGGTGCGCCTGACGAAAAGAGTTCAACAAGTGATGGACACAAAACAAGACAGACGCGCCGATGGTGCTGCTCGATGATCTCGTAGCCGCTCTCGGCGCGCTGGCTGAACGCCGGGGCGGAAGCGGAGCGCTGGCCGCTGTCACCGGCGTGACCTGCGATTCACGAGCGGTCGCGCCGGGCGCGCTGTTCGTGGCGGTGCGTGGTTTCGTCGCCGATGGCCACCGCTTTATCGGCGCGGCAATCGAGGCGGGCGCGGTGGCGGTAGTGTGCGAGGAGCTTCCGGCGGAGCGCCAAGATTCTGTCGTCTGGCTCGTCGTGCCGAACGCCCGCAAGGCGCTGGCCGAACTCTCGAAAGCCTTTTACGGCAACGCCTCGGACGAGCTGATGCTCATTGGCGTCACCGGCACGAACGGCAAAACCACCACCGCGCGGCTCGTCACCTCGATGCTCAACGCCTCGGGAATTCCCGCCGGATACATCGGCACGGGGCTGTGCCGCATCGGCAGCCGCGACATTCCGCTCGAACGCACCACCCCCGAGTCGAACGGCCTTCACGATCTCTTCCGTCAGATGGTCGATGCCGGATGCAAGGCGGCGGTGCTGGAGGTATCCTCCCACGCGCTGGTGCTCGACCGGGTGCACGGCCTCTGCTTCCGGGCGGCGGTGTTCACCAACCTCACGCCGGAGCACCTCGACTTTCACGCGACCATGGAGGAGTACGCCGAAGCCAAGCGCCTGCTCTTCGACCGGCTCGACGACAACGGTTTCGCCGTCCTCAACGCCGACGATCCCCGCGCCGGTTTCATGGCCGGTAATCTTTCGCCGCAGCGGGTGTTCTGCTGTACGACCGGCGGCGGCGCTTCGTTCTGCGATCTCGCGCGGCGCTTCAACGCCAGCGTGTCGGAGATGAGCGTCGAGGGCACGAAGGCGGAGGTGACTTTCCGGGGCCGGACGATGGCGATGGAAGTCCCGCTGCCAGGCGAGTACAACGTCATGAACATGCTCGAAGCCTTCGCGGTGGGCGTCGGCCTCGGCATCGATCCCGAAACGGCGATGTGCGGCCTCGGCGCCGCCGATGCGGTGGACGGCAGGATGGAGCGGATATGGAGCCGCGACCGCAGCCGCTGCGCCGTGGTCGATTACGCCCACACGCCCGACGCCCTGCAAAAAGCGCTCGAAGCTCTGCGAGCGGTGACGCCCGCAGGCTCGAAGCTCGCGGTGGTGTTCGGCTGCGGCGGCAACCGCGACCGGCAGAAGCGCCCCGAGATGGGCCGCATCGCCGCCGGACTTGCCGACCGGGTCATTGTCACCTCCGACAATCCGAGGGATGAAAATCCCGAAGCGATTCTCGACGAAGTCGAAGCGGGCATGGCGGGGCGAGCGCATCTGCGCATCGCCGATCGCGCCGAGGCGATCCGCCGGGCGGTCGTGGAACTCGGCGCGGGGGACATTCTGCTGGTGGCCGGAAAGGGGCACGAAGCGTATCAGGAGATCGAAGGCGTGAAGCAGCACTTCTCCGACCGAGAGCATCTGGAGGCGTGTTTCGCGCAAATGCAATGAAATAAAGGAAGTGAGGGAGTGACGATGAAAGGTGCGCTGATCTTCAGCGATTTCAGCCGGGCGGGAACCGTCGTAGCCCGCGACGTGGATGAAGGCTACCGGCTCGACGATCCGGTGGTGGTGATCGATTCACGCAAGGCGGTACAGGGCGCGGTGTTCGTGGCGCTGCCGGGCGAGCGCACCGACGGGCACCGCTTCGTCGGCGAGGTGTTCGCCGCCGGAGCCGCGTGGGCCGTGGTGTCGCGACAGTGGTTCGCCGAACACGGCGAGGCGCATCAGGGCGAAGGTCGTCGCTTCCTCGTCGCCGACGATCCGGTCGCGGCGTTCCAGCAGCTCGCCGCCGCCTACCGGGAGCGCTTCGACATTCCGGTGATCGGCATCGGCGGCAGCAACGGCAAGACCACTACCAAGGAGATGGTCGCCGCCGTGCTCTCGACCAGCTTCAACGTCCTCGTGACGCAGGGCAACTTCAACAACCACCTCGGCGTTCCGCTGACGCTCTTGCAGATGCGCCGCGACACCGAAGTGGCGGTGATCGAGATGGGCATCAACCATCCCGGCGAGATGGAGTTCCTCGCCTCGCTCGTCCGCCCGACGCACGGGTTGCTGACCAACATCGGCCACGAGCATCTCGAATTTTTCGGTTCCCTCGACGGCGTCGCCGATGCCGAGGCGGCGCTGTTCCGCTACCTCGAAGCGCACGGCGGCGCGGCGTTCGTCAACGAGGACGACCACCGTCTCGCCGCCGCCGGAACGACGCTGTCTCGCAAGACCGGCTACGGAATGCAGCCGGGAGCGGGTCGCGCCTGGTGGGCCGAAAATATCGGCGCGGATCGGGTGGGGCGCGTCTCGTTCACGCTCTCGTCCGAATCCGGCGTCCGCCAGCCGGTGGCGATGCGCTTCGTCGGACGGCACAACGTCATCAACGCCGTGGCGGCGGCGGCGCTCGGCGCGCACTTCGGCCTCGATCCGGCGCTCATCGCCAATGGCCTTGGCTCGCTCCAGCCCGCAAAGGGGTGGAAGCGCATGGAGCTGTTCGACGACGGCGAGACGGTGGTGCTCAACGACACCTACAACGCCAACCCCGATTCGGTGCGATTTGCGCTCGACACGCTCGCCGCCATCGAGTGCCGGGGCCGCAGGATCGCCGTGCTCGGCGACATGCTCGAACTCGGCGACAACTCGGCCATTGAACATGAAGGCATCGGCAGGTATATTCGCGAGCTGCCGATCGATGCGTGCCTCGCCTACGGCGATGACGCCCGGCTCATCTGCCGCGAAGCGGGCGATCGCTGCGCCGGGCACTTCGAGACGATGGACGCACTTCGTCAATTTCTCTCGAACTACGTCCAGCCGGGCGACGCGCTGCTCTTCAAAGGCTCTCGCGGCATGAGGCTCGAACTGGCGGCGGACAATCTCATCAAACAGAAACAACAGCACACGATCTGAACCGACGATGCTCTATTACATTCTCCGGTATATCAACGAATTCTACAGTATTCCCGGTCTGCGGGTCATCGAATACCTGACCGTCAGGGCCAGCGCGGCGGCCATCACGGCGCTGTTGATCACCATTTTTGCCGGGCCGTCATTCATACGATTCCTCAAGTCGAAATTCGTCGAGCCGATAAAAGAGGAGGCCCCGCCGGAGCATCGCAAGAAAAAGGATGTCCCCACGATGGGCGGCCTCATGATCATTTTCGCCATCGAGGTATCGGCGTTTCTCTGGGCCAAGATCGACGATCCGCACGTCTGGCTCATCATGCTGGCCATCTTCTGGATGGGGCTGATCGGCTTCATCGACGACTACCAGAAGGTGGTGCTGAAGGTCAAGGGCGGGCTTGCCGGTCACTACAAACTGATCGGGCAGGTCATACTTGGTCTGGTCATCGGCCTCTACACCTGGCAGGATCCGGCCTTTTCGGTGCTGCTCTCCGACACCACCGTGCCTTTCTTCAAAAAACTCTCGGTCGATTACGGCATCTTCTACATTCCGGTGGTGATCTTCATCATCACGGCGGTCTCCAACGCGGTCAACCTCACCGACGGCCTCGACGGCCTGGCCGCCGGAAACGCGGCTATCGTCACCTTCGCCCTCGGCGGTTTCGCCTATCTTGCCGGTAACGCCGTTTATGCCGGTTATCTCAGCATCCCCTTCATCTCCGGCGCGGGCGAAGTGGCCGTGGTGAGCATGGCCATCGTCATGGCCTGCGTGGGATTTCTGTGGTTCAACTCCAGCCCCGCCGAGGTGTTCATGGGCGACACCGGCTCGCTTTCGCTCGGCAGCGCCATCGCGGTGATCGCGCTCATGATCAAGCAGGAGCTACTTTTGCCGGTGCTGGCTGGCGTCTTTTTCATCGAGACCCTCTCGGTCTCCTTGCAGGTCGGCTGGTTCAAGATTTCAAAAAAGATGTACGGCGAAGGGCGGCGCATCTTTCTGATGGCCCCGCTGCATCACCATTTTCAGTTGAAAGGATGGGCGGAGCAGAAGATCGTCATCCGCTTCTGGATCATCTCGATCCTGCTTTTTTTGACAAGCCTCATGACTCTGAAACTGCGATAACGTGAAACCGGAAGAGCTGAAAGGAAAAGCGGCGTCGATCATCGGCGCGGGAAAGAGCGGCGTGGCGGCGGCGGGCCTGCTCGCGCGGGCCGGGGCGCGGCCATTCGTGAGCGAATTTGGCGCCGTCAGCCCGGAGACAGCGGAAACGCTGCGCCAGCTCGATGTGCCGTTCGAGGAGGGCGGCCACTCGGCGCGGGTGTTCGATGCGGCGCTGTGCGTCGTCAGCCCCGGCATTCCGCAAACCGCGCCGGTCATCCGCGAGATGCGCGAGCGAGGCATTGCCGTGGTGAGCGAAATCGAGCTGGCGAGCTGGTTCTGCCCGGCCCGCGTCATCGGCATCACCGGCACGGACGGCAAAACCACCACGGCCACGCTCATCCACCGCATCTGCGAGGCGGAGGGCGAGCGGCGCGGATTCCGCGCCTTCAGCGTCGGCAACATCGGCATTCCGTTTTCGTCGGAGGTCTCCGCAATGACGGCGGCGGACATCGCCGTGCTCGAACTGAGCAGCTACCAGCTCGAAGGCTGCTTCGAGTTCCGGCCCGACATCGCGGTGTTGACCAACATCACGCCCGACCACATGGATCGCTACGGCGGCAGCATCGAGGCCTACGCCACCGCGAAGTTCCGCATCCACTCGCGGCAGGAGGCGGGCGACACGCTCATCTACAACCACGACGACCCGATGCTTCGGGCGCACTTCGACCGGCGCGAGCCGTGGCCCTTCCGGGTGGTGCGCGTCGGCCTGCGGGCCGAGACGCTCGCCGATGCGTCGGGCGACTTCGTTTCAGTCGAAGGGGGCGAGATTGTCGTCCGTACGTCGGATTCGAGCGAAAAGCTGATGCGGGTTGACGAGATCATGAAGCCGGGCTTTCGCGGCGACCACAACCTCTACAACGTGCTCTCGTCGGTCGCGGCGGCCTCGGCGGCTGGCGTTTCGGCGGAGACAATGCGGCTCGTGCTCGCCGGGTTTGGCGGCGTGGAGCACCGGCAGGAGTTCGCCGGAACTGCCTGCGGCCTCGACTGGATCAACGACTCGAAGGCCACCAACGTCAACGCGCTCCGCCAGGCGTTGCAATCGGTACCGGCGGGCATGGTGCTCATCGCCGGAGGGCGCGACAAGGGCAACGACTACAGCGTCATCGCCGACATCGTACGGGAGAAGGTCGCCTGCATCGTGGCGATTGGCGAGTCTCGCCAGTTGATCGCCGAGGCCTTCCGGGGCGTCGTTGTCGTTCTCTGCGCCGAATCGCTCGCGGAGGCTGTCGATCTTGCCCGCCGGAACGCCCGGCCCGGCGGGAGCGTACTCTTTTCGCCCGCCTGTTCAAGCTTCGACATGTTCCGCGACTTCGAGGATCGCGGACGCCAGTTCAAGCAACTTGTCCGGGAGCTGGAATGAAGCTGAGTGATCTGAAGCTGAATCTGGATTTCGACCTGGAACTCGACGACTCGCCCGCCGAATCGATGGCGCTGCTTCCGGCGCTGCCCGGGCGCGGAGATTCGATTGCCGGTAAAATGCTGTTCCTGATCGTCGCGTTGCTGATGTGCATCGGGGTGGTCGTCGTCTATAGCAGCGGGGCAGGGTGGGCGGAACAGAAATTTTCCGATCCGCAGTACTTTTTGTGGCGTCAGCTCACTTTTGCCGTCGCGGGCATGGCGATGATTTTCGTGGTCGGCGCTATCGATTACCACATCTTCCGGAAGATCAGCAAGCTCTTTCTTTTCGTCAGCATTGGCCTGTTGGCCCTTCTGCTCCTGCTCAAGCTCGTGCATGTGATTCACGGCGCAGCCCGCTGGATCGGGTTCGGAGCGCTGAAGTTCCAGGCTTCCGATCTGGCAAAATACGCCATCATCTTTCACTTCGCCCGGCTGCTTTCCGAAAAGAAAGCGTATATCAAGGATCTGCATGACGGCTACTACCCGATGCTGGTGCTCCTGATGACCGTGGTCGCGCTGGTGGCGCTCGAACCGAACTTCAGCACCGCCTCGCTCATTGCCATCATCGGCTTCACGCTGATGTTCATCGGCGGCATCCGCATCAAATATCTTCTCGCCACCGCATTGCCGCTGATTCCGATCGCGGCGGTCTTCGCCATCGCCGCGCCCTACCGCGTCGCCCGCCTCGTCTCGTTCGGCGGCGGCGAGAAGGAGTTCAGCTACCAGGTGCGTCAGGCGCTGCTCGGCCTCGGCAACGGCGGCCTGTTCGGCCTCGGCCTCGGGGCGAGCAAGCAACGCGATCTCTATTTGCCGCTGTCGTACAACGACTTCGTCTTTGTCGTCATCGGCGAGGAGTACGGCTTTATCGGCGCGATGCTCATTCTGCTGCTCTTTGCCGGTATTTTCGTCTGCGGTATCATCATCGCCAAGCGCGCCCCGGATCTGTTCGGGCGTTACGTCGCCATCGGCGTCACCTTCGCCATCGTCTTCTTCGCCTTCATCAACATCGCCGTGTCGAGCCACCTCATGCCGACCACCGGCGTGGCATTGCCATTCATCAGCTACGGCGGCACGGCGCTGCTCTTCAACTCGCTCGGCATCGGGCTTCTGGTCAGCATTTCACGCTACCGGAAAAAGGTCGAAACGATGGAGCGGGCGCAGGCGCTGCTCGAATCGAAAGGAGGTGTTCTATGAAAGTGCTTTTCGCGGGCGGCGGCACCGGCGGTCATCTCTACCCCGGCGTGGCGATGGCGGCGGAGCTGAAGAAGCGCGTACCCGGCATCGAAATTTCCTTCGCGGGCACCTCCGCCGGAATCGAGGCGACCGAGGTGCCGCGCCTCGGCTATCCGCTCGTGCTGCTCCCGGTCAGGGGGCTGAAGCGCGGCCTGTCGCTGCGCGCGCTGGCGGAGAACGCGGCCATTCTCGCCGACTTCGCCAAAGCGCTCTCGATGGCGATGGCGCTCGTCGGCAAGGAGAAGCCCGACGTGGTGGTGGGCACCGGCGGCTACGTCAGCGCGCCGCTGCTGCTCGCCGCGCAGCTTTCGGGGAAGAAGACGCTCATCCAGGAGCAGAACGCCTTTCCGGGGCTGACCACCCGGATGCTGGCGCGGATGGCCTCGGAGGTGCATCTGTCCTTCGAGGAGAGCCGGAAGTTTTTCGGTGGCAAGGCGACGGTCTTCGTGACCGGCAATCCGGCGCGGGAGTTCGGCGGCGAGAGCCGCGAGTCGTGCCTCGACTTTTTCGGCCTCGACCGCAGCCTGCCGACGCTGCTTGTCTTCGGCGGAAGCCGTGGGGCGCGGGCGATCAACAATGCTGTGCTGAAGCTCTGCCGCCGACTCGAAGGCGCGGTCAACCTCGTCTGGCAGACCGGATCGCTCGACGCCGAACGGGTGCGGGCGGAGGCTGGCCCCTCGGCGACCCGCTGGATCGGCCCCTACATTCAGGAGATGGGCAAGGCGTACGGCGCGGCTGACCTGGTGCTCTGCCGCGCCGGGGCATCGAGCCTCGCCGAGCTGACCAACCTCGGCAAGCCCTCGGTGCTGATTCCCTACCCCTACGCGGCGGCGGATCACCAGCGCCACAACGCTCAGGCGCTCGTCAGCGCGGGCGCGTCCGTCATGATCGAGGACTCGAAAGTCGGCGAAGAGGCGTCGTTCGAGACGATCCTCGCGCTGCTCCGCGACCGCGACAAGCTCGCGCGGATGGGCGAGGCGGCCCGGCGACAGGGCCATCCCGGCGCGGCGGCGACGCTCGCGGAAAGAATCATCGCACTGTCAAAATCCTGAGAGGGCGGCTGATTGCCGGGCGGGATGGAGGATCGATTTGGATTTGGTGAATTGGGCGGCGGAGTGGATGTATTCATGTTCCGGCCACCAAAACGCATGGACAATTGCCCCGGGCTTTAGTCCGAGGATCATGGATAAGACAAAATAAAAAAGGGCTTTAGCCCAATATCTTTCTTTGGCGAAAGTTGTGATTTATTAAAGGAGTGCTTCCTATGGAACTGGGAAAAACGAGGAATGTGCATATCGTCGGTATCGGCGGTGCGGGGATGAGCGCCATCGCCGAATTGCTTCTGAAATCCGGCTTTTCGGTCAGCGGCTCCGACCTCGCGTCCGGCGAGGTGATCGAGAAGCTGCGTGAGCTTGGCGCGGTCGTTCACCAAGGGCACCAGCCCGAAAACGTTGGCGCGAGCGACGTGGTTGTTTACTCCTCGGCGGTGCGCCCGGAGAAGAACGTCGAGATTCTCGCCGCGCAGAAGCTCGGCATTCCGGTCATCAAGCGCGACGAAATGCTCGGCGAGCTGATGCGCCACAAATCGGGCATCTGCGTCTCCGGCACCCACGGCAAAACCACCACCACGGCGATGGTCGCCACCATGCTGCTCGAAGCAGGCCAGTCGCCGACGGTGATGATCGGCGGCGTCTCGGACTATCTCAAGGGGAGTACGGTGGTCGGCGAGGGCAAGTACATGGTGATCGAGGCTGACGAGTACGACCGCGCCTTCCTCAAGCTCACGCCCACCATCGCCGTGCTGAACAGCCTCGAATCGGAGCACATGGACACTTACGGCACGATGGACAATCTGCGCGACTGCTTCGCACAGTTCGCCAACAAGGTGCCGTTCTACGGGCGCGTCATTTGCTGCGTGGACTGGCCTGAAATCCGCCGCATCATTGCCCGCCTGAACCGCCGCTGCACCACCTTCGGCATCGAGGAACACGCCGATGTGATGGCCTCCGGAATCGTACCCGGCGAGGGCGGCAGCACCTTCACCGTCGAGGCGTTCGGCGAGCGCTACGACGGCGTACGGCTCGGCGTACCAGGTCGGCACAATGTGCTCAACGCGCTGGCGGCCTTCTCGGTCGGCCTCGAAATCGGCCTGTCTCCGGAGAAGATTATCGCCGGTCTCGGCGCTTATACCGGAATGCGCCGCCGCTTCCAGACGAAGTTCCGTGGCAGCGACGGCCTGCTCGTCATCGACGACTACGCGCACCACCCGTCGGAGGTGAAGGCGACGGTGAAGGCGGCCCGCGAGGGGTGGAAGAAGCACCGCATCGTGGCGGTCTTCCAGCCGCATCTCTATTCTCGCACGGCGGAGTTCGCCGGTGAGTTCGGCTGGGCGCTCTCCCGCGCCGACACGGTTTACGTGGCGGGCATCTACCCGTCGCGCGAAAAGTCGGAAGACTACCCCGGCATCACCGGCGAGCTGGTGGCGGAAGGGGCAAGAACCGCCGGGGCGAAACAGGTCGTTTTCGCCGGTGACAGCGACGAGCTGATGGCGGCGCTTCGCCAAGAGGCCGCGCCGGAGACGCTCTTCCTCTTCATGGGCGCGGGCGACATCACGCACCTGGCCGCGCGCTTCGCCGCGTGGCGCCTCGAAACTCGCGGCAACGCAACCCCGTCGGCGTCATGATCTCCGCCCTTGAGAGGCATAACCGGAGCAGCAGGCATGGCTCGTCCGGAAAATGAGCGGCAGCGCGATGAGTCGCTGAGGGAGTCGCCGGACTTCGACGAGCTGGAGCCGGAGACGGTTCGTCCCCGCAAGGGCAAGCTGGGCCGCATTCTCAGCGCCACGCCAGTGATGATGACCTTCGCCGCGCTGCTGCTCGTTGCGGTCGCGGTGCTCTCGTGGTACGCGACGCAGTGGAAAAAGCAGGTTGCCGTCACCCGCGTGGTCGTCAGCGGAACGTCCCTGATTCCGACCTCCACCATCGATCGCCGTCTGAACAGCTTCATGGGCAAGAATCTGGATGAGGTCAGAATCAACGAAGTCCGCCGGGCGCTCGTTTCGGAACCCTGGATCGAGAACATACAGATCGGCAAGGAGCTGAACGGCATTCTACGGATCAGGATCGAAGAGCGGCGTCCGGCGGCGCTGCTGGTCAGCGAGGGGCGAAGCCTTATTATCGATACCGCAGGAAATCTTTTGCCAGACAAGGAGATCGCAGAGCGGTTCCGGCTCGTGAAGGTGCATGGCGCAAGGGCTGCCGGGCCTGTGCGGGCGGGAGGCGTCCGGCGGTTGAACGATTCCGACAAGGCTCTTCTGTTCGCCCTGCTCGACGCCTTCGACAAAAGCACCTATGCCAGAATGATGGTTTCAACCATTCATCTCACCCGAAACAACCAGACCTGGTTTCTTGTTGCCGGATCGCCGATACCGTTTGTTATCGGCAATGACGGTAATTTCAAGGAAAAATTGAAAAAATTCGAGATATTCTGGCAACAGGTTGTTGCAAAGAAAGGTATCGATTGTTATGAGTCGGTCGATCTTCGTTTCCGCGAGAGAGTTTTCGCCACCTCACCCGCAAGCGAAGCAGAATCCGCGGATTCCTCAGCGGCACCGGCCGCCCCGCCAGTGAGCGGCCAAATTCCCGATGAACATCATTGAACGTAAAACTCCTCATGCCGAAGAGCAATATTGTAATCGGTCTCGATATAGGTACAACCAAGGTATGCGTCGTCGTCGCTGAAAAGGATGACGTCGGCAAGCTCAATGTCCTCGGCAAGGGACGCGCCAACTCCGATGGATTGCAACGGGCGACGGTGGTCAACATCAACAAGACGGTTGACGCCATCAGCAAGGCGGTGGCCGACGCGGAGCGCGAATCTTCGATCAAGATCAAGGGGGTCAACGTCGGCATCTCCGGCGCGCACGTCCATTGCATCTACAGCAATTCCGAAATCAGCGTCAACCAGTCGGGCATCGTCAACGAATCCGACGTGCGGCGCTTCCTCGAAAAGGCCAAGACCAACATCCGCTATCTCGACATCGACCACGAGATCATTCACGTCATTCCGCAGGAGTTCATCGTCGATGACCAGGACGGCGTGCTCGATCCCATCGGCATGGCCGGAACCACCATGCGCGGCAGCGCTTACATCGTCGTCGGGCTGCGCACGAAGATCCGCAACATCAAGCAGTGCATCGAAAAAGCGGGTCTCGAAGTGAGCGCTATGACTTTCGAGCCGGTCGCATCGGGGCTTGCCGTGATGAAGGAGAGCGAGAAGCGCAGCGGCGTCGTGGTGATCGACATTGGTGGCGGCACCACCGAGGTGGCCATCTACATCGACGGCGCGATCCGCTACTCCGAGGTGATCAAGGTGGCGGCCAACGACGTGAC
The DNA here is from genome assembly GCF_006265165.1 of Chlorobaculum thiosulfatiphilum. Taxonomy (GTDB): domain Bacteria; phylum Bacteroidota; class Chlorobiia; order Chlorobiales; family Chlorobiaceae; genus Chlorobaculum; species Chlorobaculum thiosulfatiphilum. The sequence goes on from NZ_VDCH01000028.1 coordinate 21,670, forward strand.
GCACGATGTGGCCTATGGCATCAAGGCGCTCAACGACGTGGCCGAGGAGATCAAGATCCGCTACGGCTGCGCCTGGTCGAAGGTGCTCGACAACGACGAGGAGATTCTGATCGAGGGGATCGAGGGGCGTCCGCGCAAGTCGTTCCAGAAAAGCTCGCTGACGGTGATCGTCGAAGCGCGCATGATGGAGATTTTCGAGCTGGTGCGCGACATTATCAAGCGCTCCGGCTATTACGAATATCTCAACGCCGGGGTGATCATCACCGGCGGCGGCGCGCTCCTGCCCGGCACGAGCGAACTGGCCGGGGAGATTCTCGGCCTCGACGTGCGCACCGGCTATCCGGAAGGGGTGTCGGGCGGCATCAAGGAGGCAATCAACAACCCGATGTACGCAACCGTCATGGGACTCGTCGCCCACTCGTTGCAGAACAATCTCTATCAGGATTACGGAGAGGTCGTCCAGGAAAAGCCCACGCAGACTCCAGAGCCGGTCACCTCGCAACCGGAACCGGCGCAGCCCCAGCAGAGCGCCGATCAAAATCCCGATGCCCCTCAATCCGGAAAGAAGTTTGTTGACCGTCTGAAGAAGTTCTGGGATCAGTTATAATTCAGGAGCATTTCGATTTATTGCCGTGAGATGTCCGGTTGCGGGAGGGATTAACGCGCAATCGGGATTCGTAACAGTTCAAGTGAGGCTCTCGACAGGATAAAAAAGGAATAGAAAGCATGGCATTCGAACTCGATCCGGGCCTGTTCGACAGCGATCAGGACAGCGGAGTCAATATCAAGATCGTCGGCGTTGGCGGATGCGGCGGCAATGCCGTCAACAACATGATGGACCGCAAGATCAGCGGCACCGAATTCGTCGTCTTCAACACCGACCGCCAGGCGCTCCTGAACTCCAAGGCGCCGATCCGCGTGCAGATTGGCAAAAAGGCGACCAACGGCCTCGGAGCGGGGGCCGATCCCGCCAAAGGACGGCTCGCCGCCGAGGATGACCGCGAGCTGATCGCCATGCAGTTGCGCGGGGCGGATCTCTGCTTCATCGCCGCGGGCATGGGCAAGGGCACCGGCACCGGAGCCGCGCCGGTGGTCGCTTCCATCGCCCGCAACATGGGCATTCTCACCATCGGCGTCGTCACGCGCCCCTTCAGCTTCGAAGGGCAGATCAAGTCGCGCATCGCCGACACGGGGATCGTCGAGCTGCGCAAATATATCGACACGCTCATCATCGTCGAGAACGAGAAAATCCTGAGCATCGCCGACGAAGGGGTCAGCGCCACCGAGGCGTACAACATGGCTAACGACGTGCTGTTCCGGGCGGTCAAGGGCATCGCCGACATCATCACCCACCATGGCCACGTCAACGTCGATTTCGCTGACGTGCGGAGCATCATGCAGGGGGCGGGCGACGCCGTCATGGGCTCCGCCGCCGCCGCCGGAGAGCGCCGCGCGCTGAAGGCGGCCTCGGACGCCGTCACCAGTCCGCTGATGGAGGGGGTCAAGATGCGCGGCGCCAAGGGCGTGCTGGTGAACATCACCGGCGACGTGACCATGCGCGACATCGCCGACGCCATGAACTACATCGAGGAGCAGGTCGGCAGCGACGCCAAGATCATCAACGGCTATGTCGATGAGCCGCAGGTGTCGGGAGAAATCCGCGTCACGGTGATCGTCACCGGTTTCAGAAGACTGGAGCCGGATGAGGCGCGGCAATCCGGAGTGCAACCGGGCCAGATGGAGAAGGCCGCGCCGAAAGCGCCACCGGCCCAGGGCTTCGGACGCCCCGTGCACACTTCCGGCTATCCCGAAACAGTTGTCGAGGATATGAGAATTCCCGCATACATCAGAAAAAGCCGCTCCATCCCGGAGCCATTCGATATTGGCCGCGCGTGCAGTACCTCCGCCCGTCCTGCCGGATCGAATCCCTTTGCTCCGGATGACGACAATGAGCAGATACAGAAAGGCCCCACTGACACGCCGGCCTATCTCCGCAGGAAAAACAATCCTCCACTGCAATGACGCAAGCCGGGAGAAGGGCGCTGCCGCTTTTCCCGGCTCGCCTCCATTCGTTCACAGTTTCCGCAAGCATTGCCGCCCTCCGGGTACGGTCGTCCGGACTCCGGGCCAGCGGCGAAGCTGCAACCACTTCAAAAAAGATTTCAGCATCATGACTTACCGGACAATATCCGCCGAACAGGCCGTCATGGCCATCAAGTCGGGCGACAGGGTTTTCCTTCACACGGCGGCGGCAACCCCCCGCAGGCTGATCGACGCAATGGTCGGCCGCGCCAGCCACCTGCGCGACGTCGAGATCGTCAGCCTCCACACCGAGGGCGACGCCCCCTACGTCAGGCCCGAATTTCAGGAGAGCTTCCGGCTCAACGCCTTCTTCGTTGGCAGAAACGTCCGCTCGGCGGTGCAATGTGGCTACGCCGACGCGATTCCGATTTTTCTGAGCGACGTGCCCGCGATGTTCTACGACGGCATCATGCCACTCGACGTGGCGCTGGTGCACGTCTCGCCGCCCGACAGCCACGGCTACTGCTCGCTTGGCGTGTCGGTCGATGCGGCCCGCGCCGCCGTGCACACCGCGCGGCACGTCATTGCGCAGGTGAACCCGAACATGCCGCGCACCCACGGCGAGGGACTGCTGCATGTCAGCAAAATTCACTCGCTGGTCGAGGTGGACGATCCGCTGCCCGAGACGCCACGCCACGAGCTGACCGACGTCGAGCGCCAGATCGGCCAGCACATCGCCTCCATCGTCGAGGATGGCGCGACCCTGCAAATGGGCATCGGCGCGATTCCCGACGCGACGCTCGCCGCGCTCATGGACCACAAAGACCTCGGCATCCACTCGGAGATGTTCTCGGACGGGGTGGTCGATCTGGTCGAAAAAGGGGTGATCAACGGGCGCTGCAAGAAGACGCACAACGAGATCATCGTGGCGAGTTTTCTGGTCGGCAGCCGCAAACTCTACGATTTCGTGGACGACAATCCGCAGGTCGAGATGTTCGGCTCGGACTACGTCAACGACACCAGGGAGATCCGGAAAAATCCCAAGGTCACGGCCATCAACAGCGCCATCGAGATCGACATGACCGGCCAGGTGTGCGCCGACTCGATTGGCATCCGCCACTTCTCCGGCGTCGGCGGCCAGATGGACTTCATCCGCGGCGCGGCGCTCTCGCCCGGCGGCAAACCGATCATCGCCCTGCCCGCCACGACGCGCAAGGGCGAGTCGCGCATCGTGCCGCAGCTCAAACCGGGCGCGGGCGTCGTGACCACGCGGGCGCACGTGCAGTACGTCGTGACCGAGTACGGCATCGTCAACCTGCACGGCAAGAACCTGCGCCAGCGAGCCGAAGCGCTCGCCACCATCGCCCACCCCGACTTCCGGGAAGATATTCTCCGCCAGGCCCACGAGCTGTACGGGCGAAAAAGCAACTGCCTGGTTGAATGAATTGTGCAGGGGGCGGGGCGACGCAAAATGATCAGTCGGATCACCATAAACGCAGAAACGGCTGCCTTTTCCGGGCAGCCGTTTCGCGTTCAATCCTGTTTGACCTGTAAGTCCTGTAAGACTTATTCGACCTATTCTTCTCTTTACGGCTTCACGGCCTGAACGAGCAGGTGGTCGTACTTGCGCACCATCGTCACGTCGGTGTAGCCGAGGCTTTCGAGAATCTCCTTGTAGCGGGCCTGCTCCTTGAAGCCGAGCACCGAAAAGGGCATTCCCGCGCCGAGGATGTAGTGACTCAGGTAGTCGAAGTTCGGATTTGCCGGGTCGTCGATCACCATGTCGAGAATCAGCAGGCGGCCGCCGGGCTGCATGGCGTCGAACGCTTTCTTGCACATCATGGTTGAAATCTGCTCGTTGGCCGAGTAGAGGATACGGCAGAACATCACCGCGTCGGCTTCGGGATAAGACTCTTTGTAGATGTCCACCGCGATGCCGCGCAGACGATCAGCCACGCCCTTCTCGGCGGCGTTCTCGTTGACCAGGTCGATGGCGCCCGGCAGGTTCAGAATGGTGGAATCGAGTTCCGGGAAGTGCTTGAGCATGGCGGCAGAAATGTCGCCGATGCCGCCGCCTACGTCGATCATCTTCTTGACGCCGCCGAGCTTGGCCTCTTCGAGCAGGAGCTGGATGGCGAACTTGGCATTGCTGCGGTGAATCTCCTCGAAGTAGAGGTTATCTTCGCGCGTGACCGGCGGATAGGGCACCTGGCCCTTGAAGTTCTTCTGACCCCTGACGGCTTGGGAAAGACCCATGTAAAAATCATCGGCAAGGAAGCCCATCGCCTTGGCAACCGGCAACTGGTACAGGTTCGGCTCTTTCGGGTTCGGCGAGAACATGTACTCGGCAAACGGAGTCAATGACCATTTTCCATCCTCAAGGCTGATGACGCGCATCTGGCGGAGCGTCTCGAGGAGCATTTCGAGACGGGGCGGCACCGAAGCGGTGTCGGCTGCCAGCGTCGCGAGGTCCTTGGGGCCTTCGGCCATGTGGCTGAAAAGGTCGAGTTCGATAGCGGCTTTCATGCAGCTGAACTCAATGAGGCCCTTGAAGACCAGCTCGTTGGCCCTGTGGTAGTAGTTCAGGAGGTCATTGTTGCTCATTGTCGATAATTGTCTTTATTAGATATGAGAGACGAGTAGAAAAAACGCGAGTGCTGGCGCACGTAAATTTGTCACGCTAATTTATCCCAAAAAGAGCTGTTAACCAACAGCGAGGCCAAGAAATCGTTGTTACCGCCCGCCTGGACGGGGTGTTCTCTGGATTGAAGTCAACCGCGCTTTCCCGTTCGCGGAAGGCGCATAAACAAAGGAGTTCATCATGTTATCAAGCCTCTCCAAACTCACCCCGGAGCAGCTCGAAGAGATTCGCTCCCTCGAGCGTAAACTCGGCAAAACGCTGCTTTCGTTTTCGACCTACGACGTCGTTTCCGATGACCTCAACGCGGAGGAAATCGCCACGCTTCAGGCCCTCGAAGACAAACTCGGCACGATGCTGGTGGCGGTCAGAGGGCTGAGTCAGAAGTCCTGACCCCGATCAGCGCGAGCATCCGTCCGGTTTTGCCGTGGTCGCGGCGGTAGGAGAAGAAGCGCCCGACGTCGCGGTACGAGCAGAACTCCGAGCACTGCACCTGCGCTGGCGGGAGGCCCGCGTCGAGGAGCTGGTCGCGGTTGGCTGCCGAGAGGTCAAGCCGTTGCCGCCCTTCGCCGGATGGCGACGGCTCGAGGTAGCGGCTGCTGAAGCGGGCGGCCACCTCGCCGCCGATTTCGTAGCGCTCGCCGGAGATGCCGGTGCCGACCCAGGCGAGGCACTCTTCCGGACGGGTGCCGAATGCGTCGCGCATCGCTTGGACGGTCTTTTCGGCGATCCGCCCCGCCGCGCCCTGCCATCCCGCATGAGCCGCGCCGGACGCGCCTGTGCGCGGGTCGTGGATGAGGATGGGGTAGCAGTCCGCCGTCATGATGCCGACAAAGAGGCCGCGAACATGGGTGATGAGCGCGTCATAGCCGTCGAGGTTGCCCGGCGCGGTGACAAGCGCGATCTCCGTACCATGCACCTGCCCGGTCGTGACGATGCTCTCGGCGTCGATCCCGAGAAACGCCCCGAGCCGCCGGTAATTCTCCCGCACATGCGCCGGATCGTCGCCAACGTGCGATCCAAGATTCAGCGAATCCAGCGGCGCATCGCTCACCCCGCCCGAACGGGCAGTCTGAATCGCCACAAGCCCGGCGACGCCGGTGAAGATGGATGGATAAACAGGCTCGATTCCTGATCTCTGCGTCATAACGTCACAGTTGCGGTTTCCGGGTGAGGTTGATTTTCGGGCATCAATGTAAGGAGTTTTTGCGGATCACCAGCTTTGATCATACCGAATAATCCCGCAAAGCCGCATGGGTATTTACTGACGAAACACTAAATTCAAATAATATTTAGTGTTTTTAGGGAAAAATTAGCAAAAACTATTGTGTTTTAGATAAAATGTTATGTAAAGCGAAAACAAAATCAGGGGATAGGTGCACGCGAAAAGCTGGTGATATTAATCCGGCCAATAAAACTCGCAAATATATTATATTGCGGGTATGGAAAAAATCGATATTAGAAAAGTCTCTGA
>NZ_VDCH01000029.1 GCF_006265165.1 Chlorobaculum thiosulfatiphilum
CAACCAGTTTTCCATTAAATTCGAAGGACGGCTTCCCGTTTGATTACGACCGTTTACACACTTAGTTGAACAGACCCGGAGATTCGTAAGAATGGGTAGCCGCGAGGGCTACCCCTACAGCAGGTTTTTGGTTTCGAGGATATTGGATCGCCGTTGCGATCACCTTGCCGGATTTTCGTCGTCTCGGTCCCAATTCCTGGGATTGTTTCTGATATAGGTTCTGATGTTGTCCAGATCACGTTCATTTCTGATGACCCGTTCAAAGTAGTTCCGCTGCCAGATTTTCCCGATCATATCCAAACCGTTCTCTTCTATGTAAACAAGAACATCGTGGACCAACATCGATTTGAACGCCCCAACCACCGCACCAAGTGTAGGGGTAGGCCTCGCGCCTACCCTCTTTTCGGCATCACACTGCTCCGATTGATCCTGTTCATTGATGACCACAATGCCATGCAGATGATTCGGCATAATCACATATTCATCCAACGACACCATCGGAAAACGCTCAGTCAACGTTCGCCAATTGCGATCCACAATTTCACCGATTGGCGTCAGTTCTAACAGGTGTGCAGTGTCGGGTTCGAGATTGGGAAACATTTCGGGAGACTGGGTAGCCGCGAGGGCCACCCCTACAGCAGGTACAAGTTTTGGCGGGTTTATCAATATCAGGTCGCCGTTGCGAGTACAAATCGTTACAGAATACGCACCGCCTTTTGAATAATCATATTCGGGCAACCGAATCGAACGTCGATGATGTTTTTGATGATAGTAGTTCATCGAGGATCATAACGGCGATGTTCAGCCGCGCCGGTCGCGACCCCGTGCTGCACGTGACGGCAAGCTCAGGCAGTCGGCTGGAACTGATGTTAGGCGGGCCCCGCAGCGGACGCCGACCCTGCCCACCCCACCAAGCCCCAAACCGGCCGTCGTGCGCCTGATCGCAACCTGCACGTGCCGCTTGCTGACCGACATCGTAAATCAGGTTGAGTCACTGTCTATCGAACTGTTAGAGTTCCACTAAGCGCATAAATAAAGAACCCGAAATCTCCAGCACTAACAGGCTTGACTTGGATCGTTACATCCCGCTTGGTGTATGCGCGGTTAATGTCGAAAACAAATTCATTATCGAGCTGCGTATTCCGGGTACTCGGTCGAAAATCCTGTGTGAGAGGCGCCCCGATGGACTTACCATCCGAGTCCTTGATTACGAATTCAAGAGTAGCAGGGTTATTAGACGTATCCGCATGATACTCGTAAGTGATCTTGATCTTCAATCGCTGAATGGTCTGGACGCCTTCGCCCAAATCAATGGCTTTATCTGCTATAGCCCCTGTACCGATGATAAATGTCTTGGCGTCTTGAGGTAGACCTGCCTGTGCTAGATGATCAGGAGATGCGAATACATGAAGTTTTCCCCCAAGTGCGAACGTGACTGGTACATCGCGCGGCGGTCTTTGTCCACAACCTGTTACCCAAAGACATAAGGCAAACCCAAGCATTAATACTGTTGCGATTCGAGAGAATTTCATGGTCTGCCTCCTTCGTGAATGTGGGTTATCTGAGACTTGAATTTTTAACGTTTACTTCTAAAGTAGTGCGTGATAAAGGGAAGCAGATATATTGCCCAGAGGAAGGGAACGATAGAGCCAATTGCTGAAGCTGACAAAGCAATTCCCCATTTGAGCGGATTCTGCTCCCAAGTGGATTCAGATACTGCTTGAATTATGTACGGTAACGCAATGTACAGCACGAATCCCTGAGGGAAAAACAACGTAAACAAAATAACAATGAGCCAAGCTACAAAGTTACCCCAATTCCGTACTTCCTCCCAGGTTTTTCTCAAGACAGCCAACACCTGTACAACGGCCGTCAAGATGGTTATTGCTATTGTCAGTTCATTCATCTATTATTACTCCGTTTTGCGATGCAATAGCGCGCGGGCAAGCATTTGGCCTAATGCGAGCTTCAACGGCGAGTCATGCCTTATCTTGCTGGTTAACCACGAGTACTGTATTTCTGGTCTAACAGTGTTTATATGGTTCCGTATAAGAAATCTGATTCTTGAGTCGTGTCAGCATAAGCCGCCAGCTATCGCCAGTCATAAAATCAGATAATACATTCTATTTTAAAGCCTTACATCCATCACCGAATTTTATGCTGGGGTATTATACGGATCAGCATAACACTCATCTGTTCAAACGCGACCGACCAATCAGCGTTTGTTCTCAAAAAAAGAATTTACCGCAAATCCACCGACAAAACCAACCCCCATCACTACCCCACCCTCACCGGCAATATCCCCCCGGAAATCATTCACCGCTTTCGGCACCGTGAACAAGCTCTGCGAGGCGCGGAAGGTGATTTTGTCGGGGCATCGCCAGCAGCAGCCTCGTTCTTAGCGTAACGCATCGTCACCGTCGGCAAGGGATCGTGGAGGTTCGAGATCAACAGCGAACTCTACGCAGGCCTGAATCAGCCCCCATAAAAACAAAAAGGCTGCCCAATCACTGAGCAGCCTTTAAAAGCTGAAATATAAAGCCGTTGCTTTTTACCCTGCCGCCTCCACAATCGCCATGAAGTCGTCCGCGCTGAGGCTCGCGCCGCCGATGAGGCCGCCGTCGATGTCCGGCATGGCGAACAGCTCTGCTGCGTTGGAGGGCTTGACGCTGCCGCCGTACTGGATTCTGAGGTGGCTCGCGGCTTGCTCTCCGTAGAGTTCGGCGACCTTGGCCCTGATCATCGCGTGAACATCCTGCGCCTGCTCTTTGGTGGCGGTTTTGCCGGTGCCGATGGCCCAGACCGGTTCGTAAGCGATGACAAGATTGGTAAGGTCGGCAACATCAGCCAGTCCCTCGACCACCTGAGCGGTGATGACTTCGCCAGTCACGCCGCGTTCGCGCTCGTCGAGCGTTTCGCCGACGCACATGATGACCGACAGACCCTCGGCAAGCGCCTTCTGCACCTTGCGATTGACGATCTGGCTGGTTTCGCCGAAATACTGACGGCGCTCCGAGTGGCCGATAATGACGTAGCCGCATCCGGCGGCGCAAAGCATCCGGGTGGAGACCTCGCCGGTAAACGCACCGTCGTTCTCGTAGTGGCAGTTCTGACCGGCCAGTTTGATGCCGCTCCATTCGATCACCTTGCCAACTTCGTACAATGCCGGAAATGCAGGCGCGATACCAACTTCGCAAGTCACGCCGTCACCGCCAACCTTCTCGGCAATCGCGGTTGCCAGATCGACAGACTCGGCGATGGTGTTATTCATCTTCCAGTTGCCAACCACAATTTTTCTGCGCATATCAGTAATCGGTTATGACTTCACTGTAAATTTTATCGATATCGGCCACCTTGAAAGTGTGCTTCCAGAAGCGGGAGTCCTTGAGTTCAATCTTGTCCTGATCGATTGCCGTGACGTAGCCGTGCCAGACACGCTGCTCGCGGGTAATCAGGTTGATCTCCTTGTCGAGCAGTTCGCGCGCTCCACCGATCTGCCGGTTTGTATAGATTATCTGTCGTTTGCCCATGGATATGGTGTTTGATTTGGCCCGCTATTTAACAAAAATATCGAGGATTTCATAATGCAACTCCCCTTTCGGCACGCTGATTCTGACCTTGTCGCCCACCGATTTGCCGATCAGCGAGCGTCCGACGGGAGAGCGCACGGAGATTTTGCCGAGGTCCATGTCGGCCTCCTCCGATGAAACCAGCGTGTACACGATGATCTCGTCATCAACTTGCAGGTTGCGCAGTTTGACCGAGGTGAGAATATAGACTTTGTCCGTCTTGATCTGCTTGGGGTCGAGAATGGTGGCCGATGCAAGCTTGTTTTCGAGGTCGGATATTTTCGCTTCGAGATGCGACTGCTCTTCGCGGGCGGCGTCATACTCGGCGTTTTCACTCAGGTCGCCATGCGAACGAGCCTCGGCGATCTTTTCGAGCACCTCCTTGCGGGTCTCGGCCGTCAACAGGTGAAGCTCCTCCTTGAGCCGGTTGTACCCATCCCGTGTCAGATAAATTCGGTCACTCATGTCTATTCATGGTTTTGGTTGGCGATGCTGAGGAGCGAATGATCACCAGACGTCACAGCAGCAATGGATCATTTGGCAAACAAAAAAAAGTAAAGTCAGCAGCCTGGCCGACTTTACTTCTTTTAGAGCAATTTAGGAAACTTTATCCTGTAGGCAAAGAGCATCAGAGATTAAACGCAAAATACCTCCCGCGCCATCCACGCTCGACGAGCAGGAAAAGCTGATCTCCATTTTTCGACCGGGATAATCCACCTCGCCCTTCACCGGGCGTCCGTTGCATTCGAATGACATTTCCACTCTTCAGCCGCGCCTTGGCCGCCGGAGTTGCCCGGAAATCGACAGGCAGCGGTCTTGAACATCGCCACGCTCTGCGCATAATCTTGACATCGAGCATTGAAATTCATCAGAGCGATTTCTCGATACTTTCGAGAGCGGTCAGTCCCGCCCTCATTTTGTTCATGGTCTCTTCGTATTCGAACTCTGGCGTCGAGTCGGCCACGATGCCGCCCGCCGCCTGGAAATAGATCACGCCGTCGCGGATCACCATCGTGCGGATGGCGATGGCCGTGTTGAGCTGGCCCCGGAAATCGAGGTAGCCCACCGCGCCGCCGTACAGGCCGCGCTTCTCCGTCTCCAGCTCGTAGATGATCTCCATCGCCCGCACCTTCGGCGCGCCGGTGAGCGTACCCGCCGGGAAACACGACCAGAAAGCGTCCATCGCGGTCAGGCCATCCTGCAACTCGCCCCGGACGTTGCTGACGATGTGCATGACGTGCGAGTACTTTTCGATCACCATCATCTCGTTGGTCTCGACCGTGCCGATTTTGGCGATGCGCCCGATGTCGTTGCGGCTCAGGTCGATGAGCATCAGGTGCTCGGCCCGCTCCTTCTCGTCAGAGATCAGCTCCTGGGCGTTGCGCTCGTCCTCGTCGAACGTCTCGCCGCGCCGTCGCGTTCCGGCGATGGGTCGGGTATCGACGATGCGGCGTCCGGCGTGGTCGCGCTCGACTTTGACCAGAAGTTCGGGCGAGGAGCCGACAACGTGGAAATCCTCGAAGTCGAAAAAGTAGAGATAGGGCGACGGATTGATCGTGCGGAGTACGCGATAGACGTCGAACGGGCGCGTGTGCAGCTTGCGCTTCAGGCGCTGCGAAATCTGCACCTGGAAGATGTCGCCGCTGAGGATGTACTCCTTGGCCTCGAGCACCTTGGCGTAGTACTCGTCACGCGTGGTGTTGGAGACGACCGGCTCCGGCTGCTCCGGCTGGAACGGCACGAGGGCGGGCACGAGCGGCTCCTGCAAGAGCGCCGCCAGCTCGTCGATCTTGCGTTCGGCGCGAGCGCGATCGGCGTCGTCGAGATAGTTGGCCACCAGAAAGAGCTTGCGCATCACGTTGTCGAAAATGACCAGCGTATCGCAGAAGAGCAGGCAGAGGTCGGGCATCTGCGCCGGGTCGGGCTTTTCGGGCGCGGGAATCTTTTCGATGAGATGCAGGGTATCGTAACCGAAGTAGCCGAACACGCCGGAGGTGCTCATCTGCTGCGACCCGCTCTTGCGGCGCGGCAGCTCTCCGGAGGTGAACATCGCCATGCAGCGATCCACGACGGCGCGAAGGTCGCGCTCTTTTTGAACAATGGGCGACAGCGTCGCGAAGCGCTCGTCGCGCACGTCGAGCGAAACCTCACCGCCGACCATGCCTTTCAGCACGGCCACCGGATCGACGGCGATATAGGAGTAACGGGCCATGCGCTCCTCCCCCTCGACCGATTCGAGCAGGCAGGAGTAGGGGCGCTGGAGTTTGAGATACACCGATACCGGAGTTTCCGTATCGGCCTGGAAGGTTCTGACCAGGGGGGTCAGGCGAAAAGATGGCTCCTCGGCAAGGTCTGCCGAATGCTCCGAAAAAGATCTGATCATGAACTTATTGAATGCTACAGATAAAGTAAAAAAATCATATGACGGAAGCCTCGCTGATTCTATATTGAATGCTGTGACTACTGCAACGTATTCAGGCTACCGGCAATCATCATAAAGAGCGATGACTATTAAACTGGTTCTCGAAAAAGTAAAAAAGAAGTTGTCGCCATGAAACAGGAACGCGGTTCCGCCCTGAAATGGTTCACCGCATTCATACTCTCACCGGGCATGATTTTCGCCTCGACCTACCTTGTGGTTTGGCTGGCGATGAATCTCTACCTCGACCACACGATCAAGGGCCATCTGGAGCGGGTTTTCATCTCCGAAGCCGGTCAGCGATTCCAGATCGACATCGGCTCGCTGCGGTCCGGGGCCGACCTGAACTCGCTGATGCTCAAAAAGCTGGAACTCACCCCGATCGGCGGCACTGAAAACCATGGGACAAAGCCGTCGCCCCTCGAAATCGCGGAACTTCGGATCGAGTGCCCCGACCTCAGCTTCTTCCCGTTCAGACCGGCAGACGAAATCCCCGCCCTGCGCAAGGTCTGCCACGCCATCCTTTCAAACAGCGGTCAGTGAACCACCAGCCCCATGCGATTCCAGCGAATGGAGGCGATCTTTTCAACCGGATCGAACACGATCGGCAGATCGGGATCCCATGACCAATAGACCATCATCGCCTGGCCCACCATGTCGCTTTCCGGCAGAAAACCCCAGTAACGGCTGTCGAGGCTGTTGTCGCGGTTATCGCCCATCGCGAAATAGTAGTTGCGGCTGACCGTATAACGACCCATTGCCTGCCCGTCAACAAACACCTGATCACCGACGAGACTGACCGTGTGCCCCTCGTAGGCGATCAGGTCGCGATAGAGCGGAAGCGTTTTGGCCGAAAGCGTAACCTCGTCGCCTTCACGCGGAATATGGATCGGGCCGTAATTGTCCTTGTTATAATCGGACATGCTCGGGAAAATCTGGAACTCCGGTACGCCGGGCGGCATCCGGGCGCCGATGAACTGCGCATGGGGCGGCAGCGCAAAAAGCTTGTCGTTGATGAATACCTGCTGGTTGCGGATTTCGAGCTTGTCTCCCGGCAGGGCGATGCAGCGCTTGATGTAGTTCAGGCTGCGGTCGCGGGGAAACTTGAAGACGATGATGTCGCCTCTTTCGACATTGTGGAGCTTCGGCAACCGGATATCGGTGAACGGCACCCTGGCCCCGTAAACGAACTTGTTGACAAAGAGAAAATCGCCGGCAAGCAGCGTTTTTTCCATCGATCCGGTCGGAATCCGGTACGATTCGACAACGAAAAGCCGGAGAATCGTCGCCACGACGGCGGCGATGACGAGGGCCTCGAACCATTCGCGCGACTGCGTCTTGCCGTTTTTTCCTTTTGGGGTTGTGTTCTGTTTTTTCACGCTTTACCTCTTTTGAATGCGTTGCCGCAATTGCCAAACCGCACGGCTTTTCAGACGCCGGGCAATGCGGTTTTCCAGCGCAACCGCGCCGATTTTTCTGGCCGCTACTGTTATTCGTCGATGTTCAGCACGGCGAGGAACGCCTCCTGCGGAATCTCGACGCGACCGACCTGCTTCATGCGCTTCTTGCCCTCTTTCTGCTTTTCGAGCAGCTTGCGCTTACGGCTGATGTCGCCGCCGTAGCACTTGGCGAGCACGTTCTTGCGCATCGCCGAAATGCTCTCGCGCGCGATGACGCGGCTGCCGATGGCCGCCTGGATCGCCACTTCGTACATCTGGCGGGGAATGATGCTCTTGAGTTTCTGGCAGAGCTTGCGGCCCCACTCGTAGGCCTTCGAGCGGTGCACGATCGAGGACAAGGCATCGACCGGCTCGCCGTTGAGCAGCACGTCGAGCTTGACCAGGTCGGAACGGCGATAGCCGATATAGTCGTAATCCATCGAAGCGTAACCTTTCGAGATCGACTTGAGCTTGTCGTGGAAATCGAACACCACCTCGCCCAGCGGAAACTCGAAGTGCAGGTTCACCCTCGACGTATCGAGATAGTCGGTGTTCTTGTACTCGCCGCGGCGATCCATGCCGAGCTTCATGATGTTGCCGATGTATTCCGACTTGGTGATGATCTGCATCGAAACATACGGCTCCTCAATCCAGTTGATTTTGGTCGTCTCGGGCATCTGCGAGGGGTTGTCCACCTCGACCGTCTCGCCGGTGGTCATGATGACGCGGTACTCGACGTTGGGCACCGTGGTGATGATGTTGACGCCGTACTCGCGCTCCAGCCGCTCCTGGATGATCTCCATGTGCAACAGGCCGAGGAAGCCGCAGCGGAAACCGAAGCCGAGCGCCGCCGAGGTCTCCGGCGTATAAACCAGCGAGGCGTCGTTGAGCGAGAGCTTTTCGAGCGACTCGCGCAAGTCCTCGAACTCATTCGACTCGACCGGATAGAGGCCGCTGAACACCATCGGCTTGACATCCTTGTAACCGGCGAGCCGCTCCGAGGCGGGATTGTCGAGCAGCGTCACGGTGTCGCCAACCTTGGCATCCTTGACATCCTTGATCGAGCAGATCAGGTAGCCCACGTTGCCCGCTTCGAGCGTATCCGCCGAATTGCGCTTGAGGCTCATGGTGCCGATTTCATCGGCCATGAAAATCTTGTCGTTGGCGAAAAAGCGCACCCGGTCGCCTTTGCGAAGTACGCCATCGACGATCCTGACGTAGGCGATCGCACCGCGATAGGCGTCGAACACCGAGTCGAAGATGAGCGCCCGAAGCGGCATCTGGCGGTTGTCCGCCGGAGCGGGTACGCGCGCCACGATCGCCTCCATCAGCTCGTCCACGCCGATGCCCGCCTTGGCCGACACCTGGAGAATTTCATCGCGATTGACGCCGATCAGATCGATGATCTGCTGCGCCACTCCCTCGACATCCGACGAGGGCAAGTCGATCTTGTTGATGACCGGAATGATTTCGAGACCCGCTTCGATGGCCAGGTACAGGTTCGCGATGGTCTGCGCCTCGACGCCCTGGGTGGCATCGACGACGAGCAGCGCGCCCTCGCAGGCGGCCAGCGAGCGCGAGACCTCGTAGCTGAAATCGACGTGGCCGGGCGTGTCGATGAGGTTGAGAATGTAGTCCTGGCCATCCTTCGCCTTGTAGCGCATCTGCACCGCGTGGCTTTTGATGGTGATGCCGCGCTCGCGCTCGAGATCCATGTCGTCGAGCACCTGGGCGGTGGACATCTGATTGCGTTCAAGGGTATGGGTCACTTCGAGAAGCCGGTCGGCGAGCGTCGATTTACCATGGTCGATATGGGCGATAATGCAGAAGTTTCTGATCATGCCGACTTCTGTTCCTGACGGAGGCATAAGTATATGTCCTGACAAGTGATAGTGGTTGCAAAACGGCCCGGTCGCAAAGCTGCCCGACCTGAATTATCAAATCGATGAATATACGAACAAAATCGTGACGTACCGCCCGGCAGCGCTCATAAAAAGCGAAGCGTCTCGTCTCCGGCGCGAAGACCTCTGGCGAACGATTCGCCGTCCATCGCCTTTTTGCCTTCGGCCTGTACGCTGAGCAGTTCGAGCCATCCGTCCGAACCGGCAACCAGCAACCGCCCGTCCACGATGCGGAGCGTACCCGGCCCGTCCGGCGCGGTTTCGATGGCGGATGGTTTCGCCTTGTAGATTTTCAGACTTTTGCCGCCGAAGGTCGTCCAGGCGGTGGGCTTCAGCGAGAGGCCGCGGATGAAGTCGTGCAGGCGCTGCGCCGGTTGGTTCCAGTCTATGCGGGTGTTTTCGCGAGTCAGCTTCGGCGCTTTGGTGGCGAGTCGCTCATCCTGCTTTTGCGGCGTCACCGCGCCGTCGGCGATCATCGTGAGCGTGCGCTCCACCGTGCCCGCGCCGATCTCCGACAGACGCGAAAGCAGCTCGAAGGCATTCTCGTCCGGAGCGATTGGCGTGCGATCCATCGTGATGATGTTGCCGGTATCGACCGACTTCCGGAGGAAAAAGGTGGTCACGCCGGTCTCGGCGTCACCCTCGATGATCGACCAGTTGACCGGCGCGGCTCCGCGATACGCGGGAAGCAGCGAGCCGTGCAGGTTGAACGCGCCCAGCGGCGGCAGCTCGAACACCTCCGGCGGCAGGATGCGGAAAGCCGCCACCACGATCACGTCGGGCCGGGCGGCGGCGACTCGCGCGGCAAAGTCGTGGCTGCGAACATCGTCCGACTCCAGCACCGGCAGCCCCAGTTCGAGCGCCGCCTGCTTGACCGGCGTCGGCTCCGGCGGCGAGTTCTTGCTGCGGCGCGGCTTGTCGCTGCCGGTGACGACCAGCACCGTCTCGAAGCGCGGCGTCATGGCGGCGACGCGGCGGAGCGACGGGACGGCAAACTCCGGCGTCCCCATGAAGACAACTCTCAACCCCACCGTTCAGGCCTCCGCTTCGACACGGCTGGCGTCGCGGGCCAGCGGATAATCGGCCTTCACCCGGCCCTCGGCGATGGCGTCCAGCTCCTTCTGGATTTTGCGGCGGTCGCGCTTGTCCATGCGATCGACGAAGAGCTTGCCGTCGAGATGGTCGATCTCGTGCAGAAGCACACGGGCCATCATACCGTGAAAATCGGCGGTATGCTCCTCGAACTTTTCGTCGCGGTAGTGCAGGGTTATGGCCGACGGGCGGACGACGTCACCGGCGACGCCAGGCAGGCTGAGGCACCCCTCCTCCATCAAGTTGCGGCCCCGCACAGAGACGATGCGGGGATTGATCACCACCATCGGCCTGAAATCGGCATACTCCCTGATCGTGGAAATATCCACCACGACCAGGCGCAGCGACTGCCCCACCTGCGGCGCGGCAAGCCCGATACCCGGCGCTTTGTACATGGTGTCGAACATCTCGGCGATCAGCTCCTCGATTGCTGAATCGATCCCCTTCAAAGGCTTGGCCTTCAAGGTGAGCACCTCATCGCTATACGTATTGATCGGTAATATCATTGCACTTCTCTGTCCTGAATTGCGCTGACGACCTGAAGCGCCAGCCCTGCTGATACGGAAGCGGACAAAACCAGTCCGCATTCAAGAAACCCTTTGGAACTCCTGATAGTTGCCCCGTCAGCAAGCTTGAAAAAAGTCCAATGTACGATTTTCAACCCTTTTTCCGTACGCATCGCTCGAACCGCGCCCGTTCAGCATCGACAGGGAATTCAGGGGAAAAAACGGTACATTGCAGCAATTGAAAAGCAAGCAACAGCCAATCGCAAGAGCAACGAAGAAACGGTGAGCAACAAAGGCGGCGACACAACGGCAAAGGTCGAAAGCCTCTTCAAAACATTCATGAAAGAGGAGCGACTCCGGTGCACCCGGGAGCGCCTGAGTGTGCTCAGGGAAATTTACCGTTCCAACACCCATCTCGACGCCGACGAGCTGTTCGTGCGGCTGCGCGAAAAGGGAGTCGCCATTTCACGCGCCACGGTCTATCACACCCTCGATTTGCTTTTCAGATACAACCTCGTCACCAAAATCGACCTCGGCCACAAGCACACCCACTACGAAAAATCGTGGGGCGTGGCCAATCACCTGCACATCATCTGCCTGAAGTGCGGCAAAGTATCGGAGGCCACGAGCAGCGAACTGGGCGGGATGATGGAAAAGCTCTGCCGGGAACACGGCT
Source organism: Chlorobaculum thiosulfatiphilum (assembly GCF_006265165.1). GTDB lineage: Bacteria > Bacteroidota > Chlorobiia > Chlorobiales > Chlorobiaceae > Chlorobaculum > Chlorobaculum thiosulfatiphilum. The sequence goes on from NZ_VDCH01000029.1 coordinate 11,603, forward strand.
ACTCGCTCGGCAGCTTCAGCCTGCAACTCTTTGGCGAGTGCATCGACAAGGAGGCCTGCGCCCGGCAGGTCAAGGAGAAGTGCAAAGAGAACGCCTGAAAATCCCCGAACCCATGCCCTGGCTCTACCTGATCCTGGCCATTGTCGCCGAAGTCTTTGGCACCACCAGCATGAAGCTCTCGGCGGGCTTTTCGAAACCACTGCCATCGGTTTTGATTTTCGTTTTTTACGGCCTGAGTCTTACCTTCCTCACGCTGGCGCTCAAAACGCTGCCGGTCGGCATGTCCTACGCCATCTGGTCGGCGCTCGGCACGGCGCTCATCACGGCAATCGGCGTGCTCTGGTTCGGAGAGGGAATGAACGCGCTCAAGGTGATCTCCCTGCTTCTCATCATCGCGGGCATCGCCGGATTGCATTTCAGTCAGGAACACATGAAGTAAGGCCAAAAGGCATGAGTCATCAACATCCGGTTTACCGGCGCATCGTCGTCAAGGTCGGCACCAACGTCATCACGGGCCGCGACGGCAAGCTCGATCCGGCGATTCTCGACAGCCTGACCGCGCAGATCGCCTCGCTGATGCAGGGCGGCGTCGAGGTCATTCTCGTCACCTCCGGCGCGGTCGGCGCGGGGCGCGGCATGGTGTCGCTCTCCGGAAATCTCACGCCGGTCGAGACGCGCCAGGTGCTGGCCGCCACCGGGCAGATCCGGCTCATCAACGCCTACAACAGCCGCTTCGAAAAGCACGGAATGCTCGGCGCGCAGCTTCTCGTCACCAAGGGCGACTTCCGCGACCGGCAGCACTACCTCAACATGCGCACCTGCTTCGAGGCGTTGCTCGCGCAGAAGATTGTGCCCATCGTCAACGAGAACGACGCCGTGTCGGTCACCGAGCTGATGTTCACCGACAACGACGAACTCTCCGGCCTCATCGCCTCGATGTTGCAGGTTGACGCGCACATCATTCTCTCGAACGTCGATGGCCTGTTCGACACGCAGACGGAGGGCAACCCGGTGATCGAGGAGATCGACCCCGGCTCGAAGAACTTCAGCCAGTACATCCGCCCCGGCAAATCGGAGTTCGGGCGCGGCGGAATGCTCACCAAGTGCACCATTGCGCACAAACTCTCGCGCCTCGGCATCACCGTGCACATCGCCAACGGCACCACCCCCGGCATTTTGCAGACCATCGCGCACGGCGAAAGAACCGGCACGAAGTTCATCGCCCAAAAACCGGAGCACAGCCGCAAGCGCTGGATCGCCCTCAGCGAAGGACTTGAGAAGGGAGCCGTCATCATCAACCAGGGCGCCATCGACGCCCTCACCTCCGGCGAGCGGGCCACGAGCCTTTTGCCTGTAGGCATCACCGGTGTCGAAGGCTCGTTCCTGCGCGGCGACGTCATCCGCATCTGCTCGGAAGACGGCAAAGTCATCGGCTACGGCATGGCCTCCTGCACCGCCGAAAAAGCAAGATCATCAATGGGCCAAAAAGGCCACAGACCGGTGATTCACTACGACCATTTGTATATCGTGCCGTAAGAACCCTGGGAGCGCCGATCGCCTGCACGGCATCTTCTGATTCCAGAAAAAACTTCTGTAGGGGCAGTCCCTCACGGCTGCCCTCTTCCCAACCCCCGCAATCTCCCCCAACCCGTTGTCCGCGCAGTATTTCCGCATTATCTTAACACCAATAAGGTTTTGCTGTTTTAACCTCAATTCCTCTCCTCATGAAAACAGAAGTAAAAATCGCGATCATCGGCGGAATCGTAACGATCATTGGCGCGATCATCACCGGCTTTTTCGGCTGGCTGACTCCAAACAGGCCGGAACCGCAATCCGTTAAGCCAGACGTAACAGCTCCTGCAACACAGCCAACCTCAAAGCCTGCTAACCCGCCGTCACAAACTGTTGAAAAAACTGAAGGAAACGTCACTATCATTAACGGTGACAATAATATCCATGCGGGAAAAAACGTCACGATTCACGGCGAAAAGAGATGAGAAAACCGATCAAAACTGGCGTTCTTGTCGGAACAATAACACTCATGTCCGCGATGACATCCGCCCTGAATGCCGCTTCGACGACTACAACAGCCATCCATGGCAATCAAAACATCGTTGCTGGTGGTAATGTTACAGTGTATCGCGGATTGAGCGTAAAACAACTTGACGAATACAGAAAACTCATTCTGCGACAGGACTGGGAGGCGACCAAAGAGAATCCCGCGTTCAGGAAGCTGGTTCGCGCCGCTCACGGCGGCAAGGATGTGGAGCAGCTCAACGCTTACAGCCGGGCGAAATTCTGGGAAGACCTCTCAAACTTTCTCGACAAGGTGGTGCAGGCAGAAATCGACTTGCAAAAATTGTGGCAACAGGGCAACGTCGGCGAAGAACTTAAAGCCATGATTCCCAAAATCGAAGTCGCAAGAAACGACTTCAACTACGACGAAGTCAATCGTTTATTGAGCGAGTTCCGAGATAAACATATGAATTTGAGGCAGGACCTCGCGAAAGTTGATTATCTGCAAGGGCAAAATTACGAACTGCAAATCAACTATACCAAAGCTGAACGCTATTACAGTAAAGCCGCGGCCATCGAAGACGAGAATCCGTTCTATCTCAATGCCCATGCCGGGATACTCTGGAAAATGGGGCGATACCCTGAAGCTGAACTGTTACTCCGACAATCTCTGGCTATCGATGAAAAAGCTCTCAGCCCAGAGCATCCTAATGTTGCCATTCGTCTGAACAATCTGGCGCTTTTGCTCTCTGAGCAGGGCAACTACGACGACGCTGAACCGCTGTGCCGACGCTCCGTCGCTATCGGCGAAAAAGCGCTCGGCCCCAATCATCCTGACGTGGCCACATGGCTAAACAATCTGGCGCTTTTGCTGAAAACGCAGGGCAAGTACGACGAAGCTGAACCGCTTTATCGGCGCGCTCTCGCTATCGATGAGAAAGCTCTCGGCCCAAACCACCCCGGAGTAGCAAGCGACTTGAATAATCTGGCGAGTTTACTGCATGATCAGGGCAAGTACACCGACGCTGAACCGCTCTACCGTCGCGCTCTCGCTATCGGCGAAAAGACGCTTGGCCCCAATCATCCTAACGTTGCTTCAAGCCTGAACAATCTGGCGAATTTACGTTATGATCAGGGCAAGTATGACGACGTTGAGCCTCTCATCCGACGCGCTCTGGCTATCGATGAAAAAACGCTTGGGCCGAACCATCCAACCACAATAAAAATCCGAAACAACCTGAACGCTTTGCTTGAAAAGAAAAAAGCCGCGAAGTAACCCTCACGCTCGTCCACCCGCGTGCAGCCGCACCCACGCGGCAAACCGATCCATCCAGCCTTGCAGAAAATCGCGGCTTTTCGGGCCGATGTTGCCCTCCTCGTCGAACAGTCCCTCGTAATAGCCGATGAAGGCCTCGGGCTGGCCGAGCGTCGGTACATCGAGCACGGCGAGGATGTTGCGCAGGTGCTGCTGGGCCATCGCCGTGCCGCACGCGCCAGACGAGAGGCCGATGATTCCGGCAGGCTTGCCCTCCCAGGAGTTGTGGCCGTATGGCCGTGATCCGTGATCGAGGGCGTTTTTTAGTGCACCGGAAATCGAGCGATTGTATTCGGGCGTGACGATCATCACGCCACTGGAACCGGCAATCTCTCGCCTCAACCGTTGCATCGCTTCGGTCGGATGCTCTTCGTCGTCATGGTTGTAAAGCGGCAGGTCGTCAATGCGAAGGTCATGAAACGAAAAATCGGCAGGCGCGAGCCTGACAAGCGCGTCGGCAAGCCTCCGGTTCAGCGACTCCTTCCTGATGCTGCCGACAACCACGGCGATACGATAGGTGTTCATTGCGTGATGGGATAGAGTTTTTCGATACTTAGCCCGAACGTCCCACGCCTACATTTGGTTTCAATACAAGGCAACGATCACTCGCCGTGGACAGCTCATGAACAGCCGCCTCACGGCTTTTCCAGCATCCGATTGAAGATCGGCCTTCCCGATTCTATATTTCTCATTATCGAAAAGCTTCCGACGACAAACTCAAATCCCGCAAGCCATGAACGAAACCATAGCGACAATCCTCAAACGCCGCAGCGTGCGCGCCTACCGTCCCGATCCGATCGAAAAGAGCGATCTCGACCTGATGCTCGAAGCCGCACGTCACGCGCCCAGCGCCATGAACCAGCAGCCGTGGCACTTCACGGTCATCCGCAATCCGGAGCTGCTCGGCAAGCTCGAAGAGCACTGCAAAAGCGCGTTCCTTGAATCGAAGGTCGAGGCGCTGCGGGAGATCGCAAAACAGGAGGGGTTCAGCGTCTTTTACCACGCTCCGATGCTCGTCATCATCTCTGGCGACCCCTCGGCGCTGGCCGCGCAGTACGACTGCACACTCGCGACGGAGAACATGCTGCTCGCCGCAACGTCGCTCGGCATCGGCAGTTGCTGGATGAATGCCGTCATGATGCTCCACGCCACCGAAAAAGGCAAGGCGATTTTCCGGGAACTTGGCATCGCCTTCCCGGAAGGCCACCAGACCTACGCGGCGGCGGCTTTCGGTTATCCGGCGGAACCCTGGCCCGAAACTCCACCGAAAAATGCCGACTGCGTCACCATCATGGAGTGAGCGCCTGAAAAGCACCCCTGTTACCTTTTTATTGACCTGAAGAATCTCTAACTTTTTGATGTATTACCGAACGCGCTGACACTGAAACGATTTCAATCCGCAAACAGGAGTTGACATGAAAAGAACCATTTTTTCCTCCACGCTGGCGTTCTTGTTCCTGCTCTGTCATTCGATCAGCTTCGCTGCTCTCAACCAGATGACCGGCAACTGGAAAAACACCGACCCGAACACGCGGGGCATCACAACCCTCGTCATCGACGGCAACGCCAACAACCTGAGCATGCACGCCTGGGGCAAGTGCCATCCGCAGGATTGCGACTGGGGCGAAGTCGATGCGTACGCCTACGCGTCGAACGTTTCCGCTCCGGTCAATCCCACGGCGCAGGCGGTTTCAGCCGTATTCAGCACCGCCTTCAGCCAGACGCTCGTCATCGTCAAGCCCGCCGGAAACAACATGATTCGCGCCGAGGTGTTTACCCGCTTCACGGACCGCAGCAACCGCAGCGACTACAAAGAGACCTACACCTTCAGGCGGCAGCTTCGCCTGATGCCGATGCGGCCTGTGCCCGGCCCGATGCCCATGCCTGGCCCGATGCTCCGTGAAGACTGCCTCTCGTTCAATCCGGCCAGCACGACCGTCAGAAACATTAACGGAAACTGGACGATTGCTGACGGCAATCATCTGCTTTTCAGCTTCGGAGACAAACGAGTCGAGGCTCTGAATGCGCTGAAGGTCATCAAATATTACCGGATGGACAGCTCCTGCTTCGTTGGCCGCCCCGATCCGAGCTTCCGCTACCTGCTGGTGAACGGCAACGCTCCTCAGGGAAGCATGCCTGGCGAGGATTGCGTGAGCTTCAACCCCAACACCATCGAGGTCAAAAACATTGGCGGACGCTGGAAGATCGTCGATGGCAGCCACTGGATTTTCGATTTCGGCGACAAGGAGAGCGAAGCGAGAACGGCATTTACCATCATCAGGAAATATGGCTTCACCCGCTCCTGCTTTGTGGGCCGTCCAAACCCGAGCTTTAATTACCTGAGAAAGTAAACCGCTCAGGCATTGCCCGATCCAAACCCCCGGCCTCCCCACATTGAAGCCGGGGGTTTGCCGTTCAAACAACCACCCTCGCAAACATCACCAGTTTCCACGCATGATCGACCGCGACAGCTTCACCATCATCTTTCATGCAGACTCCGGCATTCGGCAAGCAACGCCGCGACTCCGAACGCTGCCGCGCCGGTTCGTGCTGCTGCTGGCGCTCGCCTCGCTCTTCGCCGGGCTGCACCTCGTTCCGGCGACGGCGTTGGCGGAACCGGCGAGGCTGACCGTGCTCTTCACCAGCGACCTGCACTCCTATCTCTCGCCGCATCGCGAGATGGCGAGCGATGGAAGTGTTCGTGAGGTCGGCGGCTACGCACGGCTGGCCGGAGCGATCGACGAGGAGCGCTCGCGGTCGGGCGGCGAAGCGCTGGTCGTCGATGCGGGCGACTTCACCCAAGGCACACTCTACCACACCCTCTTGCAGGAAGAGGCGTTCGAGCTGCGCCTGATGGGCGCGATGGGCTACGACGCCGCAACCTTCGGCAACCACGATTTCGACTTCCGCCCCTCCGGCGCTGCCGCAATGCTCCGCGCCGCCCGCGCCAAAGCCGCCACGCTACCGCGACTGCTCATCTCGAACCTGCATTTCAGTGAGAGCGACCCCGCCGACGACGCGCTTGAACGAGCCTTCCGCGACTACCCGGTGCGCGGCTACACGGTCGTCGAGCGCGCCGGAGTGCGCATCGGCATCTTCAGCGTACTCGGCAGGGACGCCGCCGAAGACGCGAGTTTCGCCAGGCCGGTCACCTTTACTGACCAAGTCGAAGCCGCCAGAAAAACCGTGAAGATGCTCAAGGAACGCGAGAAGGTTGACCTCATCGTCTGCCTGTCGCACAGCGGCACCAACCCGGAGCCGCGCCACTCCGAAGATGAAAAGCTCGCCGCCCTCGCCCCCGGCATCGACCTCATCGTCAGCGGCCACACCCACACCGTTCTGCACTCGCCGATCATGGTCGGCAGAACGGCGATCGTCTCCGCCGGATCGTACGGCGCGTGGCTCGGTGTGCTCGACCTGATGGTCGAAAAGGGGCGCGACGTGCAGGTGGCGGGCTACCGGCTGCGAAAGATCGACGCGAGCACGCCGGAAGAGCCGGAGATCGCGCGGATGATCGACGGCTTCCGGAGCATCGTCGAGGAGCGCTACCTCGCGCACTTCGGCTACCGCTTCGACCAAGTGCTCGCCCGCCAGCCCTTCGATGGCCAGAGCATCGACGAGGCCTACGCCAACCCCGGCGAAACCGGCCGCGGCAACCTCGTCACCGACGCTTATCGCTTCGCCGTCGAGCGGGCGGAGGGAGGCCGACGCCATATCGACGTTGCGGTGGATGTGCTCGGCTGCATCCGCGCCTCGCTCTACCGGGGCGACATCCGCGTATCGGACGTTTTCCAGACCGCCTCGCTCGGCCCGGTGCAGTACGGCTATTGCGGCAACACGATCATCGTCCTCTATCTCACGGGCCGCGACCTGAAAAACCTGCTCGAAGTGCACACCAGCATCGCCCCGTCGAAAAAGGACGCCCTGCTGAGCGTCTCCGGAATCAGGTTCCGCCACAACCCCCGCCGCATGATCTTCGACCGCGTCACCTCAGTCGAAGTCGAAGGAGCCGACAAGCGCTTCCGCCCGGTCGAGCGCGAGCGCCTCTACAGCGTGGCGATCAACGCCTATCTCGCCAGCCTCATCGACCTCGTCGGCAAGAAATCGCACGGCATTCTGAAGATCACGCCGCGAGACGAAACGGGCAATCCGGTGAACGCCAAAGACGAACCGAGGCTCACGGTGACGCGAAACGGCGAGCCGCTGCGCGAATGGGTCGCGCTGGCCGAATACCTCTCGTCGTTCCCGGAGAAGGATGGCATCGCAACCGTGCCCGAACGCTACGCCCGCCCCGAAGGGCGCATCGTTGCCGAAGCTTCGTGGAACCCCGTCGCGCTGGTCGCCGGAGGCAACTGGCTCACCATCGCCGCCGCCGCGCTGTTCGTTGCTGCGGTGATGGTTGTTATTTTGCTGACGCGCCGGGTCGTGGCGAGGCGAGATCATGCTTTAAGCGAAAAGCAATGAGCAAGCACACCTCACCCTAACGTCCACTTCGTCCACTCCCGCCAAGCGCTCGCTTCGTGCAGAGCCAATAAACCGATTGTGCATCCCGATTGTTGTACTACCGACGATCCCGAAAAATCTCGAAGAGAGCCGCTCCGGGTCGTCTGGAACGCCTGATGTCGGAATACAACTAAAATACTATATATTGGCATTCCGAATCAGCCACCACATCTGTACGATAACTCTACATCAAGATCGACGAACAGCGCTTCTGCAACCGTTAACAGGCCCGAACTATGATTTTTGGTAACGTATTGAACATGGAAACCTTCATCGACCTCGGTCTTGACCCCGGATCGGCAAACACGGTGATGTGCATACGCGATAAAGGCATTGTGGTCGATGAACCCACGATTGTCGCGGTTGCGAGCGATTCGGGCAAGTGGCTGGCCACCGGGCACGAAGCGCTCAACATGCACCGGAAAATGCATCCGGGCATCCACTCCATCCAGCCGGTAACCAAAGGTATCATCGCAGATTACGATACCGCGCAGCGGCTGTTCCGGGAGCTGCTGCACTCCGCAAAACCCAGAATTCTCTTTGGCATTCACCGGCTGGTGATCAGCATTCCTTACGGCATAACCGAAGTGGAAAAACGCGCGTTCTTCGACATGGCGACTGAGCACCTTGGCGTAAAAGAGGCTTACCTGGTGTTTGAACCGATAGCCGCGGCAATAGGCGCAGGCATCGACCCGCTCGAGCCGGTCACAAACCTTGTCGTCAATCTCGGAGCCGACACCACGCAAATCGCCGTCATATCGCTGGGCGGCATTGTCTCAGGTGAATCGCTCGACGTTTCGGGCAACCATCTCGACAACGAAATCATCCGGTACCTGAGAGAACAACACAACCTGGCGATCAGCGATTATGCCGCTGAACAGATCAAGCTGCATATCGCCGCCACAGACCGGCGCGATCAGGACGGTCGGCTGACGGTCAAAGGGTTCAACCTCCGGTCAGGCTTTCCCGAAACGCAGGAGATCAGCACCGCCGCCCTCAGCGAGGTCATCACGGCCCCGTTGCAGGAGATCGTTTCGGCCATCAGGAAAAGCATCGAGGTGCTTGCCGACAAGCCGGACATGGCCGTCGATATTCTCGAACGCGGCATCTGGCTGGCGGGCGGCGGCGCGCTGTTGAGCGGCATCGACAAAAGAATCCAGTCCGCAACCGGACTCGCCGTAACGATCTGCAACGACCCGCAAACCACAGTCAGCAAAGGACTGAGCACGATCCTCGAAAACTTCGAACGCTACCAGCCTCTTCTGCTCGACAACAAGAAAAAGCATAAGCCGTGACAAGGGGCATTGAGAAGGGATGCGGGATGATGCTGGGGATGCGTTCATACGCCTCGTCCGAAGACTTGCGGGCAGGCTCAGGGTTGCTTGAGGAAACTCGTGATTCTGGTGGGAAGGCAGAAGATAAGGAATATAAATTTTCCGAATCCCTCAGACTTCCTTCTCATCGTTTTGCTGAAAAGACAGGCAGTTTCAGCAACAGACCATGAGCAAATATCGAATCGCTCAGAGCATCAAACGTTACGTACTTACTACAGATCGAATCGAAGACCATTTGAAATAGGCAGAGAAAACGGGAAATGACAGCCAGATACGCAACTTTTTATAAGCAAACAAAATACACCGTAGCAACAAGAACCATCAAACACCTCACCAAGATTAAAATAGTGTGTTTCGATCTTGGTGAGGTGTTTGCATGACAGAGATGTAAAACATAATAAATATACAACTATGGTTCACCGCTTCAAATAGCGACACAAAAAGGCATAGCAATGCTTGCTACGTGTTTCGGTTATGGATTCGTAATTACCTTTTTTACCGAGTGCGCATTGTTGTCTTTCAGGTTTAATTCACCTTTACACGCCGGACGCACTGCGGCAGATAAATCAGGTTGACCGGGGGCTTGAGATGAAACATAAAAGTCAACATAACCATTATAGATCACTGCCTGGTGAGCATCATCCAATGATTGCTGAATAAAACTCCTTGTCTCCCCAGCTTTTATTACTGCTGGAAACGTACCAACACTTATCGCCTTTTTCAAACCAAGCGTTTTATAATAGGCGCCAACAACAAATGAAGCTCCCGTTGGAGGATAGCAGTCCACATTACTTGTATTGGTAACTGAAATGTAAGCCGTAAGCTTCTCGCCATATTGGGTTGACCCAACATTCGACGATCCCCATTGAACATTGATTTTTAAATTCGGCTGTTCCGTTTCTATGACATGTACATCTGATCGATTCACCATTTTTTTAGCCTCCGATACAGAGCTAAATGCAATAATCATCAGAATCAATAACGGGGCAAAAAAAAGATTTGACTTTGTGTTCATGACTATTCTCCTTTTTTTGTTGACATACATGGCCTCACAACAACAAATGGAACACTCTATACAACGCAAAATAATTTACTTTAAATTTAATAAAATTTCAGCCCGCACCAAACATAAATACTCTATAAAACGCGCATCAGTCAAGACCGTTCAAGACTTATAAACATCGCGCCGCAAACATATAAAATCTTACAGGATATACACTTTTCCGAATGATCTCGTGGGTAGCGATTTCAAAACAGACCAATTTCAGCACAATCACTCGCCCACGACCTCTGAATCCCACGTCACCCTGCATCCCGATGCTTTCAGCATGGCGGTCACGCTGCAATATTTATCCATCGACAGCCCGGCGGCTTTGTCGAGTTCCGCCTTGGTGCAATCGGGACTGCACAGCTTGAAGCTGACGTGAATTGACGTAAAAACCTTCGGGTGCGTTTCGGCGCGTTCGGCATCGAGCGCGGCGTCGAGCTTGACCACCTCTTTTTTCATCTTTCCGAGAATCGAGATGATGTCCAGCATCGAACAGGCCGCCAACGACTGAAGCAGAATATCGATCGGCGAGGCGTACAGCGCGGGGCTGGACGGATCGAGCGTGACGTCGAAAAAAGTGTGCTGCCCCTTTGCGTTGAGTCCGACAAGCGGCAGATTCCTGTCGAAAGAGACGGTTGCGTGCATGGTTTTTGCGGAGGATAACGTTGAAAAAGGATGATTCGCGCGGCGTGGCGCCAGCTCTTTCAGATACCGGCCCGCAGTGAAAAAAGTTCGGTCAGCGCCGGGCGTTTGACGTGAAGTGGCGTAAGCGGCAAAAAACCACAAGCCCGAATGAGCCGGGCTTCCGGTATTCGGGCTTGTGGTTCCGATGGCGGATTTCCGCCGCTCAGAAGGCTTTCTGTTCGCAGGCGCATTCGCTGCTTCCCTGCGCCTTGCTGATCGAATCTTCCACGATTGAGAGCAGGAAGCTGATGCGCCCTTCAGCGTAATAGAGCGTTGGCGAGATGGCCTTGAACTTGCCGATCAGCGCTTCGAGCTTCTGCTTCTTCATGGCGTCGATGAGGCCATGCGAAATGCCGACCTTGTCGAGCGGCACAACCGTCCTGAAGCCCGGCTCGTATTTCTGGATGTTCAGCTCAATCGTCTGTTTCGCGTCGGACTTGCCTCCAGCGGCAACGGCGGGCCGAACGGCTTGACTGAGGTTGCGAGCCGGCGTGAAGCGCATCACCGGGCGGCGCGACGGCGCGACTGATGGCTGGACGGCAGGCCGCGTGGCGGTCGGCCTCATCAGGAGGGTGCGCCGGTCGATCTTCAGATTCCTGTCGATAAGCTCGAACCTGTTGATCAGGGAGCGCTCGAAGCTGTTGAACCTCTTGAGCTGCTCCGGGGATTCCGGCGGCCACGCTTTCTTGACCGGCGTCAGTTTGACGATGCTGGCAACCTTGGCCGGGCCGTACAAATCCTTGGCCGCGGCGTCGATCTGGCGGAGCAAATCCTCCTGCTCGGCATAGCCGGTCTTGAGGACGGTCATGAGGAAGTCGATCTCGCCGGCCATCTTCATGAAGCCCGATGCGCCGACATAGGCATCCGGCGTCACGCCCTTCATCTGCGCGGCGTACTTGCCTGGTTCGCCGCTGACGTTCCAGTTCGGATCGTTGGCCAGAGTCTTCCACGCATTGCTGGAATTTGCCGCATAGATCGCGGCGGCGGAGTTGAGCAGCATCGCGTTGTTCAGGTAGCTGTCGAGCCGCGTGAAGAAAGGCTCGGCAGGATCGGAGTAACCGTGCATCGCCGAAAGGTAGGTATCGACGCTGTTGGTGAATTTTGCCTTTTCGGCGGCGTCGAGCGCGGCGTAATCATCGAGGTAGATCAGGCGATAAAGGTAGCAGTACTGGTAGTGCAGGTTCCAGCCGCCAAGGTCGAGGCTGGTGAGAATGCCGATCGAGGGCCGCAGGAAAAGCGACAGGTTGGTGATGTCGGTATTGTCATTCCGGAAGAGGCGCTGGTTGATGCGCTCCGGAAGGGCGAGCACGATCTGCCCGTTCAGCCAGCTTGCGCTTTTGTGCGAGGCCCACCACATGCCGAACGCTGCCGGAGTAGAATCCTTGCCGATGGCGTCCGAAGGCACGGGAAAGCCGGTCAGACTGGGAGAATAGACGCCCGTTGTGGCCATGACGCAATAGCTCTTGCCCATGCCGTAGAGCACCGATTCGCCGCCATTGCAACTGCCGTCGATCACCGTGAGGCTCGCCCCGTTGCCCGCGATCTTTTCGAACAGCGGCGCGAGCTGACTGACGGAGAGCGTTCCGGTGTTGAACTCGATGAAATGCGAGGCGGCGGTGGCTTTGGAGGTGTCACTGCGGCTCCAGCGCGGATTGGAACCGTGGCCCGCCAGATAGACGACAAGCTGGTCTCCGGAGGCGAGGAGATTGGAAAAGGTACTCAGCGCGTTCAGCCCCTGCGAGCCGCTGTCGGTCATGGATACCGTGTATCCGCGGCTCTGAAGCTCGGTTTTCAGCGCCGACGGCGTCGTTGCCCAATCATTGTGATAGATGATGAGCGCCTTTTTCAGCCCCGCCGCATCGACCTGAACGGCCAGCAGGGTAAAAAAGAAGGCGAGCAGCACGGCAAGAATGCTCCGTTTCATAAAAAATCCTCCTGTGAACTGATGGTTGAGGAAAGTGCAACGAAAAAAAACTGAAACTTCATTTCACCCGGAACCAGATTCTCCGGCTGTTGCTTCCATCCTTTTCAAACCTGAAAAACGATTCCATCAAAGATAAGAAATCCGCTCCCGCATGAATCACTGATTCGCTTCGTTCATAGCTGAGAGCGGGCAAGTTTTGTCAATTACCCGGCGTGACAGGATGAAAGGGTGAAAACACAGTGAGGAACAACGGCCAGTACAACAGGTTTCGAACCATCACCTCAAGGATGGCCCGGAACGAAGATGGCGCTCAATTGCCGCTGGAGGTTTTAGAGGAGGCGCCGACATCGTACCCGCCTGCGGTGCCGGTCGAGGTTCTGACCGGCTGCGGAGCCGACGCTGACGGTACGTTGACATCGTTGATCGTTTTTCCGGCAGTGCGTTCAAGACCGCCCAGGGCGTCGCCCTGCTTTCCCTGATCGAATTTGCCCGCGGCGGCATTCTCCTCCACCTTTGAAATTATCCTCGGCATGACGGGGTGCGGCGAGGCAAAGAAACGCCGAAACGGCAATCAGCGACACGAAAGTTCTTCCGGATTTTGACATGGCCTGGGTTCTGCTTTTGGTTGAGATATTGCCCCCTCTCACAGGTGCCGCAAAGAGGGTTCGGCCTGAAAATCAAGGCATCCGATCCGGTTTATGGGAGAAAAAAATTGACAGGAGGGCAGATGAATTCATCGGCGGGCAGCACGAACCCGCTGTCAGGTCGGCTTAAAAAACCGGCCTGACGCGGTAACTCCCGGCAGTGCGCCGCGCGACCTTACCGGGGATAGCGAACAAAGGGTTCCGGCGGAATTTTGTCTGGAGGCAAAAACTCCGGCGCGGGCCGCCCGGCGGGGCCGAGATGGCGGAGATAGCGGTAAATGTCACGGAAATCCCGATCGCTCATGTCGCGCAGGGCGTACCACGGCATCGGCGGACGGGCTTTGACATATTTGGTTCGCATCCACGCCCTCTCGCTCATCGAGCTGGCCAGCAGCCGAAGATTGACCGGCCAGGTCGTGCCCCACGGGCCGTTCCAGCCAAGATCATCACCCTTGAGCCATTGCGACTCCGGAATGCGGCCATCGGAAAAGGCATATCCCTTGGTATGGCAATCATTGCATCCCGCGATCATGACAAGATACCGGCCATTGCGGATCGACGCCCGATCCCTGGCCTGCCCTTCAAGGCCCGCCAGCATCAAAGGCGCAATCATGCATGAGGTCAACAGCGCTTTTCGTTTCATCGTATCCTCCATCAGTCAAACGTTCACATCGAAACATTCCGTGGTATAACGACAGTACTGCTTCGATCAGCAATCGCGATGCGGAACAAAAAGTTGCCGTGGCGATACGAGCGGCGGGCAGGCGCGCGCGCGATGCTGAATGAATCGCCGTGCGCCGGGGTTATGACTGGAATGCAGGATTTGACGGAAAACAACGGAGTTTAACACAAGGAGACGCCATGTCGAGAGTCGCTTTTCCCCTTTCGGAGGTGTACGGCTTGCTCGAGCCGGGGCCGGTGATTTTGCTGACGACCGCCGGAAAAGAGCGGCCAAACGTAATGGCGCAGTCGTGGCATATGATGATGGAGTTCGAGCCGCCGCTGGTGGGCTGCATCATCAGCGACCGCAACTACAGCTATGGATTGCTCCAGGCGAGCGGCGAGTGCGTCATCGCGATTCCGACAGTCGAGCTGGCCGACAAGGTGGTGGGTTGCGGCAACTGTTCGGGCGCGGAGATCGACAAGTTCGCGACGTTCGGCCTCACGCCGGTTGCGGCGGCTGAGGTCTGCGCGCCGCTCGTCGCGGAGTGCTTCGCCAATCTTGAGTGCCGGGTCGTGGACGACAGCATGGTCGATCGCTACGGCCTCTTCGTGCTGGAAGTGCTCAGGGCGTGGATCGATCCGGCGGTGAAAAATCCGGAGACGATCCACCACCGGGGACGCGGGCGTTTCATGGTCAGCGGAAAAACGATAACGCTCGACTCGAACGCGAAATAGGGATTGCGCCATGGCGATGAATCCGTACCTGAAGGCAGAGGAGATCGAGCAGATTTGCGCGGTGATTTTGGGGGCGTGAGGGAACAGTTCAGAAGTAGGTTTTAACAGTTGGTCAGAACGTCTGTGATCGACAATCAGGTCGCAGGTCGTTCTGGCCGATTGATTGGAGACGGACGATCAATCCCAAGTTCTTCAAGCACTGGTTTAGCAAGTTCTTCAGGCCATGCGTTTTGATCGACGAGTAACCAAATGGCACATGAAAGCCCTTTTTTGTTTCGAGGTAAAAAGTTCGGGTGTTTTTTAATCTTTTTCGTTAGATCGATAACCTTGCTCCATAGATGTTGTTGTTTCAGTTGATGAACAATAGCCAGTAGGCCGGGTAGTAGAAATCCTGCTGGAGCCGGTCGTGACGTTTCAAGCAGGGTCGTTACGGAGTCAATAATCTTTTCCAGTTCCTTTTGAGTTGGTCTCTCAATTTGACCAAGAGCTGCCGCTGTTAGCTTATGTGCGATTTGTGGGTCGATGCGCGTTTGGTCTTGCTCATTGAATTTACCGAGCGCTTTCATAAGCTTGATTGGCTCATGCGCGTTTTTCGGGAGATTTTGCAACCATTGCTCAGCCTCGTTTTTTACCCATTCCAAGTTCTGTTTGCTCAAGAGCTTCTGACGATTGAGCAGCGCTGCCAGACTCAGGTCGCGATTATCATTTGCGTTATGTTGTTGCAGCCATTTCAAGGCGATATCAGCAGTTATTTTCCATTCTTCATTTGACAGATCACGGCGTTGCAGCAAGCTGTTGAAAATATAATCAGCGCTTTTGTCCTGTGAATTGGCTTTGATCCAATCCAATCCAAATCGGATTAACAACTTTGATGATTCTGGATCGAGTCCTCGATCCCGCAGGCAGCTTTTCAGCAGATGAGAAGCTTCAGGGTCAGCTCCCAATTTTTTTAAATGCGGCACTGCAATTTTAACACATAGTGAACGCTGAGTTGTTTGCAGTGATGGGTGCGTGAATAATCGCTTAAGCACAAACTCAGCATCTGAGCTGTCTGGGAACTTGTTGATCCAGTTGATGGCGAAATCGATGGCGCGTGAAGAGTGAGTGCCGAGATCGTCGCAAGCAAGCAGTGGCGGTAAAACGAATCCGGTTTCGGGAACGAGCGGGAACTTGTCGATCCAACTGAGTGCGAAATCGATGGCGCGCGAAGATCGATCTCCGAGATCGTCGCGAGCAAGCAGTGGCGGTAAAACGAATCCGGTTTCGGGAACGAGCGGGAACTTGTCGATCCAACT